>DATNJC010000068.1:0-23667 GCA_035604115.1 Bryobacteraceae bacterium | reverse complement strand
GCTTGGAAGATCCGCCAACTGGAATTGCTGGAGCATGCCGTGGCCGCGGCCCTTACTGCGGTGAATTCAGAACACGCAACAGCCCATTTTCGCCACTGCGGCTATGGTCTATAAATACTCAGAAAATGGTCTAGCCGCCGCTCACTGCGCTATCGGCCACGACGCCCCAATGCTCCCACACCGGCGCACCGGTGAGTTCCCGCAGTGTGATGGAGGTTGGGCCTTCGGTCACTTCGCGCGCCAGAATCACTTCGCCACCGGCGCTCGCCACGCGCGCGCCGATGATTTGAATGGGCGCTCCGGCGGGGAAATTCGTCTTGAAGATTTTGATGAAATCGGCGGGGCCCAGGTACACGTCGGCCACGCCGGTTTTCACTTGCACCGTAAGATGCACGCCGGCCAGGGGACTGCCGGCCGGCACCTGGCGGACGCCCGTAATCACTGCCGACATACGGACCTCCGCCGAGGGATTGTAGACTGGCTCCGGGCTATTCGAGGCCGCGGCTACCAGGCCGCCAAGAGCCAATAGGGACACGCCTAGCGCAATACGAGTGTTGCTCGGTTTCATAAGGATTCTCCAGTTGTGGTCTTCAGTTATCGCGGCTGTGTTCTATGCGCCGCTTGATCGGTTTCAGAACGTCTCTACCTTCACTTCCCTACAATTGGAAAGATGTTCGCAGGCGCGCGGAGGTTACAGGAGCGGGGCGCTACGCTGGTCTGGCCGGGGTTCGCTATTTTGGCAGTTTTGTTCTATGCCATTCCGCTATTCAGCGGCCAGATGTCGATTCATTGGGATCTGGCGGACGTCTCGTATCCCGTGCAGAAATACTTCGCCGACGCGGTGCGCGGCGGACGTCTGCCGCACTGGACTCCGTATCTGTTCTCGGGCATGCCGTTTCTCTCCGACCCCGCCGTCGGCGCCTGGTATCCGCTGCACTGGCCGTTCTTCCTGGCAGGCATCACGCCGCGATCGCTGGTGTGGGAACTGACGCTGCACGCCTTCATCGCGCTGACCGGAGCGTACCTGCTCGCGCTGCGCTGGTTCGACAACGTGATCCCGGCGGCGCTGGCCGGGGTGCTGTACGCGTTCAACGGATTCTTCGCCGCGCACACCACGGAGCTGGGATTGTTCGAAGCTGCGTCGCTGCTGCCGTGGCTGTTGTGGGCGGCGCTCTCGGCGACCGAGACTGGCGCAATCGATGCCTACGCGTTGACCGCGCTAGCGGCGGGGTTCATCGTGCTCACCGGACATTTCGGCGCGGCGGCATTTTGCGGCCTCGCTTTGGTGGCGCTTCTCGCGGCAGCGCGCGAAAACGTGTCGCGCACCTTGCTGGCGTTGGGCGCTGCGGGGGCGGGCGCATTTTTACTCGGCGCGGTGGTGCTGTTGCCGTGGTTCGAGATCAACCATTTTGCGACTCGCTTCCTTGTAGATCAGCCCGGCGCCGGCAGCGCCCCTCTTCAACCCAAGGCTCTCGGTACGCTGATGTCGGCCGACTACTTCGGGCTGATGTCGGGCAATTACAGCGGGCCTGAGGGCATCCGCCTCAGCTATTTTTACGGCGGGCTGCTGGCCGTGCCGCTCGCCGTGGCTGGCATGATCCGCAGGAAGAAGCTCGTCGCGCTGGGGGCGCTGATTGTTCCGGCGCTGTGGTACGGCTTCGGCCCCGTCGCTGGACTCGCTCGGGTGCTCGCCAAGCTCCCCGCCTTCCGCGAGGCCGGAGCGCCCGCCACAATCTGGTTTGTGGTCGCGCTGGGCATCGCGCTGGCTGCCGCTTCGGGCGCGGTCTGGATCGGCGAACACGCCTCACGCAAGCGTCTGCCGTACGTACTGCTGGTCCTGAGCATCGCGGACCTGTGGTTCTGGAATCAGTACAAGAATCCGCTGACCTTCGCGCACGCCAGCTACTCGGAACTATACGGGCGCCGTCAGGAGAGCTTCGAAGCCCACTTGAAGGATGTCAAGCAGGGCTTCTACCGCATCTGGGCCCCCGAGCCGATCGCCAGCTTCGGGCCGCTCGACGGCGCGCTGACCGGCCGAACGGAAAGCACTTGGGGCGCGGGGTTGCTCGAACTCAACCGCCACGCCGAGTACATGCGTGCGATCGTCTCCAATCCCAGTCTGCTGAACGGGCTCTCGATCACCGACTTGATCGACGTCGGACGCGGCATGCTGGCGGGAAACCCCGCGGCGCTGGAACGGGTGACGGCTCCGCACGAGGTGACGTTCGTACGCGAACCCGGCGAGGCTCGCGCAGCTTTAGCGAAGCTGAATCAAGACGACTCCGCTGTGCTCGAGGCCCCGAAGCGATCGCTCGACCGGGGTCCGATCGAATTGCGAATCACCGGTTATCAAGAAGCCGGGTATCGCGTTCACTACACTGCGGTCACCGAGAGGCTGCTGCGGATCTCGGTTCCCTATGCTCCCGGGTGGCGAGCGACGGTGGACGGCCGAGACGTCGATGTAGTTCCAGCCGATTATGCCCTCTGCGGCGTCTTCGTCCCCGCCGGCGAGCATGTTCTCGAATTTCGGTTTCGTCCTGCGAGTTTCGGACTGGGAGCCGGACTGAGCCTTGCGGGCTGGCTGCTGGCGCTGGCTGGCCTCGGGTTTGGTGGACGACGGGCTACTTCCGCAACGCGAACGTAACCAGCGTCTGGCCCGCGGCGATGGCTACGTATTGGCGTCCGCCGACGGAGTACGACATCGGGCCGGCCGAGATCTGGCCGCCTAGCGATGCGCGCCACAGCATGGCTCCGGTCTTGGCGTCGAGCGCGAAGAAGTAGCCTTCGCGGCCGCCCGCAAACAGCAGATCCGTAGACGTGGTGAGGATGCCGCTGTCGGTGACGTCGGCCATTTTGAATTCCCACTTCATGTCGCCGGTCTTGGGGTCCATGGCGCGTATGGCGCCGTAGCCGTCCTCTTCCCGCTGCAAATGTACCTGCGGCGATTTGATCATGGGCACGGGTGAGCGCGGAAACGCTCCGGCGAACACCTGTCCTTCGGTGTAGTTGACGGGCTCCTTCACGTAGACCGAGGTGTAGTTCACCCAGCTCGGAATGTAGAACAGTCCAGTGCGCGGACTGAACGAGGGCGAATACCAGTTGGTGCCTCCCTGGTTGCCCGGCGAAATCAACGTGCCTTCGGGAGTCGGGACTTTGCCGGGAACGCGCTTGGGGCGGCCCTTCTCGTCGAAGCCGTCCATCCAGTTCACCTTGACGAAGGGCTTACCCAACAGGAACTGGCCGGAGGTGCGGTCGATCACGTACATCAGACCGTTGCGGTTGGCCCACATCATCACCTTGCGCGGCTTGCCTTGCCAGTCCATGTCGGCCAGTACGGGAACTTGCACGGAATCGAAATCGAATTCGTCATGCGGCGAAAACTGGTAATACCATTTGAGCTTGCCGGTGTCGGGGTCGAGCGCCACCACGCAGTCGCTATAGAGATTGTCGCCGGGGCGGGCGTCGCCATTCCAATCCGGGCCCGGATTGCCGATGCCCCAGTAGGTCAAGTTGAGATCGGGATCGTAGGACCCGGTGACCCAGACGGAGCCGCCGCCTGTCTTCCACGAATCTCCACCCCAGGTTTCGTGACCCGGCTCGCCCGGGCCCGGAATGGTGTTGAAGCGCCAGGCTTCCTTGCCGGTCTTTACGTCGAAGGCGGCGATGAAGCCTCGGATCCCGTACTCGCCCCCGGCCACGCCGACGATCACTTTGTCCTTCACGATCAGCGGAGCGTGCGTGACGGCGTAACCGGCTTCAGGCTTGCCCACTTCGGTTTGCCACACCAACTTGCCGGACTTTGCATCAATCGCAAGCAGCTTTGCGTCGATCGTGCCCATGAACAGCGTGTCGCCCAGGATCGCGAGGCCGCGGTTCACGCGTCCGCAACAGGGGCGCGCCTCGCGCGAGGGCGTGTAGGAATAAATCCAGAACACGCGCCCTGTAGCCGCATCGAGCGCGACTATGTCGTTGGGCGCCTGCACGGTGTACATGATGCCATCCACCACCAGCGGCGTAGCTTCGAATTTTTCGAGCGAGCGGGCCTGGAAGATCCATTGCATCTCGAGATTCTTGGCGTTGGCCGGCGTGATCTGGGTGAGCGCGGTGTGGCGCTGGCTCATGTTGCTGCCGGAGTAGGTGAGCCAGTTCTGCGGCTCCTTGGCCGCGTTGAGGAGGCGGTCGAAAGTGACTTGAGCGTTCAGGAGAACGGGGGCGCAGACCAGAAAGGCGCACGCGGCGAGTGACGACATGGACGGATGACTCCTTTTGGACGGCTCTCCATTATCTTACTCCGCGCTATCCTGTTCTTCGATGCGCACACTAATGGTGATAGCGGCGCTGACGGCTTGCGCTTGCGGTCCCGCTTCGGAAGCCAGCGTCCCTGAATACGGCTACGAAGTAGTTCATACCTACCCCCACGATCGGGGGGCCTTCACCGAAGGGTTGTTCTACCTGGACGGACTACTCTATGAGAGCACCGGACTCGAAGGGCAATCCTACATTCGCAAAGTGAAGCTCGAAACGGGTGAGGTGCTGCAGCAGTACACACTGCCCGCCGAGATCTTCGGGGAAGGCATCGTCAAGTGGAAGGATAAGCTGGTTCAGCTTACCTATAAGACGGAAGTCGGGTATGTGTACGACTTCAACACGTTCGCGCAGAGGAGCGAGTTCCACTATCCGGGCGAGGGCTGGTCGCTGACCACTGACGGAAAGGTCCTCTATATGGACGATGGGACCTCCCAGATTCGCGTCTGGGACCCGGAGACGCTCGCAGAGAAGGGCCGCATTACGGTGACGGACAATGGCGTCCCGGTGGATCAGCTGAATGAGCTCGAGTGGGTGAAGGGCGAGCTGTTCGCCAATATCTGGAAGAGTTCTAAGATCGCGCGCATCGATCCTAAGACCGGGCATGTGGTGGGGTGGATCGATCTCACCGGCCTGCTGAATGTCCAGGATCGGATCAAGGAGGGTCCGCTGGCTACGGATGTGTTCAACGGCATCGCCTACGACGCCGAGCACGACCGGCTCTTCGTTACCGGGAAGCGCTGGCCGAAGTTGTTCGAGATCAGGCTGGTGAAGAAGGATCTGCAATAGGGGGCGGCGTCACGAGATTTCGGCTCTGACTGAACGGCAGCTCGCTCGGAACGCCGGCTGAAAAGGCGGCGGCAGGCTCAAAAGCCTGACCCCACGCTGTGTCAAGGAGCACAAAGGATTTATGAGGCGAACATTTTTATCACCGGGTGGACGGCTTGCTACCACGATACTGGCGGTGTTCGGCGCTTCGATGAACGTTGCTCGCGCCGAGGATTGTGACCGCGGTTGCCTGCGGGGCATGATCACGCGGTATCTCGACGCCTTGGTGGCGCATGATCCGCGCAAGTTGCCGCTCGCGGAACGCGTCAAGTTCACAGAGGACACCGTCGAGATGCGGCTGGGAGACGGCTCGTGGAAGACGGCCTCGGGAAAGCGGCCGTACCGGCAGGATATTCTCGATGTGCGGCAAGGCGTGGCCGCGTCGCAAGTGGTGGTGGAGGAGAATGGCTCGCCCGTGATGTTGATGCTGCGGCTCAAGACGGCGGGAGGGAAAATCACCGAGGTCGAGACGCAGGTCACGCGGACGCAGAAAGAAGGCGCGATCTTCGAGATCAATGCGCTCCAAACCGCCAGGCCCACGATGCAGACCGCGCCCGAACGCCGCCAGCTTGCATCTCGCGATGAGGCCATCCGGTTGGCTGAGTTTTATCCGGCGGGGCTGAAGATAGGGAGCTTCGTGACCGTGGCCGCGCCCTTCGCAGCCGATGCCTATCGCATCGAGAATGGCCGGGTCACAGCGGGGGCGGGCTGTGGGCGAGCGGGGTGCGAGAACATCAAAACCCAGAACATCATGAAGCACCCGGCGATCACTACACGCGTCACAGCGGTGGATGAGGAGTTGGGCATCGTGCTGCTTCGCATGAATTTCGGAAATACCGGGTCCTATGGTCCCGGCAACGCGCTGATCGTGTGGGAGGCGTTCAAGGTCTATGACGGGCAAATTCACGCGGTGGAAGCGTTCATGCGCGTGATGCCGGAGAGCGCGGGGTCGGGCTGGGATTAGGTGCCGGGCCGGAACTCGCCGCGTCCTCTCGGGACCGCCGGGTAGTTTTCCCACAGACTCGTGAGTCCGGGGACTCAGATCAGGAGGAATCCCCAAAGCTATCTAAAGCTTACGTCGCTCTGCGCCGATGGACCCAGTAGACCCCGGACTCGCCAATGTGGGCCACTCGGCTTCCCAGTGTCATCATCGTTGTGGCATTGCTGCTGCTTCCGTCGGCGGCGTTCCTGTGGCGGAATAGCGACATCCCGCATTTCGGCGACGCCCACGACGACGCGGTGTATTTCGTAACGGCCAAGTCGCTGGCGAGCGGCGATGGGTACCGCATCGTGCTAATAAAACCGGACAGATCACATACTAACGACACACCGGTTTTTGGCTGTTGACCCTGAAGCCGCCTGGTAGTAAACTATACAAACGCTTGGAAAGGCAAGATGGAGATCCGGATTACACGTACCGTGACATTTCGCACAATTCCACTAGAGCAGGCCGGCATCGAAAACGTCTGTTTTGCCGTTCCGAGTAACGTGCGTTGTCTTTTTCGAGAGCCGCGGCCGGCTCTTGCCCGTAAGTTAATCGTCAGATTTTGACTCAAGATAACCGGAGGGTTACGAGCATGAGATGTTCTTCACTACGAATTTCAGCGTTGATTTTGGCATGCGCCACTGGGGGCGGTGCGGTTGCCTTCGCCCAACTTGGCCCCGGGGCGCCCGGAGCCGGCAGCCATGGGGCGTACGGAACCAGCGCGTCACCTAGTTTTAACGCGCGCTCCGTGCTGGCTCGGTCGGCGCTTGCCCCGGCGTTGGCTTCGTTCAGTTGGACCGGCGCCAACTATGGGACCGGTGGAGCGGCCCTACGGAACCGCGGAACCGCGAACGTCAGCGTCAGCGGCGTCACCGGCGCTGTGAAAGCGGCGTTCATTTACTGGGCCGTGATCGACCCGAACTCCTTGGGCCAATACATCTCAGTACAGCGTCAACCTACGTCCTGCGCCGGCGCGTCATGTTTCATCTCGGGAACCGGTTCGGCGGCTATTACTTTGCTGGGTACACAAATTGGATCTGGTCCGCAGCCCTGCTGGACTGGCAGCATGATCCATGTGTATCGGGCCGCGATTCCTCTAAATATCGCCAACGGGAATGGCTCGTACCAGGTCACGATTCTAAACAACGCCGCCGGAAGTACGACCGGAGACGATCCCTGGGTGGCGCCTCCCGTGTTGCCGCTGTGGGAGGGCGCCTCGATTGTCATCGTCGGAACCGGTACGGGGACGGTCAATCTGTTCGACTCACTGGCGGGGACGATGTTCATTCCTCCGTTCTCCTATACGTTGACCCTGACGGCGCCCACTACAGCGGGGGTTCTGTTTGATAACATCGGCGCGGACGGACAGACCGGAGCTGGTCGAGCTGCGAATGCGGGCACCAGCGGCGAAACCACAACCATAAATGGTGTGGCGGTGGCCGGGCCCGGGTCGCCTTATAACGACAGCGATTGGAACGGCAGTTCGGGTTACCCTATACCCCAATTGTGGGATGACACCGGTCACGCATTCACTCCTGCGGCCACACCGACACTAAGTGTTGCGATCGGCGGGGCCAGCGGCGATTGCCTGGTGCTCGTCGCTAACGTGGTGCAGTTCTAGCGTAGTTTCGTAGAGCGGGCTTTTAAGAGGCTGCTTCGGGCGCTTTAAGCGCCCGAAGCCCTGTAACAGTAAGAGGCTGAAGCCCGCTTCGCGTCCGCAAGCCCGGTGGTTAGCCAGAAAGCGTTCTCTTCGTTCTGCCGGCAAATGCTCCCTTCCCGGCAACAGCCCTTGCTACGGGTCTACAGCCGTCAGGCTCGCGCCATGGAAGCGTCTTCTACGGCGATCGCAGCGTGCCATCGCGTTGAGGGACTAGTGGCCCGTCGCAGCGAGTTCGTTAGCATGGGAGGAGTCTCCGTCGAACGTCGGAGTATTTCCATCTGAATGGACGGGCGGTTTTTGAACAGGCGCGGATGTAGCGCATGAGTTGTGTGAGAGATGCTGGACCGAAGTGAAGATACCGCGAGCGATGACTTCGCCCTCCAGCCGTGCAAACCAGATCTCGACTTGATTGAGCCAGGAAGAATAGGTGGGGGTGAAATGAAGCTTCACATGGAGGTTCCGCTTCAAAAACTCCTCGACTTGGCTGGTCTTGGGTGCGGAGAGATTATCTAGCATGATGTGAATCTCCTGATCCGGTTTACAGCCGGAGACCACTTGTTCCAGGAAGTCGACGAATTCCGCGCTGGTGTGCCGCTCCGCGGTTTTGCCCTGTCCAGCCGTCCGGGCGACAACGGAAGCACCGGATCGAGACGATCCAAAGCCTGAATCGCGGTCTTCTCATCCACGCAAAACACGGTCGCGCGCTGCGGCGGAGCCAAAAAAATCCGATCACGTCGTCAGCCTTGGTCTCGAAATCCGGATCGCCGCTGGCCATGCAGCGTTCCAGTTGGTGCGGGGAGGCGTTCAAAGTCTACGGCGGGCAGATTCACCCGGTGGAAGCGTTCATGCGCGTGATGCCGGCCAGCGCGGGGTCGGGCTGGGATTAGGCGCGGCGGGAAAAGCGCCGCGCCCGCGGCAACAACATCAGTAAGACTCGCGATCCCGACAACACCAACAGTGGACTCGTGAACCGGGACCCGACGGAGGAGCCGCGAAACGGTGGGCGTACCGGAACGCGGGCGGAGTTCACATCCATCGTCACCATGAAGGGCTCAGCAGTTCGCGCCGGATGTCGTTCCACAGTTTGACAGTCTGCGTGTCGTACCCCGAAAGATTCGGGTCTTGCGCGAAGCAAAGCGCCGCCGCGGCGATCCAGCTGAACCATCGTATGATCTCACCTCGCTGCCCTCATCATACAAGGCGCTGCAGAGAAGAGAATCCCCATAGCTGTCTAAAGCTTGCGTCGCTCGTGACCGATGGACCAGTAGACCCGGACTCCCCAATGTGGGCCACTTTCAGGCTTCCCAGTAGCCTCATCCTGGTATTGCTGCTGCTTCCCTCGGCGGCGTTCCTGTGGCGGAATAGCGACATCCCGCATTTCGGCGACGCCCACGACGACGCGGTATATTTTGTGTCGGCCAAGTCGCTGGCCAGCGGCGAGGGGTACCGCATCGAAAGCCTGCCTGGCGATCCCGCGCAGACCAAATATCCGCCTCTGTACCCGCTGTTGCTGTCGCTGGCTTGGCGGATCAATCCGCACTTTCCGGAGAACTTGCCGATCGCGGCGTGGTTGTCGTGGCTTGCCTTGCCCGCCTGTTTGCTATTGCTGTCCGTCTACTATCCCCGCTTGGGGATCACGGGCGGCCGCGTCCCGATCCTGTTGGCCCTGCTGGCCATCAATCCCTACGTGATTTGGATCGCCAGCCATTTGCACTCGGAGCTCTTCTTTTTAGCCCTCGCTCTGGGTTCCATGCTACTGGTCGAGCGAGCCGCGGACGACAACGCCGGGCCTTCGGTGGCGTTGGCTGCGGGCGCGCTGGCGGGTCTTGCGTATTTGGCGCGCTCGGCGGGCATCGTGATGTTGGCCAGTGCGCCGGTGTATCTGGTGCTGCGCCATGCGCGCCGTCAAGCCGGGCGCCATGGACGCCGTCAAGCCTGGTTGTTCGCTGCCGCCATGCTGCCGTTTGCGGTCGGCTGGATGATTTGGGCCCACCTGCATCAGCTCAAGACTTCCGATCCAGCGCTGCTCTATTACACCAGTTACACGGCCTACCAACTCCAGAACGTATCGCTGAGCAACTTTCACCTGGTTGTGTGGAAGAACATGGATGAATTGTTGTGGGGCCTGGGGTCGCTGATTCTCCCCAAAGTGACGGACACGTTGTTCGAGAAGATCGTCTCGCAGGTGCTCGCGGTGGCCATGGTGGCGGGCGTGGTGCGGATGGTCCGGCGGGGCCAAGGGGTTCAGTACGCCTTATTCGCCGCAGGCAGCGCATTCCTTCTATTGATCTGGCACTTTCCGCCCAACGAGCGTTTTGTGCTGCCGGTGTTCCCGCTGGCGCTGGCCGGATTGCTGGGGGAAGTGGAGCGGCTGGGTGGACAGCTGAGGATCGCCGCAGCTCACCAGGACGCCGTTCGGCGAATCGCAGCTGCGATCCTGGCGGTCCCGGGAGTTCTCATTTTAGGCGGCGGTCTGGCGCTGCAAGTGTCTTTGGACGCAGTGGCCCTCCCGGAGGCCAGCCGGCAACACCGCGAAGCTCTGTCCGGGGATCGCGCGGCGTATTCTTGGATGCGCGCCAATCTGCCCGCGGGCTCGGTGGTTTTGGCGGGCGAAGATCCCTCGCTGTTCCTGTTCACGGGATATCACGCCTTGAGCCTGCCCATTCCGCCGGTACTGTGGTACACCGAAGACCATGCTGGTGCGGTCGAGTTGATTCGCGATTTGGTGCCCTACGCGCGGCAACACGGCATCAGCCATGTCTATTTCGCCCGCAGCTACGTCCGGCAGACGATCCCGGAGCAGGATCGCATCGCGATGGAAGATTCGATCCGATCCAATCCCGATTTGATCCGGATCTTCAGCCAGGGTGAAGCAACGGTCTATCGGATCCGGCCTGAGTAGGCCCGCCGAGCAGCCGGGCTGCGGCATTTAGCGAAGCTAGCGCTCCAAAAAATCTGGGCTAGATTTCCCCCTGGAGGTGCGAATTAATGTCGTAGCCGTCCGCACATCGTCAATGATGACGAGATCGTACAGGCGCGCGGTTTGCTGACGGCTCGTCTGGCGGAGGCGCGGGCCGGCGGCTGAAACGTGCGGCTGGACTGCCGGGCAATGCTGCTCGCGTTCGGATCGGAGTAGAGCCAGTCGGGTGGAGCGGACCTAGTTCTTGGAGCGCGGCGGAACGTAGCCGGCCGGCAACGCTGCGCCTTCGCCGAAGAAGTACTGCTCCATCTGCTCCAGCAGAAATTTCTGGGCTTCCTGCGTTCCCAGGTTCAGTCGGTACTCGTTCATGAGCATCTTCATGTGTTCGAGCCACATCTTCCAGGCTTCCTTGGAAACGTTCTCGTAGATGCGCTGGCCCAGCGGATGCGTGTCGAAGGGGACTTCATCCAGGCCCGGCATTTCCTTTTGAAACTTGACGCAGAAGACTTTGCGCTTGCTGGCTTCTTCGATGCGGGGTCCCACCATTCCACTGCCGCAGCCCATGTGAGTTGAACTCCTTCGAATTCAGGATACCAAGCGCGGTGTGAGCATCGGAAACCCCAGCGAGCGGCGATCGCAGCGCCGCCCGTCATCAGCCTGCAAAGATCACGTCACGGACCGATCGGAGGCGCTCCACCAATCGGAGGCGCACCTCCAATGGGCGGCGCTCCACCGATGGGAGGCGTCGATCCCGAGGGGCTTCCTATCGGCGTGTTTCCAGTCGTGCCAGCGCCCCCCGGGTTGCCCTGCGCCGGCACCTTAGGAGCGTTCGCATTCGGGTCGAATACAAACTCCCATTCTTTGAATTTTTGACGTTCCCGATACAACTTCACACTGGGGCCTTCATACTTGCTGGCGACACCGGCGATGCCCAGACCACCCGAGGGATTGCCCAATCCGGCCGACACGCCCGCGGGAGGCTGGCGCGGGGTCGTGAGGAGCTGTTGGATCAAATTGGTCGCGGCGTTGAGGGGCGGGCCCTGTCCCTGATTAGGGTCCGTCGGCTGAGCCTGACCCGGAAACGGTTGCGATCCCGGAAGCGGCTGGCCAACCTGCTGTGCCCCTGGAAATGGCTGGGCGCCCGGAAAAGGTTGTCCCCCTGGAGCCGGTTGTGCGCCCGGCGCCGTCTGGCCCGCAGGGAAGCCGGGAGCGCCCGGCTGCTGCCCACCGAACGGCTGATTGACGGGGACAGGGATGAATTGACCGTTTTGTCCGATCCGCACCTGGTTTCCGGCCGGCTGACCCGGAACCTGTCCCGGTACCGGCTGACCCGGGAACTGCTGACCCGGCTGGAACTGCCCGTTGTTTTGTCCGCCGTTTCCCTGCTGCTGCATGGCTTGCAGACTGATGGGCGGGAAGTCGGTCGTCGGATTCTGGTTGAAGTTATTGAAGGGATCGGGTTGTGGTTGCGGCTGGAAACCGGGCTGGCCCCCGAATTGCCCAGGCTGAAAGCCTGCAGGCTGCCCCGGAATTGGTTGCCCGGGGAATGGTTGCCCGGTGGCAGTTTGGCCCGGGAAAGGTTGTCCCTGCACAGGCTGTCCCGGCAGAGGTTGTCCCGGATTGTTCGGATCCTGAGGGTTCCCGGCCGCCGCGTAAGGGTTATTGGGGTCGGGAACGGTGCTCGATGGGCCTGTGGGAAATTGCCCCGGTGTGACCCCCCGGTCACTGGGACGCCGCAACACCGCGGGGTTCACGCTACCGGGAGCACCCGGAGCATTAGGTTGACCAGGAACCCCCGCACCGGGAGCTCCCGGGACACCGCCCGGCCCCGTAAGCGTCGTAATTGGAGAAAAACCGCCCGCAGCGCCGCCTGCGCCTCCGGCCGCACCTCCGCCCGCACCAAGATTCGACGCCAATTGGTCCTTGTTCGGATTGTTGGGGTCGTTGGGGTTCCCCGGCGGCTTGGTGATCAGCGAATCGGTCAGCATCATGCCGTTGGTGTGAATCAGGCGCCATTCGTCTTTGCCTGTGTACGGATCCACGTAGCGCTTGCGCAGGTAGCGCTTGTCGTTGGTGTGCTCCAGCTCTTCGATGGTCGACGGATAGCGCTTGTAGGCGACGAAGAACTCCTGAATGGCGCGCTTGTACTGCTCTCCGCGATCGATCAGGAGTTGCTCTTTGTCCCGCTCGCTTTCAAACGCCACGCGCGGAACTTGCGAGTACAGCATCAGCGCGATCCCGGCCGCCAGCAGAAAGACCAGCAACAGCGCAAATCCGCGCTCACCCGGCTTCAGGTTGCGGACCGGCGGCAGCATGCGCTTGCGATTCTCCACGTTAACTCACGTCACTCCGCATCACAACTCTTCGACCAGCGGCAGGGTTTGCTGGTTCTGGTTGCTGAGATCTTCCACTACAGCCGAGTTTACTCCAATGCGAACAATCTTGTAGCGGTTCTTGAGGGTCTCGTTTTCCCCGGCCACTAAGATGTCGTCCCCGTCCAGGAAAAACGCCCGGCGCGTACCGGCCCGCGTGGTGCCCGCGTAACCGTAGAACTTGAGCGCAATCGGCGGAGGCGGCGGAGGTTTAGGCGGCTCCGGCGGTCCTTTGGGCGCCTCGGGCGCAGTGGGGGTCGCGGTTGGAGTCGTCGGTACGATCGGCTTCACTTTCGGTGGCGGAGGCGGAGGAGGCTGCGAAAACTCGAACAGACTGCGGGTGCCCCCCTCGGCTCCCACGCCGCGCACCCGGGCCAATAGATCCAGGTGCAAGGCGGGATCGATGCGGCTCACATCGGCGTCTTCGGCGAGTTTGAGCGTCGGCTTGAAGTCGGCGATGTTGCTCCCGCGCGCGCCCGTTCCAGAGCCCGCTCGGGCCGTGGACCCGCTGGTCGACCTAGACGCCGGCGGGACCAGGGCCGGCGCACGGATCGCCGCGGGCGCGGCTGGAACGGCGGTCGAAGTCGTTTCCGGGCCCGCCGAAGTCGTCCGATTGAACCAGTAGACCCCGCCCAAAACCACCACCAGCCCCACCAGGGCCGCCAGCTTCTTCGGCTCGGCGCCGAGCTTGGCGGGGAGCAGGTTTTGGAGGTTCATCGCCCCGCTCCCGGCGCCGCGGCCCCGGCCAGTGGCGCAGCTCCGGCGAGTGCCGCAGCGCCTGTCACTACCGCAGGTGCTTGCGCCAGTGCCGCAGGCGCTTGCGGCGCCGCGCTGGCCACCGTTTGGACTCCGCCGGTGACCGGCCCCGGCGCCTCTTCCCGCACAAACGCATCGATCTTCAAACTCACCGCCAGCAGGTTCGAACCCTGCTCCGGCGCGGCCGTCAGCGAGTCGATGATCAGCAGGCGCGGGGACGCATCGATGGCGTGCACGAAATTCATCAGGTCGGGATAGGTGCCCTCGAAATCCGCGGTGATCACCATCATGCTCAGCGTGTCCGATCCTTCGATCGGATCGGTGGCGTAGGCGGTCTCGCGAGGCTTGATTCCGGAGGCCCGCGCCGCCGCGTCCAGGTCCGTTAACAGCGCGGTGTAAGCGCCGCGGCGCGCCAGAAAATACTGGCTCAGGAACTGGTCTCCATCCGCACGACCCTTTTCGACCGAGGAGGCGTGCTTGCGGGTCTGCTCCACCAGCGCGCGCTTCTGCGCCACCTGCGATTGCAGCGTGCCCAGTTGGCGCTCCAGGTACTCGGCCGATCCCCCCGGAGGAAACAAGACCAGGCCCGCGCCAATGAGGTTGATGGCCAGCAGCACGCCCAGCACGATGCGGATCATCTGTGCGGATTTGGCCGCCCCGGTACTGGAGGTCCCGCTAGAGTTTTTGAGCATAGTCGACACTCACGCGGTAGCGGTACAAGGGTTCGTTCTGGGTCGGCGACTGCGAGGCGTGCAGCGTCGCGGGACCAAACAGCGGCGAGGCTTCCAGGCGCTTGAAGAACTCGATGGCCGCGCCCGGCTCCTGCGCGCCGATAATCATGTCCAGGGTCACTTCGTTGCGCGAATTGATCTGCGGCAAGCGCACCTGGATCACCTTCGCGTTATACGGCTTGATGGCCTCCAAATCGGCGAAAAGGCGCGTCCAGGAGATGGACTTGCGATCGATCAGCGTATTCAGCAGGAGGCTGCGCTCCAGCACCTCGGCGTTGGCCGGCTGGCGCAGCGTGCCCTCCAAGCGCGATTGCTCCGCGGAGATGGTCCGCAGCTCCGTGTCCAGCCGGTCGACCGCCAGCCGCGTTTCCCGGGCGCGCCCGCGTTCGCCCAACACGAGAAATGCCAGCACGCAGGCCAGCGCGGCCAAGATTACCGCGCAGACGCCCGAGGCGACCAAAATTGGACGATCGTGGCGGAAGGGATCGCTGGCGAGATTGACCGGAATCTTCATCAGTTCGGGCGGTCCTCCAAGTATCCCAGCAACCCGGCGTTGAACGCTCCCGCATTCCCCCGCCGGCTGCGCAGCGGTTCCGCCGGGACGTCGTCGAGCGGCGTTTGCGAAAAACCGCACACCGTCAGCCGTTCCACACGCGCGCCCAGTTCGTCTTCGGCGTAGGCCAGCGTGGGATGCAGCACACTGCGAATCTCGTCTTCGCTGGCTTCTTCGAGCGCCAGGCAACGGAACAAACGCAGCCGGCCTCCGGCGATCACCATCACTGTCAGCACGTGCCCCGCGAGCTTGGCCAAGACTCCCGGCGCTTCGCCGCGCGCGGCTTGATGATATAGATTCAGCGCCGCGAGGGCTGAGGTCGTGATCTCGCCGGGATGAACGCCCGCATTGCGGAATAGCGCTTCGTAGCGGGCTAGAACTTCCAGGGCCACCGTGACCGCTACCACTTCCTGCCGTTTGCCCGAGCCTTCCACCGGTTGCGCAAAATAGCTCACCGATGCCGACTCGATGTCGAAGGGCACGGTCTTCTTCACGCGGAAGCGCACCAGCGCCAGTTGCTCGGCCGCGCTGGAAGGGAACGAATCGAAATCCAGCACGCTCACGCGCGCCGCATGATCCGGCAGAATCACGGCCGCGCGCCGCGGCTTGGCTTTGCCTTTCGCCGCCGTGCCGGGTCCCTGTGCCCCGCCTTGTCCCGTGACGATTCGCTCCAACACAGCCGCCGCGCGCTCGAGCTGGGGCAGGTTATCGTCCACCGGCGACGGCTTCAGCACCCCCGGCTCCAGCGGCGCGAAATCGGTCTCGCCGCCGCGCGCGTACGCGATGCCCGCCTCGGACAGTTCAAAGACGAACTCCGGCGGCGGATCCTGAATCAGGCGCGCGATGTTGCCGAATAGCGACATGGCCGTGCGGATACTCGTCAGCCTTCGATGAAGGTGACCTTGTTGATCTCCTTGAGCGTCGTGATGCCCACCCGGGCTTTCTCGATCGCCGAATCGCGCAAGAACGTCATGCCGTCCTCGCGCGCCACTCGCCGGATTTCCGAAGCCGGGCGCTTGTCCAGAATCATTTCACGAATCCGCTCGCTCAGGTCCAGCAGTTCCTGAATCGCGCTGCGTCCCCGGAACCCGGTGCCTCCGCATTCGAAACAGCCGGTGCCCTCATACAGCGGAACATCGCGCCACGCCGCTGGGTCCAGGCCGCTCTCGACCAGATACTCGTCCGGATATTGCACCAGCTTCTTGCAATGCGGACAGATGATGCGCACCAACCTCTGCGCCAGGATGCAGTTCAACGCCGACACGAAGTTATAGGGCTCGACACCCATGTTCAGGAAGCGTCCCAGCACGTCCAGAACGTTGTTGGCGTGAACCGTGGTGAACACCAGGTGGCCGGTGAGCGCGGCGTTGATGGCGATCTGCGCGGTCTCCTGGTCGCGGATTTCGCCCACCATGATCTTGTCCGGATCGTGGCGCAGAATCGACCGCAAGCCGCGCGCAAACGTTAGGCCCTTTTTCTCGTTGACCGGAATCTGGGTGATGCCCTTGATTTGATACTCGACCGGGTCCTCGATGGTGATGATCTTGTCTTCGTCGTTCTTGATTTCGCTCAGCGCCGCGTACAGCGTGGTGGTCTTGCCCGACCCGGTGGGGCCGGTCACCAGCACCATGCCGTAGGGCTCCTTGATATAGCGGCGGAACTTGGAGAGCTCGATCTCTGAGAAACCCACCACATCCAGCGAGAGCTTGGAGAACTTCTCGCTCATGGACTCTTTGTCCAACACGCGCAAGACCGCGTCTTCGCCGTAAATGGTCGGCATGATGGAGACGCGGAAGTCGATCAGGCGGCTCTTGTAGCGCACGCGGAAGCGGCCGTCCTGGGGGATGCGGCGCTCGGCGATGTCCAGCTCGCTCATGACCTTGATGCGCGAAATGATGGTCGAGTGCCAGTCCTTGGCGATCGGCGGCATGGCATAATGCAGCACGCCGTCGATGCGGTACTTGATGGCCACTTCCTGGTCGCGAGTTTCGATGTGAATGTCGCTCGCGCGCCGCTCGAGCGCATTGAAGATGGTGGTGTCGACCAGCTTGATCACGGGAGCGATGTCTGAGTCGCCCGCGGCGAGCCGATCGATCGATAACGTCTCTTCGGGATTTTCTTCGTCCCCGACCACGTCCAGCGTGAAGCCTTCGGTGACCTCTTCGAGTACGCGCTGGGACTGCTCGGTCTTCTTGAGCAGGTCCGAAATCTGCGACAGCGTGGCGACTTTGACGCGCAGCTTTTTGCCCAGCAGCACCGCCAGCTCGTCGATCATGGTCAGATTGCGTGGATCGGCCAGCGCGATTTCGAGCGACCCGTTCTCCCCGTGGATGGGGACGAAGTTGTAGCGGAACATCAGGTCCACGGGGATGGAGTGGAACAGGTCATGGTCGATGCGAACCTCGCGCAGATCGACGAAGTCGTGATAGTAGCGCTCGGCGAGCGCCCGGGCGCGCGTGGCTTCGTGAGCCGGATCGTGCAGCCCGGCTCCCAAATCGTTACGGCTTAAGGGGGCGCGGTCTGGTTGGGTGCGGTCGCTGGCGGCCATGACTCTAACTCTTTGAAACTGCGGGGAAACCGGGAGACCTGATTCGACACCGAGGCCCCGACAGTCTCATCCCTGCACTAGTTTTAGACGCATCCGGGGTGTCTGGCGTGCAGAGGTTTTGGTCGGCTGGATGGCGTCCACTCTTGGGGCCAGCGGCCGTCTGGCGTGGGTCTGGCGCTGGGTCCGGAGCTGTTCGGAGCAGGCCCCGGCGGCCCCGTTGTGATAGCATTTTCTGTGCACCGTTCTTACAGGAGGCTCTCTGCTATGCGCACCAACCTGCTCGCTGTCACTCTCGCGATCACCGCCGTCGTGGCTACGGCCCAGCAAAAGGGGGGCACCCCGACGGTAAAGATGTTCACCACCAGCGCCGAGATCCAGGATCTCATGGCCAAATCCAAGAGCCAGCGCAAGGAGGGCCAAGCGATTGTGACCCAGCGCATTCTTTCCCTGGCGCCCTATAACGCTAACTTGGAATACCGCGGGTCAGTCGGCCCCGCCGCGGTGCACGAAAAAGAAGCCGAGATGTTCTACGTGATCGACGGTTCCGCCACCATGATCACCGGCGGCAAGCTCACCGAAGAAACCCGCACCAATGCGGACAATCTGAGCGGAACCGGCATCACCGGCGGCGACTCCCGCAACATCGCCAAGGGCGACTTCATCATCGTTCCCGAAGGCACGCCGCACTGGTTTAGCCAGATCAATGGGACGCTGGTGCTTATGTCGCTGCACGTGCCCCGCCCCGTGCACTAACTCATTGCACCGTCCAGGCCCCGCGCGCGACCATCCCGGAATTGCCGGTGGCTTCGTTGGTCTGAAAGTAGACGCTCTTGGCGCCGTCGAAGGCCGGCGTCTTGAAGAACAACTCCAGCAGGAATTGGATCGAGTCGCTGGAGGTAACCAACATCAAGGTGTAGCCCACTGCGCATTGACTGTTTTGCAAGGTCGTTGAGTAACCGATTCCCTTGGTGCCCACGAGAGCCGTGCCCGCGTCGTTGTACAGCCCAATGGTCCCGGCGTTGCGGTCATAGACCAGGTAGCAGGCGTTGGCGGTATTGGTGGGTGCGCCGCTGGTCACGAGCATGGTCATGCCGGTGACGTTGGTTTGGGTCACAGAGTCGGACCCCTGGAACGTGAGCCGCACCGTCGAACCCGCGCCCGAAGTGGGGGCGACCGAGTCCGCGGTCGGCGATCCTCCAGTCACCGTCCATGTTCCTGCGACCATCCAGCCGGAGTTGTATCCGGGCGCCCCCGCGTAGGCGTAGACGTTTTTGGCTCCGGCGAACGAGCCGTTAAAGGTCAGATCCAAGGTGAGGGTTACGGTGTTGCCGGCGAAAACAATCGTGGAATTCGCCAGGTTCAGATTGCATTGGTTATTGGAAATGATCGCGTTCGATCCCAGTGTTCCCGGTGTCGCGCCGTTTGCGGGATTTTCGTAACCCAGCGAAATGGTCTGCGCCGTGCCGTCCCAGACCATGTAACACGCGCTCACGTTGTTGAGGGTGGGCGCGAACAGCACGCTGAGGTTGTTGGTCAGACTGGCGCCGCCTGGGTCGGAGGCCGTGAAGGTGAACCGCTGGGCCGGGCCGGACCCGGAGGCCGGAACGACGCCGTTGACCACCGGCGTACCCGGCGCCGCGACCGTGAACGTGCCCCGCTGGACCCAACCGGTATTGATGCCATAGGAATAGTCGGACGCGTACATGTAGATGTTGGTGGGTCCGTCAAACGCGCCTTTGAAGGTGATGTTCAGGCTGATGGTCATGGTCAGACCGGCGATAGTGAACGTCGACGCGCCGACAACGCACTGGCTGTTCTGCAGAATGGTTTGGGAGTTGAGCGAACGGTCGTTTTGCCCTTGCATGTTGTCCCAGTACAATCCCAACACGCCCTGGGTGCCGTCGTAGAGCAAATAGCAAGCGTTGGTGAAGGTGGACGGCGAGGAGGAAAACAACATGCCGATCCCGGTCATATTGGCGACGTTCTGCGTATCGCTAAAGACGAAGGTGAACGTCTGGCTCGCGCCCAGGCCGCTGTTGGGAGAAACCGAATTGGCCGAAGGCTGCGGTGCCGGGAGCAATACATTCCAAGCGCCTTTGGCAACCCACCCCGTGTTGGCGTTGGCGTCGGCCGCGTATAAATACACGGTCTTGTTGCCGGCGAACCCCGGCAAAAACGTCAGCGCGACGGTAATCGACAGCGAGGTTCCGGAGAGACTTACCGAACTGGCCGCACCGTTCAGCGTGCACTGGTCGTTTTGCACCGTGCCGCCGCCGGGCGTGGCGGTGGCTCCGCCGGAACTGGCTACGTCGTTGGCAAGCGTAAACTGGCCGGTGGCCGGACTGTAGCTGACATAACAGGCGTAATTCGTGGCGGCGGTCGAATTGAGCAGAATCGCCACGGTCGCCAGACTGGACCCGCCGCCCGGATCCGAGTACTGCGCCGTGAACGTCACCGTGTTCCCGTAACCCGAGGCCGGCGTTACCGCAACCACCGCGGGAATCTGCGGAGGCGCGGCCGATGCGCCCAGCCGCGCCAGCCAGCCCGTGACGCCGCCCACGTTCGCCACCTGCAAGGCGCCCTGGAGTGGCAGGTCAAGCGAGCTGGTTTGCCCGCCCAGGAACATGTCTCCGGCGGCATCGACGGCGATGGCGTTGGCGACATCCGAACCGCTCCCGCCGAAGTAGGTGGAAAACGTCAAGCCGTTACCCGCTGCGTTGATTTCGGAAACGAAGGCATCGTACAACCCGTTGAATCCCGCCTGCACGCCATTATTGGTGGGAAAGTCGCCCGACGAAGTGTATCCAGTCACGTAAGCGTTCCCGCCCGCATCGACCGCCACGCACGTGCCCCAGTCGAAGCTCGATCCGCCCAGGTAGCTGCTATAGACCAGCGCGCTGCCCGCGGGATTGATCTTGGCGATGAACGCGTCCAGTACGCCGCCGAACGAGGTCTGGAGCGCGCTGGCGCTCACCGGAAAATTACTCGAGCTGGTCACGCCCGCCACGTAGACGTTGCCGTTTGTGTCCACCGCAATCGCGTTGGCCTGCTCCGCAGCGCTGGCCGAGCCGCCGCTGCCACCCAGGTAGGTGCTGTAAACCAGGTTCGATCCCGCGGGGTTCAGTTTCGTGACGAAGGCGTCCTGGCCTCCGCCGCTCGCGGGTTGTAGCGCTGCTGCTACCGGAAAGTTGGTAGAGAACGTGCCGCCCGCGACGTAAACGTTTCCGCCGGCGTCTACCGCGATGCCGCCGGCATGCTCCACCGCGGCGCCTCCCAGAAAGGTGCTGTAGCTAATCGCGCCTGTCGCGGTCAGCTTGACGATGAAGGCGTCGGTGGCGCCGCCGAAAGTGCTCTGCACCGCGCCCCCCGAGATTGGAAAATTGGCCGAGAGCGTGTCACCGGCCACGTACGCGCTGCCCGCGAAATCCACGGCTACGGCAGTGCCCGCATCACTGTTGGTTCCACCCAGGTAGGTGCTGTAGATCAGTGCGTTGCCGGTCGCGTTCAACTTCAGGGCGAAGGCGTCCTTGCCTCCGCTCAACGACGCCTGCGCCGCGGCAGCTACTGGGAAGTTCAATGATGCCGTGGCCCCCACAACGTAGGCCTGGCCGAAGAAATTCACAGCGATGCCGGCCGCACGGTCGTCGCCGCGCCCGCCGATATAGGTCGCATAAAGCAAGCTGTTTCCCTGCGTGTTGAGCTTCACCACAAACGCGTCCACACCGCCTTGATTGGCCGCCTGGACCGCGCCCGCAATCGGAAAATCCAGCGCCTCGGTCCAGCCCGCGGCATACAGGTTACCCGACCCGTCGATCGCCACCGCGGTCACGGCGCCCATCGAGCTGCCGCCGAGGTAGGTGCTGTAGGAGATCACCGGGTCGATCGCCAGTTCGCGCGCGGTGTCGTAGGCGCCGATCTCGAAGCCCACCACGTGCCGGCCCAACAGGCGGTAGCGGCCGTCGACCGGGTGGCGGGCACGGTCGGCGGCGATCTGATAGACGACCGGCGCATGTTCGCGCAACTGTTCGCCGCCATGGCTCGCCACCAGATCGCCGGACGCGTCAATCGTTAGCTCGACGCTGTCGGAATACTCCAGCCGGATCGCACCAGGATCGGCGCCCGGCGCCACCAGAAACTCGGATTTTACACGCGAGCCCGAACCTCCGTAGGTGGCGTCGATCCCCGGGTACAACCCGCGGTAGCGGATCTTTCCATAGGTGGGCAGATCCGTCTTCCACTGACCGGGCTGATTCCCGATCAGGAAGTTTGCGCGGCCCGCTAAAGGCTCTTCTCCGCCGAGTTGCCCGGCGGCACGCGCGCCGCCGAAGCGCACTTCAAACCTGGTCGAGCGCACTTGAAACACCGCGAAATCCGCGCCGAAACCCGCTTGCAGTTCCGGTGTTTGGACTGCATAGCGGATGTCCGGGCTCACCTGCCCGACGTTCGGGACAAAGAAAAGTGGGAGCGAGCGGCCAGCCTGAGCAGGGGCGCTGGCGGGTGCTGCGAATTCCGGCACGGCGGCCAGAAGCAGCAGAGCAATCGTATGCCTCATGCGTGCGGATGAAACTTTCTGCTGTGAGGAAATTCGACGGCCCCGGCGATTCCTACATATCCCGCGCGATCGCGCCAGATTTAGGAAATCCGATTAGCCCTCGAGCTACACGCCCACATACCGGGCGTACAAGCTCCGCGCAACGCCGGTGTCGGTGGTGCCCTTAATGATGGCGCGTCCATCGGGGAACACGGTCAATTCATACGCCTCGATCACCGCCCGCAAGGCGAACTCGTTGGCGCGAACCGGAGCCACCCGTCCGAGGCGCGCTGCCAGATCTTTCAGGTCCAGCGGCCGCGAGCGCTCATGAATCTGGACCGCGTTGCGCCCGCACAAGCTGATCGGAGCCCTGCGCGCGCCGCTCAAGAACGGAAACTGCCTCAGCCCGCAGCACGGACATTCGGGATCGCGCGACGGCGGCTGCATCTGGCGGATCTCGCCGGTCCACACGTCCACCGTCGTCAAGCGCGTGGTCACCGAATCCGCGCCCACGGCCAGGATCTTGAGCGCGTCACCCACCTCCAGCGCCGCGATCGTAGCCGTTATGGGAGCCAGCACGCCCTCGGTTTCGCACGTCGGCTGAGCCCCGCCCGCCGCCTCCGGATACACGCAGCGCAGGCACGCCGAGCGCCCCGGAACGATCGCCAGCTTCAGCCCGTAGCTGGCGACCGCCGCGCCGTAGATCCACGGGATCTCTTCGCGCACCGCGTAATCGTTGATCAGGAAACGCGTCTCGAAGTTATCGGTGCCGTCCAGGATCAGGTCGATGTCTTCGAACAGATCCTCGATATTCGCCGGAGTCAGATCGGCCACCATGGGCTCGACCGCAACCTCGGAGTTCACCTTCGCGAGCCGCCGCGCCGCAGCCACGGCCTTGGGTAACGCTTCGGCGGCATCGGACTCATCAAACAGGAACTGGCGCTGCAAGTTGCTCCACTCGACGAAGTCGCGGTCGATCAGCCGCAGCGTGCCCACGCCGGCGCGGGCGAGCAGTTCCGCCTCCACCGACCCCAGCGCGCCCACGCCCACCACGGCCACCCGCGCCGCGCGGATCTTGCGCTGCCCCGCTTCGCCAAGCGGCGCGAAACGGCTCTGGCGGGAATATCGGGATTCTTGGGGGGAGTTGGACATGCTGCCTTACTCATCGATGGTAACAGCCGCGGCGAGGCGCCACTCCGGGGCGTAGGCTCTGTTACTGGTTACCTGTGAGACGGACGCCAGTTCCCCAAACCTCTTTGGTGGATTGCGATTTCAAAAGGTACTCGACCGTCAGTTGCTCCGGCGGCTTGCTCATAGCCCTTTTGAATCTCCCAGCGTGCTAGGAGCCTGTCCGAGAATCCCGCAAGATCGAGGGAACAGAGCGAACGGAACTGGCACATAATGTTTTATGCCAAAGGGCTACCGGGCCTACCTTCCTGAGCAAGAGCTGCTGTTGCCACCGAGCCTGCGCCAATGGT
>DATNJC010000067.1:0-3033 GCA_035604115.1 Bryobacteraceae bacterium | reverse complement strand
CACCGGTGACGACATGGTACGCGCCGCCGAACGCGAGCTCCTGCGCCGCCATGCGGTCGCCGCCGGTGATGTGATCGGGGTGGTGGCGGGAACGCAGATGGCTTCCGGATCCACCAATTTCATGCGCCTGCACGTGGTCGGGTCACACGACCAGGAAGGCGGCGCCGCAGGGCACGAACGCCGGCGCGTGCCCCGGATCAAACCGCCGCCGGAGCGGAGAAGGAGATAACGCCGTGTCCGAAACCAGCGAGATCATGGCCCTGGCCGTGGTGGAAGCCTTCGACGGCAAGGACGAGGAATGTCTCCAGCTCCTGCACGAGTTTTACGCCGTGCTGCGGCGCAAACAGTACAGCCGCGACCTGCTCTACCGCGATGTGAAAGATTCCCGCCGGCTCGTCAACATCCGCTATTGGCGTTCTGAAGAGACGCGCGCGCAAGCCCAAGAGGACCCCGACATCCACAAGTTCTGGCAGCGGCTGAGCGAGATCTCGAAGGTCACGCTCGTGTTTGAGCGGTTGGAGGACGTAACGCCAAAAGATTCGATGGCCAAGCAGGGCTAATTCACCCACGGCCCGCGGTGTTCGCCGTTGCCTTTCTCCGGAGGCGGCTTGTCGGGATCGCGGAAGTTGCCGTACTCGTCGAAGTACTGGCTGCGGTCGTGCTTCCGCATGTAGACCTCGAACTTCCTGGCGGCGCGTCGGCGTTTCCAGCGGTAATAGGCGTTGCGCAGCCCGAAGTAGCGCTCCGAAGCTCCGCCCACCACGCCGTGCCGAGGCATGAACCTGATGAAAAGGAAGCCGAATAGCAGCCCGCCCAAGTGTGCAACATACGCGATCCCGCCGGGCCCACTTACAGAGAGATACAACGTGATGAAAATCAGCCCGATGACAAAGTACTTTGCTTTAATCGTAAACGGAATGGGGAACAGCATGATCTCCCGATTAGCGTAAATGATTCCGTACGCCAGCAAGATTCCGTAGATGCCGCCGGAAGCGCCGATCGTGGGCGTGAAAGGAGTGAGCCCCAGCAGACCGGTATACGCAATCACAATCGTGCTCAAGGCCGCTCCCACAACGCAGAAGAAGTAGAACTCGAGGAAACGGGATGTGCCCCAGTCCATCTCGAACTGCGATCCGAACATCCAGAGCATGAGCATGTTGCCCAGAAGGTGCCAGAGCCCGCCGTGCAGGAAGGCATAGGTCACCGTCTGCCAGATGTAGCCATGCATCACCGCCGCGGGTATAAGGGAGAAGATGATAGTGATCTCGCCTGCCGCTCCAGAGGAGACACGTCCGACCAACGCGTCCAGCAGGAAGATCACCCCGTTGGTTATCAGCAGCCACTTCACCGCCTTGGTGAACGGAGGGAAGCTGAGCGACATCGTGCTGTAGTTGGATCCGCTACGGCGCATCATCATCACATTTTACGTGATTGTCGCCTTTAGCGGCGCAAGGGACTCGCTTACCGCTCCGGCAGGGGCACCACTACCACGCTGCGATGGCCCTTTGCGTCCACCGCGCGGACCGCGAAGACAACGTTGTCTTTGGAACGCTTGAGCGTGGCCTGGGTCACGTTGCCGACGGCCTCAACATTCTGGGGCGGCCAGTCGGAGTCGGCGGTCGGCCGCCACAGGACCTCGTACCTGGTGGCTAAGCTTCCTGGAGACGCGCTCCAGGTGAGGGTGGAATCATTTTCCAGGTTCCTGGTTACGACACGCACGTTGGCGGGAGGCGCGGGAGCCGAAGCCAGCGAGGCCAGCGTGGCGGCATTGAGCCTGGCGACATTGGCGACATAGGCGAAATCCACGAATTTAGGCAAGTCGCCGTACTCGACGCCTTTCTCGATGCGCGGCGTCTGGTGCTGGTGATTGTAGTCTTCGCGATACTCGGTGAAGCGCACCGCGGCGAAGCCCTGCTCGTTGAAGGACAGGTGGTCGCCGCCGCGCAGATAGCGGTCCGGCCGCGATACCAGCTTGGGCTCGAACGCGGAGAGATACTGCTCGGCAACCTGGCGGACATAGCGCGCCAGTTGGCGTGAGGGCGAATCGTCCTCCATGCCGGTAGCCCGGATGAGCTTGATTTCGTCAGGAGTGGCGGCGGCTGGGATCCCCTCGGAAAAGACGCGCACCCACTGTGGCTGCTGCGTCTTGTCGCCGGGGGTGCGGTTGCCGCCCACGATGTCGTTGTTGAGCACGCCTTCGATGTCGAGCTTCGCCGACTTGGCGGCCTCGGCGTAGTGGGCGCTGCCGTAGAGTCCCTGCTCCTCGCCCGCTACTGCCATGAACACGATGGTCGCCGGGAACTTGTGCTTGCTCAGCACGCGCGCACATTCCAGGCTGACGGCGGTGCCGCTGGCATCGTCGTTGGCTCCGGGCGCGGGATCGGTGACGTTGTCGTTATCGCTGTTGCGCGAATCGTAGTGGCCGCTCACGACATAAATCCGGCCGGCGTTGGCGGGATCCGTCCCTTCAAGCGTGGCGACCACGTTCACGATCTCCGTGGGGTGCGGGATCCGCCGAGCGGGCGGATTGACGGTAAAGCTCTGCATCTCGACTTTGAGGCAGCCATCGCAGTCCCTGGAGTAGCGCTCGAACTCGGAGCGAATCCACTCGCGCGCGGCGCCAATGCCGCGCCCCTTGGCGATTGAAGCCGCATCGGCGGGCGAGAGCGTGCTGCGGTTGTGGAAGCTGACCAGCTTCTCGATGGTGGCTTTGACGCGCCCCGGCGAAACCTCTTTCACCGCGGCCACGATCTGCGGGTCCAGTTCCGGCGTCTTGGGGGTGCGGCCCCGCTGTTGAGCAACCGCGATGAGGACCGCCATCATCCCAAGCGCACCCCCTGCCACCCATTTCCTGAACTGAGCCATGCTCTCCTCGCTAGACGGAAATCTCGTGCTACCCCGGCGGCCGGGGTGCGCGTCCTTCCCAAAAAGGAAAAATCGCAGCCCTGCTATTGACGCTGAGGGGAAAGGAATTCTAAATAGTAACAGACGGGGTGGGCCGTCCCGTCGAGCTGGCGGAGGGAAGAATGGTTC
>DATNJC010000066.1:0-72955 GCA_035604115.1 Bryobacteraceae bacterium | reverse complement strand
TAGGAACGCCCGGATCTGCTCCAGGCTCAACTTCTCTGAGGACTTCATGCGGATGATCAATCCCCAGCATGCCCTTCAGGCTCATCTTGTGTGAGAAACGAACCCCCGCTTCAGGCTCATCTTGCATGAGACAAGACTCGGCCTGCCCAAGCGCCCCAGTTCGTGCTATATTCGATTGTGCCGCACAGGATTCTTGGGGTAATTCCCGCACGGTACGCATCCTCCCGTTTCCCAGGCAAAGCCCTCGTCTCTATCGGCGGGAAGACTATGCTCGAACACGTGTGGGAACGCGCTCTGATGGCGCGATACCTTACCAGCGTGGTGATCGCCACCGACGACGAGCGCATTCGAGAAGCCGCCAACTCCTTCCGGGCCCGCGTGGTGATGACGCGCACGGATCACATTTCCGGAACCGACCGCGTGGCCGAGGCCGCCTCCGCGTCCGACGCTCACATCGTCGTCAACATCCAGGGCGATGAGCCGCTTATCGATCCCGGCGCAATCGATGCCGCCATTCTGGGCCTGGTCGAATCAGAGGACGCGCCCATGGGTACGCTCGCCACACGCATCGAGCGCGCCGAAGACATCACCGATCCGAATGTGGTCAAGGTCGTGATGGACGCTAGCGGAAACGCGATCTATTTTTCCCGCGCGCCGATTCCCTACTTGCGGGAGTCCGCGCAACGCGCGACCTATTTCAAGCACATCGGTCTGTACGTCTACCGGCGCGATTTCCTGCTGGAGTATTCCGGCCTTCCGGTCGGGCCGCTGGAGCGTGCCGAGCGATTGGAACAGTTGCGCGCCCTGGAAAACGGGCACAGGATTCGAGTGGTCGAGACGGCGTACGACTCGCTGGGTGTCGATACGCCGGACGATTGGCATAAAGTATCGGAATTGTACGATAAAACGTCAATTACGGGGTGAAACTGTAACTAAAATGGCCAAATATATCTTTGTAACCGGTGGCGTGGTTTCCTCCCTGGGCAAGGGGATCGCCGCGGCCAGCTTGGGTTGTCTTCTCGAAAGCCGCGGTCTCAAAGTCACGTTGCAGAAGTTCGACCCGTATCTCAACGTGGACCCCGGCACGATGAGTCCGTTCCAGCATGGGGAAGTTTTTGTCACCGACGACGGCGCCGAGACCGACCTCGATCTCGGCCACTACGAGCGTTTCACCCACGCCCAGCTCACCCAAGCCAACAACCTGACTAGCGGCCGCATCTACGAACAAATCATTTCGCGCGAGCGCCGCGGCGACTACCTCGGCAAAACCGTGCAGGTGATTCCCCACGTCACCAACGAAATCAAAGCGGCCGTGCGGCGCGTGTCGGGCCCATCCGATCAGAATCCGGTGGACGTGGTGATCGCGGAAATCGGCGGCACCGTCGGCGACATCGAATCGCTGCCGTTCCTGGAAGCGATCCGCCAGTTGCGCCACGAACTGGGCCGCGAGAATACTTTGTTCATTCACGTCACGCTGGTCCCCTGGATCGCCGCCGCGCAGGAGCTGAAAACCAAGCCCACGCAGCACAGCGTGAAGGAGCTGCGCGCGATCGGTATTCAGCCGGATATTCTGTTGTGCCGCTCGGAGCGTCCGGTGCCGCAGGACGTCAAGGAGAAAATCGCGCTGTTCTGCGACGTGGACGTGAAGGCCGTCATCGGCGCGATCGACGTGGCCAGCGTGTACGAATGCCCCTTGGTATTCGCGGAACAGAATCTGGACGGCATTGCCCTGCGCCTGCTGGATCTGGACCTGGTGGCCGGTTCACGCGACCTAGAACGCTGGAGTGGGATGGTGGAACGGCTGAAACATCCATCGCGCACTGTCGAAATCGGATTGGTGGGCAAGTACGTCGAGTACGAGGATTCCTACAAGAGCCTCAAGGAGGCGCTGCTGCACGGCGGCATGGCCCACGACGCCCGCGTCAACATTACCTGGATTGAGTCCGACCGCCTGAAGTGGCCCGAAGCTTTGACGGAGCTGGAGGAGTTCGACGGCATCCTGGTGCCGGGCGGCTTCGGCCGGCGCGGCGTCGAAGGCATGCTCAACGCCATCCGCTACGCGCGCGAGTTCAAGGTGCCGTATTTCGGTATCTGCCTGGGCATGCAGACCATGGTGATCGAGTTCGCACGCAATGTCTGCGGCTTGGCCAGCGCTAATTCCACGGAGTTCGATCCCGCCACGCCCGACCGCGTAATCTACAAATTGCGCGAACTGAAAGGCGTCGATGAACTGGGCGGCACTATGCGCCTGGGGGCTTATCCGTGTCTGCTGGCCGAGAACAGTTTCGCTCGCGCGGCGTACGGACAACGCGAAATCAGCGAGCGGCACCGCCACCGCTACGAATTCAATCGCGAATATGAAGCCGTGCTGAAGCAGCATGGCCTGCGGCTTACCGGCGAGACCCCAGACGGCGTGTACGTCGAGATCTGCGAGCTTCCCGATCATCCCTGGTTCCTGGGTTGCCAGTTCCATCCCGAATTCAAAAGCAAACCGTTGGAGCCGCATCCGTTGTTCCGCTCCTTCATCGGCGCCGCGCTGGAGCACCGCGACCGCAAGCACCGGGCGCGGCGTGAATCGCGCCAGGCTCCGCTCGAATCTTCGCTCGAATCCAAGGCCATCGAGGTCTAGTCGCGAGTGCGCATCACGGATCAGGTTCACATCGGCCCACCTGCGTCTTTGGCGCTCATCGCCGGACCGTGCGTCATTGAAAGCGAGTCGCACGTGAACTTCCTGGCCTGCGAACTCGCGGCTATCGCCCAGCGTTTGGGCGCGCCCTTCATCTTCAAAGCGTCCTTCGACAAGGCCAATCGTTCCAGTGTCACGTCCTATCGCGGTCCCGGCATGGCCGAAGGTCTGCGCATTTTGAAAGGCGTGCGCGACCGCGGGATCGCTGTGCTCACCGATATCCACGAACCGTGTCAGGCCGCGCCCGTGGCGGAGGTGGCCGACATCCTCCAGATACCCGCGTTTTTGTGCCGCCAGACGGATCTCTTGGTTGAAGCTGGCCGTACGGGCCGCGCCGTCAATATCAAGAAGGGCCAGTTCGTCGCGCCCGCCGACATGCGGCTGGCCACGGAGAAGGTCGCTTCCAGCGGCAACGCACGGATCATTTTGACCGAGCGCGGGTCGTCTTTCGGTTATCACAACCTAGTGGTCGACATGCGTGGGTTAATCATCATGCGCGACCTCGGATACCCGGTGGTGTTCGACGCGACCCACAGCGTGCAGTTGCCGGGCGCGTCGGGAACGGTCTCCGGAGGCGAGCCGCGATTCATCGAGCCGCTGGCCCGCGCCGCAGTGGCGGCCGGAGCCGACGCCGTGTTCATCGAAGTGCATGAAGCGCCCGAGCGTGCGCTTTCCGACGGCGCCAATGCGTTGCGCCTGGACCATCTGGAAGCACTGTTCGCTAAACTGCAGCGTATCTGGTCCGCAGCGCACCAATGAAGATGCTTCCCGACTCCGAGCCCAAGCTGCCCGCGGCGGCCGGCTTTGCCCGGCTGGTCGAAATCATGGCGCGCCTGCGAGGGCCCGGCGGCTGCCCCTGGGATCGCGAACAAAACTTCGACACCATCAAGCCCTACCTGCTCGAAGAGACCTACGAAGTGATGGACTCCATCGACCAGCGCGATTGGGATGGGCTGGCGGAGGAGCTGGGCGACCTGCTGCTGCAATCCGTCTTCTTCGCGCAGATGGCATCGGAGGCAGGGCGCTTCGACATTGCCGACTCGCTGCATGCGATCAACAGCAAGCTGGTGCGCCGCCATCCGCACGTATTCGGCTCGGGGGATGCGAAAACAGCTGAGGACGTGACCCGCCGCTGGGATGAGATCAAGGCCGAAGAAAAACTCGCAAGCGCCAAGCCGAGTCCCAAGGGCCTGCTCGCGGGTGTGCCGCGCAACCTTCCGGCGCTAGTCGAGGCGCGCCAGATCTCCTCACGCGCCGCGGGCGCCGGCTTTGATTGGGACAATCTTCAACAGGTGGTGGCCAAGCTGCATGAAGAACTGGCCGAACTCGAACGTGCGCGGACCGGGTCGCCCGAAGCCGTCCCGCAGGCCGTCGAAGACGAACTCGGGGACCTGCTCTTCGTAATCGTCAACATGGCGCGCTTTCTGAAAGTGGACCCGGAACAAGCGCTGCGCAAGAGCAATGCCAAATTCCGCCGCCGCTTCGAGCACGTCGAGCGTGGCCTGGAAGCGCGTGGCAAGACTCCACGCGAATCCAACATCGAAGAAATGGAGGCGCTCTGGCAGGAAGCTAAGCGTGCGGGCCTGTGAGCGACCTCGAAGTCCGCCCGCTTAACGGCCACGCCGAGTTCGCGCAAGCCGTCGAGCTTCAGCGCGCGGTGTGGCAATTCGAAGAACTCGAACTGCTCCCAGTGCGCTTGTTCGTGGTGGCCGAGAAGGTCGGCGGGCAGGCGCTGGGAGCCTTCAAGAACGGCTGCCTGATCGGCTTCTGCCTGGCCATTCCCGGCATTCGCGATGGCGAGGTCTATTTGCACAGCCACATGCTGGGCGTGCTGCCGGAGTTCCGCAACGCCGGCGCGGGGCGTGCGCTCAAGCTGGCGCAGCGCGACGATGCGTTGGCGCGCGGCTTCAAACTCATCGAGTGGACCTTCGATCCCTTGGAACTCAAAAACGCCCATTTCAACATCGAACGGCTGGGGGCGATAGTTCCACGCTATGTCCTCAATCAATACGGATCCACCACCAGCCCGCTGCACGGCGGTCTGCCCACCGACCGGTGCACCGCGCAATGGTGGATTCGCAGCCGGCGTGTCGAGGCCGCCGTCACGCAGCACCCGCTGCCGCCTGTACCCGTCGCGGGCCAAGTCTCCGTCCCCGCCGACATCGACGAAATCAAGCAACGAGATCCGAACCGCGCCAGGGAGATTCAGTCTCGAGTGAGCCGCGAATTTCAGGAGATGCTTTCTAAAGGTTGGGCCGCCACCGGTTTTGAACGCACTTCCGAGGCGGGCGTCTACGTGTTTGGACCATGGCCATCCGAGTAGAACGAATTATCCTGCGCCAGATCGAAATGCCGCTGGTGCATTTCTTCGAGACCAGCTTCAGCCGCACGCACGCCCGCAAGATCGTGCTGGTGGAGGTGGTCGCGGACGGGCTTTCCGGGTGGGGAGAAATCACCTGCGGTGAGCATCCTTACTACAACGAAGAGTGGACCGATGCCGCCTGGCTGATCGCACGCGATTACGTCGCGCCACGGGTGTTGAACGTCGAGTTCGCCTCAGCCTCGGAGGTGGGCGCGCGAACGGCGCATATTCGCGGTCATCAGATGGCGCGCGGCGGCGTCGAGGCGGCGTTCTGGGATCTGGAAGCGCGTCAGCAGAACGTGCCGCTCTGGAAGTTAATCGGCGGCGGAGCATTGCTCCAGATACCTTGTGGCGTCTCCATTGGTATACAGGATTCGATCCCGCAATTGCTCCGATTGATCGAGAAAGAATTGCGGGCCGGATACCGGCGCATCAAGATCAAGATCAAGCCGGGCTGGGACGTAGACGTCGTGCGGCAAGTCCGGCGAGCGTTCGCCAGCGCGCAACTGATGGCCGATGCTAACTCCGCTTATACGTTGGCCGATTCGGACCACTTGCTGCAACTGGACGACTTCGGACTCATGATGATCGAGCAGCCGCTGGCTCACGACGACATCGTCGACCACGCGATCCTACAAGCCCAGCTTCAAACTCCGTTGTGCCTGGACGAATGCATACGCAACGCGCATCACGCCGAGCAGGCCATTGCGCTGGACGCCGGCCGCATCATCAACATCAAGCTGGGCCGCGTGGGTGGCTTCGCCGAAGCGTTGCGCATCCACGATGTGTGCGCTGAACACAAGATCCCGGTGTGGTGCGGAGGCATGCTCGAATCGGGTATCGGACGCGCGCACAATGTGGCGCTCTCCACGCTTCCAAACTTCACCCTGCCCGGCGACGTCTCCGCCAGCAAGCGCTATTGGACGCGCGACATCATCGTGCCTGAGGTGGAAGTATCGAGCGCCGGCACCATCGCCGCGCCGTCCGGTCCGGGCTTCGGTCATGCCATCGATCACGACTATCTCGCAAGCGTCACCGTGCGCCAGGAGATCCTCGCTTGAACGACTTCGCGGCGCTGTTGCGGCGCAACCGTAATTACTGCTTCACCTGGAGCGGCCAGGTGGTCAGTGAGGTCGGCGATCATTTCAACAATATCGCCGTCTTCAGCCTCGCCTTGGCTAACACCGGCTCAGGACTGGTAGTCGCGGGGATTCTGATCGCACGCGCGATTCCCGCGATGTTCGCTGGGCCTATCGCCGGTGTCTTGCTGGACCGCTGGGATCGCAAGCGCATCATGATCACGAGCGATCTGGTTCGCGCCGTGATCGCCATAACCTTTCTGCTGGGCATCCCGGCGGGGCGTACTTGGTTGTTGTACGTGTTGAGCGGACTGCTGATGTTCGCCTCTCCGTTCTTTACCGCCGGGCGCGCTTCCATTCTGCCGTCGATCGCCACGCAAGACGAATTGCACACAGCCAACTCGCTCACGCAGTTGACGCAGTGGACCACCGTAACCATCGGCTCATTTCTGGGCGGCGCGTCGGTCGGCTCCTTCGGATACAAGATCGCGTTCTTGTTTAACGCGGCCTCGTTTGTGTTTTCCGCCGCCTGCATCTCGCGGCTCCGCCCGGCCGGAGACCGGTCCGACGTGGAGCGAGGTTTCCGTTCCGAACGGGCCAGCCTCAACGAAGGCCAAGTGGTTCGCCCCTGGCACGACTACGTCGAAGGCCTGCGCTACATGCGCGCGTCGCCGTTGATCCTCGGCATCGGACTCGTGGCTGTGGGATGGGCCACCGGCGGCGGCGCGGCGCAGATTCTGTTCAGTCTCTTCGGCGAGCAAGTGTTTCATCGTGGACCCGATGGCATTGGCATCATCTGGGGCTGCGCGGGCATCGGCCTGATCTGCGGTGCGCTGCTGGCGAATGCGATCGGCCGGTGGATCCGCTTTGAAACGTACAAGCGCGTAATCTCGATCAGCTACGTGATCCACGGCCTCTCTTACGTGTTGTTCAGCCAGGCCCCGAGCTTTGCTATGGCCTGCTTGTTCATCGGAATGTCGCGCGGCGCAGTCGCCGTCAGCAGCGTGCTGAACACAGCCCAGCTTCTACGGCATGTGTCCAACGATTTCCGCGGCCGAGTGTTTTCCACCATCGAGACCTGGACCTGGAGCACGATGCTCATCTCGATGGCGATTGCCGGCGTGGCCTCCGATCACGTCAGCCCGCGGGTGATCGGCGCGTGGAGCGGAGCCGCCAGTTCGTGTACTGCGCTATTTTGGGGCTGGGCCAACTGGACCGGCCGCCTTCCCGAGCCGGCGCTTGCGGGCGTCGCACCCGAAGAGGTCGAGGTTCACGGCGACCCCACGATATAGAACATGCCTGCACTCCAATGGGATCTGAAAGACCGCGTAATTCTAGTGACCGGGGCAGCTAAGCGCATCGGCCGCAGTATCGCCATCCGGCTGGCCAGCGAGGGAGCCCGCGTCGCGATCCACTTTCATGGATCGGAAGACGAAGCCCGCGCTACGTCCAAGGAGTGCGGCGGTGCGCCGCTGTTTCGCGCCAATCTGGAACGCGTGGGCGAGATCGAGCGGTTATTCTCTGAAGTCGAAGCGCATTTCGGGCACATTGACGGCCTGGTCAACAATGCCGCGCGTTTTACCCGCTTCGATCCGCTCGCCATCACGGAAGCCGATTGGGACTTCATCCATTCGGTGAATCTGAAGGCCACTTTCTTCTGCTGCCAGCAGGCCGCGCGCCGCATGATCGCGGGCGAGGGGGGCCGCATCGTCAACATCAGTTCGCTAGGCGGGCTGCGTGCCTGGCCGGAACACGCGCACTACTGTGCTTCCAAAGCCGGTGTCATCATGCTGACCCGAGCCCTCGCGCAAGCCTTCGCTCCCAAGATCACGGTGAATTCGGTCGCGCCCGGTGTGATTCTGCTCGACCCGCCCGATGAGCGCACGGCACGGATGATCGCACGCACGCCCGCGGGCCGCGGCGGTACGCCCGAGGAAATCGCCGATGCGGTGGTCTACTTCCTGAAAGCGTCCGACTTCGTCACCGGGCAGGTCATCGCCGTCGACGGAGGACTGAGTCAGAGGTGACCAAGAGCAGGCGGATGTCCATCACGTTGGTGCCGGTGGGTCCCGTCCGCACCAATCCCTTCATTCGCTCAAAGAAGCGATAGGAGTCGTTGTCGTCCAGATACGCACGCGCGTCAACACCTCGTGACCGTGCCTGCTGGACGATGTTTCCGTCGGCGATCGCTCCCGCAGCCGGCGTCGGCCCGTCGATGCCATCGGTGCCTGCGCTGAACACCGTCACACCGTCAACGCCTTCGAGCGCGAGCGCCGCGGCCAGCACGAACTCCTGATTGCGCCCGCCCAATCCCCGCCCTCGAACCGTCACCGTGGTTTCGCCTCCAGAGAGCACGCACGCCGGACGCCGCACGGGACGGTTGCGCTCGACAATTTCCTTCGCAATGGCGGCATGCATCAACCCGATCTCGCGAGTCTCGCCTTCAATCGATGACGACAGCACCAAGGTGTGGTAGCCCAGCTCGCGCGCCTTCCGCGCGGCGCCGTCGATCGCCAGCCGGTTGCTGCCCACAATCAAATTCTGGACTCGTGCGAAGGCCGCGTCGCCAGGCTTCGGCGTTTCGTGCAACCACTCGGGCGCAACCGGAACCGCGTATTTCTTCACGACCGTCAGCGCCTCTTCCGAGGTTGTGCGGTCCGGCACTGTTGGACCCGAGCCAATCACGTCCAGGTCGTCGCCGATTACGTCGGAGAGAATCAGCGTCAGCATCGCGGCCGGATGCGCGGCGCACGCCAGTTGTCCGCCCTTGATCAAACTCAAATGTTTACGGACCGCGTTCAGTTCGTGGATGTTGGCGCCCGCCACGAGGAGCGCCCGGGTTACGTCTTGCTTCTGCGCGAGCGTCATCGGCGGAGCGGGAAGCGGCAGCAGGGCCGATGCGCCACCTGAGATGACGCAAATCAGCAGGTCGCGTGGACCGGCCTGGCGCGCGATCTCGAGGATCCGCTGCGCCCCATCCATGCCTCGTTGGTCCGGCACGGGATGCCCGCAGGAATTCAGGCGAACGCGCCGCAGCTTGGCGCCGGTTCCATCGGGAACATTGATCAGCCCCCCGGCCAGCCGTGCTCCCAGAATCCGTTCGACCGCGCGAGCCATTCGCGCGCTGGCCTTGCCGGCGCCAATCACCTGGACCCGATCGAACGCGGAAAGCGCATAGCGGTGGCTTCCCGCGCGCAATGTTCGTCCGTCGAAGTGCAGATGATGCGCGACAGCTTGTTCGGGGTCCGCGGCGTCGAGCGCCGCACGAAAGATGGCGAGAGCGTGCTGGTGCGTCGCTTTGCTCACAACAGCGCTCGAGTCAAAACAGCGGCAGTTCCATGATTTTGCCGACGTTGGCAACCACGTCGTCGCTGGTGATTTCGAGGTGGAACTCCGCGCGCGCATAACCGGTGCGGCGCGCCTCGAACAATTCCCGGAGCCGTTCCGGATTGCGCGCCAAGGGCCGGTGGTTGAAACCCTCGATGCGCCGCTGGATCACCTCCAGCGGAACATCCAGCCACACCGTGACGCCGTGGTTGGAAATCAAATCGAAGTTCTCCGGAGTTAGAAACGTGCCGCCTCCCAGTGAGATCACCTGTGGCCGGCCCTTCTCCACGGCTTTGACGCGTTCGCGCAGGGCTGCGGTCTCCGCCTCCCGGAACGCGGCTTCGCCCCGCATCTCAAAAATCTCGGCGATCGGCAAGCCCTCGCGGCGCTCGATTTCATCATCCAGGTCGAAGAAACTCCATCCCAGTTCGCCCGCTAGCGCGCGGCCTACGGTGGACTTTCCACACCCCATGAAGCCCACCAAGTAAATCCCCGGTGTGCGCTTGAGTTTTAGTAGCATCGAAGCAATCCCGCGCAAACCCGCGAGGCAAGGGCCCCGCGCGAAAGCAATAATAGTAACATGCAAGACGGTTTGCTGCCGCTGTTCCCGCTCCAAGTCGTGCTGTTTCCCGGCGCGCAGTTGCCGCTGCATATTTTCGAGGAACGCTACAAGGAGATGATCCAGGAAGTCCTCCAGGAGCACGAGGAGTTTGGCGTGGTGATGGCCAACGAAAAAGGGATCGTCTCCATCGGGTGCACCGCCACCGTGGACACGGTTCTGCGCAAGTATCCCGACGGCCGCCTGGATATTCTCACCCGCGGCCGCCGCCGCTTTGAAATCGAACGGCTCAACGACGATCGCAGTTTTTTGCGCGGTCAAGTGGAATTCTTCGACGACGAGCCGGACACTCCCAGCGAACCCGCCCTCCGCGCGAGCGCCATCGAAGGCTTCAACGAGTTTCAGAAACTCGCGTCCAACGATCTACTCGAGCCGGCCGGCGCTTCCGATCCACAACTCAGTTTTCGCCTGGCGCAGGCCGTGAACGACCTGACGTTCCGCCAGCTCCTTCTGGTGTCGCGAAGCGAAGCCGATCGCATCCGGCGGCTGGCGGAGTTCTTCCCTTCCCACCTGGCCCGCGAGCGGCATTCTCAACGGGTCAAGGATGCAGCTCCCCGCAACGGGCACGGGAAACCGCCGGGCGGGTTCGGATGAGCACAGACGCAGTCGTTGTGCGGGCCAAAAGTGGGTGAGCACAGACGCAGTCGTTGTGCGGGCCAAAAGTGGATGAGCACAGACGCAGTCGTTGTGCGGACAAAAAACGGATGAGCACAGACGTAGTCGTGGTGCGGGCAAGAACATGAGCGTCCTGATCTTCGACGCCGACGACACACTCTGGGAAAACAACATTTATTTCGAGCAGGCGTTTGACCGGTTTGTCGATTTTCTGGATCACTCCCGCCTCACGGCCGCGCAGGTGCGGGATGTGTTGAATGAGATCGAGCTGGTGAATGCCAAAATCCACGGTTACGGCTCGCTCAACTTCGGCCGCAATCTGCAGCAGGCCTACCGGCACCTGGCGGAACGAGACATCCGCGACGAGGATTTGGAGCACGTGACGTCGCTAGCCGCGCGGATTTTGGAACAGCCTCTCGAACTGATCAATGGAGTCGAGCCCACGCTGGCCGATCTGGCGCAGCGTCATGACTTGGTCCTGTTCACCAAGGGGCATCCCGACGAGCAACGCATGAAGGTGGATCGCAGCGGTCTGGCGCGGCACTTCGGTCACACCGGGATCGTGAAGGAAAAGGATGCGCACGCCTACTCGCGCCTGGTCCGCGAGCAGGGTTTCGCTCCGGCAGACACCTGGATGATCGGCAACTCGCCCAAGTCCGATATCAACCCGGCGCTGGAGGCCGGGTTGGGTGCGGTACTGGTGCCGCACGCTCACACGTGGGTGCTGGAGCATCAGGAGGTGCAGGTACCGGAGGGCGGGAGGTTCCTGCGCGTGGAAACCTTCGCCGATCTGCGGCTGCATTTTTGAAGAGGGCGCGCAGGCTATGGCAGCGCATGGCGCTGCCCCACTGTGGTATCACAGAACTTGTCCTGGAGGTGAGTCCATGGCGGCACCGGCGCTACCCCAACTTCCTTTGATCGGCTCGGAGGCGCAATTCGCGGCGCTGCGGAACGCCCTCGACGCCGCAGGCTACACCGAGACCGGCGTGTGCCAACGCGTGGGAATTCAAAAGATCTTCGACTTTCGCCTCGAAGGCGACCCGCCCATTAACGAAGATCCTCCCGACGCGTTGGGAAAGCTCATCCGCCTCATGTTAGAGTGCGGGCCCGTGTCCCGCGCCGACGCCGGAGCGCTTCCCTGGAAGGAGTTGGAAGAACTGGGCCTGGTGATGCCGAATCCCGCGAATCCGGGGCAATGGGTCTGCACAGCGATCCTCTATCCGGAATTGGGGATGTACATCGCGTCGGACCGCACGCGCGCTTTGCCAGGGCAATCCTCCCACCCGATGGAGGAAATGGAGGACATCGTTTATCCCGGCATCGTGTTGAACACCGGATTGTTCTTGGGCCTGATACCGTTCACGCCGTGCGACGCATTCCTGGACCTCTGCGCTGGAACCGGTGTGGCTGCGCTGGCGGCCGCGCGCGGAGGCGCCCGCCACTCCTACGCCTACGATCTGACGGCGCGCTCCACTCATTTCGCCGAGTTCAACCGCCGCATGAACGCCATCGAGAACATGACCGCGGCGCAGGGCGATCTTTACGATCCAGCCGGCGAATTGATCTTCGACCGCATCGCGGTGCACCCGCCCTACCTGCCCGTGTTCCGCCGGCACGCCATCTTCGACAGCGGCGGGCAGGACGGAGAGGAGATCGTGCGCCGCGTCATTCAGGGCCTGCCGCGATACCTGCGTCCGGGTGGCCGTTTCTATTCGCTCACCATGGGCACGGACCGCGAGAAGCCTTTGGAACAACGGGTGCGCGAATGGCTGGGCGAAACGGAAAGCGAGTTCGACGTGGCCCTGGTGGTCCGGCGCGTTCTCAACCCGAGCGAGTATGTTCCGCAAGCCGTGGTGCAGTATCGCGGAGAGATCGCGGACATCCCGGCGTGGCAGAAATTCTTCAAGCAGTTGGGAGTCCGCGGCTTGGTGTACGGATTCCTCATGATCCAGCGGCGCGCCGAGCGGCGTCCCGTGTTCACCGTCCGCCGTCAACTGGGACCGCGCACGGATCTGGCCGAGCACCAATGGCTGATGGATTGGGAGACGTCGCTGGCCCGGTCCGGCGCGACCGATCTGCTATCCTCGCGGCCCCGCGCCCGCGACGGAGTCACGCTGCAGGTGACGCACAAGCTGGAAAGTCAGGGCTGGGTTCCAGAGTCGTATCGTTTCGACATCCGCCACCCGTTCGACATGGAACTGAACGCGCAGGCCTGGGCTGGATATCTGCTGCAGCACGCCGATGGTTCGCGCACCGGTGCCGAGCTGCTGGAAGCGATGAAGAGGGATGCGGCCGTCGCGCCCGATACTCCGCCGCAGGAGTTCGCGAACATGCTCGCGCTGCTGGTCTCCGGCGGGTTTCTGATGCTGTCTTCCGACTCCTGACTTCTACGCCGTCGCTTCCGGCAGCAGGATCAACAGCTCCAGTTGGGGCGCAGGAAAATCGCCGGGTACGTATGCCGCGAAATTGCGGGAACGCACGACAGCCTCCCACGCCACCCCGCTCTGGCTCACGCTGAAGTATTGGTAGTTCAGCTTCACCGGAATGGCCGTCGGCGGCTTTGGCGTGTGCGTGAGCGGGACGCCGGGCAGCGCCTGCTGCACCAGGTGCTGGATGTGGTTCGCCGAACACACCTTGATCAGATACGGAACCTTCGAGATCAAATCGGCTTCGTTGGTTTCGGCGCGCACGGCCAAGTACATGCGGGTGTTCTTCATGTACCGGTCGTCGGCCAGCGACGCCGCATGGATGGATGGATACACCAGCGTCAGCGGCAGCGAGATGAAGTTGGTGGGAACCACCGTGTCCAGAAGCTTGCGGATCTTTTCATCCAGGTCCGCGAAACATTCGGCCAGAGCCTCGTGATCGTAGAGCGGCAGATCGCGCGGATGAATGGTGGAGGAAAACGTCGTCAGACTTCCCGCCAGGCTGAGCATGGTCTCCCATAGCGATTCCGGATGGCCGTGGCGGGTTTCAAACATATGCTGCATCAGCGGGAAGTGCGAGTTGATGGTGTACAGCAGCCAGAAATTGGCGATATCGGCGCTTCCGAAATCGGCCAAACTCAAATTCTTCTGGCGGCGTGTGCCGGCCAGTTGCGTGCTCTTCGCCGCCAAAATCTCCACCAGGCGGCGCAGGATGGACACCAGGAACTCGCTGGCCGACAGGTCGATTAACGGCGGCACCAGCCGCGGGTCGTACTGATAAACGCCGGCGTCGGTGCGCACGACGCGGCCCAAGCGCAACACCGAGAAGTGCTGCTGCGAATCGCCTTGGACCAAGATGCGGAAATTCTTGCGCGCCACCTGGATGGGCCGCTCGGTGAGGCCGGTGTTATCGTCGCGCCGCGTTACGACCTCGGCCACATAGCGCGGGTCGCCTTTGGCGTCCTGCATGGCGACATTCAAACCCCGGTCGCGATAATGCGGGATCGCCAGATACGCCTCCAGCATGTTCTGGTCCAGGTCGAAGCATTCGGCCAGCGGCTTGGGAGCCGGGGCGAGATCGGCGTCGGGGATGTCGAACAGCAGGCCGTCGGGGAAAATGCCTTGCGCTTCGGTGATCGCAACGTAGCCGTTGGCCAGCGCCTCTTGATCCAGTTGCAGCCGGCGGAAACCCCACGGGGCATAGGAGAGGGCGTCCAGATGGAAGCGGAGCGTGTTTTCGAGAAAGCGATCCTGGGTCTGGAGATGCTGCGGGCTCATCAACGTGCCCTTCTTCCAGATCACCGGCTGCAAACGAGTCATTCGTGAACCATTCTACGCGCACCGCGGGGCCAAAGTGGGGCACGGCGGGCGGCACCCTCTCGGGGCGTGGCCCGTCATCGGCTCGAGCCTGTGCTTTCACAGGCTGAAGATGCCGCTGAAAAAACCCAAGAAAAGAGTCTAGCCACGGATGGACAGGGATGGGACACAGATTGAACGTAAGCGCCTTTTCAACAACCTCTGAAGCCTGTGCCACTACCGCTTCGATTTGCGCCGCTCCTTCAAAGTCGCGGTTCGGTGCTGGGCGGCGCTATTGGAGGCCGTTTCGCGGGGGCGCTCGCTCGGGGAGGGGCGGTCAGGGAAGTCAGAAGAGCTTGAAAATCGCCGAGCCCGGGTTCGTTTGGTTCGCGTTTCTTGAAAGAGGCGGCCGGGGCGGATTGGATCTCTTGGGGCCGATTGTTTTGAAGGTCTTCCAATTGTTTCAAGGCTCGATCATGGGTGCGGTTGATTTGGCCTTCATAGCGGGCCACCACGGATAGGGCCGTCCGAGATCCTCCTCTTGCAGGAGGCGGGCTTCGAGTTCCAGCAAGCGCTTGAGACGCCAGCGGGCGGCGGCTATGGCTTCCACCAGATCGCGCTCGGGCTGGTCGGCGGGCTTGAAGCGCTGGAGGTAGGCGGCGCAGTGGCGGTCGAATTCTTCGGGGTCCTCGCCGGGTATCAGTACGGCGGTGGAGCGGAGGCCGTGACGGAGGGCGTTCTGGGCGGACTGGGTCTTGCCTTCCGGGGTGACCGGTCCGTGGGATTGTGCGCCGTTGGCGCGGGAGGCTGCGGCTTGGGCTGGAGTGGACATGTGAGTTCCTTTCTCAGCCAAACTTGTACCACGAGGCGGGGGGCGAATCCGGGGGGTGGAGGGGGGAAGTTGTTGGAATGGAAGGAGAAAGATTGTTGGAATCGTGGGGAATGGGGGAGGCGTTTGGCCATAACGGGGTATTAAGGCTTCTTTTAGCCGTTAATGGACTTGAATGCACGTGAATCGGAGGACGAAACACTGCAGTTATTGAATGCGAAGGGCGTGATACGTCAACTTGAGCGCACTCCGGCCAACTGCCGAGTGTCTCAACGCACGTGGAACACCCTTGATTCCTTGGTGTCTAACTGATTTGATGTGCAATTTGGGCGTTCGAGCAATGTGGGCAAACCATGGACCACGCTAGAGAACAGCTAGTTCGAGCCGTCGTTTGGGAAGCCGCTCTTTCCTACACTTTGGCGACCTGGGGGTTCTCGACCCGGGGCGCTTGGCCGTCTGATGGTCCATTCCAATTCATGGGTGCAGTCCTTGGGGCCGCCACAGTCGCCCTGTTTCTCTGTCATGTCGTGCCAGCCGCAGTCGTTCCGCGGCTATTCGGGCGTACAAACGGCTCAATCGTCTATGTCCTGCGTGCCGTAGTTGCTTGGTATTGCGTCGGGGCCTTCGCGTCGTTCGTTAACTTTGCCCGTGCTGAGGGCGGATTGCTTTTGTGGGGGTGGGGGCACCCCAACCAGACGGTATGGATCACAATCGCTGGATTTGCTTTCGGGCTATTTGCAGTCCTCCTGGTTCGGCTTGAGGACCAACTCGGATGGATCGTTCCCGGCGTACTCGGGACCCTCGGCTTGATGTTCCTTGTGGCCGCTCTGTTCGCTACGTCCGCCGGATTTTGGACGCGCAACGAGCACATGACCCGTGAAAATGGGCTTGCCGACAATGTGAAGGTCTTTAAGGGTGTTCTCTTGGCGACGGCGCCTGCCGCTATCTTTGCACTGCGACTTGGGCGTTTGCGACCACCGCTTTCCACCGTTTTCCGGACAGGAGTCCTCGGACTCTGGCTTCCCGTGGCCTCCTCTGCTGCGCTGGCGTCGCTCGCAAAGATGTGCGGGGCACGTTTGTACTGGCGGCCTTCGTTGCCGATCGACGAGGGCTGTATCTTCGCATGGGCCAACCGCTCCGTGTTTCCGTGGGTAGCGATCGCAGCCATCACTCTCACGGTTCTTCCGCTCGTGGCCCTGGTGTTCTGGATCAAAGAGACCATGCCAAAAACGGAGCGCTCTTGGAAGAACTGGGGACTGATCGTAGTTATAGGGTCACTTGGCCTGAGGTTCGCATTCAAGGGCGACTCATTCCTGCCACATTACGAACTTTGGTTGTGGTCTATTTTGCTTGCTGGGGTACCTCTCGCCGTGTGGAGTGCGGTGTTAGCGCTCTGTAGTTCCCCATGAGTCCCCTTACCGGAATGTGCGGTTGCCGGGCAGATGGCCGAGGAACCCGAACAATCCACTTAGCGTGTAGTCGCCAACCCGTTGAAGTGCATTGTATCCACTTTCAAACCGACCCACTACCGACTTGCGCACGGAGTTATACTTTCCATCGAACTGGTGAACGGTGACGAAGGAATCAGTGTGAGCGACGAGGCAGTCTCAGCTTGCCTCGAAATCGGAAAACGAGCAGGGTTGAGCGGCATTCGGGAGGGCCTACATGAATCGAGACCGGGCGCTGAAGGTTGTGTTGGCGGTGGTGGGATTGCTCTTTTCGGCTTTAGTTTATCCCCTGGTGTTGTTTGTGCGGCAAGACCCTCCGTTGTCGATGATGTTTAGCGTTTATGTCACACTCGGCATTTTCTTGCTGCTGGCAGTCCGCAATCCATCGGCGAGTCGCAGATTGATCGCCTTCACAGCCTGGTCCAGCTTTGCTCACGCCGCTCTTATGGGAGTGCAGGCATTTCGTAATATGATTTCACGTGGAGAACTGGTAGGTGTGGCTCTTCTCGTGGTCATCGGCGTCGCCTTGATCGCGCTCGCGCCGGCAAGGCAGCCTGCGGAGCGGGCATCAGCAGCTACTCTCTAGGCTCCCTACACCAGCATCCTCTCTACACCAGCATGAGCGTCTGCTGGCGCGGCCCGCGGGGAGTCAGCGCCAGTTCCAACGCCACCTCCGGTTTTTCTCCTTCCACCAGGATGCGCGCCAGGGGACCAAAGAAATCCGCGGCTTCCTCCGGCGGCAGCGCCGGCGCAAGCACTCGCAACACGCGCGGGTCCCAGAACCGGAACGTCAGCGGGCGTCCGGCGCCGGTGTACAGCGTCATGTAGTTTCGCAGGTGCGTGCAGATTTCCTCCATGGCGAAAGAGGACACGCAGAAGAAGCCCCAGCCGTGGCCCCAGCCGTCTTTGATCAGCACGTCCAGCAGGCGGCCCTGCGGTGTAGGCGCCACCACATAAACTTGCACTCGCGCCGACGGATCCAGCGCCAGATAGCGTTCGCCCGAAGCATCCAGGAAGGCCTGGATGCGGGAGTCCCGCACCGCATCGAGCACCGCGTACACGGTGCCCGCGCCGGCCGGCAAAGCCCCTGGGACCGATGGCGACGGCCCTGGCAGCGATGGATACAGCGCGCGCAACAGGATCGATTGCCCACGCGAATATCCGGGCCACGCCGCCGCCCCGGAACCCCCGGGCAAAGACACTGTGGCGGTCTGCACGCCGGGGCCCTGGGGACCTCCCTGTGGACCAGTGAACATGGGCGTGGTCGCCGTGTTGCCGCGCCCAGCGTCCGCCGAAACCTCGGCTGGAGTGGAGGCATCCAAATGGATCGTAAAGGTCGATTCTCCGGCGGCCAGCGAATCGCCTTCCTGCACCAACTGCTCCGTGATGCGGCTGCCGTTGACGAAGGTCCCGTTGCTCGATCCCATGTCGCGCACACGGGCCTGGACGCCATCGCACTCCACCGCGAAGTGAAGGCTGGACAGGTAAGAGTCCTCGCCAATCGCGTAATCGGAACGCGTGGTGCGGCCGAAGCGCAGGATCGACCCCGCGCGCACTTCGATGCGTCTCCCGGTGATGGGACCGGAGACCGCTTCCAGAACAACGATCATGCCCTCTCCGACCTGCGCTCTTGGCTCTCGCGCGGCTCCCCGTTACAGCTGGTCACATCTTGTCGAACTTCGTACCGTCGTCGGCAGTGTCCGGCTTGTCGGGCGTCGGCACGTTGGGATTCGACGGGGTGCCCATGCCGGCCGCGCCGCCGCTGTTGATCAAAACCAAAATGCCTTGAATCACCACGCCCATGGCACTGATATCGATGAATCCTCCCGGCCCCTTGAGCGTCAGCTCGGCGCCCGCTTCGATCACCACTTTCGCGCCCGCTTGCAAATGGATTTCGGTTCCAGCTCCGTACGCGTACCGGCCCCCAGTCAAATGCTGGTGATCCTGCGCGACCTTTACCTGCAAGTTGCCGTCGATCGCTTCGTCGTTGTCGTTGCCGACGTGCACCACCAGCTTCTGCCCGATATCGGTATGGCGGTCCAGGTCGACATGTTCCTTGTGATTTTGCTTCACGATCATGTGGCGGTTGCCGCCGACATACTCGCGCGATTCCTGCTTGACGCGTTCGTCCTTGTCGCGCTCGGCGTGGAAGAACACCTGCTCCTTGCCCTTCAGATCCTCGAAACGCAGCTCGTTGAAATTGGTGGGAGCGCCGTTCTTGCTGCTGCGGCTCTTGGTGGTGCTGACGGTCTTGTGATCCGGCAGCTTGTAGGGCGGCATCTGATCCGGGTTGTACACGCCGCCCACGATGATGGGCCGGTCCGGATCGCCTTCGAGGAACAGCACGATGACTTCCTGCCCGATGCGCGGAATATGGATGGCGCCCCAGTTCTGCCCGCCCCACATGGTTCCCACGCGGAGCCAGCAGGAGGAATCCAGGTCGTTCTGGCCTTCCCTGTCCCAGTGAAACTGAACCTTCACGCGGCCGTACTTGTCGGGGAAGATTTCCTCGCCGGGAGGCCCCACCACCACCGCGCTCTGCGGACCAGCGATCAGCGGCCGGCGCGTCACACGCGGAGGACGGAACGGCAGCGAGTAGGGAATGCAGGTGAACGTGTTGCCGTAGTGCGTGCCTCCCTCCGGCGTGCCCGTTCCGGTGCGGAAGGAACCTTCGCTGCCCTCGTGCGAAACGCCGACCAGGACGTACTGCCCGTCGGCGTCGAAATGCCGCTGCAAGGTGAACTTGTGTCCCGAGGTGATCTGGCGGCAACTGGCCGCGCCCTGGATCAACATCATGGGCGTTTCGGTTTGCTCCATGCGGATGCCCACGGTGCGCTTGTTGTCGGCGAAAATCTTCTGCAGATCCGCGGGCTTCTCCCCCCCGGATTTATCGATGCCGTCGTAGCGCTGGGCGTAGCGTCCGGGGTTCTCGTAAACCTCCAGGCTGTCGTTGCCCGCGATCTTGAGCTTGTGCGTGACCTTGCCCGCGCTGACGCTATCGAGCACGGTCTGATCGGCGTCGAGTTTGCGGTGCGGCAACTCGAAGTGATGATCCCACAGCGTGTACTTCCCCGAGCCCCAGTATTGGGCTTTTTGCCACAGAAAGACGCGCTCTTCGTCCCGCTTGCCGCCCTTCACGCTTTCGAAAATCAATTGCGGCGTATCCGGAATGTCCGGATGCGACTGCGGTGTATTGGCCAGCACCATGGTGTGCGACCCGCGCGAGAACTTGAAGAAGTAGTAAATTCCTTCTTCTTCCATCAGCCGGGCGGCAAAATCGAAATCGCTCTCCTGGTACTGCGTGCAGTATTCGCGCTGGTCCCAGTTGCCCTGGATTTCATAGGATACATCGAAGCCCGTGAACACCTTCTTCAAAATGTCCGGCACGGTAATGTGCTGGAACAGCCGGCTCTGGAACTTGCGGGTGAGCTTCCACACCTCCGGCGCGACGGTCATTTGATATTGGGTGAACGTCCGGTCGCGCGCGCCCTCGGACATTTCAATGACGATGCCCGCGAAGTGCCGGGCCGCTTGCCGCGTTTCCACGCCCTGGATTCCAAAGCCGACCTTCTGCCCGACCAGCGCGGAGAAATCGATGTTGGTCGCGTTTTCGGCGGCCATCTCCAACTGGAACGAGAACAATTGGCTGAGGCCCTCCTGTCCGCGAAAGTTGGCGAACAGCAGCTGGTCCGGACCTAACGGAGTGTCCAGATACAGAAACCGGTTGGCTTCTAAGTATGATGCCATGCGGGTGTCCTTAGATTCCCGTCCCTTTCTTCCTCTGCGCGCACAACGGACTTACACCTGTGCGCTCTTCTTCTTTTCAACGCGCACAACGGACTTACGCCTGTGCGCTCCTCTTCTTTTCAACGCGCACAACGGCCTGCTGCCTGTGCGCTGACTATTTACGCGTAAACGAAGGCGGAATCGGGTCCAACGCTCACTTGGATCGTGGAAACCTTCCGGCCTTCCGCCATGGCCGACAACAACTGCCGCGAAATCTGGGGCAGCAGGGTGTTGGTCAGAATATTGTCGACATTGCGGGCGCCGCTTTCCACTTCCGTGCACCGCCGGGCCACTTCCTCGATCATCGCTTGATCATAGACCAATGTAACCCGGTGATTCTCGTACAGCCTTCGCTGAATCTTCCCCAGCTTCAGATGGATGATGCTCTTCATCGCTTCGTCGCGAATCGGGAAATACGGAATGATCACCAGACGCCCTAGAAATGCGGGTTTGAACACCTTGTCGAGCTCGGGCTTCAGGGCCTTGACCAGACCCTCGGAGCTCGGCATGGTCTCCGGATCGGCGGTCAGCTTCATCAAGGTGTCGGTGCCGGCGTTGGAGGTCAGAATGATGATGGTGTTCTTGAAATTGATCTCGCGGCCCTCTCCGTCTTCCATCATGCCTTTGTCGAACACCTGGAAGAACAGCTCCAGCACATCCGGATGCGCCTTTTCGACTTCGTCCAGCAGTACCACTGAATACGGCCGGCGCCGCACCGCCTCGGTGAGCACGCCGCCTTCGCCGTAACCGACGTATCCGGGGGGCGAACCCTTGAGCGTCGACACCGTGTGGGCTTCCTGAAATTCGCTCATGTTGATGGTGACCATATTGCGCTCGCCGCCGTACATCAGGTCGGCCAGCGTCAAGGCCGTCTCGGTCTTGCCCACGCCGCTGGGTCCCACCAGCAGGAACACGCCGATCGGTTTGTTGGGATCTTCCAAGCTGGCCTTAGAAGTGCGGATGCGCTCGGCGATCTGCCCCAGCGCATGGTTCTGTCCGATCACGCGGGCCTGCAGGTGATCCTCGAGCGACAGCACATTGGCGATTTCGTCCTTCAGCATCTTGCCGACTGGAATCCCGGTCCAACCCGAGATCACTTCGCCGATCACGTGCCCATCCACGCACACGCGGATCAGCGGCGACTCGCCCTGCAGCTCGGCCAACTCGGCGTTCAACGCGTCCATTTCCTTGCGCAGCGTCTCACGCTCCGCGGCCGTCGCTGAAGCCGCGCCGCTCGAACCGTTCCCCGCCGCGGCCGCGCTGGCCAGGGACTCAACCGCCGCCTCGACTTGCGCCGACGCCCCGGCAGCCACGGGTTGCGGAATCGGATCTCCTTCCAGCTTGCCCCGCATCTCGCGGATCTTCATCACCAAGTCGCGTTCCTTGTTGAAGCGCTCTTGCAACGCTTTCAGCCGCTCGTCGCAGGCGGCCTTCTGCTTGGCGATCGCTTCCAGGCGCTCGGCGTGATCGACACCCACGGCCGACTCGCGTTCGAGCACCCGCGTCTGCACCGTCAAATCGTCGATTTCCCGCTGCGCATCCTCAATCGCGGCGGGAACTGAATTCTGGCTCAGCGCCAGCCGCGCGCACGCCGTGTCGAGCACGCTCACGGCCTTATCGGGCAGTTGCCGTCCCGCCAGGTAACGGTTCGAGAGGCGCACGGCCGAGGCGACGCCTTCGCTGAGAATCCGCACCTGATGATGTTTCTCAAGCGGCTTCACGATGCCGCGCATCATCACCATGCAGGTCAGCTCGTCCGGCTCCTCGACCTTCACCACCTGGAAGCGGCGCGCCAGGGCCGGGTCTTTTTCGAAGTATTTCTTGTACTCGCTCCAAGTGGTGGCCGCGATGGTCCGCAGTTCTCCGCGCGCCAGAGCGGGCTTCAGAAGATTGGCGGCGTCGCCCTGTCCCGCCTGGCCGCCCGCGCCGATCATCGTGTGCGCCTCGTCGATGAACAAGATGATGGGTATCGGCGAAGACTTGACCTCTTCGATGAGCCCCTTCAGGCGGTTCTCAAACTCGCCCTTGATTCCTGCGCCGGCTTGCAGCAGCGCCAGGTCGAGCGTCCGCAGGACCACGTTTTGCAAGGGCGGCGGCACGTCGCCGTTGGCGATGCGCAACGCGAAACCTTCCACCACGGCCGTCTTGCCGACGCCCGCCTCGCCGGTCAGGATGGGGTTGTTCTGCCGCCGCCGCATCAGAATATCGATCACCTGGCGGATTTCAAAATCGCGTCCCAGCACCGGATCGATCTTGCCCTTCTTGGCGTTTTCCGTCAAATTCACCGTGAACTGATCCAGATTCGGAGTTTTTCCGCCGGGCCGCGCCGTAGGAGCCGCGCCTTCGCCGCCGCTCTCGGGCTCCGTGGCTGCCTCCACATCCTCGTCCGAACCGGTGGTGATGGCGTTCAAATCTTTCTTGAGCAGCGCCGGGTCGATCTTTTCGAACTCACGGCTGATTTCACGCGCGATGCGGCGCAGCTCCTCATTGGCGAGCATCGCGAGAATCACGTGGCCGCTGCGGATGTGGGAAGCGCCGTAGTCGATGGAGCCCAGGGTCCAGGCCTCGGTCAGCATCTTGAGCACCGTCGGACTGAACGCCGGCGTGCGCGCGTTGCCGCTCTTCAGCCGGTCCAGGCTGCGGCCCAGATCCTTTTCCAAGCGTCCGGTATCGACGCTGAACTGATGCAGGATCTTGGCTGTGTCGCTGCCCGGCGCATCCAACAATTTCGCCAGAAAATGTTCGATCTCGATGTCGTAGTGGGTTCGCGCCAGGCACAATCCCGCTGCGCCCTCCAGAGTTCCCCGTGTAGTGTCGTTCAGCTTGCCGATCAGGCTTTTCAAATTGACGTTCATAAGTCCTCAGATGGAGAAAATTGTATCACCCGCGTCTTCCTCCCTCGGTTGCGTCTTGGCCCAGGAGGTCCAGCCCAGACGCGGCACGGGCGCATCACCCAATCCCAGTTCGCACTCCGGCACTTCGTCTTTTTTCAAAATGAGCTGCACTTCGAAATCTATATCTCCGCGGGCGATGAACTTGGCCAGCGATTTCAGGGGCGCGTGGGCCGTCCCGGAAGGCAGGAAGTCCAGATACTGTTGCAGCCCCATGGGGCCCAGCTTGATCCGCACGCCGGATTGCTGATTCCAGATCTCATCGCCCACGATGGCCCCGGCGCCGAGCTGCTCCGATGGAGACTCTTCTTCGAAACGGCACAGATCCGGCTCTTCCAAGGGATGCCAAGCGCCCACGAATTGCTCGATCTGCACCGGGACCGCGAAATAGTCCCAGAGAATGCGTTGCAAGGCCGCGGCCGAGCGCGGGCGCAGCGACAGAAGCCCGGCGTAAAACAGCAGAGAATGATCGCGCACCGCGAGCCGGTGCTCCAGGCCCTTGGTGCCGGTGCCGATCAGGTCCATCAAATGATGCGAAAAGCGGTCGCGTTCGCGCCGCTCGAAGGCTATTGAAAACCGGTATTTCTCCCATGCCTGATAAAACAGGGAAATCATGCGATGGTTGAAAATATCCAGGAAATCACGCAGCCCAATGTCTTTTTGACGCACGCGGTCGACGATTAATCCGGTGTAATAGAGCGGTAAAATGCCGGAAGGCCCGGTCAGTCCCATGAAATTGATCAAGACCTTGGGCGGGCCGCCGCCTTCGCCGGGCCACTCGATATTCTGGATCTGGCTGGCCGGAAACGGGAACGAGCAGTGCGCCGCGAAACGCACCACCTCTTTCGAAGGACTCACGAAACGGCCTACGGGAGAGCGGTCCGGCTGCAGGCGCTCGAGCAGGCGCACGACTTGGAAGATTTGAAATTCCTGGGGAGTCTTATGGAGCAGATCTCCGACGGCCGCGTACCGCTGGTCGTCCAGGAGCGGCCGCTCTAGAGTAGGATCGTCTGTCCGGCGCGTGGCGGCCATTCTCCGAGCACCTCCTTCCGCTGCCGGGTGCGCGCCGTCAGTTGCGTGAAACTGTTCAGCGAAACGTACTCGCCCAGGAAGTGTTCCAGGACGGACGCGAACAGGTACACGCCCGTGCCGGTATACTGCTCCTCATCGAACTCGATCTCCACGCGGGTTCCGCGGGCGAAGGTGATGCCGTTTTCCGAAATCAGCCGCGCGAAGTGGCGCTGGCTGCTCAGGCCCACAATGCCATCCACCTGCTTTTCGGAAAACGCGGAGCCGGTGAAATTATACAATTTCAGAATCTCCTGAAAGGCCTCCTTGCCTTCGTCGACCAGGGACAGATAGTTCAGCGAAAGATGCGAAATCAACCGCCACAGCGCGGCTTTGCCCGACGGCGGACGCACCGGGTTGGTGGGCTTGCGCAAAGCAACGATGCGCTTGATGGCGGCGCCCCCTTCCAGTTCGAAGTCGCCCTGCTCGTTGCCGAACGGAAGGCGCGACGGCAAATCCCGATTCGTACAGGTGGTGCGCAGCGTCAGCGTGTCCGCGTCCGGGCGCACTGGGCGCGCCGACAAGTCCACCATCGACACCGACACCTCCGTGCCCTCGTCTCCGGGCCGGGCCGAGGGGCGGCGATGCGCTAGCCAAAAGGTCTGTTTCTTATCGCGCAACGTGGCGTGGCGGTATGAATAGAACGGCTCGAAATGCAATATGTCGTGAGATTGAGGGTTGACGCTCACCACCTCATCGATGGAAAACACTTCGGTGGCTTGCGTGCGCCGCACGTCCGGAATCACCGGGTATTCGTATTTGCGCTGGTCCAACAAGATCGGCTCGGCGGTTTGCGCGAACAGATTCACGATCGGCACGGCGTTTAAGCGGAAAGTGCGTTCGCTCACGCCTAGCTCCAGCACCTGGCGGCGCTCGCTCATCTCGAACGGGCGCAGTAGAAACACCAGCTCGAAACGGTTGTTGAAGCCGTTGGGCCAGGCGTGCTCCAGTCCATTCACGTCGAGGAAGAAATACTTGTCGGGAAATGAAAAATATTCCTGCAACAACCGGTAACCGGGGAAGCTGCGCAAAGGCCAGGGCAGCATCGATTCCGGTTCCGTAAACCCGGCCGCCGACAGATTCTCAGCTCGCAATGTCACCGGCCGCACGCGCGAACCCGGCGCCGGATCGCGCACCAGGATCTGCGCGAGGTTGGAGCACAGCAGTTCGTACAGCGTGTGGACGATATTGGCCTCGCCCGATAGATACAGGCGCAGCGAATCGAGTCCCATCTGGGCGCACTTCATCTCCTGCGGACCCTCGAACGCAATGCGCACCGCCGCCGCGGCCTCGGTCGATTTCACGGGCGGGGACAGCCGGTCGGGCGACGTCCACTCTCCCGCGCTGACGCGCAAGGGCCACACCGTGGTGTCGAAACAGGTGCGGAACCGGCACGGCACGCCGCCCACGGGCTTGGAATTGAGCACCGAGCCGCGCGGGATTTTCTGGGCGGAAGCCATGCCGCCCGGATCGGCATCCAGGTGCATTTGGACGATGCACATGGAAGGGATCGGCCGGATATAGTGCGGATACAGGATACTGAGCAGCGCTTCCGTGATCTCCGGAAACTCGTCGTCGATTTTCAGGTGGACTCGCGCCGCCATGAAGGCGAACGCCTCCAGCAGGCGCTCCACGTGCGGATCCTCGCACTTATCCGCCTCCAGGATCAAACGGCCGGCAATTTTGGGGTATTTGTGTGCGAATTCCGCGCCTAATTGGCGCAAATAATTGAGTTCGTTCTCGTAATACAGCAGTAGATCGTCACGCACCGCGGTCTCCGCGGATCTGGTATTCTCCGTTGGTCAATTGCAGGACTGTATCGAAGCTGACTTGTTCGGGAGCGGGGTCCATTTGCAACATGCCCTCGATTTGAAAATGCAGGACGCGATTGACGCCCGGCGTGTCCAGCAGCGTCACGCGGACGTCCTTCAGGCGCGGCTCAAACAGGGCCACCGTGCGCTCCACTTCCACCAGCAGCCAATCGCGATCCTTGGGAGAGTTCAAACTCACCGCCGAAAAATCCGGCAGCCCGTAGTTGTACACGCTCTGCGACAACTCCGCCAGCGACTCCGGCGCTTCATCCGGATTGCGGCGCGTGTTCAACAGCCATTCCAGATCGCGCCGCACGGCCAGCCTTAAGCGCCGGACGCTTTGCGCGCGGGTGGACGGCGAGTCTTCCGCTTGGCGCGGCTCCATATCGATCAGGCGGTCCAGCACCGACGGAGTGACCACCAGTTCATCGGGTCGAGCCATAGGAGTTCCTTAACGGGCGCACTCCAGCGCTTGCACCGGATCCAGCCGCGAAATGCGCGCGTACAGCTTGTTCTTGACCTGCGCATCGCTCTCGGTTTTCTTCAGGCAGCGATACAGCAGCGCCAGCGGATGCGCCACCGCGTCGGACGCCTCCCAATCTTCCAGTCTGTGCGTGTCGATGGAGGACATCAATTCTTCCAGGATAGGCTGCGCCAGCGCCTCATGCCCCGTGGTCATGCAAATCTGCGCCAACTGCAGCTTGCGCTGGAACCGCGCGCGGCCGGAGCGCTGCCGGGGAATCTCATCGGCCAGCATCTGGATCGCGTCCGAAGAACGTCCCTGGCGGGCGGCCTCGAGGGCCAGATCAAACGTGTCCGGAGGGATCGGCTCGCCTTCCGCGACCGGCGAGGCGTGCGTTTCCTCGTCGCTCATTGAGGACGGCACCGAAGGCGGCGGCACGTACGACTCCTGCGGCGCAGTCGCGGCCTCCGGCGGCGGAGCCACTTCCTTGAGCCACGTCTGAGTTTCCACGTTCGCCGTGGGCGTGTCGTCCATCAGCGTCCAGGTGGGCAATGCCGGGAGGTCGGCGAGCAACAACCGCAGTTCGCTGCGAATGGCCTGGCCAACGGCGGTGTAACCCGACTCCTCGGCGGCCCGGACCACGTAGCGCTGCAGATCCAGCCACGCCCGGCCGCACGGCTGCGCCATGGCGGTTTCGGCCAGTTCCAGCAACTCGCTCCAGTTCGATTCCAAGGACAACCGCCGGATGTTCTGGCGAACCCCGCTGCTCGGCGGAATCAAATTCATCGGGTCGGGGTATTCGCCGTATCCTCGCAATTCGCCCCAACGATAACCGCGCAGCAACAGGTACGGACCGGGGCTGTTGGCGTCCTGTTGCCGCAGAAATCGCGCGATGGCGTCCAGGCGCGCCGCGGCGTCGTCCACATCCACGGGCTCGAGTCCCACCACGCTGCGCTTGACGCGGGGCGCGGCCGGAGCGGCGCCCCACTCCGTCGCCTCCGCCGCCGGTTCCGCCTCCGGCTCGGCCGCGGCTTCGGCTGCCGGAGCCGGCTCTCCGCGCTTCTGCAGGAACATGCGGATCTGGTGGCGGACCTCTTCCACCGCCGTGCGCAGGGGATTGAAGCTCGGCGCTTGATTGCCGAACTTCTCTTCGCCCAGCAACTGCATCGCGTCCATCTCTTCCAGGCAGCTTTCCAGGGTGGCCCGCCAGGCTTCGTAAGTCGCGGTCGGAGTCGCGTCGCTGTCCTTATCGAACTCCTCGGGCGTCAGCAAGCGTTCCGAGATCTTGGTGGCCCGCAACTGCTGCTGCTGGTCGCTGGCGGAGGTATCTTCGTACCCCACCCCGCGCGATTCCTTGTACTTGAAAAAGTCGTACCCGCCGCGCGTGATCGGCACCTTGCGAACCGCGTTGCCCAGAGCCGTTCCCACCCACTCGACCGGGGCGGCGCGCAGTTCCATGTCGCCATCCTCGTCGATTTCCGGATACACAGTGAGCCAGAACTTCTCCAGCAATCCGCGGATCAGGCGCAGCCCTTCGAGTAGCCCCGTGAAACCTTCCTGGCGCAGCTGGGCCTCCGTGATCCAGGCGGCCAACTGCAGGTCTTTGGTCTTGGTGGCCAGCGTTTCGCCGGCCAGTTTGAGGACCACCTTGTAGTCCGCGACTTTGCGCTCGTGCTGCCACTCGCCCTGAGGCGCGTCGTCATCCTCGCGGCGGGCTTCCTTGATTTTGTCGAAGACCGGAGCGTATCGCAGATTCGCTCCGCTAGGGTTGTCGCCGTCGATCGGATTGAGCAGATCGTCCCGGAGGGGCATGCGACTTAAGACGACTCGGAAGCCGTCACAGCCTCAACCGCGGGAGCAAATTCGATACTGCGGATTTCCAGCAGGGGCACGTCCTCGCCGTCCACCGTGAACACGCGCTGCCCGGACGGCACCGCTACTTCGTCCACCTCCGCCCATTCCGTCGCCCGCCCCAGCTTCACGTTGTCGTCCGGATGCCGGTAGGAGAACGGCGCCAGGACGGGCATCAGCACCTCGCCCAACTCGGTTCCCCGGAACGCCGGCCCGGTGCGCACCAGCGCCGGCACCCACAGCAGGTCCCGCAGGCGCTTGGGAGCTTGAATCTCGATCTTCTCGATGTGTTCGAACGGAATCCACAGGTAGGCGCCCGCGGCGAACAGCTCCAGCCGTGCGCCGACCCGCGGGTCGGCATCCTCGATGGACTCAAATTGCCGGCCGTCGCCCCCTATGGTGATGCTGCCCCCGCGCGGTTCGCCGCTGACGGGCGCACGCGGGTAATCTTTCTTTTGAAACAATTCGTGCCGGACGCGTTCGGCGTGCAGCGTCGAAAAATACAGCACCGCGCCCATCTGCGCGTCCGGACTCGCGCCCGCCAGCACGTGAAGATGCTTTTCCGCGCGGTCGAATTCGCCCTGAAAACACAGCAACTCGAACAAAAAAGTGCGGCGCCGGGCGTCGGTCGGGTTGTCCCGCACCTCCGCGCTCAGCGCCTGCACGCATTCGCTCAACCGCCCCGCTTGAAAAAGCTCCTTCGCTGTCACGTGAGACCCGTTCCGGAGCGGGATTAGCTGGCGGTATTGGTCTTGAGGTCGAACGTCGCCACGATCGGGCCGTCCAGAGTTCCGTCTTGCTTCTGCGGAGCGTAGGAAAAATCGATCTTCGCGAAGTTCAGCGAAATCGAGTCGGTCGGAACCACGTCGCCGCCGTGTCCGCCGGTCTGGTAATGCGAAACCAGGATGTCGTAGAACTTGATCTTCAGATACTCCTGACCCGGCTGATTGCCGCCGCCGGCCTTGCGGCACGTCAGCAGCGCGTTGGCGATGTGCGCGCCCGTCGCGCAGGATTTCACCAGTTTCGGCGTGGACTTCTGGATCACCTGGGAGAAGGTGAAGTCCTGCATCGAAACCTTACCCGCGCCGCCGCCCATCGTGGACGAGAACGTACCGCTGTTCATCGCCCCCCAACTCCAGCTCTGCAGCTCGATCTCCTTTGCGTGTTTGGCATCCATGCTCTCGCCTTCGATGCCGTCAATCTTCAGAAAAAAATCAACTTTTGCCATGGGGTTCGTTACCCTCCTTCACTCATATTCGCGTAACATCTCCATACTGCGGATCACTACGGATCAAGAAACTTACTTCCGGGTCGACGCCGGCAGTTCGGCCACCAGGCGCAACGAAACCGAGAGTTCGTCCAACTGGAAGTGCGGCCGCATAAACGCCACCGCCCGATACACGCCCGGCTTACCCGGCACCTCCGCCACTTCCACGCGCGCTTCGCGCAAAGGATGCGAAGCCTTGACCGACGGCGACGCGTTGTCGTCCGGGGTCACGTAGTTGGAGATCCAGTTATTCAGCCAGCGCTCGCAGTCCGAGCGCGACATGAAGCTGCCGATCTTATCCCGCATCATGGCCTTCAGATAATGCGCGAAACGGGACACCGCGAAAATGTACGGCAACTGGGTCGACAGCCGCGCGTTCGCGTTGGCCGCGTCCTTGTCGTAGATCTTGGCTTTCTGCGTGCTTTGCACGCTGAAAAACGCGGCGTAGTCCGTGCCCTTGCAATGCACCAGCGGAACGAAGCCCTGATCGGCCAGCTCCTTTTCGCGCCGGTCGGTGATGGGCACTTCGGTGGGACACTTCATCGCCACGTCGCCTTCGTCGGTGTAGAAGTTATGCACCGGAAGACCTTCCACCAGCCCGCCGCCCTCCACGCCGCGGATGGCCGCGCACCAGCCGTACAGCGCGAACGCATTGGTCAGGCGCGCGCCCAGCGAGTAGGCCGCGTTGGTCCACAAATACTTGGAGTGGTCGCTTCCATCCACGTTTTCCTCGTAGTGGAAGGCTTCCACCTGCTTGGTCTCCTTGCCGTAGGGCAGCCGGCCCAGCACCCGCGGGCAAGTCAGGCCGACGTAGCGCGAATCTTCGCTTTGCCGGAAGGACTTCCACTTGGCGTACTCCGTGGTGTCGAAGATCTTGGCGATGTCCCGGGGTGCGTCCAGCTGCGCGAAGCTTTCCAGGTTGAAAAACTCGGGGCTGGCGGCGGATAAGAACGGAGCGTGCGCCGCAGCGGCGGTCTGGGCGACGCGTTCCAGCAGTTCCATGTCTTCCGGTCCGCGTCCGAATTCGTAATCTCCGATCAGCGAGGCAAACGGCGCTCCACCGAAGATGCCGAACTCTTCTTCGTACACTTTCTTGAACAGCGTGCTCTGGTCGAACTCCGGAGCGCGCTGCAGATCGCGCAGCAATTCCCGCTTGGTGACGTTCAGAACCTTGATCTTCAACTGGTCGCTGGTCTCGCTCTGATCCAGCAGATACTTGAGACCGCGCCAGCTTCCCTCCAGCTTCTGGAACGTCGGATGGTGGAGGACTTCGTTGAGCTGGATGGAGAGCAGGTGATCGATCTGCGCGATACGGGCGTTGATCATCGTCTCCGCGTCCCGCGTGACGGTCATCGACCCTTCCAGCACCTGCGCCACGAATTCCTTGACCAGGTTCTTTCCGCGCTCCTTGCCGGAATCGTCCTTGGCCAGACGTCCTTCTTCAACGATGGTGTCGAGCAGGCTCTTTTCGAGCACTTGCTCGCTTGGCGCGGCCGCTTTGGGCGCCGCTCCCCGTTTCGGTTCAGCCATTGGACCCTCCCTCACCCATTTCCTTCTTCAACTTGTTCAAATTGTCCGTATTGCCCACTGCGTCCAGCAGCGCCTGCTCCAGCTTGTCGTTGCCCTGGAGGCTGCCGCGCAGATCGCTCAAACGAGTCCGGAGTTCCAACAGCTCGCGCAACGGCTTCACCTGCTTGGCGACGTTTTCCGGCTCGAAATCTTCCAGGCTCCGGAACTGCAGATCCACGCGCAATTGAGGAGCGTTGGGATCCTCGGCCAGTTTGTTTTCGACCGAGTAAGCCAGGTGCGGCTTCATGCCTTCCAGCACGCTGTCGAAGTTATCCGGAGTCACCTCCACGAACTTGCGGTCGCGCAGGCGCGCCAGCGGTTCGGTAGGCTGGCCGGAGAAATCTCCTAACACGCCCATGACGAACGGCAACTCCTTCAATTCGATGGCGTCGCCAATTTCAACGTCGTAAGTGACATGCACACGCGGCGGTCGAACCCGGTCCAGCTTGTGCTGTGTACTTTGTTTCGCCATAACTTATCCTCCGTGAATCGAATTACTGCGCACCGGCGGGCGCAAGGCTCATCCCGGATTACGCCAACGAGTATATGCGCTCTGCGCAACCACAGTCAAGACGTTTGCGGCAAACTCCCACCTTAGGACTTCGCGGTCCGCCCTAAGCGCCGCTTTTTTCCGCAGCCCGCGGGTCGATCCAGGCCAGCTCCGCGTCGGATCGCCGGACGTAGTTGGCGTCGATCTGGGCCGGGTCCTGGCCCGCGCCCGCCGCCAAACGGGCCGCCGCGATGTGTCCCACCGCCCCAGCCAGCCAGCGGGGCGCCTCGAGCACCGGTAGCCCCGGCGCTTCTTCACCCAACGGAAACCCGTTCGTTATGATCTCGATATCGCCGGCAGGCAAGCTCTCCAGCCACGCGCGGAAGGGCGAAACCGTCTCTTCATGCACCAAATTCAGCGCGGAATCATACACGGCTCCATAGACTTCGCCACGCCGCGCGTCGAGCACCGGAGCCCGCAACTCCCGCGATCCAAACCACGCCAGCGCCTGCAGATTCGAAACCGCCACCACCGGATGTCCAACCGCCTCCGCCAAGCCCTTAGCGGCCGTGAGTCCGACCCGCACGCCGGTGAAGGACCCCGGCCCTGCCGCCGCGGCAAATCCATCCAATCCGCCCAATTCAATCTGGTGACCCGCCAGGAGACGCTCGATAGCCTGAAACAAAACGTGAGCGAAACCGTCGGGCGAATGCAGCGGCACTTCCTCGATCAAGCGCGCGCCCTCCACCAGAGCGATGCTGCCGCATTCCGAAGTAGTATCGATCGCCAGAACCTTCAAGTAGGGCGGACCCCCCGGTCCGCGCGGAGCGCCCCCGGTTCGTCCGGCCCGCTCACGGCACCAGCCTATAAGCCCGGTCCAACTCGTAAGCCTTCCCGTTGGCGTTGAGGATCTGCACCCGCATGCTGAGCACCGCCGGCAGCTTATGCGCGATGGACTCCGGAATCCGCAGCGTGCCCTCGCGCCCGGTCCCCGCCACGCGATACCCCTCGCCGTCCGCCGGGGCCTCCACAGTCCACTCCACCAACAGCGACCGGGTAGCGCGCGACTCGCGCCGAATCCTCAGCGCGTAAGCGGCCGGCTTGGATATCGACAAGTCCCCTTCCGCCGGCATCGAAACATCGAAAGGAACCTTGTCCGCGTTGCTCTCGACCTCCTGCACCGGCACGCGCCGCGACTCGAACTTATAGCTCTTAAGCATCCCTTCCTTGGTGCCTTCGCGCGAAAGGTGCAGGACCCATTCATGCGACCGGTCAGGCGGCTCGCCGGTGTAGTGCTGGCCCCTGTAATCCTTGGCTTTGATGCGTTCGCCCGTCAGCGGATTGATCCAGGCCACATCGTAGCCATGATTCTCGACGGTCACCTCCACCGGCCCCGGTTTCTCGACGTACACGATGTACTCGACGCCCTCAAGCGCCACCGCGCGCCCGCCGTCCACATCGAAGTACGGCTCCAGCTCCCAGTAGCGATTCCCCGCCATGAACTTGCGCCACGCGGTCATGTAAGCGCCGTCCCCCGAACCCGGATACTGCCCGTTCATAGTGGCGTTCCACAGATCCCGCACGGAATGGATGCCCGTGTTCACTGCCGGAAACTGATACGACTGGTGCTCCACGGCGCCGACGTCGGCCGCGGCAGTCCCGTAGCTCAGGAATGTCATCCATCCCTGAGCGGACGGCCCTTGAGCAGACGGCCCTTGAGCGGGCAGCCCCTGAGCAGGCGGCCCCGGAGCCGTCGGCGGCGATCCCCCGCTCAGCGGAGCCGAAGTCGTCCCCGCCATCGACGTCCGCGGATGTTGATACGGATCCAGGCGCGCGATCAGTGTCCCGGCATCGTCCAACACCTCCTTGCGCTGATTCTCGAACGCAGGCGAGCCCATCCAAGCGATATTCAGCGCGGCGAAGCGCGGGACCAAATCCATGAGATACGTTCGCCGGGCCTCCCGTTCCACGGGAATCGCAGCCAGCGCCAGATCCGCGACCAGCCCGCGCGAGTTGATCTCGCGCACCCGGTCCGCGGCCTCCCGCAGATCCGCTCCCGCGTCGATCGTCACCCGCAAGTGCGTGAACTGATCCTTGGCGCGTTGCTCGACCAGGGTGCTGAATTCCGCGCGCGGAATCTTCAGGAAGTTCTCCAGCTCCGTGCCGATCCACAAATGCGGCTTGGGGTTCGACAGATTGTTTTCGGTCGCAAAGTGGTGCACATTCGCCACCCGCACAAACCCCGGAGCATCCGACTCTGAGCCGGTCACCCGGCCCTGCTGCCCATCCCAGCTCTTCACGTTGCTGGTCAGCCGGTATTCCCAAGGCCCAGCCTCAGTGGGCGCAAACCGGATCACCCACCGCCGCTCCGAATCGCGGAACGCGATGAGCGCCAGCGTGCGCGCCCGAGGCGACCGGAACTCCCCGCGCAGCTCGACGTTAGCGGGAGCGCCGGCATCCAGATCGAACGCCAAATCGCAAGCGGACCACGCCGGCGCAGTACAAGTAGGCAACTGCGCCAGAGCCGGGAAAACAAGTGCAATTCCCGCCACCAGACGTGGCGCGAACACTCGTGTTTGCCGCGTCGATACTCGTATCGACGCCCGGCGCCATACCCCAGCGATCGGTGACATTCAAAACCTAAGCTTAGCGCCGAACTGCAACCGCCGCGGCGCGGTCGCCTCGTTGGTCACCTTGCCGAATTGCAACTGGTCGATGCTCTGGCTGAACATGGCGAACGTGGGGTGATTGAACACGTTCAGCGCCTCCACGCGCAATTCCAACGCCACGTGCTCGCGCAATGGCGTCTCCTTGATCACGGCCGCGTCCCAGTTGAACACACTCGGTCCGGTAAACATGCGCTTCTGCAGCGTCCCCACCTGCCCCGCCCCCGGATTGAAGAACGCCTCCCCGGTGAATGGCGCTTGGCCCTGGTTCGCCACCGCCCCGCGCCCATCCGGCCCGATCGCCGACGCCGCCACCATGTAGGGGCCGCCCCCCGTCATGCGGAACTGCAACAGAGTGTCCAGTTGGCCCTTGGACAGACTCGTCACAGCTTCATTGGTGCCCGAATCCAACTGGCTCAGCGTCGTCCCGTAGCCCGAATACATCGAGAACGGATTGCCCGAGATCCAGAAGAGGTTGGAACTGGTCTTCCATCCGCTCAGAGCCCGGTCCCAACCTTTCTTCGTGAATCTATGTCCCGGACCCATCGGCAACTCGTAAATGTAGTTGGCCTTGAACTGATGCGTGAGATCGGTGGGCGTGCGCGCCTTTTCGATCTTCGGATTGTTGATATCCAGGAACGGCTCATAGCGCACTTGGTCGACGCCCGCGGCATCCGAGAGCCATTTTGAAAACGTGTAATTCACCTGGTAGGAGAGTCCGTTCTTCAATCGCCGCCGCGTTTCCAGTTGCAGCGCGTCATAGGTCGAGTTGCTGAAGTTGGTAACGAACGTCGAGGCGAACGCGTTCGGATTGGGAAAGAAATTCAGGGAGCCGTTCTCGCCGGCGAGTTGATACTGGAAGCCCAGCTCGCCCGCTTGCCCCTGTTGGATCAAGGTCTTGTAAGTGGGATCGGTCAAGAGTCCGCCCTTGAACAGCTTGGCGAACACCGGAAGCGGCTGGCTACCCGGAATCTTCGCATTGTAGGCCGGGCTGAATCCGTCCCCCGCAGCCAGCGCCAGGTTGCCGTTGCTCTGAGCCTTCAGGAAATCAGCCAGAAACCCGTTGGTGACGATGTCTTCCTGGTTGTAGTCGAATCCCCGCAGCAGCTTGGTAGCGTGGTTGCCGACATAGCGTGCGTCAATGATGTTGCCCTTGATTTCCTGCTGCAAGGAGAAATTCCACTCCTGCACGTACGGGGTCCGTAGTCCCGGATCGATCATCCCGTAGTACACCTCTGGATTCTGCTGGTACCCTTGGAAGAACGTCAACGGCACTTGGTACGGCGGCGCGGGCAGCGCCGGGGGCTTCGAAATAAAACCCGACAGATCGAACTGATCGTTGAAGCCCTGCAAACCGGGATTGGTGAAAGTGTACGCTTCGGCCACCGTCAGGTTTTCGTCATTCACGTAGTGAATGCCGTACCCCGCCCGCATGGAGCTCTTGCCGTTGCCGAACACATCCCACGCCAGGCCCACATTCGGCGCGAAATTGGTCAGATCCTTGTTGTAATACGGCCGGCCCACCGAGTTGCCCACGAAATTCAGCGTGCCGTTGGGGTTGAGCAGGGTCGTGCGCGCGTCGCCGTTGAGCAGCACCGGCTGCAGCTCCAGCGAGTCGCGCTCGTTCGGCGGCGCGTAGTAATCCCAGCGCACGCCCGCCGTCAGCGTCACGCGTTTGGGCAGTTTCCATTGATCCATGCCGTAAAACGCGTAGTTATTGAAATTCCAGTGGCGCAGATACGGCGCGCCGGGTACATAGCCCGAGGTCCGGCTGTTCACGTTGTAGGTGACGCCGGCGTTGTCCAACAGCCCGGCCAGCGACGCCAGCAGCAGATTGGCGGTGTTCAAATCGTTACTACTATTGAGGCCCGGCAGATCCGTCGAAAACAGCAGGTTGTTCTGCTGCTGTGAAGACGTGATGCCGACGTTGTATTGCGGCACGGTCCCCGAGTAGTCGTAGGTCCGCACATACACCAGTTGGGTTTGGAATCCAAAGGAAACCGTGTGCCGCCCGTGCACCCAGTTGGCGTTGTCTTGCAGCGCGTACGTGCGCGTGTTGCGCCCTTGCGGTAGCAGGCCATTAGCGCTGGCGGTGGCTACCGGCGAGCTCCAGATGGTTCCGCCGATCAGGTACGGCGGCAGCTTCTCCGAATTCGAGAAGGTCGCCGGAGCCAGGTTGAACCCCGCCCGCACCTCGTTGGTCAATGATCCCGACGGACTGTACCGCCACGCCAGCGAGAGAAAATTTCGCGCGTTGTCGTTGGAAACCGGCGGAATGGTTCCGTAGCCCACACCGGCGTCGGGCCGGTCGACGAATTCCCGGTTCCAGGCATAGCTAGCCTGGATGGAATGCTTCGCCGCCACGTAGTAGTCCAGGCGGCCCGTGACATTGTCTTCGTCCACATTGTCCCGCACCAGAAACGAGTACCCCCCGGTGTTCAGCAACTGCCCCGGCTGGCTGTCGCCCACGCGAAAGTTGTTGATCTTGTCCGGACCCGGCACCTGCGCCAGGTTCGCCGCCATCGCCGGGTCCGGCTGCAGGCCCACGTAATTCAAGAGGTTCAGTTGCTGCACCTGGCCGGCGGCCGTGACGTACTTGAAAATCCCCTGCCGCGCGGTGGCCGTCAGGATGGTTTGATCCACCGCAGTCTGGCTGCTCAGCCGGTAAAACTCATAGTTGGTGTAAAAAAACAGCCGGTCGTGCTTGATGGGCCCGCCCACGCTGCCGCCGCCCTGATTCAAATTCAACCGAGGCAGATGCACTCCGTCGGAATTGTCGAAGAAATCGTTCGCGGCCGTCGAATTGTTGCGGTTCTGCCACAATACGTCGCCGTGAAATTGATTGGTCCCCGAGGGCGTCGAAAAATTCACCTGCGAAGCCCCGCTCTCCACCGAGCTCATGTTGGACGTGTTGACCGTGAACTCCTTCACCTGATCCAGAAACAACTTGTTGGGTACATAGTCCAAGCCGCCGGTGCGAATGTAATTGTCCTGAATATTGATGCCATCCAGTGTGACGGTGCTGAAAGAGGACCGCTGCCCGTCGATATCGGTCTCATACTGCGTGGCCCCCACGCCCGCCTGTGTTTGGATGAACGCCAGCGGACCCCGGTCGGCCACCGGCAGATTCTTGATCTGGTCGACCGTGACGGTGGTCGAAATCTCCGGACCGCCCACCTGCACCGTCTCCAGGCCCGCCGTCACATCCACCGAGGTTCTGTTCGCGGCCACTTCCAGCCTCACCGGAGGAAGGTCGGTAGCGCGCGAGGGGTCCACTTTCATGTTGCGCAGCGTGTAGGCCACAAAACCCGCCGCCTCGATTTTCAAATCGTACAACTCCGGGCGGATCGTCTCGATCGAAAACAATCCCTGGGCTGTAGTCTCCGTCTCGGCCACCACGCGTGCGCCCCCCGCCAGCATGAGGGACACTTTCGCTTTGGGAACGGCCGCCCCGCTGGGATCGGTCACCGACCCGGTGATGCTCCCGGTAACCTGCCCACTGGCGGCAGCGCACGAAATGATCGACAGGATCGCGAAGTTACGCATGGACTCCCTCCCTGACTCTCCCTAAATCGAAGGCTAACACGTACTCAGTGGGGCAGGATGGCATCCTGCGCGCCGGTTGTGAACCGGCGCCTCACCTGGCATGCCGTAAATCCTTTTCGTTTTCTCCGCACACGAATTCCAACAACTCGCCTTTGGTGAGTGCATGCATCTGTAACGTCACCGTCCACGGTTTGGTGTAGGCTAGTCGGTCGTCGATGGTAAGTTGAATTTCCAGATGCCCCCAGTCGAGCCTCTGGAAGCGCTCGGTCACATGCAGGGCCTCCGTAGCTGGATGCCCGGCGCTATCGAGCCAGGTTTTGCCGTTGAACCCGCGAGTGTCGACGACCAAAACATCGCCGTCCCAACGGCCAGTGGAATACCCCAGCCATGTCGGATTCGCGTCCTTCGACACCATCCGGCCGTCCAGAAAAATTTGACGAAATTCGCCAAAGTACTCGTAGAGAATCGTCACCAGCCCGGGTACTTCCACGATTTTGAACGGATGCGCAACCGCTGAGCTGGTAAGCAGAGGAATGCCAGGGGGAAGGCAGCGGGCCGTTGGAACTCCGGCGCTCTGACTGGAGTTCCTCTCGTCGGTGACCGCCTGCGCCCAAGCCCGGATGGGAAGTTCGCCCGGTCTAAGATAGGCGGCCAGATCCTCGCTGAAACCTGCCTTATCGGCCTCCCAGGTTCCGGAGAGATCGGGTTTGCCGTCGGGTGTTCGCGGCGTGACTGAATCCAGGTCCGGCGTCTGCCCCAGCACACGACGTTTGCTCAGGAATGTGGTGACATCCAGGGACGTCCTGCGCTTCCCGGGAACATTCACCCATTGAGCAACCGCGGAACTCGATAGCGTCAACACCAGTGACGCTGCCATTCCCAAGCCCGGTTTGCTCATCGGACTTCCAGACGCCGCGGCTCCCTTCTCCGTTTCGCACCTTGTATAATTGACCGCATGAACCGTACCACAGTTGCAGGCGCAATCGCCGCTAGTGTATTCACCCTAGGAGCGCTCGCCGCTCCCGCCTTCGCCGCCAAGGCCGCCGAAGAGTTCAAGACCTCGGCCGGCACCCTCAAAATCACGCCCATCCAGCACGCCAGCCTGATGATCGAAGCCGGCGGCCAGGTGGTGTACGTCGACCCCGCTCAAGGCAGCTACGACGGTTTACCTAAGGCCGACGTAATCCTGCTCACCGACATCCATGGCGACCACCTGGTCCCCGCCATGATCGACAAAGTGAAGAAAGCCGGCACCACCATCATCGCCCCCGCCGCCGTAGCCGCCACGGTCAAAGACGCGACCGTGATGAAAAACGGTGACACCAAAAAGCTGGGCGCCTGGACCATCGAAGCCATCCCCATGTACAACATGAAGCGCGGTCCCGCCGCCGGCCAGCTCTATCACGACAAGGGCCGAGGCAACGGTTACGTCGTCACCTACGGCGGCATGCGCTTCTACTTCTCGGGCGACACCGAGAACATCCCGGAAATGCGCGCGCTCAAGAACATCGATGTGGCTTTCGTGTGCATGAACCTGCCCTACACCATGCCGCCCGACGAAGCCGCCGAAGCCGTGAAAGCCTTCCACCCCAAGATCGTGTACCCCTATCACTACATGGGTTCGGATCTGAAAGTCTTCGAAGCCGCGCTAAAGGGCACCGGCATCGACGTCCGCCTGCGCGACTGGTACTAGCGCGCCATTCCGATTCACGCCAAGCCGCCGAGGCGCAAAAGGGAGGCGCGAGGCCGACCCCGGAACGCTCTCGCTAAGACGCTGAGACGCAAAGTTTCATCTCGCAGCAACCGGCCTCCATTGGATCATGTTTGCTCAACCAGATCCGGCCGTGCGTTGTGAGACGAAACTTGGTAGTGGTCAGTTTGAACACTTTCGCGGACGGGACTAGCGACGCTGCTGTATCCGGTGCGCGAGTCGACGGTTTGCGCGTTTGCGTCAAGTTGACGTGACGCCGACGTCACGGGAGTAATCTGCCGCGGGGAGTGCTATGGCTGACCTTGCAGCATCGTGTCGAGAGTCCGCCAGGGTGCGGCGCGCTCCTTCACTTCAAGCCTTGAATCGTCACCGCTTGTTGCTTTGCGGGCTCGTGCCGCTCAAGATAGAGGAACCGCCCGTCAGTCGAAAGTTGCATTGGCCCTGCAAAACCAACACTGACGATAATCCGGGACATGCGATTTGCTGGATCGAAACGATAGAGATTCAGTCCCTGTTCTGTGGGCGGGTTCGCGTCTTGGCGGATGAAGTAGACCTCGTTCTTTCCTACAACCGCGTCTAACGCTTCGGGCTCCGCGCGGCGCATTTCGGCCGCGAGTTGCTCCCGGGGTGGTAGCGGAGACACAGGAACTCCGATTGTCGAAGCTCCGCTTGCCGCATCGACTTGGAGTTCAAGGCCGGGCGGTGGATCCGGTATCAGGGGTTGATCTGGTGGCATATGAACCGCGATTTGGGCATTTGTCGACCAGAATTCCAGTTCCACAAGGTCGTATTGCGGCAACAGGCGGCGGGGAGCCTTGGTCGACAGGGAAGCAACAAACAAATGGACCGACGGGCGATCCCAACCGGATTTCGGGTACCGAAGTAACGCGCCGAAAGCAAATTGACTGCCGTCGGGCGAGAATTCGACGCTCCCCATCCCGGCATAATCGAGTTCGAATAGCTGCCGGGCGTTTGTCCCATCCAAATTGGAAACCAACATCTGGGATTTTCCGCGCGAGGCGATGTGATAAACGACTTGTTTCCCATCCGGAGTCAGACGCAGCCCCGAGGTATTCCACGGCAACTGCCGGATTTTTTCAAGGCGCGGACTTGCAGCCTTTAGATCGACGCGCCAGAAGGAATCATCGTGCGCCCAATTGGTCGCCAAGACAGTTCCTTCCGTGGACGACCGAGCCAGAGACAGGACTTCACCGTTGATACTGCCTGCGTCCCGGGGGACCGCTCCTTCCCGAGCCTCGACCACACGCAGGAGGGACGAATCCCCGCCTGTCGAATATGCGATTTCACGATTGGAGATCCAGACCGGGTTCGCGGCGCTCAACGGATCTAGCGTCACCATCCTCTCGGCTCCTGCGGCCCGTCCATCGGGCGTCAGCGGAAGCACGAAGAGGCCACCACGCACGTAGGCAACCATCTTCCCATCCGGGGACACGGCTGGGTCGAAGCCTTGTTGCGCCAAGAGCCAAGGGCTCTTTTCCGGCGACACGGGAAACGCCACAAGGTGGGTCTTCTCTGGCGGTCCTGGCCTTCTGAATCCGGCCCGTAGTATCCCGCGGCGATGACCGCGCCTGCATCCGCACTCCAGGCCAGAGAGCCGCCCGTGATTGTGCCCAAGCCCCGTTCCTCGCCTCCGGTTACGGCTTTAATGCGCAAGTAATCGGTGCGCGGCGTTCCGCTACGAGTAAACGCGATCCCTTTCCCGTCGGGCGACCACTGAGGACTTAACCCCACCCCGAGCTCTTCGATCGAGGCATCCAGGACGCTCTTCCTTAAATCGAATCGTTGCGGAGTACCTCCGCCCACGGGCCGCACATAGATCCCCCAGTCATCGACAACTCGACCCGGATTTGGAGAGCTGTTGTCCGGAGCAAACCACGAGAAAGCCAACGTCTTTCCATCCGGAGACAAACTGGGATGCTCGGTCTCACCCGGTAGGTTCAGCAAGGGGCGCACCGTGAGTTGCGCAAACGATGTGCAACCACAGAGGCACCACACCACCACGAATCGTGTCAGGCGCATTGACCCTGCTTCCCCGGTTCCTATATTAACCGACGATCTCTCGAATGCGGCTCCGCGGACAGTGTAGGAGCACAGTGCGAGCTACGGCTTCTGGGCGGGGGATCGATCCCGATAAACGCCGTCACGGAAGTCTGCGCAATGGGTCGGCGCTTACCTGGCTGGATTGTCACCAACCCGCTGAAGTGTATTGGTATCCACTTTCAAACTGACCACTACCCGAAACTTAGCGTCTCAGCGTCTTAGCGAGAGCATTCCGGCATCGGCCGAAGCACTCAAACCGCCTCCAACTCTTCTTCCAAAAGTTGTTTGCGATACAACTCCGCGTAATACCCGCCGCGCTCCAGCAGTTCCGCGTGCGACCCCAAGTCCGCGACCGCCCCGCCGTCCAACACCACAATGCAGTCCGCGTGACGAACCGTCGACACCCGGTGCGAGATCAAAATGGTAGTGCGCCCCCGCATCACCCCCGCGAGCTCCCCGAGAATCCGCTCCTCGGTAGCAGTATCGACGCTAGCCAGCGCGTCATCCAAAATCAGAATCCGAGGATCGCGCAACAGCGCCCGAGCGATAGCCGTCCGCTGCTTCTGCCCGCCGCTTAGCGTGATGCCGCGCTCGCCGACCACGGTATTCAGCCCCTCTGGAAACGTCTCCAGATCCGGCTCCAGCCCCGCCGCGCGAGCCGCCCGCCGGATTTCCTCCGCGCGAGCACCCGGAACTCCAAAGGCAATGTTCTCCCCCAGCGTAGCGCTGAACAAAAACGTCTCCTGCGGCACGTAACCGATGGCCCGCCGCAGATCCTCCGGTGCCACCTCGCGCAGGTCGATCCCGTCCAGGAATACCGCGCCGTCGCTAGGATCGATCAGCCGCGGAATCAGATTCGCGAGCGTAGTCTTACCGCAGCCAGTGCGCCCCACAATCGCCATAGTAGAGCCCGCCGCCACCCGCAGATCGATCCCTGCGAGCGCGCTTCGCTCGCCATACCGTACCGTAACGCCCCGCAGCTCAAGGTCCCCGCGCACCGGTTGCGAGAGCGTCCGCGCCCTCTCCGGCGCAGCGATCCGCGGACGCTCGTCCAGCAACTCCCGCACTCGCGCGAGCGACGCCCGCCCGCGCTGCATCAGGTTCGCCACCCAGCCCACCGCAATCATGGGCCACACCAGCATGCCCATGTAGGTGTTAAACATGACGAATCTGCCCACCGAAATCTTGTGCGACGCCAGCCGCCCGCCGCCCACCGCCAGCACCGCCACATAAGCGCATCCGACCAGGAAACCCAGAAACGGATCGAACAGCGCCGAGATCCGCGCCAGCCGCAGATTCTCGCGGATGTAATCGCGATTCAGCCGTTCAAACGATTCCAGCTCCCAGCGTTCCTTCCGGTAGCTGCGCACCACCCGCACGCCCGCCAGCGTCTCCTGCACCCGGCTGCTGATGTCGGAAAACGCCGCCTGGATCTTCTCAAAGCGATCGTGGATGTTGCTCCCGAACTTCAGCACCGCCAGGCTCACCAGCGGCGCGGGCGCCAGCGCCGCCAGCGTAAGCGGCCAGTCCGTGCGCAACATCACCGCCACCGCGAACACCAGCGTCAGGGACGTCTCGAACCAATACATCACCCCCGGCCCCAACATCATGCGGACGGCGTTCATATCGTTGGTCGCCCGCGCCAGAATGTCGCCCGCCCGTGTGCGCCCGTAAAAGCCGGCGTCCAGCGTGACCAATCGGGCGAACAGATCGTTGCGCAGATCGTATTCGATGTCCCGCGAGATGCCGATCAGGATCACGCGCATCCAGTATTGGAACAGCCCTTTCACCAGCGCCAGCCCAAACATCAGCGCCGCGAATCCGAACACCAAGCGCAAGGCCCGCCCCGCGACCATGGCATCGATCCCCGCCCGCATAGCCAGCGGCACCGCCGCGCCGATTCCGCTCTTCAACGCCAGCGCCCCGAACCCCAGCGCGAACAAGCGCCGGTAGCGCGCCAGGTACGGCCACAGAAACCGCACGTCGTTTCTCATAACTTGAACCAGTTCGCGACTGTCTTGGTCCATTCCAGCAGCGTGATCTTGCGCGCCTCCCGGTCGCGCCACCACCCGTTGACCGAGAAATATTGATCCGGCGCGCCCACCACAATGTAGGTGATGTCCGGCGTCACCTCCCGAAACACAGCGCCCGCGCGCCGCGTGTGGAAGCTGCTGGTGACCAGCAGCGCCGTGTGGACGTGCATCTGGCGCAGGATCGGAGCCGCCAGAAGAGCCTCGTCCCGGGTGGATCGCCCGTCGTGTTCCATGTGCCGGAAATACGACTCCGGGTAACCCGCCTTGACGGCGAAGGCAATCGCGAGCTCGCACTCATGCAGCCCGTACTCCCCGCTCGGTCCGCTTACCAGAACCACCGGCGCGTACCCCTGCCGCACCAGTTCCGCCGCCGTGAGAATCCGCTTCCCGGACCAGTCCCCTCCCGGCACGATCGCGATATCGGCCTTCCCCGGAGCCTGCTCCCGCACCAGGTACCCGCCGATCGCGCCCAGCACCGCGTTGTGGAACACAAATCCCACCGCCGCCAGTGAGCCCGCGACCAGTACGGCAACTCGCAATACACGCATCATCAAATTGGATTAATAAAGAAGCTCGCGCGACAATTGGCCCGTCCAGCTGGCCGCTCCGCGCGACGGCTCGCCGGAGCTTACTGCTCGTCGGGACCGCGCGGCTCGCCTCGTTGTTGGCCGATCGGTCCGGGCTGCTCCAGCGTGCCCTCGGCTTTGAGGCGCTGGAACATTCGCTCCACTTCCTCTTCGTCGTCGGGCCGCAGCAACGGATAGCGCGCCGGAGGGATTTGCTTCAGGGGCCCTTGCCCCGGCGGCAATTGACGCGGCTGCCCCGCTGGCGATGGACCAGTCTGGGAAGCCGCTTCACCCCAGAACTTAGGATACGGGACGCCATCCAGCAAGGCCTCCCGCGAATACCGCCGCAGGTGCCGTAGCAGGCTCCTGCAGCCGTCCAGATCGCCGGGATAAATCAGGGTCAGACGCTCCGGCCCGCTCTTGCCGCTCCCAGGCTTGGCGATCAAGGTCAGTCGCAGCACCAGCGGCACGTTCCACGCCGTGCGGTCCAGCCGCCGGATGTCCCGCCACGCAATCGAGCGCCGCCCCAGCTTCAAGTGCGTTTCGTGAATCTCCACCGCCGGCCGCAGCACCAGCGCCAGCACCGCCAGCGCCGACGCTCCGAATCCGCCCGCCGCCAGCCACGCCGCGGGCCAGCGAACTCCACTCCACGCCGACAGCCCCACGCCCGCGAGCGCGAGCAGCAGCAGCAGGTAGTAACGGCGGGACGGACGATAACAGGAAACCGGGCGGCTCACACTCTCAGCCTAGCACTTCAGTTGGCGGATCGGGTCGCCGTCCGCCGTCCGCGCTCCCCCGTCCGCGCCACCGCGTCCAATAGCCCCGCCCGTACAAGGGCGGGGACCAGCAACCCCGCGGCTCCCCCCGGACCGCCGCCGTCGCGTCATCCCGCCGTCGGAAAAGTCTTCGAGATGTGATCGTGCCAGGTCAAGCTCTCCTCGTCCACCAGGGCCCACACCAAACCCAGCCCCAGCGAGCAGAGGCTCAACAATCCGGCGGCCTGCCGCAGCAGCCGCGCCTCGCGCTGCGGCTTGCGCCCGTCGAAATCCACCAGCCGCAATCCGGCAAAGCGCATGCCCGGAGTATCGCCGTCGGCGATCCCCCACAGGACGCGGTAAAACAGCGCCAACACCGCCACCACGCCCGCCAGGAACGGAGCCGTGTCGCGATCGAACACCATCTCGCCGCCGCCCACCAGAAACACCACCAGCACCACACCCGTCGCCACCAGGATCAAGCTCGCGTCCGTAGCCGCGGCCAGCATTCTTTGCGCGGGCACCGCCACCGGCGCATCGCAGCAGATGACTTCTGCCGGCACGGCCGCCGGCTCGGCGCCCTGAAACAGATCCTGCTGCGCCGCCCGGGCGCTACGCTCCGCCAGCGCAGTCCCGCGCGCCGTTCGCTCCTGCGGCGAGCCCGCCTGCCGCGACATTCTACGCCGGGGAGCTTCCCGTGGCTCCCGCCGCGCCGGCGTCAGCATGGGGATCGGGACCACCTTGGGATTCGCGCCGCCGTCGCGGAACAGCGCCTGCTGATACCCCTCGGCGGCGCCAACCTCGCGGCGCTCTGCACGAGGCGCCGCGGCATTGGTGGCCCTCCGGCCGCCTTCAAGAGTTGTGAACCCGCCTGACGTTTCGAACCCGCCTGGCGTTTCAAACGCGCCTAGGGCTTCAAGCGCCCCGGTTTCAATCCGACGGGGTTCCAGGGCCGCCGCCGTCGCCCCGGCGCCAACCCAATCGGACACGTACCCCTCCGGAGCCGCCCGCGGGCTAGGAGCACGCATACGTCGGGCGCAACGCGAACAGCGGTCATCCGTCTCATCATTTATGGTCAAGCAGTACGGACACTGCATCATTCAACTCGTGGCCACAAAGATTGCCCAGCCGCCCGTCTTGACTCCCCCCGCCGCACTCTGTTACGGTTCTCGGTTGAGGCCCTTACTTGCGCCTAAGGCGAAGTCCCGATCAGGTACTACCCTTCTTAGTACCATAACCCAGAACGTTTGTCACGCAACCTGTTTTTTAGCCCCAGTCGTTTTTCTGCTCATGTTCGCCCTCCGCCTGCCCGCGCAACCTGCCTATACCCCTGAATTCGCAGGCCCAGCGCCCGCGACCCAACCCAGCGCCAACCTCAATGCCCGAGTGATTCCCGCCCGCCCCGGCGCGCCCGGTCCCGAGGAGTACCTAATCCGTGCGATCAACCAGGAGCAGGACGGCCCCTGGATCCACCTGCGCGGTGCGGCCCTGGTCGAGACCACCGACATGCAGTTGAAAGCCGACCAGATCGACTACAACCGCGACACCGGATACGCCGAGGCCCGCGGCAACGTCCATTTCGAAAACTTCGCGCGCGGCGAAAAACTCAACTGCGACCGCGCCGAGTACAACGTCGAAGAGCATACCGGCAAGTTCTACAACGTGACCGGATCGGCCACCACCCGCATCGTAGCCCGCCCCGGCCGCCTCACCACCCAGAACCCTTTCTACTTCGCCGGCGAATGGGCCGAGCGCCTTAGCGACCGCTACATTCTACACCACGGCTTCCTGACCGATTGCCTTGTTCCCGCCCCCCCCACCACACCCTGGTGGACGATGCACGCGCCCGCCATCGACGTCATCCCCGGCGAACGCGCCATCACGCATAACGCCTGGCTCCACATCCGCAGCGTGCGGCTCTTTTACTTCCCGTTTTTCTACAAAGCGCTGGACAAGGAACCCCGCCGCAGCGGCTTCCTGATGCCCAACATCGGCAACAGCTCCACCCGCGGCCAAATCATCGGTATGAGCTATTTCTGGGCCATCAATCGCAGCTACGATCTCACCTACAACGTCGACTTCTTTTCCAAGGTCGGCCTGGCCCATCACGCCGACTTCCGCGGCAAAGTCAGTCCCACCACCGATTTCGACGCCCTGATCTTCACCGTGCCCACCACGCCCTCGACCGCCATTAACGGCATCACGCCCACCGCCGGCGTCACCATGACGGTCAATGCCAAAACCCAGTTGGGTAACGGCTGGGAAGGCCGCGGCGTACTCGACTACTTATCCTCCTTCGCCTTCCGCCAGCAATTCACCGAATCCTTCAGTGAGGCCGTGTTCTCTGAAACGCACTCGGTCGGCTTCCTGGACAAGCATTGGGCGGACTACGGGATCAATGTAGTCGCCCAACGCATCGTCAATTTTCAAAGTGCCGCTCCGGGCAACGAAATCTCTCTCAGAAAGCTGCCCGAAGTCGAATTCCTCGAACGCGAACATCAACTTGGCGACCTGCCCTTTTGGTTCTCGCTCGATTCCAGCTACGGTCTCGAGCGCCGCAGCCAGCCCTTGTTCCAAACCCGCCAGTTCGTCTCACGCGCCGATTTCGCGCCTCACGTCATGACCGCGTTCAATTTTCTTGGCGTCCACATCGCCCCCAGCTTCGGCATCCGCGAGACGTTCTACGATTCCAGCCTCACGCCCGAATCCACCCCCACCGCCCCCAGCGTCAATGGCGAGAACCTGCTGCGCTCCTCCCGCGACGTCAGCGTCGATCTGGCGTTTCCCTCGCTCGAACGAATCTTCAACACGCCCGCGCGCTTTGAAAAGTACGGCCTAGGCAAAAAGGTCAAGCACGTGATCGAGCCCCGGGCTACCTACCACTACGTGACCGGCATTGACGACTTCGCCCGCACCGTCCGCTTCGACCAGCTCGATCTGCTGTCCAACACGAACGAAGTGGACTTCTCGCTGGTGAACCGCCTGCTAGCCAAGGACAGCAACGGAACGGTAACGGATCTGCTCACCTGGCAGGTGTGGTACGCGCGTTACTTCGATCCCACCTTCGGCGGCGCGGTAGTACCCGGCATCCGCAACGTGCTGGCCAGCTCGCTCGATCTCACCGGCTTCGCTTTCATCGACGGCCTCCGCCATCAGTCCCCCATCGTGAGTTCGTTCCGCGTCCAGTCCCGCGTGGGCGTCGAATGGCGCGCCGACTGGGACCCGGTCCGCCACGCGCTGGTCAACAGCGGAGCCACCCTCGACATCCGCTCGGGCTTCAAGTTCTTCTCCATCGGCCACTACGACGTGAAGTCCGACCCCATACTCACCCCCAGCGCCAACCAGCTTCGCGTCCTGGTCGGTTACGGCAACGACACCCGCAAGGGCTGGAACTACGGCGCCAGCGTCTTCTACGACTACCGTCAAAGCCTGCTCCAATACACCCAGGCCCAAGTGACCTACAACACCGACTGCTGCGGCCTAAGCGTGCAATTCCGCCGCATCGAAATCATCAACGCGCGCAACGAAAACCAGTTCCGCGTAGCCTTCGCCCTCTCCAACATAGGCACCTTCGGAACGCTGAAGCGCCAGGAAAAAATCTTCTAGTCCTCTCGCGAAGCCTAAGAGCCGCAATCTACAACCCCGTGGCGTGAGCCCGGGGATTCCGCTGCACGAATCGACCGAGACAGCTTTCCAGTCCTCTCGCAAAGACGCGAAGTCGCAAAGCAACCAGAATCTTAGCGTCTCAGCGCCTTAGCGCGGGGAAAAATCTTCTAGTTAGCAATCCGACGGTAACTGTTATCACCGTGATGAATGAGTCCCCGCCACGAACTGACCGAGACAGCTTTCCAGTCCTCTCGCGAAGACGCGAAGTCGCAAAGCAACCAGAATCTTAGCGTCTCAGCGCCTTAGCGAGCGACAATTCGTTCACCCGCAGCAAAGAGCTAAACTGAAAGCAATGAACCATCCTTCGATTCCGGCTTGGATCGCAACGGCAACACTCGCCGCCGGCCTAGCGAGCCCCGCGCGAGCCCAGCAGCCCCCGCAACCCGAGACCACCCGTCTGATCCAATCCATTCAAGGCCCGGCGTTGTACACCGCCTATTGCAGCGTGTGCCACGGCAAGGACGCCAAAGGTGGAGGCTCGATGGCCCCCTCGCTCAAAACCCCGCCGCCCGATCTCACCAAGATCAACCAGCGCAACGGCGGCAAATTCCCGCTGGCGCGCGTGGTGAGCATCATCTCGGGAGAACAATCCGTGCCGTCCGGCCACGGAACCCGCGAAATGCCGATCTGGGGACCCATCTTCTCGCAAGTCGCCTGGGACCAGGATCTAGGCCGCGTCCGCGTGGACAATCTGGCCAAGTACCTCGAAACCCTCCAGACCAAGTGAAGTAGTCCCAAGAGGGTCCGCTACTTCGCCGGCAGACGGTTCGCAGAAATACTCCTCCACCTCGCGATCGGCGTGCACAAACGGCTTCACAAATCTCCCCGAGTAGAGGGCGCGGTTGGGCGTTCATTTTGTAAATTCTCTGTCGGCCGCCGAGCCGACTGTGTGCTTCGCGTCCCGCTCATTCTCGCAGAAGTTTTCCAAGAGCTCCGTATCCGGAAGCAGCCGCACGTTCTGTGTAAACACCAGCGGTTTAGTGTAGGTTTTCGGGTCGTCAATCGAGATCTGGATCTCCATGTGGCCGATGTCGCGGCGGCGAAATCTCTCGATGAGGTGGAGTGCGTCGCTGTGAGGTGCGCCGAAGGTATCCAGCCAGCTTCGATCGTTGAAACCGCTGGTGTCCACCACCAGCGTATCGGCTTCCCATGTGCCGATCGAGTAGCCGAGCCAGGTCGGCTGCGGATCCATGGGATGTTTTCGTCCGTCAGTGAAAATCTGGCGGAAGGTGGTATTCTCCTCGTAAAGGATCACGACCAATCCTGGCATCTGAAGAATCTTGTAAGGGGACGGTGTCGAATCGGCCCAGGGCACGCCCCTCGGGAGACAGTTCGATGCCGGGTTGAGCCTTCCCACATTGTCCCGATTGCGGGCGTAGATTTGAGCCCCGGCGGGCTGCAGCTCGGCGGGGATCTTCTGCGGTGTGAACCTCTCGAATATGTCGAGAAAGTACTTCGGGGGCGGATCTGGCTCCTTTAAGGACCGGTCACCTTCTGGCATCCACAGTCCTGACAAATCCGGCTTGCCGTCAGCCGCGCGGGGAACTGGGGCCGCGAGGTTCACCTTGCCATCGGGCGCGCGAGGAACGCCACCGCGGTCGGATACTCCAACCATTGGGCCGACACCGTGGCGAACGCCACGAGAAAGAGCAAGGCGCGACGATGCATGCGAGTCTCCGGCCTCCAATCTTCGTTGTCGAAAGCTTAGGACGTAGGTACGGACAGCACCTACGTCTTAGTCATTCTACAAGGACACGTTATCCATCCAGGGGACCACGCCGACACCGATTCGGCTCAGGAAACGCACTCCGCAACGGACCACCACCGGCGACCCTGCTACGATGTCCACAAGAGGTTACCATGCCCCGGTGGAAACTAAGCGCGATCACAGCGGGCCTTTCGCTGGCTGGCGCGCTGATATGGATGGCATTCGACCGGCCGCTTCCATCCGTGCTGTGGGCCGCCATCAGTCTCGCGTGGCTGGCAACGTCGATCCTTCAGCTCACGCGCTCCGATCGGTTTGAGCCCAACCCCCGCGCAAGTCTAGTACGGCGCTTCTCCCGTCTGCTCCTGTTCTGGAGCTAACGCCCTATTCCGGCCGCCGGCGCGACTGCCCGTCGCACTTGAGGGCCCGCGAGTCAAGGAATTTTCACGCGGCCGCGGGACGCCGAGGTGTGCATGACGGTTGCCATCCATTCATGTTGATTAATGTCCATTCATGGCCAAAAAGCAGCCTTCACCCAAACTCACTCGAAGCCTTTTCATTCCCGTTGCGGCCGACGGCAGCAGTACTTGCAATCACAACTCAATTACCCCCGCATTTGCAACATATTCCCCCAAAAATGCCCAGCGGACTTCGACTCCCCGGCGTACTCTAAAGCGGAGGCAACCATGCCCAGCAAACGTCAATCCGAAGCATCCCGCCAGAACGGCGCCAAATCCCACGGGCCTGTCACGCCCGAGGGTCAAGCTCAATCTTCCCAGAACGCCCTGCGTCACGGGCTCACCGCGTCAGTCGTCGTACTGCCCCACGAGAACCCGGCAGAGTTCGAGCAACTCCGCGACAACTACATCCACGACTTCGACCCCCGCACTCAATCCCAGCTCGATCTGGTAGAGACGATAGCCGCCGCCCGCTGGCGCATGAATCGCCTGGTGTCTCTCGAAACCCGCCTGTTCGAACAAGAGATGTCCCGCCACGACGAGGCCATGGAAAAGGAATTCACCGGCCTAGACGACGCCGGCAAACTGGCCTGGACGTTTAATAAAATGGCCACCACCAGCACAGCGCTGGCCCAGCTGCAACGCTACGAAGGCCAGCTAAACCGCACCTACGACCGCGCCTTCAAGCAACTGAGAAGTCTCCAGGCGACCCGCCCCGCCGCGCTCCCACCGCCCCCCGTATCAGCGGCCCTCCCACCCCCGGCACCGAACCGCGACTGTCAAGGAGCGGTAAACCCCACCACCCCAAGCCACTTAGCACAATTACAAAACGAACCCGCCGAACCCGCTGTTTCGCCCTTCGATCTCCCCGTGGCGACCCCTTCACACCCCGCCGAGCCCGCAAATCCCGAACAAGGAGACGAGATCCTAGCTGCCTAACCCCCCATCCACCGCACATAGGAGAACCGCATGGCAAGCGCACAAAATGAGTGTCTCTATCCCGGCCCACGCCGTCCCGGCCCAAGCCCAGTACGGCGCGTCTCCCGTCCGCCCTTGTACTGGACCCAACGGCCCATGCCGCAGCCGCCCAGATTGAGGTAGGATCGATACTTCGCAACCCAAGTTCGCAACCCCAGGGGAAAAGCGTGCAGAACCGCAAACCGTCGCGCCGAGATTTTCTAGCCGCCGGCGTCACCGCCGCCGCGCTCGGATTCGCGCCGCGTGCGTTCGCAGGATCGCACGACCTCACCGCTCTGACGCTGAGCGGAGCCGCCGAACTGCTGCGCTCCGGAGCAGCCTCACCAGTCGAACTAACCCAAGCGTGCCTAAAGCGCATCGAGCGCCTAAACCCCTCCGTCAACGCGTACATCACCGTCACCGCCGAACAGGCGTTAGCCACCGCGCGCGAGATGGAAGCCGAGCAGCAACACGGCCAGTGGCGCGGCCCGCTGCACGGCATCCCCATCGCCATCAAGGACAACATCGACACCGCCGGCGTCCGCACCACCGCCGCCAGCGAACTGTTCAAGGACCGAGTGCCCTCCGAGGACGCCGAAGTAGTCCGGCGTCTCAAAAACGCGGGCGCGATTCTGCTGGGTAAGCTGAACCTTCACGAGTTCGCCTACGGCGGCACATCGGTAGTGACATACTTCGGGCCGGTGCACAACCCTTGGGCGCTAGATCGCGTAGCCGGCGGATCATCCGGCGGGCCCGCGGCCGCCCTCGCCGCCGACTTGTGTTTCGGCTCGCTGGGTACCGACACCGCGGGCTCGGTACGCATCCCCGCGTCCTATTGCAGCATCGCCGGATTCAAGCCCACCTACGGGCGCGTCAGCAATCGCGGCGTGATCCCGCTGTCGTGGACCCTCGATCACGTCGGCCCCATGACCAAAACAGTCGAGGACGCCGCACTGATGTTGGGCGTCGTAGCCGGCTTCGACGAGCAGGACCCCACCACCGCCGACACCCCCGTCGCCGACTACCTGCGCGCGATGAAGACGCCGGTCAGCAAACTGCGGCTGGGCGTTCCAAGAAAACTGTTCTTCGAAGGACTCGACCTGGAGGTCGAAGCCGCCGTCGAGGAAGCGCTAGCCGTGCTCCGCAAACTAACCGCCAGCATGCGCGACGTGACGCTGCCTGCTGTCCCGAGCGCCGCCGCCGTGTGGGGACCGGAGATCTACGCGTATCACGCCCAGTGGATCGCCGCGACGCCCGAAAAATACCAGCCGCAAACGCGCATGGCCATCCAGCGCTCCGCAGGCTCGAAGGCCGACGCGTATGCCCGGGCCGTGCGGGACGTGGCCAACGCCCGCCGCGAGATCCGCAAGCCCTTCGCCGAAGTGGACCTGTTGATCACGCCCACCATGCCCACGCCTCCCGGCACCATCGAGCAGGCGCAAGCCAGCAACAACGGCAGCGGCCGCAACACCTCGCCCTTCGATGTGTTCGGCCTGCCGACCATCTCGATCCCCTGCGGTTTTTCGAGCCTGGGATTGCCCATCGGCCTGCAAATCAGCGGCGCCCCGTGGGCGGAATCGACGGTGCTAGCGCTGGCTCACGCCTACGAGCAAGCCACGCACTGGCATACGCGGCGGCCCAAGCTGGGCTAGCTCAAACCCAGTGTTCCCGTGGTATTCTGAACCCGACCGCATGCGGCTCCGCGTCATTTCCTTGACCGCCCTCGTAGCCCTGCTGGGCGCCTGGGGCGTGCTGCACGCCCAACGCTTGTCACAAAGGTCGCCTTCGCAGGAGCCGCCCAGGCCGTTCAAAGATTACCCGGCTGCCGAATACACCGACTTCCCGCTGCCTTCGGACTGGCAAAAGACGACGGAATGGACCCGCGCCCGCCTGCACTATTCCTCCACGCGCCGCCGCCGCGGAGGATTGGATCTCAACTGGACCATCGATTATCCCCGCTCGGACCGCCACCTTCTGGAGGGTGTTCGGCGGCTGACGCGCATCGACACGCGCTCGGTCGAGCAAGTGGTGGATCTGGACGGCGAAGACGACGTCTACAACTGGCCCATGCTGTACGCGGTGGAGGTCGGCTATTGGCGGCTGTCCGACCAGGAGGCCGCGCAGTTGCGCGAGTTCATCCAGCGCGGCGGATTCCTGATGGTGGACGATTTTCATAGCACCTATGAGTGGGCCGGGTTCATGGCCAGCATGACCAAGGTGTTTCCGGACCGCGAAGTGGAAGACCTCCCCAACGACGACCCGATTTTCCACACCATCTACGATCTGAGCGAGCGCTTCCAGGTTCCAGGCGCCCAATACCTGCGCAGCGGTCGCACGTACGAGAAAGACGAGAATGGCCGCCCCGAGCACTGGCGCTGCATCCGCGACGACCGGGGCCGCGTCATCGTGGCGATCTGCCACAACATGGATCTGGGCGACGCCTGGGAGTGGTCCGACGATCCGCACTACGACGAAAAGTTCGCCTCGCTGGCGTACCGCATCGGCATGAACTATTTCATCTACGATCTGTCGCACTGAGCGTGTGGGGCAGGTTGGCAACCTGCGGCCGATTGTAAATCGGCCCGTGCGCGGATCCAAGCCTCGACAGGCGCCTCGACAGGCGGGTTGCCAACCCGCCGCAGGATGCCATCCTGCCCCACATCCCGATCCTGCCCCACATCGCGCATGATACAGTGATGATTTCGCCTTCCCATGTCGGTACAGATATTTCTCGAGGGGAAACTCCTGGGCATCGACGAATTCCTGCTGGCGCGCACCGCCGCGGGGCGCGATCCGGACCACGTGTTTCTGGGGCGCTCGCACTGGATCAGCCTGCTGAGCGAAGTGCTGCCGCGCGCCTTGCTGGCCGAGTTGGGTCTCGCTAAGATCCTGCTGGGATCGAGCGGCGGCGGCCAGTTTCTGCTGGTGCTTCCCGAGGAATCGCGCGCCGACGCGGAACGCTTCCTCGAAGCGGCCGCCGCCGAGATCAACGCGTTTAGCGCCGAAGCGCTCAAGCTGGTCTGGAGCATCACCGAGAACCTGGGCGACTGGAGCGATGTCCGCCGGCGTCTGCATGAAGGCCTGGACCGGCGGCGTGGAGCGCCCGCCGGGGCCGGAGGCGCGACTCTGTTTCAAGCCCCACCGGCCACAATAAGCCCTGAAACCGAAGCGTACTTCGCCGACGAACTGGGCGCGAAACTGCGCAGCTCGGAGACCGCGGGCTGGTGGCCCGAGACTCCCGCCAAGATCGCGCTGGGAGCGGGCAAGCACACCTGGGCGCTGACCAACGTCATCGACGCGATTCCCTTCGCGCGCCACGCCGCCCCCAGCGGCGACGGTATGGGTCCGGCGTCGGCCACCGAACTGGCCGCGCGCGCCGTGGGTCTGGCGACGTGGGGCGTGCTTCGCGGCGACGTGGATAACGTGGGCATCCGCATCCGCCGCGCGCAGACCATTGAGGAACACATCCAGCTCTCGGTCATGTACAAGCAGTTCTTCGCCGGCGAGCTGGAAGTGTTGTGCTCCATGCCGGAGTTCTGGAAGAAGGTCACGGTGATCTACACCGGCGGCGACGACTTCGCGGTGTACGGAGCGTGGGACGCGCTGATCGGGCTGGCGGGCGAACTGGAGCGCCTGTTCCACCGCTTCGCCGAGCAGAACCTGAAGGATTTCGCGGGACCGGAAGGCAAGACCATCAGCATGGCGCTAGCTTTGGCGCCCGCTGTCGACGCGTCGCTGGGCGCGGTGTTTGAAGAAGCCGGCGCGCGCCTGGAAGCCGCCAAGAGCGCCGACAAAGATTGTATCTGGCTGCTGGGCCGGACGCTCGAATGGAAGCAATTCGCGGAGGCCGCCGCGCTCAAGGATTCGCTGGTGCGCATGGTCGAGGAGTACGGCTGCTCGCCACAGTATTTGAAGGATCTGTGCGGCATCTATCGCGAGACGCAATCCCGAATGTCGCGCAAGCAGGCGCGCAAGATGGGCGGCGAACGGCCGTGGCGGTATCATCGCCGCATCGGCCGGATTTTGAGCGCCTCGCGCGCCATGGGAGGCCGGCTGCGGCGCGGCGATTATCAGAAAGCCCGCGCCGCACTGATCGCCGACCTGATCGGACGCAGCGCCGTCACCGTCAAGTTGCGGCCCGCGGGCCGCGTGGCGCTAGAATGGGCGAGGTTGTCTGTATGAGCCGTGGAGCGCGCACTCGTGCGTGCCACGTCGGCACTCGTGCCGACGATTGGCGGGGCGCATGACGCGCCGCTAGGAAGCCGCCAGACGCCCATGGTATAGCCGGCCGGGGGCATAGCCGGCTGGGGCCAGGAAGGAATTCGCATGGACGAAGAAGTTCAATCCGAAGCAACACCCGCGCCGGAAGCGGCGCCAGAACCAGTGCCGAAAGCCGCCCTGCCGGAAGCCGCGCCGCCGGAAGCCGCGCCGCCGGAAGCCGCGCCGAAGACCGCTATGCAAGCCGCGCTGGAAGCCGCAGGCGCGCAGATTGCGGTGAGTCCGGCAGCCGCCCCGAAAGCCGCTCCGCAGAAGACCGAGGGCGGGCGGCCGCCGCGTCAGGATCGTCCGCCTCGGCCTGCCGGCGAGCCGCGCCCCGGAGGTGGAGGCGAACGCCGCGAGCATCGCCCCGGCGGTGAACGCGGGGGTGGCCCGGGCGGCGACCGGGGTGGAGAACGAGGCGGCCCCGGGGGAGATCGTGGCCGCGGCGGCGACCGTGGCTACGCCCGAGAAGGTCCCCGGCCCGGCGGCGGGCGTCCCTTCGAAGGTCCCGCCGACATCGAACTGGAGAAGTTGATCGCCGACAGCTTGTATCTGGACAACCAGGCCCACGCCGTGGTGGCCCGCATGCGCGACATGGACAGCGGCACCAAGAGCCAGTTGCGGCGTCTGTACAACGCCGTCCGGCGGGCGGTGCGCGCGCCGGAAAGCGAGCGGCAACATCAGTTCGTGATGCTGCGCGCGCGCTTGGCTTACACCATCGCGCGGCATTCGCTGCGGAGCCTGGACGCGCTCGAACGACTGCTGCTGCAGGTCACGCGCCGGAACGACGCCCGCGGATATGAGCGCTTCAAGGACCTGTTTGAAGCCATCGTTGCTTATAACGAATAAACGGAAAACGATATATACACGAATATGAGCACACACACAGCTCAAACCCAATTGCGGTTGATCGGGAAACTGATTCTCTCCGGCGACCTGCATTGCGAGACCGGCCTGCACATCGGCGCGGGCAAGGGCTCGCTCGAAATCGGCGGCGCGGATAACCCGGTCGTCAAGGATGCTTTCGGGCTGCCGTATATTCCGGGCAGCTCGCTGCGGGGCAAGCTCCGCTCGCTGCTTGAAAACGCCCTGGGACTCACCGCTCCTTCGGAGCTGGTGTTCTTGTCCAAGCGCCGTGGACAGGAGGTGCGGATTCATCAGAGCGATCGTCCCGACGATGAAGTGTGTCTGCTGTTCGGGCGCAATCCCGGACGGATGGAGCGCGTGGAGGGAGACGCTATCGAATCTTCCATCGCCAGCCCCGCGCGCTTGGCTGTGTACGATGCGCCGCTCGATCCGGAGAGCATCACGGCGCAGATGCGCGAGAATCTGGACGACGAAATCACTGAAGTCAAGAGCGAGAACGCGATTGACCGCATCACCGCGCAATCCAATCCGCGCACGCTGGAGCGTGTTCCGGCCGGCGCTCGGTTTCGTGTGCGACTGGTGCTGGACGTGTTGTGCGACGCCGACAAAGCCCTGGCGGCGCGCGTGATCGAGGGGTTGCGGCTGCTCGAAGACGACGCGTTGGGCGGCGGAGGCTCGCGCGGGAATGGGCGGGTTCGTTTCGCCAACGTGAAGCTCACCTGGCGGAATCGCAATTTTTATGCGTCGGGCGGCGCGGAACGGGAGCTGGCTGCTTCTGCCGATTTGGCGGCGGTGCAGGCGCTGGTGGCCGGAGACGGATTCGCGGCGCAACTGGCCGACTAGAGGCGATTCGATGCTGTCAACGCAATGTGGAGCACGCACTCATGCGTGCCACGTCGAGAGTCCTCTCGACGCTCGGCGCGGTGGCACAGCGTCCCGCCATGCATCGGCACGAGTGCCGATGTGGCACGCACGAGTGCGTGCTCCACATTGGTTCGTCGGCCACATTAAGGGCACAAAGGGCACAGTCGGGAAGGACACAAGTCAGGAAGGACAAAGTCAGGAAGGGCACAGTCAGGAAGGGCACAGCCAGGAAGGGCACAGCCAGGAAGGGCACAGTCAGGAAGGGCACAGTCAGGAAGGGCACAGTCAGGAAAGGCACAGCCAGGAAGGGCAACAGTCAGGAAGGGCACAGTCGGGAAGGCCACGGTCAGGAGCAAGCTCGGGAGCAACCTCGGGAGCATGATCAGGAGCACGCTCAGGGAGCATGAATAGCAGCATGGTCGGGAGCATGTCGATAGCATGATCGGGAGCGTGAACTAAACCATGCCCGAAGGCTTGCTCATCCGCTTGCGTCCTACCGGCGCTTGGCGCATCGGCCCGGATTCGGGCGACCGCGATCGGGTGGACCGCGTGTATCACAGCGATTCGCTCTACTCGGCTGTAGCGTCCGCCATGGTGCACTTGGGACTGCTTGAAGAGTGGCTGGACGCTACGGCTCGCGCCGCCGAGCCTGCCGTGCGCCTGGGGTCGTGCTTTCCGTTTCAGGGCGACACACTGTTCGTTGCGCCGCCGCGGAATTTGTGGCCGCCTCCGGCTTCTTCCAAAGTGCGGTGGAAAGGCGCGCGCTTCGTTCCGCTCTCGGTAGTGGAAGCGCTGGTGGCTGGGCGAGGCGTCTCGGAAGACCGCTGGATGATCGACGGAGCTAGCGAATGCCTGGTGCCCATGGCCACGCCTCCGGTGCCTGGGCCCTTTCGCGTCAGTGTACGTTCGAACGCTGCGGCCGATCGCAACGGCGCGGCGGTGGCTCCGCACTCGACGGCCTGCCTGGAGTTCACTCCGGCGAGCGGATTGTGGACCGTCGCGGCCTTCTCGGGAGAAACCGCGCGCGACCGCTGGACCGCGCCGCTTACCTCGGCTTTCCGTTTGCTGGCGGACTCCGGTTTCGGCGGCGAACGTTCTCGCGGCTGGGGCCGTGCGGAAGCGCCCGAGATCACTGCGGGAGAGTTGCCCGGCTTGCTTCTGAAATCGTCCGCGGCGACGGCCAACGGCTCTGCCGCCGCGTGGTGGCTGCTGTCGCTGTTCCATCCCGCGGCTTCCGATGCGGTCGATTGGACACAGGGCAATTACTCGCTCACCACCCGCGGCGGGCGCGTCGAAAGCAGCGAAGGTTGGGGTGAGCAGAAGAAACCCACGCGCATGGTGGCCGAAGGCAGCGTGATCGTCGCCGCCGGGGAACCGTGCGGCTCGGCCGCCGACGTGGCTCCGGGCGGCTTTGCGCACCCGGTGTATCGCGCCGGATTTGCGCTGGCGATCGCGATTCCGCTGCGCGCCACCCGCGCTCAGCCTGCTCCCGATACCACCGCGGCGCCGGGCCCTTCCACTCTTACGCCAACCTCCGAGGAGGCGCCGACGTGAGATACCGCGTCACGTGCTTATCGCCCACGCTGGTCGGCGACGGCCAGAAGCTCGCGCCCATCGATTACATGGTGTGGAAAGACCACGTCAACGTGCTGGATCAGCGGCGCATCTTCCGCCTGCTCGCGCGCGGGCCGCGGCTGGACGGCTATCTGGCGCAGCTCAAGACGGCCGATCGTTTGGATTTCGCCTCCTGGGGCGGATTCGCGCAGAACTTCGCGGGCCGCCGCATTCCCTTCGAACATGCGAGCGCCATCCCGGCGTGGGAGCGGGCGCAGGCGCAGAACCTGTTCATTCCGACGTTTGCCTGCTCGCCCTCGGGCCCGTACCTGCCCGCGACGGCGATCAAAGGCGCGCTGCGAACCGGCGTGGTGTTCGACCGCTGGAGCGAGAACACCATTCGCGACCTGGTCACGCGCATGGAGGAAGATCGCCTGCCGCGCAACCCCACCGCCTCGGCCGAGGACGCGGTGCTGGGCGGGTCGGGGAACAACCGCATGCGCCGGGTGGGAGCAGCGGACTCGGCTCCCATCACGCATGCGGGCATGAAGGTTTACCTGCTGCGCACGTCGACGTTGGTCCCGCGCGGCGGCAAGTTCGAACTCGGATGGAAATCGCCGCGCGGGTCTTCCGATGCTAAACGGATCGACGAGAGCACGCCGGTGTTCGCCGAAATGTGCCCGCCCGGCGTAATCTTCGAAGGCATCTGGCGCGAGGCTTCGGCGGGCGACCGTCAGAAACTGTTCGCGGCTTCGAATCGCTACGCGCTGGCGCAACTCGCGCGGCACAAACAGTACGCCGAGTCGTGCGGTCTGGAGCGCCTGGCCGCCAACCTCTCCGCGCTGGAAGCGAAGGCCGCGCCGGTTCAGGATTCGGGCCGGCCTGGCGCGTGTTTGTTGGCGATTGGATGGGGTTCCGGGATGCTGTCCAAGATCTCCGCGCCGGATCCGGACGACTCCAACTATCGTACGATCTTGAAACAATTGCCTCTGTACAGCCGGGCGCTCCAGACCGGCTTGCCGTTCCCCAAGACGCGGCGGGTGGTGTTTGAAGGCGGCCATCCCGCGCATCTGCCGGGGTGGGTTCTGCTCGAAGTGTTCTAAGAGACCTTAGAACGAATCCTTAAAACCTCGGGGACGTAAAACATTCGCGGGCCGGCGTTTCAGTGGTAACATGAGGAGTAACAGGTGATAAATCCGCGGCCTCCCTGGCCGGTTAGAAATGTATAACGCCTTTTTTGGATTTTCGGAGAGTCCGTTCAGCCTGAGTCCGGACCCGTCCTTCTTTTTCCGCAGCGAACAACACGAAGAAGCGCTGGCAAACCTGGTCTATGGCGTGCAGGCGCGCAAAGGCTTCATCGTTTTGACCGGCGAGGTGGGTACGGGCAAGACCACCATGCTCGAATGCCTGCGCGACTACCTGGAATCGCAGTACGTCGAGTTCGCGTTCCTGTTCAATTCGCGCATCAACGCCGACCAGTTTTTCGAGATGATCGCCTACGATCTGGACCTGCCTTGCGCGCGCACGTCCAAGACCGAGGTGTTATTCGCGCTCAACCAGCTCCTGGTGGAGCAGGCCCAGGACGGGCGCACGGCGGTGCTGATCGTGGACGAGGCCCACAACCTCGAATGGGAAGTGCTGGAAGAAATCCGCTTGTTGGGGAACCTGGAAAACCGCAACGGCAAGCTGCTGCAGATCATCCTGGCGGGGCAGCCGGAGCTGGACCGCAAGCTGGACGCTCCCAATCTGCGGCAGTTGAAACAGCGCATCGTGCTGCGCTGCACCCTGCAGCCGTTCACGCTGCGCGACGCCGTGGACTACATCGAATCGCGGATGGAAAAGGCCGGCATGCCCGAGCAGCACATCTTTTCCGAGGAACTGATGGCCGAAATCCATGTGCGGGCCCAGGGCATTCCGCGCATCATCAACGCCATCTGCGATAACCTGCTGCTGACGGCGTTTGCTCTCGAGACCCGGGTCTGCACCATGAGCATGCTGGATGAAGTCTGCAAAGACATGCGCCTGGAGTGGCCCGGCGCGCGCCGCACGCGCTTGCGGATGAATCAAGAGTACGAGAGCACTGGGTTCAAGCTGTAGGGCCCATCCGTTTGGTTGCTGACACGCGAACGGGCCGATTAACAATCGGCCGCAGGTTGACAACCTGCCGCACAGGCGGCGCTACTTTGCCGTAGCCGCGTCCTCCACACTCACCGGGGGATTGTAGTACAGGAAGCGCCCGCAGTTTTCGCACTGCATCACGTGGTCGCCTTTGCGCAAGTCCTGCACGTGCTGCGGACGCAATATGATCTGGCAGGCCATGCACCGGGCGTTGACGACTTCCGCCACGGCCACGCCGCCGTTCCACTTCTTGCGGATACGGGTGTAGAGGTTCATGGTGGGGGCGGGGATCTTCTTGGCGGTTTCCGCGCGCTGGCCGCGCACCTGGTCCATCTCGGCCTGATCCTGGGCGGTGCGCTCGCGGGTGCGGGTCTTCTCCGCTTCCACCTGGCGCTTCTCTTCGTTGAGCGCCGCCTGAGCCTTCTTGACCGCGGCGTCGAGCGGCTCGGATTCGGTCATTAACTCCAGAATCCGGTCCTCGGCGGTGCGAATTTCTTTTTCGATGTACTCGATTTCGTGCTGAAACGCGCGATATTGCTCGTTGTTCTTGGCGCCCAGCATCTGATCTCTGAGTTTGGAGATCTTCTGCTGATGCACCTGGATCTCGCCTTCCAGCTTTTTGCGTTCCTTCTGATTGGCGGCCTGAGCGGCCTGGTCGGCTTCCAATTTCCGGACGTGGGATTCCAGGGTCTTTTCGAGGGCCGCTAGCTGTTTGGGAAGCGAGGCGATCTCTTTCTCTAGCGCGGTGATCTTTTGGTCGAGGGTTTGCAGCTGGATCACCAGATCAATATCTGGATGCATGTCGATTCTTGATTTTAGCACGCGCGACGCGCGAGGCTGACCGCATGATCGCCGCGGAGGCAGGTAAAGACTGCGCCGTCCAGGCGGAAGCTATCCGCTTGGGGGCGGTGTTGCGCTTTATGAGTCAGGACGGCTCCCCGCCCTCAAGATCTTCCAGCCGTCGATGGTGAAGTTCGGCAATGCGCGCAAGCGCCCGGATATTCTCCGAATCGGCGGCGATGGCTTCCTGGATCAACTTCATCTCCGCGTCGTGCCGCTCGAATGCCTCATCGTGGTAGTGCTGACGCGCCGCCATCTGTTCCAGGATGGCTTCGATGCGATCCAGCCGATCGTTGCCGTTCGTCATGCCAATTGCCTCTGACTCCAGCGTACCTAAGACACAGCCGCCACCGCCAGCAGATTGCGAATGCCTTCGTCGTTGGATCACGAGTTGAAACGCCTGCCCGGCCAAGACTGCCGCGATGCAGATAGACTGAGGCTGTTGTGGGTTTGCTTAGCGTCGGGGTTGCATATGAGGAGGCTCTATGAGACCGAAGCAGGAGACACAGAAGTCCGCCAAGAGCGCCACCGTGACCGGCAAGGCGGTCAAGGGATTCACGGACGAGGAACGCGCCGCAATGAAGGAGCGCGCCCAAGAGCTGAAGGCGGAAGCGCGCCGAGGCCCGCGCGCGACGAAGGCGGATGGGGAAGGCGACGTGCTCGCGAAGATTGCCGAGATGCCGGAACGGGATCGCGCCATGGCCGAGCGGCTCCATGCCATCGTCAAAGTCAGCGCGCCAGCGCTCTCGCCGAGAACCTGGTACGGGATGCCCGCGTACGCCAAGGACGGCAACGTCGTCTGCTTCTTCCAAAGCGCGCACAGGTTCAAGGCGAGATACGCGACGTTCGGCTTCAGCGACAAAGCGAACCTCGACGAAGGAACCATGTGGCCGGCCGCCTTTGCGCTGAAGGAGTTGACCGCCGCCGACGAGATAAGGATCGGCGCGCTCGTGAAAAAAGCGGTGAGCTGAGGAGGTCGCTGCACTTCCAGGCGTTGCGTTCCAAGCACGTGAGCCGCGGGGCACGAGCCGATATACTGAGGATATTCCCGCGTCCGCTGAGGAAATTCGACAGGAAACCTTCATGCGTCTGCTCTCCCTTATCTTCTGCACAAGGCTCGCATTCGCGGCCGCGGCGCCCACAGCCCCCGCGCTGGTGTATTCCACTTACTTGCGCGACAACTTCACACCGAACGCGATCGCCACGGATGCGGCGGGAAACATCTATATGGCCGGAACCATCCTGATCGATCCCGCGGCCAACCAGACCACGGCGCTGGTGGTGAAGCTGAACCCTCAGGGCACCCAATACCTCTATTCGCGGTATCTGGGCGGATCGATTGGCGATGGCGCCAGTGCCATCGCCGTCGATAGCGCGGGAAACGCCTATGTAGCCGGCGCGACCGACTCGCCCGATTTTCCGGTGACCGCCGGCGGAAACTTGGGAGGGCCTCCTCGTGCCCCCGGCCACGTGGCATCCGGCCCTACCTCGTTTGTAACCAAGCTCGACCCAAACGGCAATGTGGTGTTCTCGGATCTGCTGGGAGGCAAATCCTTCAGTGACGCGGAAGCGGTCGCGGTGACCGCGGCGGGGCAAGTCATCGTGAGCGGGCTGAGTTGGACCTCGGGCTTTCCCACCACGCCCGGCGCTTACAGCATCGCCGACAGCGGCGGTCATCCGTTTCTATTGGAACTCGACCCCACGGGGGCCAAGCTGGTGTTCTCGGCGACGGGCATCGGCGGCAGCGCCATCGCGCTCGACTCCGGGGGGAACATCTACGTCGCTGGCACGACAGGCGGAGTCGTTCTAGGACCGAATGTGATCGATTATCCGACTACGCCGGGCGCGTATCAAAGTACCTTCCCCACCGGCATGACCTGCCTAATCCCGTGCCAGGTCGCCGACCAGTACGTAACCAAGGTCGATCCCACGGGCTCGAAGCTAATCTATTCCACTTCGCTTTCGGGCCCTGGGAACACCTACAACGCCGGCCTGGCCGTGGACCAAGCCGGTAACGCTTATGTCACCGGTTTTTCGGGCGTGGGATACCCTTACACGGTCACCCCGCCATCCATCCCGCCCCTGCCGGGCCCGAGTCGCGACAACTATGCTGTCTTTCCGTTCCTCTCCAAGCTCGACGCCGCTGGACAGAATCTGCTGTTCTCGGTGCCCGTCGGCGGCGCGGGCGTGCAGGTGGATTCGGCGGGGGCCGTCTATGTTGGAGGGCGCGTCGGCTACACACCGGGTTTCGGAGGTAGTCTCGCCGTTACCGCCAGCGTCCCGGCGCTGTCCGGGGTGCCCACAGCGTGTCTGCCGAACAACGGGCTCATCCAGAACTCGGCCTACGTGTCCAAAGCCGATGCGGCATCCGGCAACATCTTCGGAACGCAGTTTATCGGAGGCTCGAACGTGAACCCTGCCGCGGTGGCGCTGGCCGGCTCGACGTTGTGGATCACTGGGACGACGAACCTCCCGGATGTTCCGTTCACCCCCAATGCTCTGACGTGGGATTTGAGTTATGCATCGGACGCCACACTCGGCGTGGGAGCATATCTCGGCGGCGTGGACTTCTCGCAACCTCAGCCCGCGGCTGGAACGCCACAGATCGGCTGCTTGTTGGACGCCGCGGATTTTTCCCCGGTCGGCCCGGCCACCCGCTATCAGGTGCTCGCGCTGTTTGGAACCGGCTTGGGCCCGGCTGTCGGAGTGACCGCAACCGATTACGCGACGACGAGTCTCGCCGGGGTCGGTATCACAGTTGCGGGCGCGCCCGCGATTCTTCTATACGTTTCGTCAACGCAGATCAACTTCGCCGTGCCACAGGGGGGCCTTCCCCAGTTTTGGGACATCATGCAAGTAACGGTGAATGGTCTGAGCGCGCTTCAGCGCGGGCTCCCTCCGGCCAATGGAACACCGCACCTGTTCATGAATGGCGGCAGCCTCGCTTTCGCGCTCAATGCCGACGGCTCCATCAATACGGGCACGAATCCGGCCAAGCCTGGGTCGACTATTTCGGTGTTCGTGAACGGACTCGTCCGGTACACCTTCTTGAACAGCGACGTTCCGCAAATCGACGCGACCGGCGGCTGGAGGGTCCTGGACGTGAACTTCGCAAATCCGTTCATTCTTCGGGTGGACCTTCAGGTTCCCAAGGTTTCCTGTGGATCCGGAAATGGCCCAACGCCGCCGCCTTGCGGTGTCACCCTGCCACTGTCGGCAGGCGCTCTCGCCATCGAAACGCAGGTGCTCCCATCTGTGGTCGTAAGCCAGTAGTTTAGAATCGTGGTTGAGAGCTGAAATCAGGAACCGACAATGGCCGGTCACTTGGTATCCTCTTTCGAGCTGGCTTCGCTTTCGCATCAACGCCGGCGAGATGCCGGAACCGGATCGCGCCATGGCCGAGCGGCTCCATGCCATCGTGAAAGCCAGCGCGCCAGCCCTCTCGCCGAGAACCTGGTACGGGATGCCCGCGTACGCCAAGGACGGCAACGTCGTCTGCTTCTTCCAAAGCGCGCGCAAGTTCAAGGCAAGATACGCGACGTTCGGCTTCAGCGACAAGGCGAACCTCGACGAAGGAACCGTGTGGCCGGTCGCCTTCGCGCTAAAGGAGTTGACCGCCACCGACGAGGCAAGGATCGTCGCGCTCGTGAAGAAAGCGGTGAGCTGAGGGGGTCGCTGCACTTCCAGGCGCAGGGCAGCCCGCCGCCTAACACGCTGCACCAGACGGCCGCGATGGCGAAGAGCGCTGCGCGGCCGCTGGTGAGCTGCTGGTCGTTCAGCTGTCCCACACGTTCAGGTGTCCCACAAAGGGTCCTTTGTGCAACATCACAAAGGATGTTCAATTCGAAATCGACGGAGGAAGGGGTGTGTGTCCGGTAAGGGCGCCATGCTCTTGTAGCCTCCGCCGCGTTTTCCAGACCGGCGAGGTCTGGCGTATTTGCGCCAACTCTTCCTCGTCTAGTCCTTGAAGCCAAGTGTTCAGATCGTGCGGGCCGGTTGCCGTTGGCGACGTACGAATAAGCGTTCGTTTCGCCTACGCTGAATGGCGGTAGCTGTGCGCCGAAGAGTCGGCTAGACTCGCCTGGAGGAGAGCACATGCCGCGTAATGTTATCTTCGGAATCGCATTAGCCTCCATTCCAACTACGATCTTCGCCCAGAACACCCCCACTCCGGCACCATCGGCCATCGTCAAGACGTACTGCGTCTCCTGCCACAGCGGTCAGGCGCCCGCAGGCCGCCTCTCGCTAGATCAACTCAATCCGCCCCCCGGCGACTCTGAGACATGGGAGCGAGTTGTTCGGCAGCTGCGCGCTCGCACCATGCCTCCAATGGCTGCCCCTAGGCCCGACAGCAAGACCTACGAGTCCACGATCTCTGCATTAACCGGCACTCTGAATCGTGCCGCGGAAACCACCACAAACCCGTTGAGCGATACGGAGGTTGCTTTACGCCTTGCAACACGTCTCGCAACGATGATTTGGAACGGTGAGCCTGATCAGCCACTCCGTGACGCAGCGGCTAAGGGCGGATTGCATGACGCTCCAGACCTGCAAGCACAAATTCGGCGGATGCTGTCCGATACCAGGTCCACCGCTTTGTTCACCGGATTCTTCGACACCTGGCTCTCGCTGGATCAGTTGACAACCATGAAGGGGGACAGCAAGCTCTTCCCCGAATTCGACGACGAATTACGCGGAGCTTTCCGGCGCGAAACCGAACTGTTCGTTGAAAGCCAGCTTCGTGAGGACCGAAGTCCGCTGGACCTGTGGACCGCTAACTACACATTCCTCAATGAACGGCTGGCGCGGCACTATGGCATCCCGAATGTCTCGGGGCCGGAATATCGCCGCGTCACGTGGCCGGGCCCCGAGCGTGCCGGATTGCTCGCGCAGGGAAGCATCCTCACGCTGACCTCCTACTTCTATAACGGGCAGGTCGATATGCCGACGACGTCGCCTGCCCAGCGCGCAAAATGGATTCTCACGCGTTTCCTGGGGGTGAGCCCGCCAACGCCGTTACCAAACCTACCAGGCCCGGACTATCCCTTCGAGAAGCACATACCATTGGCGAAGCTCAGCAGAACTCTGCCCGCCGCTCCCTGTCTGGCGTGTCATCGGAGTTTCTTCCCGCTATCGTACGGGCTGGAGAATTTCGACCTCCTCGGCCGCTGGCGCTCCGATTACGGTCCCGATCCCGGCCTTGATCCCATTGATGCTTCCGGCGCGATGGTCGACGGAACAACGTTCAACGGGCCAGTTGAACTCCGTCGAGCTCTACTAGAGCGGCGCGACGCTTTTTTGAACACGATGACGGAAAGACTCCTGGCGTACTCTATTGACGGAAAAATGGCGGTTAACAAACCAACACTGGCGTCGCGCATGCCCGCTGTCCGCACCGCATTACGCGAAGCAGCGGCTCAGAATTATTCTTGGTCCTCGCTAATCGCTGCTATTGTTAAGGCTCCATCCGACTTGCATAAGCCCGTTGAAGCTGCGGTCGGGCACGCATCCCTTTCTAGCGGCGGGGCTGGTCGTTAGCGCGTGGGCAATCCATCGGGCCGCCGTGCTTTTCGGAATCTTCGTTTCGAGTGCAACGGTTAACCGACTATGTTGCGAAAAGGGTCCTTTGTGAAACTTGGTTTTCTGGAGCGGATGCCGACTCAGCCGGTCCATTATATGTCAAATCGCGGCAGCCACGGCGATACCTATTTTGAACGCGTTCAAGACGTCATCGACACTGACATTGAGAATTCGGTTAATACTGCCAGTACATTCCGCGTCAACATATAAGGAGCGAGTTTGGCCGGCCACACCGGCGGGAACTAAAACGCTGCTGGAGAAGTTTCTGATGGCGGCGTGGCCGCCATCCTTTCCCCCGGTACCGATTTCATCAGAGGCAGCCGTAGCCGACGTTTTACCTGCCGCGTTTTTTAGTGTTACGGACACGCGTCCTTTAGGTCCGGCACTAGCGGAATCAGTCTCAAGTTCAACGGTCAGCGTCATGTGTCCGGACGCATCAAAGTGGACCACGGACCCACGAACCCAACTCTCTGGGCTGTTGCCGCAGTGCATTGTCGACTGCATGTTGCGGCTCCACCCGCCAGGTCCTTTGTATGACCCAGTGATCTGAATCGGCGCCTCCGCAAAATTAGTATGCTGCCACTGGCTGACTGCGTCTATGGCCGCCTTGAGGGAATCAGAGATTTGTTTGGTCTGCTGCTGTCCGAAGAGATTCCCGACGACAGGCAGGCAACAAAGGAAAGTGATTGAACGTAGGCAAGTTCGCACTGGCAACTCCTTCTTACGTTATAGTACCCCCCAGGTGAGCGCTTTTGTCGAGGGAAGTCACTGCGACGAAAAGGGTAAGTTTTGCATCGTTTGCGGAGGGCCCGTAAACAGAGGGCTTGGCACGTTGCAGATGTTTGGTGCAAAATTAATCCCTCAATGGACTCGTCGCAGCCATGGCGTTGCTTTCGGCGCTGTTGCAAAACTCTGTCGCAAAAGCTTAGTTAGGCGATGTCGTTTCGGCCTCATGCTCCGCCGCGTCTCGTGGCCGGGCCCCGAGCGTGCCGGATTGCTCGCGCAGGGAAGCATCCTCACGCTGACCTCCTACTTCTATAACGGGCAGGTCGATGCGCCGACGACGTCGCCTGCCCAGCGCGCAAAATGGATTCTCACCCGTTTCCTGGGGGTGAGCCCGCCAACGCCGTTACCAAACTTACCGGGCCCGGACTATCCCTTCGAGAAGCACGTACCATTGGCGAAGCTCAGCAGAACTCTGCCCGCCACTCCCTGTCTGGCGTGTCATCGGAGTTTCTTCCCGCTGTCGTACGGGCTGGAGAATTTCGACCTCCTCGGCCGCTGGCGCTCCGATTACGGTCCCGATCCCATCGATGCTTCCGGCGCGATGGTCGACGGAACAACGTTCAACGGGCCAGTCGAACTCCGCCGAGCTCTACTAGAGCGGCGCGACGCTTTTTTGAACACGATGACGGAAAGACTCCTGGCGTACTCTATTGACGGAAAAATGGCGGTTGACAAACGAACACTGGCGTCGCGCATGCCCGCCGTCCGCACCGCATTACGCGAAGCAGAGGCTCAGAATTATTCTTGGTCCTCGCTAATCGCCGCTATTGTTAAGGCTCCATCCGACTTGCATAGGCCCGTTGAAGCTGCGGTAGGGCCCGCATCCCTTTCTAGCGGCGGGGCTGGTCGTTAGCGCGTGGGCAATCCATCGGGCCGCCGTGCTTTTCGGAATCTTCGTTTCGAGCGCAACGGTTAACCGACCATGTTGCGAAAAGGGTAAGTTTCGGGATGAAAACCGTCGCTCATGAAATTAGGGCCCGTAGCGTCCCATTCTGTTGTCCAAATTGTTATAGCTTGGAATCGCGAGAGATGGGCACATTCCCCCTGCCTAGTCGCGAAGGGTAGAGGTTCGTAGTGCTCGCTGTGTTCCGGCAGCCCGGAAGCGGAAGCGGTTTCGTACCCGCCAGTTTCGCTCCGACAAACTCCTGTACCGTCCTTGGTTCTCCCTTCATGGTTTTTCCTGGAATCGATCCAGTCTAATCCGGACGGAGAGCCTCCATCGGATCAACGCGAGTGGCGCGCCGCGCTGGTACGAAAGCGGCAGTGACGGCGGCAGCCAGGAAGAGAGCAGTCACAATCACGATCACCGTTAGATCGACGGCCTGGGTATCGTAAACGAATCCCTTTATAACGTGGCCTGCCAGCGTGCTTGCGACTAATCCGGCCGCCAAGCCCGCGAAGACAGGGACTCCGGCTTCGCCCATCGTGAGTGAGTAAATCTTCCGGCGAGTCGCGCCAAGGGCCATGCGCAGACCGATTTCCTGTTTCCGGACCGCCGTGGAATAGCTCAAGACGCCGTAGATTCCGAGCATGGCGAGGAGCAGCGCGGCGATTCCAAAGCTCATCAAGACTAGAGTTTGAAACCGCTCGGCCGCGAGGGAGTCGCTCAGTTGGGAGTCGAGGGTCTTGACGCGCGCGATCATGATGTCGGGAGACTGCTTCCAAATTGCCTGACGCATCTTTCCGGCGAATACTTCCGGGGGTAACGGCCCTCGCGCCATGAAAACTGTAGCGTATTGCGGCCGGTCCTTGTAGTGCAGATACGCCATTCTGACAGGCGCCGCCTTCAGAGAAGTGCTGCGCGAATCGCCCACTACACCGATCACCTGAAACTTTCTGCCTTCCGTCATCGCCTGACTGCCAATCGGGTTTTCGTCTTGCCAGAGCGCTCGCGCCAAAGCCTGCGATACGATTGCGCTACTCAGATTCCGGTCGCGTTCCTCGAAAAAACGTCCTGCCACCAGGGTCTGGCGCGTCGTCTCAAAATATCCCGGACTTGCCCAACGCAAATTGATCAGGGATTCCTGGTTCGGCCTGTCCACTCGCTGGAAACCTTCGATCCAGGACTCGCCTTCCAACGGCATCCTGCTTACCATGCCGGCGGACTGAACCCCCGGAATCGCTCGCAAGTTCTCAAGGACTCGATCATAAAAGGCGATACGGCTTTGATCGGTGCCATAGGCATTGGTCGGGAGGCTGGTCTCCGCCACCATGACATTTCCCGTGTCGAAACCTCTATCTTCGTGAAGAAGATGAAGCAAGCTCTTCGAGAACAGGCCCGTCACCAACAAGAGCGCCGTACAGCCAAACACCTGCAACCCGATCAGCCAGGAGCGGAGTTTCCGGCTCTGCCCGCCGAGCGCGCGGCGGTTGCCCAGTTGAAGAGACGATTGAGGATCTGTATGGGAGAGCCTGAGCGCGGGCAAGACACCGGACAGAATGCTTGAACCCAAAGTGAGTGCCGCCGAGAATAGCAATACTGTCACGTTGAGATGAATCTCGGACAAACGGGGAAGATCCACCGGAGAATAGTGACGAAAGAGATTGACCCCGGCCAAGGCGAAGACTGCACCGGCCACGCCGCCTGCGGCTGCCAGCAACAGGTTCTCCGCCAGGGAGTTCCATACAATTCGCCATTTTGCGGCTCCAAGCGCCGTCCGTACCGCCGCTTCCCTCTGCCGGGAAAGCGTGCGTCCGAGTTGGGCATTCGCCAGATTGACACATGCGAGCAACATCAGTCCGATCACGGCGGCCATCAGCAGCCATAAGCCCGTCTTTGAATCGCCGACTACGGCCTCCTGCAAGGGCTGCACGAAAGCCGTCAATCCACCCGGCCCGTTCCCCCTTTGGTTAGCGGGCATCATTTGGAGTATCTCAGCTTCGAGGGATGTCAGTTGCGCCTCGGCTTGTTTGTTGGTGATGCCTGGTTTCAAGCGAGCGAGGGCGATCCAGTTGCCGTATTCGCCGTTCCAGTCAAATCGTTCCAGGTTCGGCGCGACGGGCACAAAAATAGCCGGTTCGGGAGCACTGCTCGCGGATTGCTTGGACCAGAATGCGTGCAGAGCATTCCCGTTCGGGAAATGGAAACTCGCAGGGAGAACACCGATGATCTCCTTGGGGTTATCGTTGAGGCGAACGATCTTGCCGACGACGTTCGGATCGCTATTGAACTGACTTTGCCAAAGAGAGTATGTCAGGATCACCAGATTGTCGTGACCCGCGGCGCCATCCTCCGGGAGGAAGCCCCTCCCGAGAAACGGCGTCACTTGAAGGACATCGAACAGATTCGAATAGGAGGCGACAGTTCCGACCATTCGAGGGTGCTCCGTGCCGACAGCCAGGCCTCCGGTCCCCTGCCGCAGGAGCGTCATCCCGGTGCAAGCGTTCGAGCGCTTCGCCCAAAGATCTGCATGCCTGGGGTTGGGCCCAAAGGGATTTGGGGAAGTCGGAATGCGCTCCCAGGCGGCTACCAGACGGCTGCTGTCGCGATAGCCCAGAGGCTCCAGGACAACCGAATCGACCACCGTGAAGACTGCCGTACTCGCCCCAATGCCGAGAGCCAGTGTCAGAATGGCAGTCACCGCGAATCCTGGACTCTTCTTCAGCGCTCGTATCGCATAGCCCAAGTCTTGAATCACGATTTTCAAAGGAGTCCAACCCCACATTTCGCGCACCTCTTCTTTGATGGACGTTGAGTTTCCAAAAGCGCGGCAGGCGGCGTTGCGAGCTTCACCGGGGGATAAACCGCACTCCTGCTGCTCCTCAATTAACAGATCAAAATGGGAACGTAGTTCACGGTCCAGATCCCGGTTGTTCCGCTTCCACCATGTCATGTCAGCTCTCTCCTGCCGGCCACATGATTCGGCCGATTGCGTTCGTTAGCCCTTTCCATCGCGATTCCTCGGCTACAAGCTGCTTCTTGCCGGCGGGCGTTAACCGGTAAAGTGGGGTATTTACTTCACTCAGGTGACCCCTACCGGTTGTGGTCGGCGTCTGAGCCGACGGCGGCACACCTGACCAGAGATTTGTATGGCACTGGATCGACGACAACCGCCTGCTGCACGAGGCGGTAGAAGAGT
>DATNJC010000065.1:0-46291 GCA_035604115.1 Bryobacteraceae bacterium | reverse complement strand
TTGCGAGCTTGGAAGATCCGCCAACTGGAATTGCTGGAGCATGCCGTGGCCGCGGCCCTTACTGCGGTGAATTCAGAACACGCAACAGCCCATTTTCGCCACTGCGGCTATGGTCTATAAATACTCAGAAAATGGTCTAGTGGAGTGGAATTCGCTTTCATGAGCGGCGACCACGCTCACCGCCCCCGCAGCATCCCGACGCCGATCTGTCCGTCCAGATTCTGATCCGGCCGAGGTTTGTCGCCGCCTCCGAACCACACGCGGATCGAATCTTCCCTGGACAAAAACACCGCCGGATCGCACATCACTGCGCTGTTCCAGGCTTCCATTCCGGCCAGCGGGGCGAAGCTCGTTTCGCGCTCCCAGTGCGTGCCGTCGGCCGATCGGGCCAGTCCGATGCGGCGATGCTCCGCGCGGTCGCGGCCGGTGTACAGCATCCACCACGCGCCTCCCGAAGTCCACACTGCCGGCTCACCTAAGCCCACTTCGTCGAAGGCCCCGCGCGCGCCCAATTCGAGAATCGGATTCGAGCGCAGCTTCTCCCATCGCACTCCATCGCGCGAACGCGCCAGGCCCAGCCGCTGCCGGCCCGCGCGGTCCTGCCCCAGATAGAACATGTAGAAACCGTCGCCCGCGCGAATCACGTATGGGTCGGCCACACCGCGCTCGTCGAAACTGCCGCGCGGACCCACTGACACCACCGCTTGCGGCTCTTTAGTCCAACTCGCACCGTCGTGCGACCGCGCCAGGCCAATGCGCAACGGGTCGCCCGCTTCATACCAGTAGAGAATCTGATCGTCATCGGCCACGGCGCTGCCGTTAGCCGCGATGTAGCTGCCCTCCCAGCCTTCCGGCGACAAAACGCGGCCCGTCTTCAACCACGAGTTCCCATCCTGCGACACCGCTGCCAAAGTATGCCAGGTGCGACCGTCGAACCCCGAATACAAATTCCAATATTGACGGCGAAAGAACACCACCGAGGGGTTCAGCACATCCACGGAATCCCATTCGCCGGGCGCGCCCGGCGCCAGCACCGGCCCTGCTTGCGGCTCCCAGGTGAAGGGCGCGCGCGGACCCCGCGCCTCCGGTGGCGGCAACGTGAAATCGGCGTAGCGGCCGCATCCCGCCAGACCGCCAGCGAGCCCCGCGGCGGCGGCCAGAGGCAGCTTCAGCACATCCCGACGCTTCACACCGGAACCCGGATCTCAAGTTTTGCGCCCTCACCCGGACGCGACTGAATCCCCAACTCGCCGCCCAGCATGCGTACGCGGCGCTTGACGCTCACCGGCCCCAGCCGCAGCAGTTCGAGCTCCTCCAGCGTAAATTCACCCGCGAAAGGAAACCCGCTGCCATTGTCCTGCACCACGATCTCCAGCCTCGGGCCGCGCCGCGACGCCGAAATCGCCACCCGCGTCGCGCCGGAGTGCTTCTGAATATTGTTCAGCGTCTCGCGAACGATCTGCAGCACCTCCAGCGACACTTCGGTTTCCCCGGGATCGGCGACATCGCCCGCGGAAAACTCCGCCGTGATGCCGGTGTCGCGCTGGAACAACTCCGCCATGCGCCCCAGCGACGCGGTCAGACTCATGCCCTCATCAGCGGGCCGCATGCTGCGGACGAAGCTGCGCAGGTCCGCCACCTGGGACCGGCACAGCTCCTGCAACTGGCTCAATTCGGTGGCGGCCGCCGCCACGTCCCGAGCCAGCAGTTTGCGGACAATCTCCAGGCGCATCTGGAAACTGATGAAACTCTGCATGGGGCCGTCGTGAAAGTCCGCCGCGATCCGCTGCCGTTCGGCTTCGCGCGCCAGTTGCGCCTGGGAACGGATGATCACGTTGTTGCGCAAGGTGGAGGACATACGTTCCTCCAGGAAGCGCTTGTAAAACGCCAGAGCCGCGGCCAGCCCGCCCATCGCCACTGCGGCGAGCGCCAGTTTCCCCGGTCCGCCCGCGGGTACCAGGAGCGCCACAGCGATGGCCACGCCCGCGGCGACCCACGCTCGCAACAGATCCTGCATCATCACGGTGGAAGCCAGCAGATATCCGCACGTAAACAGCGGCGGCCAGGAGTCCGGGGCGAGCCAGGCCCACAGCCCGAAGCAGGCCGCGTCGGCGGCGGTGCACACGGCCGCTCGCAACGGCGTATCGAAGTTGCTCTCCAGTTGCACGCCCACCGCGAACATGGCGTAAGCGCCCAGCACCGCCAGAACCCAAGTCACGTGCCAACCGGCTCCGAAAATGAACCAGCCCAAGCACGCCACTGCCAGCACAGTGCGCGCGATGCGGAGCGCTAATCGCCCCTTATACGGGACCATAACCGGGAACCATGAAAGCTCTTCTGTGGTAGGCCGGACCCCCAGGTCCGCGCCGGACGCCCCAGTCCGGCTTCTTGTTAGCGGCGATACAGATACAGCCGATGGCTGCGGCCTTCGCCGTCATCGTCGATATCGACGGTCTTCTCCGCCCTCCAGGCCGCGAACTGGAAATCGTGCGCCACAATGCGAGCGCCCTTCTTGAGCTGTTTCTCGAGCATCGGCGTGACCAACTCATTGCCCACCGGCAGCAGGTACACAGTAATGAGATCGGCGGAAGAGTAATCCTGCTTCAGTAGGTCGCCATGAATGATCCGGGCCGTGGCCGCGAGGCCCAGCGTTTTGATCCGGTCCGAACTCTGCCGCCACAGCGAATCGTCGAATTCGACGCCGGTCGAGTCGGCCTTGTACTTCTGCGCGGCCACGATTACGATCCGTCCGTCGCCCGACCCCAGGTCGAACATCTTCTCGCCCGCCTTAAGCTCACCCAGTTGCAGCATCTTATCGACAATCGCCAGCGGTGTCGGGAAGTAGGGGGCGAGAGCCTGGGTCTTATCCTGAGCCGGCGCGATCCAAACGACCAGCGCGGCGGCGGCGACCAAGATCACAAACCTTAGAATTCGCATCTAAGGTTCAATATATACCCGCACGCGGTTGCTGCTCGCTCCCGCTGCTTCAATGTAGAGCTCGGCGGGACCGTAGTTGACGATCTTGGGGATCTCGACTTCAATCAAATAGAAGCCCACATAGCCCGGCGCCAGCACCGCCCGCGTGATCTCCACCGGCGCGCGATCGAGCCAAGCCTTCATCGGAGCCACCACGCGGGGCGGATTGTCCAGCGAAGCCGGCACCGCCATCCCGGTGGGCCACTCCGGAGTCACTTGTCCCAGTCCAGTAGAAAGAATCTGCATGCGTGCTCCGGAATGCGCCGGATGCATGGCGTCCAGCAGCATGCCGCTATCGGCATCCAGCAGCCACGGCGCGCCGTCGCGATTCACGAAGATCGCCGGAGCGGTCTGACCCAGCGGCAAGGGCTCAAACACCCGGCGGCCCCCGGCGCCGTCGATGGTCAGCGACACCGTCGCGCCGCGCGCCTCGAAGGGAACCTGAAGCTGGGATTCCGCGTCGCTCGCCGCCAGCACCGGAACGTTCAAGCTCCCGGCGCGAGCCGCGTCCACCTTAGCGCCCGCCACGCTCACCAGCGATCCCGGGGCCACCGCGCGCGCGACGAAATCGGCGGCGCTGACCACTCGCGGGTCGCCCATACGATGCGGCGCCAGCGCCACGTAGGTGCCTAATCCTTCGAGCGCTACCCACAGCTGATGACCGCCATCGTCCAGCTTGACATCCGCAGCCGCGGCCTGCGGCAGCCCGCCCAGCGCGGTCCACGGCGAGGCCGCGCCCAACGAGCCCAGGTCCGTGCGGGTGAAAAACACACCCTGCCGCGTGGCCACATAGATCGCCCCGCTGGCGCGGTCGGCCGTCACACCGCTAGCGGCGATGTCAGGCAGATTGGCCGTGATGCTGTCCCAAAATGCGCCGCCGTTCTGCGTGCGCACCGCGTGCACGGGGACGTTCAAATCCGCACTCGCAGCGTGCGCGCCCAGCACCGCAACGGCGATGCGCGGGTCCTGTGGATCAACCCAGAACGCGCTCACCGGAGAGGGTTGCCGCACCCCTCCTTGCGTCAGATAGGTCTGCCAGGTCCGGCCATCGGACGATACTTGAATGCTGCCGTCGGCCATCCCGGTGTAGACGTACTGTCCGCGAATCGCAACCGCGGTGACCTCGGTTCTTCGCTCCAGCGTCAGCGCCTGCCGCAGACGCAATTCGGTCTGGGCATCGCTGGCATCGTCGGGTCTCCAGGCGAGTTTCTCGCCGGGCTGCCACTCCACCACACTGGCATCGGTCAGCTCCACGCGCGCGCCCCGGCCCTCCGCGGGCAGACTGCGGATCCGCGCCACCGGCAAGTTCGGAAGACCCTGGTTCATCCCGCTCCAGGACTTGCCTCCGTCCACCGACCGGAACACCCCCGCGGTGCCCGCGACCACCACCTCGTCGGGATTCACCGGCGATACGCCTAAGTCCCGCAACCCTTCGCCGACAATCGAGCCGGAACGAAACCCGGTCAAGTTTTCCCACACCGCGCCGCCATCGTCAGAGCGGTACACCAACCGCCCAAACCCGTACAGCCTCGCCCCTTGCCCGGCTGCGGCGCGCACTGTCAGCGAGCGCTCCGGGAGGCGGTTCACCGGCACTGAAGGAGACGGCGCCGGCTCGTTCGCGGTGACCGGAGTCCAGGTCTCAAAGTCGGTGGTCTCGAAATTCGCGCCCAATGCCGTGCGGATCGTCAGCCGCGATCCGTCGGCCGAGTACCACACGCGCTCCACCGGCCCGGTCGCCAAACCGGCTAGCGCCAGATCCACGGACGCGTTGCCGACCCGCCGCCAGTCCATGCTTGAACTGGGACTCGAAGTGGAGGCAGCCGCGGTTGTTGGGTTCGGCGATTGGGCCTGCGCGGAAAATGACCAAACGAACCCGAGGCTCGCTAGCCCGAACAGCAGGCGTCCGCCGCCAAACCGCCCCTTCCTCCGAGTTGTGTCCTTATGGGACATGCAATGAGTCCATTGTACTCTTATCTGATCGGCGGTTCATCCTGGAAACTGTTGATTTCAGTGCCCCCAGTTCCTTGGACTCGTCAGGCGGGTCACTTGCAACAGCACGTTTGGTGGTAGACTGTTTCTACTGTTAGTTCTGGGCCCAGCCGATGTAGGGGTCGAGGACAGAGATTGAGTGTGTCTATGGCTAGGACGGTCGGGGCGTCGACGGCGAAGTTGTCGCTTCTCGCGGCGGCATCGGTCGCAGTGTGCCTGGCTCAGTTTCCTTCCTTCCATATCCCCACGCTCGGCGCCGAACAGTACGCGGCTCAAGCGGTCTCCGTCACCGGGGACGTTTCCGTGCTCAAGGATACGCAGCCTTGGGCCATCTCGGTCGGCGATTCCATTCAAGTTCAGCAATTGATCCTCACCGGAGAAGATGGTCACGCGCTGTTCCAGGTTTCCGACGGCAGCACGTTTGAGGTGTTTCCCAACTCCCGTGTAGTGTTCCGCAAGAATCCCGGCAACTGGAAGGATCTGATCGACCTTCTGGTCGGGCGCGTGCGCGTTCACATCGAGCATTTGGGTAATATGCCCAACCCCAACCGGATTCTGACGCCCACCGCCGTGATCTCGGTGCGCGGCACCACTTTCGACGTTTCGGTTACCGATGACGACGAAACCACGGAAGTCGATGTCGAAGAAGGCACGGTGGAAGTGGATCACGCACTGCTGCCCCGCGGCGCTCCGGCGACGCTCCACACCGGCGACCACCTGATTGTCCGCAAGTCCGAACCGATCGCGCATAGCGTCATCGATAAGGGGCAAATCGCCCGCCAGGTGCTGCGCGCTGTGATGGACGCAGTTACTACCATGAGCACCCGTGGCGCTCGCGTTGGCGGTACCGGCGGTGTTTCCGGCGGTCCGATCGGCGTCGGCGATACCGGCAAGACTGCTCCGCCGCCCGCTCCTCCACCGCCGCCTCCGCCACCACCTCCGATTCCTTAAGTACGCTCGCCGGGCAGAGATCGGGATGGATTACGACCATGACAAAGTCGACGAGATGGTGTTGGCCTTGCTGTGTCTGACGATCACGGATGAAGATGACTGGGGAGCGCGTACCTGGAAATCCCATGACTGGGATGCAATGGACCGGTTGCATGCCAAGGGGTACATCTCGGACCCGAAGAGCAAGGCGAAGTCGGTAGTGTTGAGTCCGGACGGAGTGCGCCGGGCGCGAGAGTTATTCGAGCGGTACTTCGCGCGGAAGAGCCGAACAGCGCCGGGTTAGAAACGGGCGGCGCGACCGTTCAGGACTTGTTCGATCCGTGCCCCGCATCGCTTTCCGGAGCGCCGGTCTGGGCCCGGCTGGGTTCGTAGCGGATTTCACGCTGCCAGTTTTTGCGCCGCGTGCGGCTGGATTGCCTAAGGCGCACCCGTCGGGTGCCGGGACGCGAACGCGCCTAGAGCTTTCTTACGTTTCGGGCCGCGGCGAGTTCAGGTGGCCCCTGGCTCTCTTGGCGTTCACTCGCGTTTCGCCGGCAGAGCTGTTCTCCTAACGCATTGACAATCCGTGTGATCCGCCCAAGACTGCGGCCATCCCGCTGGGAATCCTTGCCAACCCCCGCTACCGTGGGAGTGGGAGAAGTCTCTTGCGTTCGTCCCTGCGTCACATATTAGTCCGAATCCGACAAAATCCGACAGATCCGACACCAGGGGAAAAAGTGTCGACCGTTCAAGGTCGGTCGGCCGGCCTGGAGGGCGCCTGCCGCTCACGCTACTATGAGCGGCCATCCTTATGGACGGATTACGGGCGTCTGAGCCGCAGGCCTCAGCGTCTGCTGGCCGCTCGTGGCCATTCTATACTACGGACTAATGGAACCGGACATCCGGGAAAAGTTCGAGGCCGCGCTGGCTCTGACGTTGGAAAACCATCGCGTCGCGATGGAGGAAATCGACAAGCATAGCAAGGCGTCCGAAGAGCGCGACAAGCGTCTCGACGAAAAATTCGAAAAGCAACACCAAGCCGCCATGAAGCGCATGGACCGCTTCGACAAGAGTCGCGTCGGCGTCCGCAAGCTGATCGTAGCGGGGATGCAAGTAGTCAACCACCTGGCCAAAGAAAATCGGGAAGCCCGTGCGGATACCAGGGCGTTGAAGGCCGAGCTGCGGGAGCTTAAGACTGAAATGCGGGCCTTCGTCAAATCCCAAGGGAACGGTCACCGCGGGCCGAACGGTCGACGAGCCCGCTGAACCAAGACCGTCGGGGCGGGCATGCCTCGTGCACCAAAACGAACCCGAGTGGCACGGGTTACCGGATGCCTACGCCCCCAGCCAAGCCGTCACGGCCCTATTCACCAGGAACGCGCACACATACGCCATCCCCGTCATGTAGGCGAATTGCGCCGCGGGCCAGCGCCAGCCGCCGGTCTCCCGCCGCACGATGGCCAGCGTCGACATGCACTGCATCGCGAACGCGAAGAACACCAACAGGGCCGCTGCGCCGCCGGGAGTCAGATCGTGGCGTACGGCTTCTTGCAGTCCGTGCGAATTCTCCTCGCCGCCTTCGATCCCGTAGATCGTTCCCAGAGTGCTTACGATGGTCTCGCGCGCCGCCAGCGACGTGATCAGCCCGATCCCGATCTTCCAGTTAAACCCCAGCGGACGGAGCGCCGGTTCCACTGCATGCCCCACGTGCCCGGCGAAGCTCTCGGCGATGTCCGGCGGTTTGCCTCCCGCCAGCGGCAGGTGCGCCAGCACCCAGATCATTATGGCGACGGCCAGAATGATCGTCCCGGCGCGCTTCAGGAACACCGCCGACCGGTCATAGAGGCGCAAGGCCAGCGACTGCGCCGTGGGCCAGCGATACGGCGGCATCTCCATCACGAAGGAAGACCGCTTGCTGCGCAATATGGTTGACTTCAGCAATCGCGCCGTCAACGCCGCGGCCGCAAATCCCAACACATACAAGCCCAGCATCGCCGCCGCGCGGGTGTGCAGGAAGAAGCCCAGCACCGGCCGGTCCGGAATGAACGCCGAGATCACCAGCGTATAGACCGGCAGCCGCGCCGAGCAGGTCATGAAAGGCGCGATCAGAATCGTCGCCATGCGGTCGCGCTTGTTCTCGATGGTGCGCGTCGCCATGATCGCCGGCACCGCGCAGGCATAGGCCGAAAGCAGCGGGATGAAGCTCTTGCCCTGCAGCCCGAAGCGCGCCATGGTGCGGTCGGCGATCAGCGCCGCGCGGGCCAGATAACCGGAGTCCTCCAGAATCCCGATAAACAGGAACAGCAGCAGGATCTGCGGCAGGAATCCCACCACGTTGCCGACGCCGCTCCATATTCCATCTACGACCAAGGAGCGCAGCGCCAGATTCGGAATCAGCGATCCGATCCATTGCCCGGAAGAGGCGATGCCCGCTTGCACCGCGTTCATCAGCGGAGCCGCTCCGGTGAAGATGGTCTCGAACACCGCGACCACTACCAGCACAAACACCAGCGGACCGACCACCGGGTGCAGGAAGATGCGGTCCAAACGGCGCGTCCAGTGCGGCGGCGCTGGAGGGTGATAGCCGCCCTTCAATCCGATCTTGGCCGCCCAGGCGCGGCACTTGGGGATGTCCTGCAACACCGGCAGTTCCACCCGCGGCGCCGGCCGCGGTTCGGCGTGCGTCGCGCCGCCCAGGAACCGGAAGACCTTGTCCAACCCCTCGCCCTTGGAAGCCGAAACCAGCGCTACAGGAGCGCCCAGTTGCATCCCCAGTTCGGCCGCGTCCACCTCGCCGCCGCGCTTGGCCAGATCGTCGGCCATGTTCAGGATCACCAGCGTCGGCAAGCCCAGGCTCAGCACCGGAGCCGCCAGCACCAGGTGGCGCGCCAGGTTGGTCACATCCAGGATCAGCAGGACCGCGTCCGGCCGCGGCATATCTTTCATTTCGCCCAGCAGCACATCGTGGGTGACCTGCTCGTCTTCGGTGCGCGGACTCAAGCTGTACACGCCCGGCAGATCGACGACGAACACCTCGCGGTTTCCATCGACGCGCACGCGCCCCATGTGATGCTCCACCGTGACGCCAGGGAAGTTGGCGACCTTTTGCCGCAGACCGGTCAGGCGGTTGAACAGCGTGGATTTGCCCGAGTTGGGCGGCCCTATGATCGCGACCACGTGCCGCTTGACGCCGTCCGGTGGCGCAGGCAGTGTGGCCACGGGGCCTCCATTGTCACACGCGCACGACGGACTTACGCCTGTGCGCTCCCGACTATCGGACATGGAATGCGCTTTACCCTTCCGCGGGAGTTGGATCGACGCGCAAAAGCAGCCGACGGGCGGTTTCGCGCCGCAGCGCGATCTCCGAGCCGTCCACCTGGAACACCCGCGGATCGCCGCCGGGCGCCGAGTTCGCGGGCGTCACCGTATGGCCGGGCACAAAACCCATTTCCATCAGCCGCGTCGCGTCTTCCACAGGCAGATCCAGCCGGTCGATGATTCCGGATTCACCCCGCTTCAGTTCCGTCAAATTCCGAGCGGAACGGTTCATGCGGAGCTGATGCCGGACCTGGCTCGCCCGGTGGACCTTCTTGCTACTCATTTGCACCTTGAACCAACTCACCAGCCATAATTCTTTAATCTCAGACTCTTGGGTAAGCAGCATGGCGACTACAGGGTTGCATCTGGACTTCCAAAACGCTGCCCGGCCCAAACTCCACTATTACTATACAACAAACCGGACCGATTAGGTCTGAGATCCAATGAAGTGCGCGATCTGGCGCTTGAAAGGAATTGTGGCCAGGGTGAGGGGGCGCAGGCGGGCACGGGGCTGGGTAACGTCTGTTGGGAATAATCCCGAACTAAACAGTGGATTATCGGACGAGGCCTGAATGGAGTGCCCGGTTTGCCACCTTACAAATCTGCCGAATAGTTTCCGCTGCGATTGCGGGTATGATTTCCGGCCGCAGTCGGGCAGTTCCCGATCATCGTTGCGCGTCGGCACCCGTGGCGTGTTTGGCTGGACTTTGTCCATTGCGGGAGTCGTCACCGCTTTAGGACTCATCGGATCGCAGGCAAACCCTCTGACCTTCGTGATGTTAGTGCTGCTGATTCCTCCCCACCTTGCGCTCGTGATTGCTTGGGTCGTGTGGGGCCGTTCTCCGTCGAAATTTGAATCGCGGCGCGCGGGAACGGCCTTGTTATCGGGGCTTTTCGCCTGTTCACTCAACATCACGATCTTTTGGATGCGCGGAATCTGGATGAACGCGCGTCGGACAGATCCGTCGGTATGGAGTCAGTTCGACAAGTTCGCGGTGCCAGGTGGCGTCCTGCTTGCTTACGCTCTCGTGGCGGGAGTTGTTGGAGAAGGTCGAGGACAACTGGCGCTGCTAATCGCTGCTGTAACGGGCTGGCTCATCTGGATAACGGGTGGCATCGGGATTCTGTAGACGGATGACGAATGTCCCCAGCGCCCTGAAATCCGCTGTTCGCGTCGGACCCATCGCAAAAAAGAGCTAAGGGAGGGGTGATCTGGCCCAGAGGGGGGGAAAGGAGTCAGGAGCGAAGGAGTCAGGAGTCAGAATGAGGGTTGGGCTAGCGCGGTTCTTATTCTGACTACTGACTCCTGACTCCTAGATGTCGTAGTACAGCGCGAACTCGTAGGGATGCGGTCGCAACCGTACGGCATCGGCTTCGTTCTTGCGCTTGTAATTGATGTAGTTCTCCAGCAGATCCGCCGTGAACACGTCGCCTTTAAGCATGAAGGCATTGTCGTCTTCCAGGCACGCCAGCGCCTCTTCGAGCGACGCGGGCATCGACGGCACCGCCTTCATCTCTTCCGGCGTCAGATCGTAGATATCCTTGTCCAGAGGCTGGCCCGGATCGATCTTGTTCATGACCCCGTCGAGACCCGCCATCATCATGGCCGCGAACGCCAGGTAGGGGTTCGCGCTCGGATCGGGCGGACGGAACTCCACGCGCTTGGCCTTGGGCGAGGCCGAGTACATCGGAATGCGGCATGCCGCCGAGCGGTTCCGCCGCGAGTAGGCCAGGTTCACCGGAGCCTCATACCCCGGCACCAGGCGCTTGTAGCTGTTGGTGGTCGGAGCGATGATCGCCGCCAGCGCCCGCGCGTGTTTCAGTAGGCCGCCGATGTACCACAGCGCCATCTGGCTCAAGCCCGCGTACAGATCGCCCGCGAACAGCGGCTTGCCGCCTTTCCACAGGCTTTGGTGCGTGTGCATGCCGCTGCCGTTATCGCCGAACAGCGGCTTGGGCATGAACGTCACGCTGCGCCCGTACTGATACGCCACGTTGCGGACCACGTACTTGTAGGTCATCATGTTGTCGGCCGACTTCACCAGCGAGTTGAAGCGCTGATCGATCTCGGCCTGCCCGCCGGTGGCAACTTCGTGGTGGTGACACTCGATGTCCATGCCGCACCCGATCATCGTCTCCACCATCTCGGCGCGCAGATCCTGATGGTGATCCGTCGGCGGCACCGGGAAATAGCCTTCCTTGTACCGCGGCCGGTAGCCCAGGTTGTTGGCTTCCCGGCCGGAGTTCCAGCGGCCCTCCTCGGCGTCGATGAAGTAGTAGCCGCTGTTCGCCGTCTGATCGAAGCGGATGTTATCGAAGATAAAGAACTCCGCTTCCGCTCCGAAATACGCCGTGTCGGCGAGGCCGGAGTTGGTCAGGTACATCTCGGCTTTCTTGGCGATATTGCGCGGGTCCCGGTCATAGGCTTGCCGCGTGATCGGATCGATGGCGTCGCATACCATTACTAATGTTTTCGTTTCGAAAAACGGATCGATCATGGCGGTGGCCGGGTCGGGAACCAAGAGCATGTCGCTTTCATTGATGGCCTGCCACCCCCGGATCGAACTCCCGTCGAACCCAAAACCTTCCTCGAACGAACTTTCGCTGAGTTCCGTGATGGGGTAGGTTACATGTTGTTGAACGCCAGGCAGGTCTGTGAACCGCAGATCAAGCTGCTTGACGTCGTGCTTCTTTGCCAAATCGAGTACATCTTTGGGGGTTTTACTCATTTCTACATGGTAGTCGAACACAGACGCACAATGTTCATGAATTCTGTTTATGGAGCGCACTCGGGAAAGTGATCGGCGCTGCGGTGGGGCGGTCCCCCCGGCCCGCCGCCGGCCCTCTGGCTGGCGCGGTATAACTCTGGTTATACTAAAGAGGTGAAAACCGCCGTTTCCGTGCCCGACGACCTTTTCCACTCGGCGGAGGAGGCGGCCCGCCGACTCCGGGTTTCCAGGAGTCAACTCTACGCCACGGCAATCGCGGAGTTCCTCGACCGGCGGCAAACCCACGCCATCACGAAGCGGCTGAATGCAGTGTACTCGCGCCGGCACGCCAAGGTGGACCCCGCTTTACAACGCGCGCAACTGAAATCCCTCGATAAGGACTCCTGGTAAAGCGCCGATGGCCGAGAGCTTGCGGGGAGAGCTCCAGCGCGGAGAGATCTGGTGGGCCGATCTGCCTGAGCCTCGCCGCTCCGAGCCCGGATTCCGCAGGCCCGTCTTGGTCGTCCAGGCGGACGCATTCAACCGCAGCCGCATTCAGACCGTGATCGTTGCGGTGATCACCGGCAACCTGGAACTTGCCGCCGCCCCAGGCAATGTCCTGCTGCCGGCCCGCTCCTCGGGCCTTCCCCGAGACTCGGTCGTGAATGTCTCCCAAGTTCTCACAGTCGATCGCGACTACCTTACGGAGCGCGCAGGCACGCTGCCAGCGCGAATGCAGGATTCGGTGGATGGAGGCTTACGCTCGGTGCTCCAACTGTAACCGGACCTGAAGGGCACCGTTTGTCGAATGGGAATGGCAGCGCACGGCGCTGCCCACCAGACCTACTCTTTCGCGGCGATCCCCAGAGCTTTCATCTTCCGGTACAAGTGGCTCCGCTCCAGCCCCAGCAACTCGGCCGTCCGCGTGACGTTGCCCTTGGCTTCCTCGAGCTTCTTAAGGATGTAGTCGCGCTCGGCCGCCTCGCGCACTTCCTGCAGGCTCCCAAAGGGTTCCACGGGACGATCGAACACCGCCCGGCGCGAGCGGTCTAGGGGAATGTGGCGCGCGTCAATCCGGGTCTGCGGATTCATGATCACGATCCGCTCCATCAGATTCCGCAATTCCCGCACGTTCCCCGGCCAGGGATACTCTTCGAGCACCCGCAGCGCTTCCGCCGTCAGCTCCTTGGGCTTGCGCCCATACGCCGTGGTGAACTCCCGGAGGAAGTGATCCGCCAGCAACCGCGCATCCTCGATGCGCTCGCGCAGCGGCGGCACGTGAAAGGGCACCACGTTGAGGCGGTAAAACAGATCTTCGCGAAAATTCCCGCGCTCGATCTCTTCCTCCAGGTTCTTGTTGGTGGAAGCCACCACGCGCACGTCCACCTGGATCGACTCCGCCGCGCCCACCGGCTCGAAGCGTTGCTCATCCACCGCGCGCAGCACCTTGGCCTGGGTCTTCAGGCTCATGTCGCCGACCTCGTCCAGGAACAAAGTTCCCTGGTCGGCCTTTTCCAGCTTGCCGATCTTGTCTTCCCCGGCCCCCGCAAAGCTGCCCTTGCGATGCCCGAACAGCTCGCTTTCGATCAGCTCCTCCGGGATCGCCGCGCAGTTTACCTCGACGAAGGCTTCGGAGGCGCGGGCGCTGGCGGCGTGAATCGCGTGCGCGATCAGTTCCTTGCCCGTGCCGCTTTCCCCGAAGATCAGCACGCGTCCGTTGGTCGCCGCCATCAGCGTGAGCTGCTGCCGCAACGCTTTCATCGGCACGCTTTCGCCGATGATACGGGGAGCAGCCTCGCCGGACTCCTTCAGGCGGCTCAACTCCAGCTCCAGCTTGCGCTGCTGCGCCGCGTTGTTGAGCACCACCACGACTTTCTCGATGGTCAGCGGCTTCTCCAGAAAATCGAAAGCGCCGAGTTTGGTGGCGCGCACGGCGGTCTCGATGGTGCCGTGCCCGGAAATGATCACGACCTGGGGGCGGTCCGCGAAGGGGATCTCTTGAATGCGCGCCAGCGTTTCCAAGCCGTCCATGCCGGGCAGCCACACGTCCAGGACCACCAGATCGTAGGAGGATCGCGCCAACTCCTCCAGGCTGGCTTCGCCCGTGGCCACGGCATGACAGCGGAATCCTTCATCGGTGAGCACGCCGCATAGCGATTCGCGGATGCCCGGTTCGTCGTCGACGATCAGAACGCGGGCGCTCTTCAACCCCGGGCTCCCGCAGTCGATGTGACTCCGGCGGTCGGGGCAACCGCAGGGGCATCCGAAACCGGGCTGTCCGCGGCCGACGCGTCCACCGCCGGCGCTTCGGTCACCGCGCCCTCTTCGACTCCCGCGGCCGCCGTAAGCTCCACGTAAAAACGCGCCCCCGCCGGCCGATTGTCTTCCACCCGAATGCGCGCGCTGTGCTCGCTCAGGATATGGCTCACGATGGCCAGGCCCAGACCGGTTCCCCGTCCTTTGGTCGAGAAATACGGCAGAAACAGCTTTTCTTTGTCGGCAGCGGAAATCCCGCAGCCGGTATCGGCCACCAGCAATTCCACCGTCTCCGGAGCCGTGACCCGTGTGGTCACCAGCAACCGCTTCACCAGCGAATCGCGCATGGCCTCGGCGGCGTTGTCTACCAGGTTCACCACCACGCGTTTGAACTGCTCCGGATCCAAACTTACTGCCGGCATATTGGGGGCCAGATCCACGCGCAGATCGATCCCCTCCAAACGTCCCGCGAACACATCCAGCGCGTTGCGCACGATCTCGTTCAAAGCGCAGGCGACCGGTTGCGCCGCCGGGAACCGCGAGAAGCGCGAGAATTCGTCCGCCAGCGTCTTCACCGACTCCACCTCGCGCGAAATCGTCGCCGAGCATTCGCGCAAAATCCGCTGGGCTTCGGGGGTCTGGGCGCCCCGGTCGAGTTGGCGCGCGATGCGCTCCGCCGACAGAGCAATGGGCGTCAGCGGGTTCTTCAACTCGTGCGCAATGCGCCGGGCCACTTCATGCCACGCCGCGGCTTTCTGCGCGCGCAGCAATTCGCTGGTGTCTTCGAGCACTACCACGAAGCCCGACGCCTCCCCGTCCCGTGACGGCAGCGCGGAGACCACCACGGCTAGATGCAGCAGTTGTCCCGGCGCTTGCACGTCCAGTTGGCTGGAGGCGATGCCGGTGCGCCGCGCGCGTTTCATCAGATACGCGATCTCACTCAAGTCGTCGGACGGGAACAGGTCCGCCAGGTGCTGGGCGCGCCCTTCGGCGGGAAACGCCGCGGCCGGAAACAGCTTTTCGAGCGCCCGGTTCACGTGCTGGATGCGGCCATCGGCGGATAAAGTGATCACGCCGGTGGGGATGCTTTCGAGAATCGTTTCGGTAAAGCGCCGCCGGTTTTCCAGCTCCTGGCTGTTGCCTTCGAGCGCGTTCATCATCTCGTTGAAGGACCGTACCAGCGTGGCCAGTTCGTCGATTGCTCCTTCCCGCACCCGGTACGCCAGGTTGCCTCGCCGCACCTGGGCTGCGGCGTCCAGCAGCGCCGCGATCGGTCCGCTAATTTGGCGCGAGAGAAGCAGCGCGATCCAGGTGGCCACGAATAGAATGAACAGGGCGATCAATAACAGGAACAGCAGGTAAAGATTGCGGATGGAGCGCTTATTGGCCGAAAGCTGGTCGTATTCGCGAACGTAGCGCTGAATGAGCCGCTCTTTCTCCGCCAGATCCGCGCGCGGGCGCACCCGCACGACGAGCGTCCCCAGCGATCCCAGTTGCGCCCGGGCGGTGAACAGTTCGCCCGATCCGGCCGCGGTCGGGCACAAGGGCTGGCCTACGCCCTTCTCGTCTTCGAGACGCATCTCGGCAATGCGGTTGGCCTTGCACAACTGCGCGAAATCGGCGGTGCCCGCTTGCGCCTCCGGCATCGTCGAGATCCATTTAGCCAGCGCGTCGGCGCGCCCTTGCACCTCGTCCCCCAGGGCGACCCCGGTGTCGATCAGTTCCAGGCGCACGCCCTCGGCCGGACGGCTGAACCATTTCTCCACGGTGCGATTGAGAATCACGTAGCTGAACAGCACCAGGAAAACCACGGGCAGGAAACTCAACGCCAGCGCGCCCAGCACGAACTTGGACTGCAGGCGCGAGCCCTCGCGGTTGCGCCGGCGCTCCAGGTAGAGCTTGACGCCGGTGCGGAACAGCATGAAGCTCAGGGTCACCGTCAGGACGAAGATCAGCGTGGAGATGGCCCAGAAGAAAACGGTTTGCGTGGCATTGGCGGGGGCCTCGGTGAATTTGAAGGAGACCTGCCACACCACCAGCGTCAGCAGGATCGCCAACACCGCCAGGCCCGCGAATAATCGCCGCTTGCGCATGCGTGTCTTTAATTATAGGCACCGCGACTGACGCTGATTCCACCCCGCATTGTATCCTGGTACGAGTCCCACGACACCGAGGTTCTTTGTTTGAATCGTATTTCGCTCGCGTTCCGTAGCTTTTTTTCGATCCTGTTTGGCGGCTCGCTCGCACCTGAGGTCGCGCAAGCCTTCGGCTATTCGAAAGCCTTGCCGGTCAAGACCGCATCCGCGGCCAAGGCGGCTGAGCCATCCAAGCCCGCGCCGCCGCCCAAGCCCCAAGCGGGACCCTCCGACGGCGCTGTCCAGATGTTGGCGCTGCTCCAGCGCGACGCTCGCTTGGTAGATTTCCTGATGGAGGACGTCTCACCGTACACCGACGCCCAGGTCGGCGCGGCCATTCGCGACGTGCAGGCCCAGGCTCGCGAAGCGCTCACCCGGTATCTGCGTTTGGTCCCGGTGCTCGACGGAGTAGAAGGCGAGTTCACCCCGGCCGCCAGTCTGGCCCCCACGGAAGTGAAATTCATCGGCAACGTTCCTGCCGACGGCAAAGCGCCGGGCGGCCTGCTGCGGCACAAAGGTTGGAAGGCGCAAGCGGTGGACCTTCCGGCGGCGACGCCCGGCCAGGTCATCGCACCGGCGGAACTGGAAATCGAGTAGGGCCGGCGGACGCTACGCAGTTTCTCGCATTCGCTTCACGATCATCTCCACCGCGCGCTGCGCCGAGAGCGCGGCGCCTTCCTGCCACGTGGTCAGGTGACTGCAGTGGTCGCCCGCGAAATAGATCCGATCGTCGGGAATGAGGAACTCCCTGTATGGCCCCTCATGATAGCCGTTGCCCAGGACCCACGACCCCAGATTGAACGGGATCTTGCTCCACGACACATACAGCGGTTTCGTCAGCTCCTTGCTCCGTCCGGGATGCAGCCGCTCCACGGCCGCCCGCGACGCCGCGAATTTGGCTTCGATCGATGGCAGACGCCCGAATTCTCCGCTCTCGGTTCCGTAGCCCGCCACCACCACACCCTTCTCCGAGAACATCCCGCCACTGGGATACCAGACGTTTGCGAGCGTGGAGGACTCGACGCTGATCGGCCCCCCGGAGAGCCAGGAAATCCCGCCGTAGATATTGTTCTCCTGTTCCCAAAAACGCCGGGATTCCCAAGCGATCTTGTAAGCTGCGGCGTAGCCTACTTGATTGACGGCCGCAGACACGCGCGGGGAAAAGTCGTTCTGCGTCGTCTTCAAGAGACTCAGCGGCAGCGTGCAGATGCAGTAGGACGCCTCCAGGCTCCGCGCCGCGCCCCGCTCCGTGTAAACGACGCGCACTCCGTTGGGCGTCTTCCGGATCTCTTTTACAGGGCATCCGTACTTAACCACCTTGCCGAGTTTCTGGGCGAAAGCGTGGGCGATCCGGTCCATCCCGCCCACGGGCTGGAACATGGTGGCCTGGAAATCCAGTCCCTCTTCAACCATGAGGCCCGGCCAGAACGACGCGTCGAGCAGCGCGTGCATCGGCAGCGGTTCGCGGCGCTCCTCGTCGATTTCGGCGGCGCCGGGTAAGCGCTTCAGTCCGGCCCGGCTGGAGCCTGCGTACACGTAGTCGGACCGCAAATCGCCGAAACTCCGCAGGAAAGCCAGCATCCGCTCGCGGTCTTCGCGGGTGACCTCCTGGTCGAGCGAGCCCTGACGGATCGCCTTGGCCAGTAGCTCGGCCACGTGCCCGCGCGCATCGTTGATGACCTCACGCTGCTCCACCGGCCGGCCGCCGAAGGCTTTGTCACTTTCAAGCAGCGTGCTTCGGGAGGTGTTCACTTCCACCTCCATCGCGACGCCCAGTTCCTTGCAGTAGCCGAGCATGGTCTGGTGCAGCGAAGGAATGCGCGCGGCGCCGGCGTTCAAGTACTGCCCCTGGTCGAAGGAGCATTGCTGGACAGTGCCGTCGATGAACTCGACTTTCTCGCCCCGGCGGATGGTCCAGTTGCGCCCTCCGGGCCGCAGGCGCGCTTCGAGCAGCGTGCAATCGAACCCGGCTCTGCGCATTTCATAGGCCGCGACCAGCCCTGCGATTCCCGCGCCCAGGATCGCGACTTTGGTCCCACGCCCGGAATTCGGCGGGATTTCGAAAGGCGTACTAACGGGCAGCGGGGTAGCCAGCAGATCCATCGACCGCATCGCCACGAACGCCGCGCCAAAGCCGCCGGTTCGCGCCGCATGCCAGATGAGTTCGCGCCGCGTCATCTTTCCACAAAGTATACCCCTGCACGGGGTCCCTCAAGACTCGAAATCGAGTCAGCCCTGAGCGTGTTAGTGTGGTGAATCGGACGTTCGCCGCAAGAATTCTCTCGCCAAGCCGCCAAGACGCCAAGATTCTTCCTTGTCATCCTTTGCGCCTTGGCGTCTTGGCGTGAACAGAACGTGATTCAGGACGCGAGATGAACATCGGGATCGACCTCGGCACCACCAACTCGGCGCTGGCTTACATCGACCCGCAACAAGCGGCTGAAGCGGATTCGCCTGCTATCTGCGTGCAGGAGACGCCGCAATTCGTGGCGCAAGGCCGTCAGGAAGCACGGCGCACGCTGCCTTCGTTTATCTATCTCGGCGACCAGGAATACGTCGGCGTCTTCGCCCGCGAGCAAGGCGCGCTGGTCCCCACCAAGTGCGTGCATTCGGCCAAAAGCTGGCTCTCGAACCCCGAGGTGGACCGCACCGCGAAGATCCTGCCCTGGGATGCACAGGAATCCGGCCGGGTGCTTTCGCCGGTCGAGGTCTCGACGCGCGTTTTAAAACACCTGGCCGACGCATTCGCAAAACAGCATGGTTCGCCCATCGCCGAGCACAGTGTCGTGCTGACCGTACCCGCTAGCTTCGACGAAGAAGCCCGCGAGCTCACAGTAGCCGCGGCGCGCGACGCCGGAATCGCGAATCTCACGTTGCTTGAGGAACCCGCCGCGGCTTTTTATTCCTGGATCGCCAACGATCTGGCGCGCTCGCGCAAGCACTTGTTCGACGGTCAGACCGTGCTGGTCTGCGACGTAGGCGGCGGCACCAGCGATTTCACGCTCATCCGCGTCTCGCGCGACGCCGAGGACCGCATCGATTTCACGCGCACTGCGGTGGGCAAGCATCTGTTGCTCGGCGGCGATAACTTGGACCTGACGTTGGCGTGGCTGGTCGAGTCGAAGCTAGGCAAACAGCTCTCGCTTCGCCAGCGCAGCGGTCTGCGCCGCTTATGCGCCGCCGCGAAGGAGCGCCTGCTTTCCGAGCCGGATCTCAAAAGCGTCGAGATCACCGTGCTCGGCGGCGGAACGTCGCTGGTGGGCGGCACGCTCAAGACCGAAATTCTGCGCGAGGAAGTGCTGGAGCTGGCGCTCGAAGGCTTTCTCCCGGAATGCGAGTTAACCGACAAGCCTCAGGAAGAAGAGAAGAGCCCCTTCCGCGAACTGGGATTACCCTACGTCTCCGATCCCGCGGTAACGCGACATCTGGCGGCGTTCTTGGCCAGCGCCGGCAATGCCCGGCCCGACGCCATCCTGTTCAACGGCGGCTTCTTCATCCCCGACATTCTGCGCCAACGCGTCGCAGATGTCATGGAACACTGGTACGGCCATCGTCCGGTGATCTTCGAAAATCGCGATCTGGACCTGGCGGTCGCTGTCGGCGCGGCGTACTATTCTTACGTTCGCTCGACCGGCGCTGGACTGCTCGTCCGCGGCGGCTTGCCCCGCTGCTACTTCATCGAACTGGCCGGTTCGCCCATGCGCGCGATTTGCAGCGTCCCGCGCGGGACCGAAGAAGGCTCGACCATCGAGATCGATCCCGGCAATCTCCAACTGGTGGCCAACAAGCCCGTGTCGTTCCGCCTCTACAGCTCGCGCACGCGCGTCGGCGATCACGCGGGCGACATCGTAACCTTCGAAGGCGCCGCGCGCGACGACCTGCACCTCCACGCGCCGCTCAATGCCGTCTTGCGCTTCGGCAAGGCGGGCGAGCGCCTGGTACCCGTCAAGCTGGGCGCGAAACTCACCGAGGTCGGCACGCTCGAAATCTGGGCCGATTCCAAAGCGAGCGAGCACCGCTGGCGGCTGCAGTTCGAGTTGCGCAAGGCCGCCGTCCAGGACCAGGCTGCGCCGAACGCGGCAGTGAAGAACGCAGCAGTCATTTCAGAAGACGCGCTGGCCGCCGCCGAGGCCTTGATCGCGACTACCTTCGCGAACGATTCCTCTGAGCCCGCCCAGTTGCCGGCGATACTGGAACAAACGCTCGGCCTGGGCCGCAACTCCTGGCCGTTATCCGCGATCCGCCGCCTGGCCGACCGCCTGCTCGAATCCGCCGACGGCCGCAAGCGCAGCGCGGCGCACGAATTGCGCTGGCTGAATTTGTGCGGATTCTGTCTGCGCCCCGGCTTCGGCTTCCCCGGCGACGACTTCCGCATCGAGCAAGCCCGGCGCGTGTACGCCGGCGGCCTGACCTTCGCGAACCAGGTGCAGAACGAAATCGAATGGTGGATCTTCTGGGGCCGCGTCGCTGGAGGCTTGGGCCGCAACCAGCAAATCGACATCTTCCAGCGCCTCTCGCCAACGCTGCTGCCGCGCGGCTCAAAACCCGGCAAGACATCCGGCAGCACGGCGGACAAAACCCAGCGCCGCCCGCGCGTCAATCCCAGCCTGCTGCGCGAGATGTGGCGCGCCGCGGCCAGCCTGGAACTGCTCCCGCTGCAAACCAAAACCCAGTTGGGCGACGAGTTGATCGGACGCGTCGCGGCCGGCGACTTCCAGGCGCACAGCGTCAGCGTTGTGCGCGGCCCAGACGTGGACACAGCGTTGTGGTGCCTGGCACGGCTCGGCGCGCGCAAGCTGTTCTACGGCCCGATCAATCAGGTATTGCCCGCGGCCACCGTGTCGCGCTGGCTCGAACCGCTCTTAAAAACCGAGCGTGCCGCCGACACCGTCTCGGCCCTGGCCCGCCGCACCGGCGATTCCACGCGGGACCTCCCGCCCGCCACTCTCGATGTGGTCCGCCGCGCGTTCCCGGACGTGAATCTGGAGCAGGAGCCGCGCGATCAGCTAGCCGCCATGGGCCGAGTCTTCGGCGAAGAGCTGCCGCCGGGCCTCGTGTTCACTGCATGAACGAACTGGCCCTAGTCGAGCGCATCCGCAAAATGGCCGACCCCTCAGGGCACAGCGGCAGCAGCCGCGGTGTCAAGCTAGGCATCGGCCACGATTGCGCGATCTTCCAACCGCCCCCCGGCTTCGATCTGCTCCTTAAAACCGACCAACTCATCGAGCGCGTGCACTTCAAACCGCGCACCCCCGCGCCGGCCGTAGGCCAACGTGCCCTTGCGCGGCCCTTAAGCGATATCGCCGCCATGGGAGGCGAGCCCCGCGCGTGCCTGGTCTCCCTGGCCCTCCCGAAATCGAAGAGCGGCGAATGGGCCGTGGATTTCTTCAAAGGCCTGCTGCGCCTGGCCCGCCGCACGAAAACCACGCTAGCCGGCGGCGACCTCTCCACCGACGACCACGTTCACTGCGCGGTGATGCTCGTAGGAGTAGTGGCGCGCGGCCAAGCTCTGCGCCGCGATGGAGCCCGTCCCGGCGACGCGCTGTACGTTTCCGGGCGCCTGGGTAAGCCCTGGGACCAACCCATCCGCCCGCGTCTGGAACTAGGTCAAACCCTGGCTGGCCGAGCCACCGCATGCATGGACATAAGCGATGGCCTGGCGCTGGATCTATACCGTCTCTGTGTTGCGTCGAAAGTAGCCGCCGAAGTGGATCGCGTACCCGTCTTCCCCGGAGCCACCTTAGATCGGGCCTTACACGGCGGCGACGACTACGAACTCCTGTTCACGCAACCCGCCCACCAACCCGTTGCCCGCGGAGTAACGCGAATCGGCACGATCGTGGCAGGCCAGCCCGGCCAAGTCACATTCCAAGGCCGCAAACTAGCGAAGCGCGGCTGGACCTCGTTCTGACTTCTGTCTTCAGTATGCTGTCTTCTGACTTCTGACTTCTGACTTCTGACTTCTGACTTCTGTCTTCTGTCTTCTGTATTCTGTCTTCTTTCAGATAAAGTTCACCGCCCTCCCGGCCGATCCCACGAAAGGAGGAAGAATGCGTTCCCTAAAAGCTTTGGCGTTGACCGCCGCAGTGTTGCTCCCACCGCTGGCCCCAGGACAGTCTCCGCAGGCACCGCAGTCCCCTGCGCAACAGGTCGACTGGCGCTTCGCCGACCCCGGCGCGCAATTGATCGGAGGCATCGACGTGCATTCGCTCCTCAACTCGCCGCTGGTCAAGGCCGCGCTGGAACAGGCCGCCGCCAAAATGGGCCCGTCTGCACTGGTGATGCAGATGACTCTGGGGACCGTCAGCGGCGTCTCGCAGGTCTATTTCTCCATCACCGCGCGCAAAGAAGACGGCGAAGGTTTGATGATGATCAAAGGAACCCTGGACGACGCAGCCGTCCGGGCCTTCCTTCAGGGTGCGGCCTCGGGCGCCGGCGCAACCCCGTCGTCGGAGCCCAAGCCCGCCCAGCCCAAAATGGACATGGCCCGCGTCGACGCCACCACCATTCTTATGGGCAGCCCCTCGCAGCTCAGCGCGGCTCTGCGCCGGATCCAGCGGCCCGCGTCCGCGGTGCCCAATCCACTGGTCGCCCGCGCCAAAACCTTGGCCGCCGGCAATGACTTCTGGATCGGCGGCACCTTGCCCGACATCCCCGCCATCGCCCTGATCGCCGGCGGTATCAAAGGACTGGCACTGGGCATCAGCGCCCAGAAAGATCTGCGGTTCAAGATTTCGCTCGACATGGCCACCGCCGAGTTGGCGCAGCAGATGGCCGCTCAAGCGCAGAAATCCGCTGGCGAGGCGCTTCACACCCAAGCCGGTCTGGATACGAAGGTGGAAGCCAAGGTTGTGGGCACTACGCTCAACATAACGTCTTCGATGGACGGCGACCAGATTCTCAAAGTACTGGCGGAGAAACTCCAGGACGGAGTCCCGCCGGGAGCCTTGCTCGGAGTGGGCCCCACAAAGGCTACACCAGCTACAACGGCATCCCAGCCCGCGCCCGCGCCGGTGCCACAGGGACCCAGAACCGTCAAGATCCTCGGACTCGACGACGGCCCCAGGGAAGTCCCCTTTCCCGGCGGCCAGCACTAAACCGTTGCTGCCGCTGCTGCCCCGCTTGCTATCCTGAATAGCACGATGAACCCACAGCAGCAGCAGCCCACGAAAATCCAGCTCTCCAACACCAGCGACTACCGCGAAAACTACGCCAACAGCGTCCAGGTGCGGGTGAGCCTGTGGGACTTCTTCCTCACCTTCGGCACCCTCCAGCAAACCACCCAGGAAAGCGTCGACATCCGCAACTTTCAAGGTCTGTTCCTCAGCCCGCAGCAAGCCAAGGCCCTGGCCAACGTGCTCCAGCAGAACGTGGCCCAGTACGAAAACACCTTCGGCCAAATCAAGCTCGAACCGCAGCCGCCGGGCCAAGTAGTCCAATAGCCGCGCGGTGTCGCCGAGATCGCATTACGCGACCTTCTATCTTGGATTCGCGGTTTTCTTAGTCGCGTTGCATGTGCCCTATCTGCGCATGCCGTTCCATTGGGACGAAATGGGCCAGTTCGTGCCCGCCGCTCTCGATCTCTTCCGCGACGGCGCCTGGGTGCCGCATTCCACGCTCGCAAATGTCCATCCGCCGGGCGTGATGGCGGTGCTGGCGCTGGTGTGGCGCGCGTTCGGCTACTCGATACTTTCGGCGCGCCTCACCATGCTGGCGATCGCCGCCTTCGCAGTCCTGTGCGCATTTCTATTAGCGATTCGTCTCTCGCGCCAGGCGTCGCTGCAATACCGGGGCATGCCGGCATTTGCCGCCGTCCTGCTGCTGATCGCCTCGCCGCTGTTCCACGCGCAGTCCATGCTGGTCCTGCTCGACCTGCCCGCGATGAGCCTCACCGCTCTGGCGCTGCTGCTGTTCCTCAATGCGCGTTACGCCGCCTGCGCCGCCGCCGCCACCGCGCTGGTATTGACTAAAGAAACCGCCCTGACGACGCCGTTGTTCTTCGCCGCGTGGCTCTGGTTTCACGACGGCAAGCGCCGCGAAGCTCTGTATTTCGCCGCACCCGCCGCGGCCCTGGCGGTTTGGCTGGTGGTGCTCCGCCACTCGACCGGACACTGGCTGGGCAACGCTGAGTTTGCCCGCTACAACGTGAGCGACGCCCTGTCACCGCTGCACATCCTGGCCACCCTGGTGCGGCGCGTGTGGTTTCTGTTCGTATCCGACGGCCACTTCCTGGGCACGCTCGCGATCTTCCTGGGACGCCGCATCCTGCGCGGTCGCGATTGGAACATCGCCCTGGGAGTAGCGGCAGCGCAAGTAGCGGCGGTCACATTATTCGGCGGCGCGGGCCTGGAGCGCTATCTTCTCCCCGCGCTTCCCGTGCTCTACGCCGCGGTAGCTGCGGCCGCTCTGGTGTATCCGGTGCGCTGGCGCACGGCCTCGCACGCGGCCATGGCGGCATTGTTGGTCCTGGGCTGGGTGTGGAATCCGCCGTACCCGTTTCCGCTCGAAAACAACCTCGCCATGACCGACTTCACCGGACTCCAAAAGGACGCCGCCGCATATCTCCAAGCCTACGCTCCAGACCGCCGCATCGCCACGACGTGGCCGTTCACCGACGCCCTCGAACATCCCGAATTCGGCTACGTCGAGCGCCCCCAGCCCATCGTCAAAATGGAGGATTTCACAACCCAGGCCCTGTCCCAGCTGGACCCCGCGAGCTACGACCTGCTGGTGGTCTATCCACGCGACACCTTTGCCACCGGCAGTCCCAGCGAATCCGCACCCGTGCGCGAGTTCCTACGCCGCTACTACAGCTACCACCCGCCGCCCACCGAAGACGAGATCCGCACCACGCTAGGTCTATCGCCGATGATGCGCATCCAGCGCCGCGGCCTGTGGATCGAAATCTACGCGCGCGACTACCGCGCCGAAATGACCGGCCCCGCGACCACCGGGCCGGCGCGCTATTACAGCCCTCCGCGGATTTCCAGATCGAAAGATCAGCCCGCCAAGTGGATCTTTCTCAAGCTTTTCCGCCGGATCACGATGAGTGATGCGTGGGACGGTTCGTCACTTTAGCACTTCTGGCGCTGGCAGGCGCGGCCGCCGCTACGGCCCAGCCCGCGCTGCACTGGAAGACGCGCGAGATTCATTCCGCGCGCACAGGTTACGCGGCGTTCATCAACTCACCGTTGCGTGGCGGTCGCGGGCATCTGGTGTTGCAGTTCGCCCAGACTCCGGACGCGGCAGTCGGCGCGGCCCTCCAAGCCCGCGGCGTGACCGTGCTCGGCGATGTGCCGGAGAACGGTTTGCTGGTGTCGCTCTCCGGGCGCGCCAACGTGACCGGCTTGGGCGTGCGCTATGCGGAACGGATCGATCCCGCCGATAAGATCAGCCCGCTGGTCGGCACGCCCGCCGATGCCACCGGCTTTTACCTGGCCGAGTTCTATCCGGATGTGGACCTCAATGAAGCCCGCGCGATCGTGCTCGGTCTGGGCCCCGCGCTGCAAATCGAGTTGCGCGACAATCCCGACCTCAACCCGCGCCAACTGTTGATACGGACCGCTGCCGCCTCGCTCGCCGTTCTCTCCCAGCGCGACGAGGTAGCCTACATCTTTCCCGCGTCCCAGGATCTGGTCAATGCCGCGCCCGTCTCGCCGTGCGGCGGACCGTTGACTATGAATGGGCCGTTGGGCCAGTACGTCGCGACCAATGGCTACGGATGGGGCGGGACCACGCATAGCGCTGTAACGCTAAATTACGTGTTCAGCGTCGTCACCGAGAAGCTGCCTGCCGCGACCACCCAGGCGGAGATCGAGCGCGCCATGGGTGAATGGGCGAAGGTCATCCAGGTCGCCTGGCAGCCTTCGACCAACGCTACCGGAAATCGCACCGTGAACATTTTGTTTGCCAACGGCGCGCACGGCGACGGGTATCCTTTTGATGGACCCGGCGGAGTCCTGGCGCACACCTTCTATCCGGCGCCACCCAACCCCGAACCGATCGCCGCGACATGCATTTCGACGACGCCGAAAACTGGCATGCGGGAACTAACACCGACGTCTTCAGCGTGGCGCTGCATGAATTGGGACACGCGCTGGGATTGGGGCACTCCGACAATCCGAGCGACGTGATGTACCCCTACTACAAGATCGCTTCGACACTGGCTGCCGGGGATAAAGCCGCGATTCTGACGCTGTACGCGCCCCAGTCGGGCGGCCAGCCTGGCGGTTCCGGGGGCGGGTCGCCGGGTGGCTCTGGTGGCGGTTCGAATGGCGGCTCCGGTGGCGGTTCCGGAGGAGGCCCGGGCGGTGGCACCGGCGGCACGAAAGACACCACGCCGCCCAGCCTGACTATCAACACGCCAGCGGCGACCTCCATCGGCACCACGCAGGCGAGCATGACGTTCAGCGGAACCGCCACCGACAACGTCGGCGTCCAAGTCGTAAAGTGGTCGACCAATATGGGCTACTCGGGCACCGCCGCCGGCACCTCGCAATGGAGCGCCTCGATTCCGCTGGTAGTGGGATCGAACACGGTGATCGTCACGGCCGCCGATACTGCCGGCAACGCTGCTTGGAGAAGCGTGGTCGTGAGCAGGCACTAAGCGCTCGTCCCGAGATAACCTTGCCGTGCCGACGTGGCGTACGCACTCGTGCGTGCCGCGTCGGCACTCCTGCCGACGCCCGGTTCCTTCCGCGCGAACGGGTGTCGGGATGAGTCTCGACACGGCACGCAGGAGTGCGTGCGCCACGTCGGGCCGCTGCATTCCACGGACTGAAGCCTGTGCCACTAGAATCATGGTTTGACCCAACATGGTTGGATGAAAGCCGCAATTCTCACCGCGCCTGCGCCGGTTGCCTCGCGGCCCCTCGCGATATCGGAGGTCCCCCAACCCAGCGCCGCCCCGGGGCAAGTGCTGCTCCGCGTGAGCGCCTGCGGCGTTTGCCGCACCGACCTGCACGTGGTAGAAGGCGAACTCAAACCGGTGCGCGAGCGCGTGATTCCCGGGCATCAGATCGTGGGCGAAGTCGTCGGAGGCGATCTTCCCATGGGAACCCGCGTCGGCGTGACGTGGATGGCGGGCACGGACGGAACCTGCCCCTATTGCCTGCGCGGCGAAGAGAACTTGTGCGATGCGCCATCCTTCACCGGCTACACGGTCGACGGCGGGTATGCCGAGTACGCCGCAGCTCGCGCCGATTTCGTCACGCCGCTGCCGGACGCCCTCGACGATCTGACAGCCGCGCCGCTGCTGTGCGCGGGGATCATCGGATTCCGCAGTCTGCGCGTGGCCGGTGTACAGCCGGGCGAGCGGGTGGGTTTGTTCGGGTTCGGCGCCTCGGCACATCTGGCGCTGCCGGTGCTGCACGCATGGAAGTGCGAAGTGTACGTGGCAACGCGCGGCGAGTCGCACCGCAAGCTGGCCGCATCGTTGGGAGCGGACTGGGTGGGAGCCGAGCGCGACCGCCCGCCGGTGCCACTGGATCGCGCGATCACCTTCGCTCCCAGCGGCGACGTGGTGGTGGCCGCGCTCGCGAGCTTGCGCAAGGGCGGCGTGGTGGCGATCAACGCGATCCACTTGGACCATATGCCGGAGTTCGATTACGACACGCTGCTATGGGGCGAGCGGCAGATCCGCAGTGTGGCCAACGTAACGCGTGCCGACGCTCGCGATTTCCTGCAGTTGGCTGCGTCCGTCAAACTTCGCCCACGGGTTACCGTCTTTACGCTGGACCAAGCCAACGAAGCGCTTCTGGCATTGAAGCGGGACTTGATCGACGGGGCGGCCGTGATCGTGCCGTAGTTCAAGCGCGGGCGCCGCACGTGCTACGTTGGGACGCATGAACTTCCGTCGAGTTCTGCCCGCGGTGCTCTTGTGCACGGGCGCCGTGTGGGCGCAGGAGGCCGTGTTCACCGCCAAGGTGACGGCGGCACTGAAGAAAAGCGGGGCCCCGAGCGTCTCGGTGGCCGTGGTTCAGGACGGGAAATTGGCTTTCGCCAAGGCCTTCGGCCTTGCGGATGTGGCCGCGGGCCGCGCCGCCGGCATTGACACACGCTACTCGGTAGGCTCGATCTCCAAGCAGTTCACCGCGGCGGCGTTGCTGCTGCTTCAGGAACAGGGCCAACTGACGCTGGACGATCCAGTCGCCAAATATTTCCCCGAGTTCACCCGCGCTTCCGATATTTCCATCCGGCAACTGCTCTCGCACACCTCCGGCTACGAGGATTATGCGCCGCAGGATTATCTGATTCCCCTGTGGATCCAGCCCACCCAGCCCCAGGCGGTCTTGACTCAGTGGGCCAAAAAACCGCTCGACTTCGAGCCCGGCACAAAATGGGAGTACAGCAACACCAACTACGTCCTGGCCGCGGCGATCTTCGAAAAAGTCTCGGGACGGAATCTGGTGGACTTCCTGCGGGAACGCATCTTCGAGCCGTTGGGCATGAGTTCGGCCGGCGATTGTCTGCCGGTGCGGCCGTCCGACCCAGTGCCGTACACCCGCTATGCCACGGGCCCGCCGCGTCCGGTGGCGCGAGAGGGCGCAGGTTGGTATTCCGGCGCGGGCGAGCTGTGCATGACGCCGTCCGATCTGGCGCGGTGGGATATTGCGTTCCTGGACCGCCGCGTTCTAACGGAGCGCTCCTATGTCGAATTCACGCGCGAAGTGAAGCTGGCCAACGGCGACTCCACGCACTACGCTCTAGGGCTGCAGACCGGGGAGCTGAACGGCACGCCCATGCTGTCGCACACCGGCGAGGTTTCAGGGTTCCTGGCGGCGAACTATGTGTTTCCGGGGCGCAAGGCGGCGGTGGCGGCGCTGTCGAATGAAGACGGCATCCGGCTGGTAAGTCCCTTGGCGCGCGACCTGGCGGCGGCCATCCTCGATCCGTCGAAAGCGCGTGCCGCCCCGTCGGCCAAGGCGTCGTCCGAGGTCCCGCAGGTGCGGGGTATTCTGGAGGATCTGCAAAAGGGCCGCGTGGACCGCGCGCTGTTCACGGCCAATGCAAATGCCTACTTCAGCGAGCGGGCGTTGGACGACTTCAAGGCGTCGCTCGCGGGGTTGGGAAAACTGAAAACCGTGACGCGGACCACCGAGGAGTCCCGCGGAGGGATGACACATCGTGGGTATCGCGCGGAGTTCTCGAAGAAAACTCTGGCGCTAAATCTTTACGTAACGCCCGACGGCAAATATGAGCAATTCATGGTGGAGGATCAGATTCAGTGAAGTGCACTCGGAAACTTCTCGCAAAGGCACAAAGTCGCCAAGCTGATTCCCGGTCATCTTTTGCGCCTTGGCGCCTTGGCGTGAGTCTGGCCGTGTGCCTCTTGCCGATGGCGCTTTCGGCGGCTGACGTCGCGGGCGACGCCGTCTATCGCGCCCGTTGCGCGAATTGCCACGATTCGAACAACCCTCGCATTCCGCAACGCCTGGCGCTCGAAGCAATGCCGGCGGAACGGATCTTGCACACCCTCGACTACGGCGTGATGATCGCGATGGCGTACACGATGACGCACGCCGAGCGTGAAGCAGTCGCGTCGTACCTGGGCAAGCCCGGAGCCGCGGTGACGCTGCCGGCGTCCGCGTATTGCAAAGATCGTGCGGTGAAGGTCCCGTCGCAAGGGGCCGCGTGGCTGTGGAACGGATGGAGCCCCACTCCGGATAACGCCCGGTTTCAGAGCGCCGCGGCAGCCGGGTTGACGCTCGACCAGGTGAAGCGCTTGAAGCTCAAGTGGGCGTTCGGTTTCGACGGCGACGTTACCGCGTTTTCGCAGCCGGTCATTCTCGGGAGCAACCTGTTCACGGGCAGCGCTAGCGGCATGGTCTATGCGCTCGACGCGGCCACGGGCTGCATTCGCTGGGGCTACCAGGCGGGCGGGCCAGTGCGGATGTCGATCGTGGCGCAACCGAACGGCTCGGGCACTGCGCTGCTGTTCGGCGATCAGAACGGATGGTTCTACGCGCTCGACGCCGCGCAGGGGAAGCTGCTGTGGAAGAAGCGCGCCGATGCGCACGACGCCACTCGGTTGACGGGGTCGCCCGCCGCTTCGAACGGGATCGTGTATGTCCCGGTGGCGTCGTGGGAGGAAAATCGCGCCTCCGATCCCAAGTACGAATGCTGCACGTTTCGGGGGAGCGTGGTAGCCTGGCGCATTCGCGACGGCTCCGAGGTGTGGAAGTCGTACATGATCGAAGAGCCCAAACGCACCGGAACCACCAGCGCGGGAGTGGCGGCTTGGGGACCTTCGGGAGCGGGGATCTGGTCCGCGCCTTCGCTCGACTCCGCGCGCGGGGCCTTGTACGTGACCACCGGCGACAACTATTCCGCGCCTGCAACCGCTACCAGCGACGCCGTAGCGGCGCTCGATCTGAAGACCGGGCGTATGCTGTGGTCGCACCAACTGACCGCGGACGATATTTTCAGCGGCGGGTGCCAGGGGCGCGGCGCGTGCGGTCCGGATTTCGACTTCGGCTCGTCGGCGATTCCCGTGAAGATCGCCATGAATAACAAGGGCCGCGCGCTCTTGTTGGCGGGGCAGAAATCAGGCGTAGTGTACGCGCTCGATCCCGAGCGGCGCGGCGAAATCGTGTGGCAGACCCGCGTGGGCAAAGGCAGCACCAACGGCGGCGTGCAATGGGGCATGGCCTCCGATGGCCGCAACGTGTACGCCGCCGTGTCGGACCTGGTGCGGGCGCGGGCGACGGCTTCCGATCCGGCCGACTTGCGGACCAGCAGTCTGGACCCCACGCAAGGCGGCGGGCTGTTCGCGTTGCGGATCGTCGACGGCTCGAAGGCCTGGTACGCAGCGGGCACGGCGTGCGATCCACCCAAGCCCGGATGCAGTCCGGCGCAGCCCGCCGCGGTGACCGCGTTCCCCGGCGTAGTGCTTTCGGGTTCCGTGGATGGCCACCTGCGCGCGTACTCATCGGAAGACGGCGCGCGGTTGTGGGATTTCGATACGGCGCGGGAGTTTTCGACCGTCAACGGAGTGACCGCGCACGGCGGCTCGATCGACGGCCCCGGCGCAGTGGTGGCGCACGGGATGGTGTACGTCAACTCGGGCTACTCGCGCCAGAACGGAATGCCGGGAAATGTTTTATTGGCGTTCGGTCCCGAGTAGTGGCCGAAGGCTACGATAAGTAGAGAGTAAGAACACGGTCACACGAACACCACAGCTAAAGCGAGAGGTTGGGAGCGGCTGACCAACGACGCTTTGTTCTAAAGGGCTGTGACAACCTTTTTGCCCTCCGCCATCACGAGGGCAGACGAGGTGTGAACCTCTTCAACGCTTCCGCCCTCTCGACGTTCGCCGCAAAATCGGCATCGGAGCCGACTAGGAAATCCGTACAATGCTCCTTCAAGTCCATCAGAAGCTGCCGAAAACCGTCCAACGGGTCCGTCGAGAAGCCTGGGTATTGAGTCCCCCATCGTCGGCCCATGATCGACCACATGTAATCCTCGTGCGATAGCGCCAGATGTCCCACGTGGTAGGTGACGAGGCCCAGAGAATATCTGAAGTGCAGCTCCAGGGTGCGGTCCCCTCGATGAAACTCTCCGGAAGCGAACGATCCGCCGCTGCCGACACCCGCAGATGTTGACGTGTAGACGAACCCATGGGATCGCATCAAGTGGTCCAATATCTCAACGCCCGCCTTGAGCGCCTGTTGTGCTCCCGAACCCTCGTTCTCCCCGAGTTGCCCCTTGGTGTACATACTCAACTCAGCAGATTCAGTATCACGCAAGCGGTCATCCATCGGCCAGATATCCTGAGGCGACGAACGCAGAACACGCGAGCACTGGCGACCAAAGATTAGGCGCACCCACAACCCGCCCCCACTCCCATTTCCGCTACACTGACGCCATGCGACCTCTGCTCCTTCCCGCGCTGTTCGCCACTTTAACCGCCCTAGCGCAGCCCCCCGACTGGTCCAAGATCAACCCCGAAACCCTGCGCCACTTCCAGGCGCTTGTCCAGATCGATTCCACCGACCCGCCCGGCAACGAAACCCACGTGGCCGACTACGTCAAGCGGGTGCTCGACGCCGAAGGCATCCCCGCCGTGATAGCCGCGCAGGACCCGGCCCGCGCGAACGTGATCGCGCACCTCAAAGGCAACGGCGCCAGGCGACCGCTGCTGATCATGGGGCACAGCGACACCGTGCGCGTCGACGCCGCCAAGTGGACCACTTTCGGCCCCTTCAGCGCCGCCCGTAGCGGAGGTTTCATCTATGGCCGCGGCACCCTCGACGACAAAAGCGACCTCGTGGCCGCTCTGATGACCATGCTGATCCTGAAGCGTTCCGGCGTGCCGCTCGACCGCGACGTGATCTTCGTATCCGAAGTGGGCGAGGAAGCCTCCACCGGACCCGGCATTGAGTATCTGGTCAACCAGCGTTGGGGCGACATCGACGCCGAATTCTGCCTGGCGGAAAGCGGCGGAGTCCGCCGGCGCGCGGGCCAGCCGTTCTACGCTACCGTCGAAACCACCGAGAAGCAGCCCAAAGCCGCGCGCCTGATCGCCCGCGGACCAGCCGGGCACGGCTCGCGCCCGCTGCGCTCCAATGCCGTGGTGCATCTGGCGAAAGCCGTCGCCACCATCGCCGCTTGGGAGCCGCCCATGCGCCTCAACGACACCACCCGCACGTACTTTGAAAAGCTGGCCGCGGTCAGCAGTCCCGAAGACGCCCAGCGTTACCGCGATCTGCTGAACCCGCAAAAAACGGCGGCGGCGCGGGAGTACTTCGCCTCGAACGATCCCAACGCCTTTTCCATGCTGCACACTTCGATTTCACCCAACATTTTCCAGGCCGGCTACCAGGTCAACGTGATCCCTTCGGAAGCCGAAGCCACCCTCGACATCCGCGCGCTGCCCGACGAGAACATCGCGGCGTTCTACGACCAGATGCGCAAGGTGATCAACGATCCTTCCGTCGAACTGGTGCCGGATAACCGCAATCAACGTCCCGGAGCACCCCCGTCGCGCCTGGATTCCGAGGCCTATCGCGCGGTCGAACTAGCCTTCCGTAAGGTGTACGGCATCAGCACGATCCCAGTGATGAGCACGGGCGCCACCGATATGGCGTTTCTGCGCGCCAAGGGCATGAACTGCTATGGCATCGGCGCCATGGTGGATCAAGAAGACGCCGCCAAGGGATACGGCGCGCACAGCGACCAGGAGCGCATTCTAGAAGAAGCGGTCTACAAACACGTAGAGCTGTTCTGGGAAGCCGTCACCTCCATCGCCGGGAGACACTGAAAGGAAGGCCATGAAACTCGCCGTGTGGGCTTGGCTGTTGCTGGCAGGCGCCGCAGGTGCCCAGTGGTCGAATTACTCCACCCCGGGAATCCCTCGCCTGCCGGACGGCAAACCAAACTTGAAAGCCCCCGCGCCCCGCCTAGCCGACGGAAAGCCCGACCTTTCCGGAATCTGGGCCGTCGAGTGCGGCATCTACGGCCGCGACGCCTGCTTCCTCCGCAGCCTGTTCTTTGACTTGGCCAAGGATCTGAAACCGGAAGAAGTGCAGATGACCCCCTGGGCCTCCGCCCTAGCCGCCCAGCGCGAGAGCCGCGATCACGTCGACGATCCGCTAGGCTACTGCATGCCCCCAGGCGTTCCGCGCATCGACTACGCCGGCGGCCCCTTCAAAATCCTCCAAACCCCCGGCGTAACCGCATTCCTCTACGAAGCGCTGGTCGGCATGATCTTCCGCCAGGTATTCACCGACGGCCGCCCCCTCCCCGAGCAGAGCGATCCCACCTGGCTAGGAAACTCAGTAGGCCGCTGGGAAGGCGACACGTTCGTAGTCGAGACGAATGGCCTAAGAGACGGCGGCTGGCTGGACACGAAGAAAGGCCGCCCCCACAGCGACGCCCTCCGCGTAACCGAGCGCTTCCACCGCACCGATTTAGGCCACATGGACTTGAGCATCACCATCAACGATCCCAAAGCTTACCTGAAACCCTGGACCGCCAATACAAAGTTGAACCTGCTTCCCGACACGGAACTAATCGAAGCCTTCTGCGAAGACCACGCCAAGACCATGGAGCACCGGAGCGTCACGCCCGCTCCCCCCGAGCCCCATAGCCGATAATGTGGGGCAGGTTGGCAACCTGCGGCCGATTGCCAATCGGCCTGCCCGCCTGCGCGATCACACCTCACCCAAAACTATTTCCACCCCATCGTTTCAACCGCCTCCCACCTCCCACGCCCATCCGTAGCCCGTGAATCCTTGCACCCCCCCGACTATCATGAAGTCGTAGAGAAACTTCCTGGCCAGGAAGCGTTGCAGTTAGGGTGGTACTGAACTCCGGAGGCCGTTAACGCCTAGCGGTGTCAGCTCGTAGCATGGCATCGACGGGAGACCGAGGAACTGGTTCCTTAAAGTCTGTGAGGCACGGCAGCGGCTCACGAGATATTCAGAGAGTGGCGCGGCACAGCCCCGCCGGTAACGGCGGGGTTAAGAAAGGTGGTCCGCATTACGCTCGTAGTAGCATTGAAAAGGGGTTTAGAGCGTTAGGCTCAGAGCGCCATGCAGCGTGTAGCTAATGGACCCTTTAGATGCCCTCAAATCATTCGTGGCCGGTAACGCACGGCGATAAGTCCGAGAGCCCCGGCCACCGCAACGTTTAATTTCCCGACAGCCGCAGTGTCTCTGCCCCCCAGGGGCGTCCGGCCCCGGCCCCCACTCCACGCACGCAATTATTTTACAAAACCGCCCCTTGACCCTCCCCCCAAAAAGGCGCATTATGATATCCGAGGGTTCTCTCACTATGCGCAGAGTAGTGTTCGTTTTGGCCTTAGCGGGATCGGTGTGCGCCTGGGGGCAGCGTGCCATTTCCGCTCATTCCGGGATGGTCAATTACGTCGAAGGCGCCGTCACTTTGGACGACAAAGCCCTCGACCCCAAGGTTACCGAGCTTCCCGAGGTGAAGAACCGCGCGGTGCTGGCCACCGATGAGGGCCGCGCCGAAGTGCTGCTCACGCCCGGAGCCTTCGTGCGCCTGTCGGAGAACTCCAGCTTCCGCATGATCTCCAACACGCTGTGGGACACCCGCATTGAGGTCGTCTCGGGATCGGCGCTGGTGGAGATCGACGAGCTGCTTAAGGACAACTCCATCACCGTGCAGTATGGCGATGCCCAGATCGCGCTCCTTAAGAAAGGGTTGTATCGCGTGGACGCCGCCGTGGATGGAGGAGCTCCGGGCACCCTGAAAGTGTTTGACGGCGAAGCCCGCGTTTCGCTCAACGGCGACGGCGTCACGGCTCACAAAGGCCGCCAGGTGGAGCTGGGGGCGGTGTTGAGCGCTTCGAATTTCGATCCTAAGAGCACCGACCCGTTTTACAACTGGAGCGCGCGGCGAGCCGAGTATATCGCCACGGCCAACGTGTCGGCGGCGCGGACCTCGGTGGGCTCGGGTTTCACGTCCAGCCAGTGGGTTTTTAGCCCGTGGTATGGAATGTACACGTTCGTGCCGGGTTTGGGATACGGCTACAGCCCGTTCGGCTATGGCTTCTACAGCCCGTTCACGGTCGGTTATCTGAACCCGTATTATTACGGAGGCGGATACGGTTACGGTGGCGGCTACGGAGGCGGTAGCGGCCGTACGATTGGCGGCGGCTCAACCGTTGCTCCCCGCGCTGGCAACCCGGTTCCGGGTCGCTCCGGACTGCGTGCATCTGGCCCCTCGCCAAGCTTCGGAGGTGCGACCTCGGCCGCAGCCCCGATGAATAACGGCGGCGGATTCGGCGGTTCCGGCGGTGGTGCTGCTTCCGGTGGCGGCTTCTCCCGTGGGAGCGGCGGCGGCGGTGGTGGCGCAGTCGCATCCCGTGGTGGTGGTGGTGGTGGCGGCGGCGGATCCCGCGGCCGTTAAACTCGATTCCAACTGACGGACCCAACTGCCTGCGCCGGCGGTAGTGTTCCCAACGTCTGATCGATCGTCGCAGTCCCCCTCGAAGGACCTTCCAGCGGTTCCGCCGGATTCGTCCCAGCCCCAGGTTTCCCACCCCCCAACTAAAGTTATAAACGCCTGATGCCGAAAGACTAATGAGCTTTAGCACACCCTAGCGATTCGGAGATCAAGCACCGTGACCCTCGCTTTAGTCTTTATCGTTTGGGCTGGTCTTTTCGGCACAGCCCTGCTCTTTCAGACCTACCGGCCGGCCACGAACAAGCCGAAGCCACGCTGGCTGACGGCGCTCGAACTACCGCCCGATGCGCTCAGTGGATCGTGGCAGGAACTGGCGCTCATCAGCGTCTTAGGGCTGTTTCTGGAACTGCTGATGATCCGGTGGATCTCTTCCGAGATCACGATCTTCGCTTATTTCAAGAATTTCGTGCTGATCGCCTGTTTCCTTGGTTTCGGACTGGGAGCGTATCTCTGCCGGCAGCCGATCAATCTTCTGGCGACCTTCGGGCCGCTCGTATATCTCGCGGTGATCGTAAAGCTGCCGTGGCCGGAGCTGCGGGATTTCGTGCAAAAGCTGACATTTTTGCTTGGCTCGACCACCGAAGTAGACGTGTGGGGTGTTCCGGCACTCACCTGGAGTTGGCAAACGATTGCCAGCCTGGGGACGATGCTGGCCGTGGTAGTGCCCCTGTTTGCGCTACTCTCCCTGATTTTTGTTCCGGTGGGGCAAGCTACGGCGCGGCTCCTGGAAACCGCAAAGGACGGGATTCTGGGATATTCCGTGAATATCCTGGGAAGCCTGGCGGGCGTGTTGTTGTATACCGCACTCTGCTGGTTCTATCAACCGCCGCCAATGTGGTTCGCCGTCGCCGGTCTGCTGATCGTGCTGGCCTTTCCCGTCGCCCGCATTCGGCTGGCGGGAGTCCTGGTGATCGGATTCTGCGTCGGCATGACGATGATTCCCGACTCGAATCGTTCCATAGAATCGATCATGCCTGCAACGCCTCAAACCGTGAACGGCGAAACCCACTGGTCTCCGTATCAAAAGCTGCATATCGCGGCGACGAAAATCAACGGCGAAATTGTCGCCCATCAGCTGATGACCAACGACAATTGGTATCAGTACGTCTCCAATATGTCGGACAGCTTCATCCTTTCGCATCCGGGTCTGTTCGAAGGCGTGGCGCCACAGTGGAACGCCTACAACATGCCCTACCATTTCTACCGGAATCCGCCCTCCGTGCTGGTGCTCGGCTCCGGCATGGGGAACGATGTTGCGGCCGCGCTCCGCAATGGCGCGGGAGCGGTCACGGCAGTGGAGATCGATCCGATGATCCTCGAGCTCGGCCGGCGGGTGCATCCGGAGCATCCTTATTCTGACCCGCGGGTGAGAATCGTCAACGACGATGCACGCGCTTACATGCAGAATGCCAAGGACCGTTTCGACCTGATCACCTTCTCGCTGCTGGACTCGCATACAACCAGCTCGCACTATTCGAACATTCGCATCGACAACTACGTGTATACGCGGGAAGCGTTGACGGCGGCCAAGCGCCTGCTCACTCCCGACGGGGTCATGGTGGTGAAGTTCATGGTCGGCAAACCGTTCATCGCCGGACGCCTGAAAGCGACGCTCGTGGATGTGTTTGGCCAGGAACCGGTGCAGTTCGAAGCGGATCAGTCCTTCAATCCAGCGCCGGGTACTTTCTTCGTGGTCGGAGGCCGCGAGCGCATCGCCGCCGCCATTAGCGAGCCGGGCTTGAAGCATCATTTAGAGACCCACGGCAACGTGCCGATGGAGGCCGCTCCCATCACTACCGACGACTGGCCGTTCTTCTATCAGCACGCCCCGGGACTCCCCTCCAGCGTGATTCTGATCTCGCTGGTGCTGACCGTGGTGTGCTGGCAGTTCATGAAGCGGACCGCGGTGCCGATCGCCGGCATCGCCTGGCCGTTCTTCTTCCTGGGCGCAGGGTTCATGTTGATGGAATCGCAAATCGTGAGCCGGATGGCGTTGCTGTTCGGGACCACGTGGGTGGTCAACTCGATCACGATTTCAGGGTTGCTGCTGTTGATTGTCGGCGCCAACATGCTCGAACGCGCGGGGCTGCGGATTCCAACCAATGTCGCGTTCGGGTTCCTATTCGTCACGCTGCTGGTCGCCTACTTCCTGCCGGTTTCCTCTCTACTGCTCGAATCGAAGACCTTGCGGTTCCTAGCGGCGGTCGCAGTCTTGTGCAGCCCCGTTTTCTTCGCCAGTGTCATCTTCATCCGCACGTTTGCCGGCGCCAAATTCAGCGGCGTAGCGCTCGGATCGAACTTGTTGGGCGCGCTGGTCGGCGGACTCCTCGAAACGCTATCGATGTGGATCGGGCTGCGGTCGCTGCTGCTGTTAACGTTCGTGTTGTATGCGATGGCTTGCCGTTACATCTTTGTTCAGACGACCGCAGCCGTTGAGATCGAGGCGAAGCCGGTTCCGGTCTCCTAAGCAGAGAAACGGTCTCCGCGGCACTCACGGCTCCGCCCGAGCGAATGCTCGGTGGTGTGGTCTCAGCCCTCACTACCGAATGCTCTCTGGACGGGGTGTTATCATTCCTTCTGGTATCAAAAGGAGACCCCTTTATGCTCCGTCCTCGCACGATCCGCACGTTTTGTGGCGCCCTGGTGGTTGGCGCGCTGGCCGTTTTGTCGTTTGGCATCCGAAGTAACGCCCAAGGGCCGCAGCAACAGCCGGCCGGACCGATGCCCGCGGTGCTCCGCAACTACCAGCCGGTGACTGCCGAACGCCTGAAGACGCCCGAAGACTCCAACTGGTTGATGATCCGCCGCACCTACGACGGATGGGGCTATAGCCCGCTGACCCAGATCACACCGTCAAACGTCAGCAAGCTGAAGCCGGTGTGGGTCTTCGCGACCGGCGAAGCGCGCGTTCACGAATCCGCGCCTATCGTGAACGGCGGCGTGATGTTCGTCTCCACGCCCAACAATCAGGTGATCGCCATCGACGCCAAGACCGGCACCGTACTGTGGCGCTACCGCCGGCCCCGTCCCAACGGATCCAATGTCCCGCACGACACCAATCGCGGCGTGGCGCTGTACGGCGACAAGGTCTACTACGCCGCCGGAGAAGCGGTGCTGGTGGCCCTCGACGCGAAGACCGGCAAGGAAGTCTGGACCACCACGGTGGGCGACAACAAAGCCGGCTACTACATTTCGCTCGCTCCTTTAGTGGCCGGCGGCAAGGTGATGGTCGGTTGCTCGGGCGGCGAGTATGGCATTCGCGGCTTCGTCGCCGGGTTCGATCTCGACACCGGCAAGGAACAGTGGCGTACCTATACGATTCCGGCTCCGGGCGAGCCCGGCAGCGAAACCTGGCCCAAGGGCGATCAATGGATGCACGGCGGCGGCTCGGTGTGGGTCACCGGGAACTACGATCCCGCGACCAACCTCGCCTATTGGGGCGTCGGCAACGGCGGACCGTGGATGGGTGACAAGCGTCCTGGCGACAACCTCTACACTTCTTCCACCATCGCGCTCGACGTGGCAACGGGCAAGATCAAGGGCTATTTCCAGTATCACCAGAACGACTCGTGGGATTGGGACGAAGTCTCCCCGCCCCTCCTGATCGACTATCAGCGCGGCGGCCGCACCATCAAGGGGCTGATCGACTTTGGGCGCGATGGCTACATGTGGTTCCTGGATCGCAGCAACGTCGGCGTCAACGACGGCAAGATCAAGTTCATCGAGGGCAAGCCGTACGTATACCAGAACGTCTTCAAGAAGCTCGACCCCGAGACCGGCCGGCCGGACGTCGATCCGGCGCACAAGCCCGGCACCGACAAGGACGCCGATTTCTGCCCCAATCTGCACGGCGGAAAGAACTGGGTGCCGATCGCGTACAGCCCCAAGACGCGCATGGTCTACGTCCCGGCCAACAACAATCTCTGCGGCACGGGCTCGGGCACCGAAATCGAGTACATTGCCGGTCGCAATTATACGGGTTCCAAGCAAGGCGCTCCGTTCGTGGCGCCGGGCGGCGATCATTTCGGCGAAGTGCAGGCCTGGAACGTCGACACCGGCAAGAAGGTGTGGACCCACAATTACTCCAAGAGTCCCAATTGGGGCGCGATGATGACCACGGCCAGCGGCCTGGTGTTCACCGGCGGCACCAACGACCGCAAGATCCACGCCTTCGACGCGAACAACGGCAAGCTGCTGTGGGAGTACCCGACCAGCTCGGGGATTCTGGCGCCGCCGACGTCGTTCATGGTCGACGGGAAGCAGTACATCGCGGTGCACTCAGGCTGGGGCGGCGATTCCCGCGGCATGGAAGCCACGCTGAACCGCCTGTTCCCCGGCGACTATCCCGAGGTGCCCGAGGGCGGCTCGGTGTGGGTATTCGCGGTAGAGTAAGGCTGCCCGAGTAATTGCCTCACGGCTTTTCTATCGAACTGCTGAACCTGCGCCTGGGCTTTTCCGCCAGCTCGGGCCCGGCCGCCGCGTTGATCGAGCGGTACGTTTTTCCCACACTGCCGCGGAAACCACCGCGGCCGGAAGACCTTTCCTTCGGCCTCGAAAGCGACGGAAGCGGCTTCCGCATTGACCGCGAAGGAGCGGAGTACGCTACTGCCGCGGGTGCGGACGAGGCTCTCGTCTCGCTCCAGCAGGCGGTCGATGAACACGTCGTCCAGCATGCGGCTGGATTCGCGTTCGTTCACGCCGGAGCCGTGGGCGTGGGCGGTGCGGCCGCCCTGTTGATCGCCTCCAGCGGCCATGGGAAATCCACGCTGGTGAAAGAGCTGGCCGGGGGCGCGTGGGGCGCCGATTACTACTCCGACGAGTACGCCGCGATCGATCCCGAGGGCCGGCTGCATCCTTATCCGCGCAGTTTGCTGCTGCGCGAGGGCCGCCCTGCACAGCATCCCGTAACGCCGCAGGAGTTGGGCGCGCGCGTTGCCGCTGGTCCGGCGGAGATCCGGCTGGTGCTCCAAGTTCCCTACGCTCCGGACGAAGGGCACATTGGAATCCGGGTCACGCCGCTGGCTCAGAGTGAAGCCTTGCACTTGCTGTTGAAGAGCACGCCGCAGGCGCTCGATTATCATCCGGCGATCTTCGGTAGTCTGACCAAAGTGGCCGCGCGTGCGCGTACTTACACGGGCGTGCGAGGGGAATCTCCGAAGGCGGCTCGCGCAATTCTAGAGCTGCTTAGCGAGTAGAGCCTTTGGCCGAACGCTCGTACGCTTCCACCTGGTGCTCCAGGATTTCGAGAGGCACCGTGCCGGTGTTGAATACCACGTTGTGGAACTCGCGCAAGTTGAAACGGCTGCCCAAGTCCTGGCGCGCTTTCTCGCGCAGTTCGACGATCTTCAACTGCCCGATCATGTAGGAGCAGGCTTGGCCCGGGTAGACCACGTAACGCTCCACTTCGCTCGCCTCGATGCCGTAGTCGATGGCTTGCTGGCGGGTCCAGCGTTTGGCGTGAATGCCGGTATCGACTACCAGGCGGCGGGCACGGAACAGCGCCGAGTCTAGCTGGCCCAGTTGGCCTTCGAGGTCGCCCTCATACCAGCCGGATTCCGCTGCTAGACGCTCGGCGTAAAGCCCCCAGCCTTCGGAGAACGCGGAGATCCCGCCCAGCGCGCGGATTTGCCTGAAGCGCGGGAGGTCGTGGTTCTCCACTTCGAGCGCGATCTGAAAATGATGCCCGGGTACGGTTTCGTGATACACCAGGCTGCGCAGGCCGAACTTGGTCATGCGCTCGGGCCGCAGAGGGATCTGAAACACAGCGGGGCGCGAGCCATCGGGCGGGGGACCGTTGTAGTTGGCCGCGGCATTGGCTTCGCGGAAGCGCGGAAACGGCTGGGCGACTACGGGCGACTTGGGCGTCTTGTCGAACAGCAGAACGGAACGCTTCTCGGCGTCGCGCAGGATGCCCTCCACGTCCTTCATGATGAGGTCGCGGCCCGCTTCGGTCAGCGGGTAAGCCTGGTCTTTCTTCAGTTGCTCGACGCGATCCTTGACTGAACCTTGGGTGCGGCCGAGACGCCGCAGAATCGCGTCCATCTCGCCTTCGATGCGGGCGACTTCCTTCAAGCCGATTTCGTGGATCTGCTCGGCGGTGAGATTGGTGGTGGTGAAACGGCGCAGGTCGTAGGCGTAGGCGTCGGGGCCGCCTTTGAGGCGCCACAATCCCGCGTCGTTGGTGGAACGCGTGAGCTGGGATTCCAGCAGCGCGATAGCCTTCTTCCAGGCGGGGTACACTTGCGCCCCTACGATCTTTTCGGCTTCGGCCTTGAGTTCCGCGCGGCGGGCTTCGGGGATCTTCGCCGCTTCCATCTTTTGCGTGAACACGGACACGAACGGATTCTGCGCCGGGGCCGGATCGGCGAAGCTCTGCATCTGTTTGATGGTGGCTTGCAGGATGAATTTCGGCGGGATGATGTTGCGCCCCGCGAGCCGCCGGGATTCGGCCATCGCCTCTTCCATGCGGGCCGCGACCTGGCCCAGGGCCGCCACGTAGTTGGCCGCGTCCTTCTCGTTGGCCACGGGGTGCCGGACGGTCATGAACTCCACCAGGTTGATGTTGGCGCCGTTCATCTGCTGCAGGGGGAAGGTGTAATCGAGATACGGCTCTTCGCCGGCCGCGGTCTCCAGCTGCCAGCGCATGATGTCGGCCGAGAGGCGCTGGGACTCGCTCAATTTCGATGCGTCGAATTTGGCGAGTTCTGCCAGGCCTTTGCGGGCGAGTTGAATTCGCGCTTGCCGGTAGGCTCGGGTTTCGGGCGTGAGTTGGCGCTCGAGGCGGTCTTGCTCTTCCCCGGTGAAATAGCGCGCGGACGTCGCCAGACCGGGATTCCCGCGCACCCACTCATCGGTGAAGTCGCGGAAGAAGTCGTCGATGCCGCGCTGAGAGATGGTTGGTTGAGAAACGCCGCGCTGCTGGGCCGTGAGGGAAAGCAGCGCAAGGAACAACACGCCGGACGCGAACGCCGCTAGCTGTTTCATGTTTTTCAGCTTACAGCGTTTCGCAGGCGGCTTTCAGGCGGCTTCCACGTGCTCGCGTAATCCGGGATTGACAACGGTTTCAATCGATGGCCCGTTCAGCAGAGTGTTGTGAATCAGGCAAGCCTTTACGGCTCGCAAGATCCCGGCTTCGTGATGGGAGTCCAGGCCCGGGGCCGTCACTTCGATGCGGAACTGAGTCAGGCGCGCGGGCGACGTGGCCTTGTTGGCAGTCACCCGAACGTTCAGCCCTTCGACGTGGAGGGATCGCGCTTTCAAATACTGGGCCGCGTAAAACCCGGCGCAGGTGCCGAGCGATGCCAGCAGAAACTCGGGTGGCGTCATGCCGCTGTCGGAACCGCCATTTTCGACCGGTTGGTCGCACAAGACGCGGTGGCCGCGGGCGTTGGCCTCAAACCGGACGTCGCCAAGATGTTGAACGATTACTTCCATATAAGTACCTTCACTTCTTCAGATGCAGTTTAGGGGCCGGAGTGACAGGGTAAACTGACAGAACATGCTCCCGATACTCCCGCGGCTGGAGGCGTACTTCGAATTCGAGAGGCTGGGGACCAACTGGAAGACCGAAATCCTGGCTGGGGCCACGACGTTCATCACCATGGCGTACATCGTGTTCGTGAACCCCTCGATCCTGCGGGAGACGGGGATGCCCTTCGCGGCGGTGATGGCGGCGACCTGTCTGTGTGCGGCATTTGGCAGCATCCTGATGGGTGCTTTCGCGCGGTATCCGATCGCGCTCGCTCCGGGCATGGGTCTAAACGCTTACTTCACGTACACGGTGGTGAAGGGCCTGGGGATCTCATGGCAGGCCGCGCTGGGGGCGGTTTTTCTTTCGGGCGTGGCGTTTCTGATTCTGACACTGGCGGGGGTGCGGCAGTTGATCGTGGAGGCGATCCCGGCGGAGTTGTACTCGGCGGTAGCGGCGGGGATCGGATTGTTCATCGCCATGATCGGATTGCGCAACGCGGGGATTGTGGTGGCGAGCCCGTCCACGCTGGTGGCGCTGGGGAATTTGCGGGACAAGAACACGGCTCTGGCGCTGTTCGGGTTGATCGCGACCTCGGCGCTGGCGGCGTGGGGCGTGCGTGCGGCCATGCTGATCGGGATTCTGGCTACGACGGCGGTGGGCGCGGTGCTGGGGCTGGTCACGTGGTCTCCGGCGACGAACCCTCTGGCGGAAATTGCGGCGATCGCCGGCAAGCTGGATGTGCGTGCGGCGTGGAACATCGGCTTTCTGGAGATTGTGTTCGTGTTCCTGTTCGTCGATCTATTCGACAACGTCGGTACGCTGGTGGGCGTGGCCAAGAAGGCCGGCCTGATGGATGCGGCCGGCCACATCCCGCGCATTCGCCGCATCCTGCTCACCGATGCTTCTGCCACTATCGCCGGATCGCTGCTGGGGACTTCCACAGTGGTCAGCTACATCGAAAGCGCGGCGGGCGTGGTAGCGGGCGGACGCAGCGGGGTCACGTCGATCGTCACCGGGTTGTTGTTTATCGCGGCGCTGTTCGTGGCTCCAGTGGTGGGCGCGGTGCCGACGTCGGCGACCGCTCCGGCGCTGATCATCGTGGGATCGTTGATGATGTCGCACGTGGGCGAGATCCGGTGGAACGATCCGGCCATGGCGATCCCGGCGTTTTTGACCATGGCGACGATTCCGCTGACCTTCAGCATAGCGACGGGGTTGTCGTTGGGGTTCACGGCGTATGCGTTGCTGCGGCTGGCGACGGGTAAGGCTCGGGAGACGCACTGGCTGGTGTTCGTGCTGGCGGCGCTGTTCGTCGCGCGGTTTGTTTATTTGGGGCGGGGATGAACCCGAATACATCCGCCTTACGCCGATTGGAAGGCTTGGCCGATGTGTTGGACGGTGCTCATGACGCGGCTGTAGTTGATTCTGATAGGGCCTAGCACGGCGATCACCGCCGACAGGCCGTTGTCCAGACGCACTGGGAGGCCGATCAGAGACATCTCGCGCATGGAGGGGTGGATTTCCTGGAGACCCACGTGGACGCCCACTTCGCCCGCGGGGTGATCGAGGAAGCGATCGAGTAGTTCCAGGACGCGCTTCTTTTCTTCCAGGGCCTGGAACAGCTCGCGCAACTTTTCTTTCGTGAGATGCAGATCAAGGACGACTAAATTGCTGGCGCCTTCCATGTGGACTTCGGGGGCCGGTCCCATGTCCAGCAGGCCCTTGGCGTAAAGCATGGTCAGCTTTTGGAAGACGGCGTCGTAAGTGGCGGCAGCGTGATCCAGGCGGTTGGCCAGTTCGCGGCGCACGTCCTGCAGCGCCCAACCGGCGAAGTTGCGGTTGATGTAGTTGCGGATCGATTCCAGCTCAGCGGCGGTGACGGACACTTCCAGTGTGACCACGCGATTGTGGACCTGATGGTCGCGGGTCATCACCACCATCAGCACGCGCTGGTCGGGGAGCGCTAATAGTTCGACCTGATCCAGCGCCGGGTTGGTTTGCGGAATCGCCGCGGCGATGCCCACGCCGTGCGTGAGTTGCGTGAGCATGTGCGACGAGTATTCGATGCGCTGCTCCATGGTGTTGAAGCGGCCGAATTCGGAGCGCAGGCGCTCGATTTCAGCGGTCACCAGGCGGCGCATGCCGATGGACTGAATGTAACTGCGGAACGCCTTCTCAGTGGGCACGCGGCCAGCCGAGGTGTGGGGCTGCGATAAGTAGCCTTCGTCGTCCAAGTCCGCCATGACGTTGCGGATGGAGGCGGCGCTCAAACCTTCGCGGAAGCGGCGGGCGATGGTGCGCGAAGGCACAGCTTCGCCGGAGGCGATGTAGGTCTCGACGATTTCGTGCAAGACTTCCTTGCTCCGAGGCGTCATAAGTCAAGTGTAACAGGTTAAGCTATTCATTCTACTGGCTGGGGGACGACGTGGTCAAGATGGAGTCTTGTCTCATGCAAGATGAGCCTGAAGCGGGGGTTCGTTTCTCACACAAGATGAGCCTGAAGGGCATGCTGGGGATTGATCATCCGCATGAAGTCCTCAGAGAAGTTGAGCCTGGAGCAGATCCGGGCGTTCCTA
>DATNJC010000064.1:0-32636 GCA_035604115.1 Bryobacteraceae bacterium | reverse complement strand
GATGCGGCGCGCACCATGCAAAAAGCCAAGCACAAACTCTTCGCCGATCTTCGCCGAAAGAGGTCCGCATGAGCGGCCGACGGCTCACGCCGCCGGGTCAATCCAGTGCTGGGCCAAGGGAAGGGGGCTCAACCGCCGCCCTCTTCCCCTGGACCCCATCCCCGCTCGCCAAAATCGCAGAAAGGAGCCCCGCCAGCTTGCCTATCCTTCAGGCTCATCCTTCAATGAGAAAATGCTTTGTCTCAGTTTGAAATTCCGGGCAACTGAAGGACGAAGGTCTTACCACGAGAAGCTGGCTCCCATTCTGCAGTCATGGCTTGGCGAACGTCGGCCTCGATGGTCTTCACGGAGAATTTTGGGCGTTGAGGAAGTTGCGGTTTTCCATTTGGCCTAGACTTCTTTGGAAATGGGTATTCCAGAATCAGTTCTCGATGGTGGCCTTCTTCCAACCGAACGGAAATGCATAAACCTCTATATCCGTGCTCCGTGGTCCATTGGGGTTCACTAGTCAGCTGCCAATGAAGACTGACTCCATCGACCGCGATCGAACCCTCTCTGGAACGCTTGCGCCTCTTTTTTTGGCCGTGCATCGCGCACACCATCCCTCTTCACAGGCGAGTATGCCACAAGTCTGCCGATCGGTTCCGCGACTATTAAATCGAAACGGGACACTACCCGGCGCTGCTTAAGCCAAACGCAAGCTGTGGAATGCGGGGATCAGTTGGAAATTTGTGCGCACGGCGGCGATGGGCTCGCCGCGCTGCTCTACTCGGGACTCATCGACATGCCCAAGATTCTGGTCGTCAGCCATTTGGAGATACTCGATCTTGCCCGGATCGATACCCATGATGCGGCAGCAGGTGGCGTCGACCGCGGGCAAGTCTCGGCCCATCACCAGGACGCCCACGGGCTTGGGAGTGCCTTGAATCGGGCCGTTCCCTTCCATGCCCACGATGCCGTCGACGATGGCGAAGCTGCGCGGGAACAAGCGCGTCAGCTCGACAATCGAAGTCGGAATGCCCACCAGATGCAGCTCATTCTTGGGCCACCCGTACACTGAACCGGGCACCAGCCCGAAGTAATTTTTCATCGATAGAGTGGTGCCGGCCCAGTGATGCGTCTTCATCTTGGCCAGCGATACGATCAGGTCCGCGCGCAGGGCGGTGTTGGGCAGGTAGATCCGTCCGCGATCGGCGAAGCCTTCGACCGGACTCACGTCGTCGCGATTGAGGTCCACGAAGAGATCATCGAAGCCCGAGAGTTCGCCGCGGTAGCGCGCCATTTCGGCGATGGCGTAAGTATCGCGGCGGTGCCCGGGCCCTTCGCCGATGAGCACCTCGGAAGCTCCCAGGCTCTTAAACACTTCATAAGCCGCGGCGACCACGCTCACGTCGGTATTGATGCAGGTGGCCGAGTCAAACTCCACCAGGTTGGGCTTGAGCAGGACGCGTTGCCCTTTAACGTCGAGGCCGCAAGCGCGGATGCCTTCAAGCATGCGCGACGCGAGGTCATCGGAGTACGCCGCAGCCTTCACGATCGCCACGGCCGAAGTCCCAGGAAGCCGCCGGGCGTTCTTACGCCAGGATTCAACACCCGCGTAGCTGGCAAACAGTCCGGCAGCAGCGATGGGAACGAAATCGCGGCGCTTCAGGTTCATCCCCGCACCCCTTCGGAAACCACCGGTGTCTCAAAAGCCTTGAAGTTGCCTTCGGGGGCGGCCAGGGCCTCCAAGGCGAGAATCTGCAAGTCGGGCGGAGGCGTGGTGGACGAAGACGACGGCGACGGGACACTGGCGTCATGGAGGCGCAGGGCGATGGTGAGCCAGGCGCGTCCCAGCGGCGACCGGGTTTGGGCGGCTTCGCGCGCCGCGTAATCGAGCGAAGGCCCCAAGCCGCTATGCCCCTGCAAGCCGACCAGCGCGATCCCAGTAGTCTCCGGATAGGCGGGCAGATCCACCTTCCGCACCGACCTGTTGCCATAATTCCAACCGCCGTCCGTGCAGCGCACATCCAGAAGTTGAGCTTCTCCCATGCGGACGCGTTCCCGCAGGGTTTCGAGCATTTCGGCGCGCGGCGCGAGTTTGGCCGCCTTCTTGAGCGCCAACACTTTCTTGAGCGCGACGAGGGCGTGCGCCGTCGGCTCCACCCAGGAGGACGTGCCCGGCTTCCACGGCCAGCCCTTCAGCGACAGGTCCCGATCCAGTTCCACAATGCCCGTGCGCGTCACCAGGCGATTCATCCAGCTCGACTCCGTCCCAGCCGTCCCGAGCAGCCAGTTGACGGCCTTGTTAACGCCACCGCCAGAGCGGTTTTGTGACAGCGCCAGGGTGACGCACAGAGCCGTCCCGAAGTTCTCGATAGCGACATCTCTCGATGGCCGCCAGCTTCCATCGGCCCCCTGCCAACCTTGGAGGAGGGACCAAGCCCGGTCGGCCGCTGGTTCCCCAGCCAGCGCCAGCGCGGCATACACCGTGGGCTCGAGCCAGGAGCGCTTTCCCGGGAAGTACGCCCAGCCGCCATCGGGATTCTGGGCCCTTCTGAGGGCCTTCAGGCGCGCTCCGAGATAAGACTCCGCCACGTGGATCACATCGGCAGAATCCTTCTGATGCTTTAGTTTGGACCTTGTACTAGTACAATTTAGCTAGACCTTTCCCCTGGTACTGGATGGGCTTGCCCATATTCGCGGCTACAATGAATCAGGTACAGTAATTAAGGTGAATCGCTAAGGACAGAAACGCGTGAATCAACTCTTACTCCAATACGCCTACCTGCAGGTGTTGGATTTCCTGACCACGGTGGCGTTCCTGCTGCACGGCATCCGGGAAGCCAATCCCCTGGTCCGGATGGCGTTGCTGTACGCACCGCACCCGCTGGGTGGGCTGCTGATGGTGAAGGCCGCGGCCATCGGGCTGGGCCTGTACTGTTGGTGGCGCGGGCGCAACCGGTTGCTCAGCCGGATCAATCTGCTGTTTGCGCTGGTGGTCGCGTGGAACCTGGCGGCACTGATCCTTCAGTCGGCGAGGCTGGCGCAGTTCTAGTTTTAGTGGGGCAGCGCGCTACCGTCGGGCCAACGCGTACTCGAGCGATTCCATCAGAAACTCGCGATTCGCCTTAACGTCCTCCGTCAGCCTGCGGACCAATTCCTCGCGTTGGGCAAAGAGCCGGTAGCCGTCGCGCGGCCGGAGATAACCGCGGGCCAGGGGCTCGCGCGCGAAGAGTTCGCTTTCCTCTTGCTCGGCGGCCAAGCGCTCATACCGCGAGCGGTTTTCCAGCAGCGCTTTCACCAGAAACGGCATGACCATCGAATAGTCGGCCTGCATGTTTTCGGTAGCCTGCTGATAGGTTTCCCTGTCGACCTTGCCCCAAGTGACCGCTTCCGCCGGTGGGCATGACGAGAGCGATCCTTCAGTAACGGGGGCGGTAACGATTTGCACGTCGAAATTGTAGCCCCGCACGTTGGGAATGCCGAGGATCTGACCCAGCGCGGGCTCCGGCTGAAGATTGAAATTCTTAGGCACGCCGCCGCCCAGAATCAGCGTCGCCAGGGCGTTGGGAGGATTGTCGAACAAGCCCCAACGGTGATAAGCGCAAGCTTCGAACACTTCGGCGTGCAGGTCCAGATCGAACTTGTAACTGTCCATTAGGCCGGCCTGGCGCATGGCCCACAGCTTCATGGAATTCAGAAACACACTGCCGTCGGCGGGCGCGCCGACGAACACGGGAATGTCCAGACGGTGGCAGGTGGAGAGCAGCCCCGGCACGACGCCGTTCGCGCGCTCCTGCTCGGCGTAGAACCGGCCCATGCGGCTCCGCAGTTCCGTGCCCGTCATGGAACGCTGGAACTCGGGCCGCAGCAGCATGGCGGAAAGAAATTTGTCCTGGTCGAACAGGACCGCCTCGTCGAACGCCATGTCGGCGACGCGGATGGTGTGCTCGTCGCGCAGGGCGCCGTCGTCGCCCCAGATGGGAACCTCGAATATCGGGCCGTGGCGATGCGCGTCCAGACTGCGATGCCCGTCGTGATAGCAGACCGCGTCGGTGGTGGAAAGATACGCCACCCACCCGGTTTCAAGCAGCGGGATCAACCAGGCCTGATGCTGGCCGCTGACGGTAACGGGTCCGGCGATCGACACGGTCAGCGGACAACCCAGGCCGATCGCGCGGTCGAGGATGGTGTAGACCCGCCGCAGGAACGCCCCGCCGAACGCCGGAAAGCAGTGGGTGATCAGTTCGCCCAAGCTGGTGCATTCGTCGACGCGGCGGACTTCGACCGGCGGAGATTTCGGGCCGGAGTGATGATGGTGGGACATAAGGGCCAACTTCGATGTTACTCAAACTGGCGGCGGAAGCTCTCCCACTGCTGCTTGAGCTGCTCCACTTCGTGTTCCAGCGCTTCCATGCGAGCTTCCAGATCCGGTCGCGGCGGCAAGGCAGGAATGGCCGCGGTCTCGGGAGCGGCGTCCTCCACGAACTCGCCGGAAAGCAGATGCGCCCAGCGGCCGCGCGCAGCCCGAGCGACCAGAGGTTCGGGCTCGCGCGTGGCCAGGTGTTCGAGCAGCCGCTCGACTTCGTCCAGGTCTTCAAAAGCGTGCATGCGTTCGGTGCGCCCGCGGAGTTCGCCGACGGTTTGCGCGCCGCGCAGCATCAGCACGCACAGCAGAGCCAGCTCGCGGCGGCCGAGGTTGAGGGTTTCGCCCAGGCGGTGGGCGTACTTTTCGACGCGGTGTCCGGCGCCGGAGATCTTGAGCACCAGGCCCTTTTGGCGCAACGTGTCGAGCGCAGCCTCAACGGTCGCGTCGTCGTATTGGACGATGGGGTCGCGGCTGGATTTCTGATTGCACGCGTTCACCAGCGCGTTCACGGTGAGCGGATAATACTCCGGCGTGGTGGACTCTTTTTCAAGCAGCGAGCCTAGCACGCGGACCTCGACGGCATGGAGCGGGGCGGTGTGAAAGGGGTTCATGATTGTTCATAAGCGACGGCGATGTCGCAGCCGTAGACCTGGCGGAAGGCGCCGGAGACGCGCTCGGCGCTCCATTCGGCCAAGTCGGGTTCGTGGGGCGCGCGCAAGGTGATCCGGACCGAGCCGTCTTGCCGTTCGCAGCGCGCCAGCTCAATGTCGCGGCCGCGGCTGCGCTCCAGGCTGTCGGCCAGGCGGATCAGCGGGATCAGCAGAGTGAGCGCGCGCTTGTCGTCGGGCGCGAGCGACTGGTATTCGGGGTGGGCGGGCGCGGGCAGGGCTTTGCGGTGATAGCGGCACAGGGCGGCGATGAACTGCTGCTCGCGGTTGGTGAAGCCCGAAAAATCGGCGTTGGCTACCACGTAATAGGAATGTTTGTGATGCGCCGCGTCGCTGATGTAGTGGCCGGTGTTGCACAGATAGCACGCGGCCTCGAGCAGCCGGCCAAAAACCGGGGGAAGCTGATGCATGGGCTCCAGGCGCTCGAACAGGGCGCGTGAGAAACCGGCCACCTGGCGCGCGTCGTCGAGCGGGATGCCGAAGCGCGAGGCCACGCGCTCCACTTCCTTGCGCTGCTCCCGGCTGAGGCGGGCATGTTCGGCGCCGACGTTGCGGGCGGCCATGTCGGCGATAATGCCGTCGCGCACCCCGGCGGAGGAATAGTACACGCCGCGAGCCTGCACGCGATCCAGAATCCGCAGCAGGGCTCCGGTTCCGGCCACCGCGATTTCCGCGCGGCGCGGTCCGATACCGGGAACTTTGCGCCGGCCCGCGAGATCCAGGTCGGCCAGGCGGCGGAACAGCTTGCGGATCTCGGCGGTGGAGCCGCGCATGCGGTCCGCCTGGTCGCGGCGCGCGCGGGGCACGCGGTTAATGGCGCACACCACGGCGGCGGCGGTGGCGGAGGTGGCGATGACGCGCTCCCATTCGCCGCCCATGCGTTCGGCGAGGTTCCCCAGCTTCTGGTCGATAAACTCGTTCATCTGGTGGATCTCGCGCGCGGCGGGCGGATCGGATTTGAGGAACATCTCCTGCAGCCGGACCGCGCCCAGGGGCCGGGACACGGCGTCGAGCATACGGCCGTCGGCGCTCGATATTATCTCCGCGCTCCCGCCGCCAATGTCCACCACCAGCACGCGCTTGCCGGGCTGGGGCCATTGCCACATTACGCCCTGGTGAATCAGACGGGCCTCTTCGCGTCCGGAGATGATTTCGACGGAGCTGCCTAAGGCGTCCGCGGCGCGGGCCAGGAACTCGGCTTGATTGGAGGCGTCGCGCACGGCGCTGGTGGCCACCACGCGCACGCCGGCCACGTCCAGGCGGCGGTACATTGAGGCCATGCGCGTCAGCACCGTCACAACCGATTCCATCGCGTCGGCGCTGATGCGGCCGTCGCGGAACACGCCGAGACCCAGGCGCGTGACTTCGCGCTCGGCGGCCAAAGTGCGGGGAGCTTCGCCCGGAAGCACCTCCGCCGCCAGCATGCGGGTGGAGTTGCTCCCGATGTCTACGGCTGCGTAGCGCATGAGTGGGGCAGCCAATCCTGGCTGCCGCCGGCTTTCCGCCGGCCCCCGGCTTCACGGGACCACCGACGCCGAGCCCGCAGAAGCATCCTATTTATGCTCGCCTTCACCCCCGGCAGCCGCCGGCGCGGGAACCAGAGGTTGCGCGGGAGCCAGAGGTTGAGGCGGAGGCGTCAGCAATGGGTTGAGCGTGGTGGGCGTAGGCGTGGGCTGCGCCATGGCCGGCATGTTCGAGGGCAGCAAGGGCACGCGCGTGCCGACATCCAGAAACGTGAACAACAGGAACAGGCCCAGGAAGATGAATCCGCCGCCGGCGATGATGGCGTTCACCGGCTTGTCGTGTGCCAGGTGCATGAAGAACAGCGCCACCAGAGTCGCCTTAATGGTGGCGATGGTCAGCGCGATCACCACGTTGGCGGCGCCGGAGCCGAATTGGATGCCCGCCGCCCCCACGGTGATCCCGGTCAGGATCAGCAGGATGATGAGCGTGCGCAGGTACAGTCCTGCGTCATGGGAAATATCGTGTTCGTGGTGCGCCCCGGCGGGGGCTGCCGTGTGGGTCGCGGTGGGTTCGTTATGGGAGCTCATGAGATCAAGTAATACAGCGGGAACAGATAGATCCAGATCATGTCGACGATGTGCCAGTATAAGCCCACAAGATCGACGGGCGTGTAATAGGCGTGCGAGAATTCGCCCTTCTTGGCCCGCAACAGGATCCACGTCAGCAGGCCGATGCCGACCACGATATGGATGCCGTGCAAGCCGGTCATCATGAAGTAGAAGGCGAAGAACGTGGCGTAGCCATGGGTGCAGCCGGGAACCGTGGGAGTCTGGTTGGCCGGACCTGCCGGGCACGCCGGAATGCTGTTTTCCTTGTGCCAGTAGTATTTGGCCGGAAGCAAGCCTTCCTCGAATTTGGCCGAATATTCGAAGTACTTGACGCCCAGGAAGATGAAGGCGCAAACAATGGTGAAGGCCAGGAACATCACGGTCTTCTGGCGCTGGTTGGTGCGGGCCGAATGGACCGCCATCACCATAGTCCAACTGGAGACCAGCAGCACGACCGTGTTGAGCGCGCCCAGGCTGCGCTGCAAGTAGGTGTGCGCTTCCACGAATTCCCGCGGATAGCGGCTCTCCATTAAGCCGAAACCGACGAAAAGTCCGCCAAACAGCAGGATTTCGGTAGCCAGGAACAGCCACATACCAATCTTGCTGGTATCGAACTGCTGCTCCATGGTGGAGTAGTGATGCTGAAAATGCGGATCGTGGACCTCATGGCCGTGCCCACCTCCGTGCGATTCGAGATCGATACTGGTTGTGCTCATGCGGTCATCCTCATGCGGTCACCTTAGGCCGATAGTCGTAAGGCTCATGCTCTAACACGGGTTGCTCGTCGAAATTGTGGGCGATGGGCGGAGAGGAAGTCTGCCATTCCATGGTGGTGCCGCCCCAGGGATTGTCGGGAGCGTCGGCGGGCTTACGCAAGGAGGCCAGCAGGTACGCGGCCATGATGAAGAAACCCAGCGCGAGAATCCAGCTTCCGAACGTCGAATACATGTGCAGGGGCTGGAACTGGTCCAGGTAGTTGTAATACCGCCGCGGCATGCCGCGCGATCCCAGGATGAACTGAGTGAGGAACGTAAGATTGAAGCCCACGAACACCAGCACGGCGGACACGCGGCCCCAGGTTTCGGAATACATCCGCCCGGTCATCTTGGGCCACCAGTAGTGCAGACCGCCCAGGAAAGCGATCACGGTGCCGCCCATCATTACGTAATGGAAATGCGCCACCACAAAGTAGGTGTCGGTGAGGTGAATGTCGGTGGCCAGAGTCGCCAGCGGAATACCGGTCAAGCCTCCGATGGCGAAGGTGATCATGAAACTGAGAGCGTAGAGCATGGGCGTTTCGAAGGAAACGTTGCCCTTGTACATCGTGGTGAGCCAGTTGAACATCTTGACGCCGGAGGGAATGGCGACCAGGAAGGTCAAAGCGGAAAACACCACATTGGCCACCTGCGACTGCCCAGCCACGAACATGTGGTGTCCCCACACGATGAAGCTGACCAGCGCCAGCGAAACGCTGGCGTACGCAATGGCGCGGTAGCCGAAGATGGTTTTCCTCGAAAAGGTCGGCATCAGTTCGCTGATGATGGCCATTCCGGGAAGAATCATGATGTACACCGCGGGGTGCGAGTAGAACCAGAAGAAGTGCTGGAACAGCACCGGATCGCCGCCCATGCGGGCGTCGAAGATGCCGATCCCGAAAACGCGCTCCAGCACCATCAGCACCAGGGTAATGCCGATCACCGGCGTCGCCAGAACTTGGATGACCGCGGTCGAATACATGCCCCAGACGAACAATGGCATGTCGAACCAGCCCATGCCGGGTGCGCGCAGCTTGTGCACCGTGGCGATGAAATTGAGTCCGGTGAAGATGGAAGAGAAACCCAGCACGAAAGCCGCCATCGCGGCCATCGGGACGGCGCCGCTGGTGGTGGTCGAATAGGGAGTGTAGAAGGTCCAGCCGGTGTCCACCGGGCCCATGGCGATCGAGCTCAGCGCCATGACCAGGCCCAGGCACCACAGATAGAAGCTGGCCAGATTGAGGCGGGGGAAGGCCACATCCTTGGCTCCGATCATCAGCGGCAGCACGAAGTTGGTCAGCGAACCGGGAATCGCCGGGATGATGAACAGGAACACCATCACGATGCCGTGCAGGGTGAAGGCGCGGTTGTACTGTTCCGCGTCCATGATCACCTTGCCGAAGATCATGTGTTTGGGGGTCATCAGCGAAAGCCGGACCAGCAATGCGAACATTCCGCCGATGAAGAACGCGGTCAGCACGCCGCAAAGGTACATGATCCCGATGCGCTTGTGATCCAGCGTCGTCATCCAGCTCCAGATGCCGGTGGTTTCGTTCAGGTAATTCTTGGCTGGCCGGGGCCGTTCCCCGACTGGCGCTCCGGATTTGACTACATGTTCCATAAACTCACCTTCTTCCGCGTCGCTACTGCAGCGACTTGATGAACGCAACGATGCCTCTGATCTCGTTTTCTTTCAACAAGCCCTGAAAGGTCGGCATGATCGGCTCAAAACCGTCTACAATCTTGGCCTGCGGTTGCATCTCCGATTCCCGGATGTAGGCTTCGTCCACCAGCACCGTAGTGCCGTTGTTTAACTTCTCCATTTTGCCCCAGATGCCTTTCCAACTGGGGCCCTTGCTGCGGGTTCCATCCAGGTTGTGGCAGCTACTGCAACCCTTGCGCTCCCACTGCAGATGGCCCCACGCCTCGGGCGTCTTGGTGGGATCTTTCCCACTAAAATAGTCTTCCCATTCAGTGCCGCCGGTTTCGAGAAACTTGGCGAAATCCGCGTCGTTTTCGACCGTCAGCACCGCGTGCATGTCGGAGTGCCCCTTGCCGCAGTATTCGGCGCAAGTGACGACGTGCGTACCCATCACCGTGGGATTGAACCACACTTCGGTATACCGTCCGGGAACGATATCCATCTTCACCCGCATGTCGGGAACAAAGAAGTCGTGCAACACGTCCTCGCTGGTCATGACGAAGTGCGCGTTCTTGCCCACCGGAAGATGCAGATCGTTGATGGTGCGGGAGCCGTCGGGATACTCGAACTGCCACAGCCACTGCTTGGCGGTGACCTGAATCTCCATGGAATTGCCGGGCGCCACGGCGTACTTCAAGTAGCCGTTCAACCCCACGAAGAAAATCACCACGCACAGCGCCGTGGGCAAAATGCTCCAGATAATCTCCAGTTGCGTATCGTGGGTCTGGTGCGGTGTCACGCGTCCGGCCTTGAAGCGGTAGCGCCAGGCGAAGTAGACGGTAGCAAGCACGATCCCCGCAAACATCAGCATGCAGAGTATGAAAAGGCCCGCGTAGATGACATCGGACTGATGCGCGTAGTCCGAGCCCTCCGCGGGCAACATCCATTTAGTGGCCCAAGTCATTCGATAAATCCTTTATACGAATCCTTCCGAGCGGCGGGCCGGCGGCAGGGTCCGCCCCCGCTTGCCCACCGGATTCCGGTGGGCCTTCAGCAAGTACAGCCCGAGGAGCAACACCGTCAGCACGCCTCCACCCTTCATCAAATTGGTGGCGAATAATGTGTAGGAATTGGCCTGCGGATCGTAGTGGTAGCAGAACAATAAGACTTTTTCGATCGTCATGGTGGTGCGATTCTCCGAGGCTTCGGCCAACGCGAAACGCACGTCACGGGATTTGTACCGCACCCCGTAGAGATACCGGGATACCTTGCCCTGGGGCGTCAGAATCGTGATCGCCGCGGGATGGGCGAATTGATCCTGACGGGCGTCGTAATGATACAGAAAGCCCACCTGGTCGGCCAGCCGTTTGGCGTTGCCCGCGTAGTCGGTGAGGAAATGCCAGCCCGGAGCCGGGCGGCCATACGTAGCCAGGTGCTGCGCTTTCTTCTGCGCCGCCAACTGCCGGCTTTCGTGCGGATCGATGGTGATGGTGACCACCTCGTATTCATTGCCGGGAGTCCACGGCATTTCGCGCATGACTTCGGTCTGCCCGTTCAACACCAGGTTGCACAGCATCGGGCAGCGGTAATACACCAAGTCCAGCACCACCGGCCGGCCGGGGTGAAAGAAGTCTTTCAAATCGACTTTGGCGCCGGCCTCGTCCTCAAACGTCAGGTTGAGATCGATCATTCGCCCCAAGTGCTCCTGCACGCCGACCCCTTGGAGCGCTGGAGGCAGCGCATCGGGAGGCACCACGCCCGTTTGCGTGCTAATAGGGGAGTGCATCTGCGCAAAAGCACACCCCGTCCCCAGCGCTACCAGCGCCAAGCAGGCTCGGGATGTGCCGAAGTGAATCATCGTTATTTCTTACCCGCCGCGGGAGCCGCCGGAGCTGCCGGAGCCGGAGTTTGTCCCGGGGCTTGTCCGGGGGCCTGGCCCGGGGCCTGTCCAGGTGCAGCGCCCGGCGCGGCCGCGGGTTGGTCGGGCACTTCCGGCTTGGGTTCCGTGGGCTTACCCGGATAGAAAGTCTTGCCTGCCTTGGCGTCATCCAGGAAGGCCTTGCGGGCCTCGTCCAAGGGGATCCGCACCGTGGTTTTGCTGGGATCGGTGTATTCGTAATGCGTGAGCCGCCAGTTTTCCAGATTGTGTAAATCGCCGACTTCCTGTCCCGGCACCGACAGCACCTTCTCGTACACCGCCTGATCCCAAATGCCCTGGAAGTACACTTGGACGGCCACGATCAGCAATACCAGCAGCACGATGGATCCGATGGCGAAACCCCAAATGGACTTGGCTTCCGGTTCGGTGGCGTCGAACCCTTCTTCCGGTTTGTGTTTTTCGATTTCGTGTTCGTATTTGTCGGGAGCGTCGCTCATTTTATTACCGCGCACAACGGACTGACGCCTGTGCGCTCCTCCATTTTCCTTGCCTCACGCATTCTCGAAATGCAGGCTCTGGTCGAAGCGCAGATCGCCCACCGGCATCAGCTTGTGCTTCTTGAAGCGGCCCCAGAACGTCAACGCGCACACGCTCACCGTGAAAGCCAGCGTGGCGAAATCCATCCAGTGAATCTGCGGACCGTTGGGATAGTGCACCGGCATCACCACCCAGTACAGATCGACATACACCACCACCAGGCTGTAGCCCGCCAGCACACCAATCAGGGTCAGACTGCGCTTGGCCGGACGGCACAGCAGGGCGAAGAACGGAAGGAAAAACCGGATGATAGGGAGCGACAGGCTGATCGGCAGCCAGGTTCCGCCCATGCGGTGGCGGAAAAACGCCGTCTCTTCGGGAATGTTGGCATACCAGATCAGCAGAAACTGCGAAAACGCGATGTAGGTATAAAACGCGGTCATGGCAAACAGCCACTTGCCCAAGTCGTGATAATGCTCTTCGGTGATGGAGTGATTTAGGATGCCGGCGCGCCGGAATCCGAGGCAGATCAGCGTGACCACCGAGAAAAAGGCCAGCCCACCGTCGGACAGATAGTACAGTCCGAAGATGGTCGAGTACCAGCCGGGCTCGATCGACATCAGCCAGTCGAACGCCGCCAGCGACCCTACGGCGACCACTAGGAACAATCCCGGCGCGCTCCATCTCGAAATAATGTGCATCTGCCGGATGCTGTGCGAGGTGTCCTGCTTGGTGCTTTGGCGGCAGATAGAGAAAATCCAGATGGACCAAACCAAAAACATCGCGTAAGTGCGGAACAGAAACATATGCTCGGTCAAGAAAGCCGATTTGGCCCTAAGCGCTGCTTCCGAGGCAACCCGAGCCGCATCGGTCCAGGGATAAATGTCGCGCAGCAGGAAGGCGATGGGCAGGAACAGGATGCCGCCCACCGGCAGCGTCACCATGATGTTTTCCATGATGCGGCGCATGGTCACGCTCCACGCCGATCCGCTCAAGTACTGCACCTGGACGAAGAAGAACGCCCCCAGGCCGATACAGGAGGTGTAGGCGAACGCGACCAGGTAGCTGCGCCCGAAGCGCGCGGGGTCCTGCAGATATCCCAACACGCAGGCCAGCAGCGAGACCAGCACGGCGAATACCAGCGCGTTGCGGCCCTTCTGCCAGCGGCTGTGCTCCAGTTGGTAATTGTCGGTAGCGGTGCCGTGTGTGGATGTGGATTGGCTCACGGTTTTGGATTCCCTTGTGTTGGAGCTTGTGCTGGAACTCGCCCTGGCGCCGGCTCGGGCGCTTGTCCTGGCGCCGGTGGGGGCGCCGGTGGCGGCCCTTTGTATTCGAGCGAAGCGCGCTGCTCGGCCGGCACGTCATCCATGCTCCCGTGCGCGGCCCTCTGCAACACCCGCACATACGCGATGATGGCCCAGCGCTCTTCCGGCCGGTTCTGGATCATGTAAGGCGGCATCGTGCGCCGCCCGTAGGTGATCACGTTAAAGATGTCTCCATCGGCCATCTGGACGATGCGGTCTTCCATCAGATTCTGCGGCTGCCATGCCGGCCACCGGAGAGGCACCATACCGCGGCCCAATCCGGTGCGGTCGTGGCACGGAGTGCAGTAGGTATTGAAGCGCCACTGCCCCTCGGTGAGCAGCTCGTCGGTGACCGCGACCGGCATCTTGCCGACGTACAGCTTGCCTTCCATGCCGGTGTAAAAGGGTGTGTCTTCCTGCATGTGCCCGCGCGCGATGGCGCCCGCCGGAGCCGCGCGGCTCTCGCGGTGGTCGGCGAACAGGTCGGTGGACAACTGCGCGCGAAACTTGGGCTGAAACTTCATATCCGGCCAAACTTGAAGCGGCGGATCGCGCTGGACCCCGGAACATCCCGCGAGCGCCAGCATTACGGCGAGTACCGTGGAGCACGCACTCATGCGTGCCATGCCGGCACTCGTGCCGACACGTCCGTCAATTCCCGTGGTCGTTCCGCCGAGCGTCGAGACGAGTCTCGACGTGGCACGCACGAGTGCGTGCTCCACGGACCCCTGACTTCTTCCGCCGGTCATCCTTCCACCACCTCCACATTCTCGGCGCCTACTCCGGCGAGGTCGGCTGCGGTCTGCTGGGGATCGAACTTCGGATCGTCGGACTCGATTACCAGAATGAAACGGTCGTCGCTGGCCGCCAGGGCCTTCTTATAGTTGAGCGACGGGTGATAGAGGCGCGGCAGCCCGCTCAACACCCAGGTGAAGAGGAACGTGCAGATCGAAGAGAACAACACCGTCAGCTCGAAGGTCGGCGGGATGGTGAACGTAAAATCGAACAGCGGCTTGCCGCCGATCACCAACGGATAGTTGATGACGCCGACATAGTAGATCAGCACCTGCGCAGTAAGAATGCCGAGGACTGCGGCGAAAATCACGATCCAGCCGATCTTGGAACGCGGGATGCCCAGCGCCTCGTCGATCCCGTGGACCGGGAAGGGCGACATCGCGTCCAGTTTGGTGTAACCAAGGGAGCGAACCTTGCGGCCGGCTTCGACCAATTGTTCCGGCTCGGCGAAATCGCCCATCACGGCGTACACTTTGTCCGGGCCCAGCCCCACCTTTTCCTTGAGCAGGTCCAGCGGAGTGGGAGCCGAGAGTCCAGCTGTTTCTTCGTGCGCCATGTTAGTGCACCTTCCCCGCTGGGGCGCCCAACGGGCCCGGCTTGAACGCGTGCTTCTCGTAGGAGCGCACGTGCTTTACCTCCGAGATGGCAATCATCGGCAAAAAACGCGCGAACAACAGAAACAGCGTCAGGAACAAGCCGATGGTTCCCAGGAATGTGCACATGTCCACCCAGGTGGGATGAAAATAGCCCCAGGAAGTGGGCAGAAAATCGCGCGTCAGCGAAGTCGCGATGATGACGAAACGCTCGAACCACATGCCGATGTTGGTAGTGATGCTGATGATGAACATCACCCACAGGTTGGTGCGCATTTTCTTGATCCAGTACAGCTGCGGGATAAACACGTTGCACGTGTACATGGACCAGGCGGCCCACCAATACGGTCCGAAGGCGCGGTTGAGAAACGTGAAGCGCTCGTAAATGTTGCCGCTGTACCAGGCGATGAAGAACTCGCAGGCGTAGGCGTAACCTACGATCGATCCGGTCACCAGGATGATCTTGTTCATGTTCTCCAGGTGCTTGATGGTGATCAGATCCTGCAGGTTGAGCGACCAGCGCGCGATCAGCAGCAAGGTCATCACGCAGGCAAAGCCGGAGAAAATCGCGCCCGCGACGAAGTAGGGCGGGAAAATCGTGGTGTGCCAGCCGGGAATCACCGACGTGGCAAAGTCGAAACTCACTACCGAGTGGACGCTCAACACCAGCGGCGTCGATATGCCCGCCAGAATCAGGTACGCGGCTTCATAATGCCGCCAGTGGCGCGCCGAACCGCGCCAGCCCAGGCTCAGCAGCCCGTACACCCATTGCCGGATGGTAGTGGTCGCGCGATCGCGCAAGGTGGCCAGGTCCGGGACCAGTCCGGTGAACCAGAACAACAGCGACACCGTGAAATACGTGCTGACGGCGAACACGTCCCAGATCAGCGGGCTGCGGAAGTTCTGCCACATGTTGATGTCGGTGTTGGGAATCGGGAACAGCCAATAAAAAGCGCGCCAGGGGCGCCCGGTGTGGAACAGCGGAAAAATGCCCGCGCACATCACGGCGAACAGCGTCATGGCTTCCGCCGAACGGTTGATCGAAGTCCGCCACTTCTGGCGAAATAGGAACAGAATCGCCGAAATCAGCGTGCCGGCGTGCCCGATTCCGATCCAGAACACGAAGTTCGTGATGTCCCAGGCCCAGCCCACGGGCTTGTTGTTGCCCCATACGCCGATGCCGGTGGCGACTAGATAGGTCAGCATCGCGCCCAGCAGCAAGGTGATGCTGGCGGTGATCGCGAGCACGATCCAGTACTTCATCGGCGTCTGTCCGACCTCTGGCTCGACCACCGAGCAGATCTTCTCCGATAAGTCGTGATAATCAACGCCGCCCTTGACAAGAGGCGGATTTTGTTCCAGCAACTGCGGGTCTTGCTGCACGATGGAACTCATGCTCGAGACTCCCTGAATGTCATGCTTCCAACTCCGGATTTGGATTCCGCAGCCGCGCCAGATAGGTCGTGCGGGGCTTGATGCCCAGCTCGGCCAGCATGGCGTAATTGCGTTCCTGCTTTTTGAGTTTCGATACCTTGCTGTTCGGATCGTTGATATCGCCGAACACGATGGCGCTGGCCGGGCAGGTCTGCTGGCAAGCGGTGACTACGTCGCCTTCCTGGATATCTTTGCGCCCGTTGGTCTTAGCGGTAATGCGGGCTTCCTGAATGCGCTGCACGCAATAGGTGCACTTCTCCATGATGCCGCGCATGCGCACGGTGACGTCCGGATTCTGGACCATTTGCATGATCTCCGGGTCATTCTTGTGCCAGTTCAGGAAGTTGAAGTGGCGCACCTTGAAGGGGCAGTTGTTGGCGCAATACCGCGTGCCGACACAGCGGTTGTAGGCCATGTCGTTCAACCCTTCGGGCGAATGCGAAGTGGCCGCCACCGGGCAAACGTTTTCGCAGGGCGCGTTTTCGCACTGCATGCACGGCAGCGGCTGTTCGACCGCGCGCGGGTCGTCTTCCGGACCCACGTAATAGCGGTCCATGCGGATCCAGTGCATTTCGCGGCCGCGCCGGACTTGGTCTTTACCCACCGAGGGGATGTTGTTCTCCGCCTGGCAAGCCACGACGCACGCGTTGCAGCCAGTGCAGGTTCCGAGGTCGATGGCCATGCCCCATTGATGGCCTTTGTCCCAGGTCCACTCGGGGTATATGGAGTGGATCTCCGGCACTTCACTCATTTCTTCGATCACCTTGGGCTTGGCCTTGTACTCGCTGACGGAGGCTTCGCGAAACAGGGGGCGGTCGTTGAGATGCTCGGCCAGACCGCGCTCCTGCGTGGTGACGAGCTCGAAAGTTTTCCCGGTGGAGGCGATGGCGAAATCGGAGCCGTACCAGAACCCATCGGAGGTCCGGATCAGGCCGGCGTTGAATCCCACATCCTTACCCACGCGGCCTGCGCGGGTGCGTCCGTAGCCCAGCGCGATGGTAACGGAGTTGTCGGCATGGCCCGGCTGGATCATCACGGCCGCTTCCATCTTGACGTTGCCCTTGGACAGTGTGACGATGTCGCCTTCACTCAAATTCTTCTCGCGAGCCGTCGCCGGACTGATCAACGCCGCGTTGCCCCACACCAGCTTGGTCATGGGCTCGGGCGCTTCCTGCATCCAGGCGTTGTTGATAAAGCGTCCGTCCCAGGTGGACGCGCTAGCGACGAATCCGACTTCGATGCCGCTGCCCGCCGCTGGAGGCTCGGCGGCCGCCGCCGCGGAGATCTTCTTGATGTCAGCAGTGGGCTTGACCGCCTCGGCTGCTTTGGCGTCCTTCAACAAGCCGTCGTTGAGGGCCTGGCGCCAGGTCATTTCCTTATTCGACTTGGCCGGCATTTGCTCCAACCAATAGCTCTTGACCAGGTCGTAGCCCTTTTTGTCTTTCGTATCGAGCAGCAGCGCCATGACTTCGATCGCGCTTTTGCCGCCGAACAGTGGCTCGATCATGGGCTGCTGGATCGCGGGAACTCCGGTAGCGGTTCGCGCGTCGCCCCAAGTTTCCAGATAGTGCGCCTCCGGCAGATTCCATTTGGCGTCCGCCGCGGTCTCGTCGGGATCGGCCCCCAGGTAAATCGTGTTCGCGACCTTGGCCATCGCCGCCGCGAATTGCAGATCCGCGGCCGCCGTGTAAACCGGGTTGCCGCCGAGAATCACCAGCGTCGAGACCTGCCCCATGTTCATCTCGGTGGTCAGAAGCGTCAGGGGATCGGTCTTGGTCAGCGCCTGGGGCGACTTGGTGAAGGTGACGGTGGCGCCGGCCGACCCGAGCGTCTGGTTCATGGCGTGCGCCAGGGCATGCACGATCGCAGGCTGCCTAGGACCCGCGACCACGAGCGCCGCCGCACCCGCCGCCTTCAAGTCCTTCGCCGCCGCTGCCAGGAACTTCGCCCGCTTGTCGTTACCCGAAGGCGCCGCACTGAGCGCGGCGAGCAGGTCGGTGGCGAACTGCTTCACGTCCCCGCCCCGCATGCGCAGCCGGTGATCCGCATTCGCGCCCGTCAGCGAGAACTGGCTCTCGACCACGTACATGCGGTTCAGCTTGTCCAGGTCTTCCTCGCTCTCGACGCGCCGCCCCGCGGAGAAAAGTTTCCCCGCCAGCGGCCCGGGGTAATCGTTGCCTAGAAAATCGTAATCCAGCGATACGATCACTTTGGCTTTGTCGTACTGCGGATGAACGTCGATGTCCTGGCCAAACGCCAGGAACGCGCCAGAGGCCTCGTTAGCGCGCGAGATCGATTCGTACTCGACCCATCCCGCCTTGGGAAATTTCTTGAGCACTTGCGCCCGAAGGTCGGCCAGCGTAGGCGACATAACCGTCTCGCTCAAAAACCGCACGCCCGAGCCATCCCCGCTCAGCAACGTTTTGGCGGCTGCGGCAAACTTCTCCCAGCTCGAAGCCTTGCCATTTTCCAGCACTTCCTTCGAGCGGTCCGGATCGTACAGGTTCAGCAGACTGCCCTGCGTCAGTGCGGTCGCCGCGCCGAGACTCCCCGGGTGCAGCGCGTTGCCCTCGATCTTGGTGGGCCGCCCATCGTAAGTCTCGACCAGCAGGCCCATCGAGTGCCCGTTCAACGTCATCACCGAGGTGTACTGATAAGGTGCGCCCGGCGAATAATCCTCGCGCCCCCGCGCAGTGGGGGCCAGAATCACTTCCGGACGGTGGCAGGCAGCCAACCCCGCCAATCCAAACGACGCCGCCATGACCTTCAGCACCGTCCGCCGCGAATTGCCGTCCAACAATTCCGTATGTGAAGTGGGAAACTCGTTCTCCACCCACTTCTGGAACTGCTCAGTGTGAGCCAGCTCGTTCAGACTGCGCCAGTACTTAAGCCCGGCAGGCTCGGTCTTTCCTTGAATCTGCCCCTGAATCTGCACCAGCCCGGTGCTGGCCCCTGGCCCCTGGCCCCCGGCCCCTGTTTTCTGTTCTCTCATCGATGGCACCCCGAGCAATTCGTAGGCGGGTTCAAATGCTTTTGGGCGATGATTTCCTCGCCAATCTTGCGCGGGTCCCGGTCGGGGACCCAATCCAGTTGCGTCACCAGCTCCGCGGGACGCACGTTGGGCGCCGGGTCACGGTGGCATTCCAGGCACCAGCCCATGTTGAGCGGCTTTTCCTGGTGCACTTCCACCATCTGGTCGATGCGCCCATGGCAGCTCACGCAGCTCACACCCGCCGTGACGTGCGACCGGTGATTAAAATAAACATAGTCGGGAAGCTTGTGGATCTCTTTCCACGGAATCGGTTGGCCCGTCACCCAGGATTGCCGCACCGGTTCCAGGCGCGGGCTCTTGTCCTTGACCTTGGCATGGCAATTCATGCAAACCTCGGTGCCCGGGATGGCGGCATAGGCCGTCCGGTAAACCGTGTAATGGCAGTAGAAGCAGTTCAGACCCAGTTGCCCGGCGTGCAATTTGTGGCTGTAGGGCACCGGTTGTACGGGCTGATATCCGGTGTCGATTACCGTCGGGTAGCTATAGTACGCGTAGGCCGCGATAGTGGCCACCGCGCCCAAGCCAACCACCGCCCCTGCAACCTTTAAGATGATGTCAGACGACTTCGGAAAAATGGCCATCGCAAGTTTTATTCCTTGGCGCGAACTAGCGGCTCGACCCTCCGCCAGCCAATCCAGCTTGATGCAGAATTTGGAACTCTTTCGTTTCTACCATAGCAGCGAACCTTACGCAAGGGGAGCAAGAATTCTTGCCTAACGGGAACAGTTACAGTTTAGCAAGAAGCTTCGGCGATCTCAAAGTCCGTCCCAAGCTGATGGTCCTGCACAACCTCTTCTTCTTAGTGCTGACCTGCGCCGCATATTTCTCACTGATCCCCCAGTTCGAGCGGCAGGTGGCCGACGCGCGGGCCCGCGAAGTCGCCATCCTCCAACACTCCCAAGCCAACGGAGCGCCGGCCACATCCGCAAACGATACACTCATCGACCTGAACCTGTCCGAGCAATCCTATACGGTAGCCGTGTGGCGGGCGCGGATCGCCCTGTTCCTGGTGCTGGGCGTCATTTACATCCTGGCGGTGCTGCTGCTGGAGGTGGTGATCATGCCCCGCTACGTGTATGAGCCCATCGAACGCATGCTCGCCGCCGACGCCGCCACGCAGGCCGGCGATCACCAGCGCGAACTGATTCCCAGCGATCTCATTCTGGGCGACGAGATCGGCCAGATCATGCGATCGCGCAACGAAACGGTGACCACGCTCCGCAAGCGCGAAGACGAGTTGGCCGGGGCGCTCCAGCGCCTGGAAGAGCAGGATCGCTTAGTCAGCCTGGGCCTGCTCTCGGCCAGCGTGGCGCACGAACTGAACACGCCGCTCGCCGTGCTCAACGGATCCATCGAAAAACTGATCGAGACCACACGCGACCCGCACACGCTCGAACGCCTGGAGCGCATGCAAAGAGTGGCCGGCCGGCTGCGCACCATCAGCGAAAGCCTGGTGGGATTTTCCAAGCTCCGCAAGCAGGACACCGGTCCGGTGGCCTTGCGTCCCTTGATCGATGAAGCCTGGGGGCTGGTGGGCATCCACGAGAAGGCATCGGCGGTGACCTGTACCAACCACATCGCACCGGAGGAGCGCGTCACGGCCAACGCCGACCGCCTGATCCAGGTGTTCGTGAACGTTCTGCGCAACGCGGTGCACGCCGTCCCGGCGCAGGGCGGAACGATCGACGTGTACGCCCGTGGCGCCGACCGGAACGGCGCGCCCGGCGTGGCCATCACCGTAGAAGACAACGGCGCCGGCATTGCCGCCGAGGTATTGCCGGACATCTTCGATGCGTTCGTCACCACACGCCTAGACGCGCGCGGCACCGGCCTCGGCCTGACCGTGGCCGAAGGAATCGTGAGCCAGCACGGCGGCGTGATCTCGGCGGCGAATCGCGCCGAAGGCGGCGCCTGTCTCGAGATCTGGCTCCCCGAACGAACCGTATCTTCAGCCGCCTGACGCCCCGCGAATCCCCTATGCTATGGATATGCAAGTAGTCCTTCCCGAGGAGGCCCTGCCCGCCAAACTCACGCTGAATCCGGAACTGCGGATGACCGACGACGAGTACTTCGAGTTCTGCCAGCTCAACCGCGACGTACGCTTCGAGCGAACTGCCGAAGGAGAGATCATCATCGTGCCGCCAGCCGGATACGAGTCGAGCTACCAGAGCGGAGACATCTTTGGACAGCTCCGAAATTGGGCCAAAAGAGACGGCCGGGGCAAGGCATCTGACGCCAGCGCCGAGTTCATCCTGCCCACGGGCGCGGCCCTCTCGCCGGACGCCGCCTGGCTCTCGAACCAGCAGCTCTCCCAGCTTTCAAAAAAGCAGCGCACAAAGTTCCCCCCCGTGGCCCCCGAGTTCGTGATCGAAGTGATGTCCCCCAGCGACCGCCTGCCGGCCGCGAAGAAAAAGATGCAGGAATGGATTCGCGGCGGCGTGGAACTGGCCTGGCTCGTCCACGGCGACGCCCAAACCGTCTACATCTACCGGCCGGGCGGCCAGGAAGCGGAGCAGAAGACCGGCATCGCTAAACTGGCCGCGGAAGGTCCCGTGGCCGGTTTTGAATTGGATCTGACGGACATCTGGGCCGGGCTATAGCACCCGAGCCGGCTTCACAAACCGGCTGGCCACGAAACTAAACACCCCGATCACGATCCCCGAGAGCACGCCCACCACCGGACCGGTCAAGACCATCATCATTCGAGGTGCATCGGTAAAGGGAGTCATCTGCAGCATGGCAGCCTCCCGGGCGTGCGTGGGAATGTACTGGTCGTAGAACACAACGTGCGCGATAGTGATCCACACGCTGTTGGCCAGACCCAGATATACGCCGTGCTGGAAAGCGTTGCTGGAAGTGCCCCGGGCGATCAGAAAAGCGCAGATCGCGAAGATCGCCAGCCAGACGGCCGGCTCGATGTTCGGCGGAATGAAGAACACGGTGGCCAATCCCATGGCCAGCCCGAACATCGACAGCCTCAGAATCAGCTTCCAGTTCATAGACGCCGGCTCCTCAACCCGCTCAACACAGATTCATCATAATACGCCGTTCCATCGCAGCCCCGTCAACGCATCCATGTGAAATCTGTGTGGAATCCGTGGCCCCATGGCTGGCGTACAGGCACGCTCGCACGCGCCTCCCGATCCGAGAGCTGCCGTCGCCGAGCCCCTCCGCAAACCAGATTCGCTAAAATAGAAACTCCATGTTGAAACGAACGCCAATTCTGGCGCTGCTTCTGGTGAGTCTGGCGGCAGCGTCTTTCGCCCGCACGCCCCGCCCGATTGCCGATATGACCATCCCCGCCCCGGGAGGCAAGCAGATCGATCTCAAGCAGTATCGCGGCAAGGTGGTGCTTCTCGCGCTGATTACTACTACTTGCACGGAGTGCATTCAGTCCGTGGAAATCTTCAACCACCTGCAGAAGGATTTCGGCCCGCAGGGATTCCAGATGGTCGCCGCCGCCGTGAACCTCTCCGCCAAGGAAGACGTGGGTCCGTTCGCGCAGCGCTACAAGGCCAGCTTCCCCATGGGTTATCTGGACAAGCTGGGGACCATGAAGATCGCCGACATCGGCGGCGAGCAGCGTCCCTACGTACCCATCGTCATGTTCATCGACCGCGGCGGCGTTGTGCGCTTCCAGTACTTCGGAAACGATTCGGTGATGAAGGAAGAAGAAAAGTCCTTGCGCGCTATTGTCGGCGGCCTGGTGAAACAGGGAAAACAGTGAAGCAGGGTAAACCATAGCGCCTTGACTCCCGCCGTGCAAAGAACGCCCAAGGATCTGGTCATCCGCGACCTGGATGGCAAGACCGTAACCTATCCTCTGACCAAGGATCGCATCGTGCTGGGACGCTCCGGCGCCGTCGAGTTGTGCTATCCCGACGACATCGGCCTCTCGCGCCAGCACCTGGCCATCTTCAAAATCGGCGACGTGTGGCAAGTCGAAGACCTGGGAAGTAAGAACGGCACGGTGGTGAACGGCCGGCGCATCGAGCGCCCGGTGTCGTTCGCGCCCGGCGACCGCATCTCGGCCGGGCACCTGACCATCGAGTTTCCCGAAACCGGTCGCGAAGCTCGGCAGACCGTGGAATTCGTCGAGAACTCCGAGACCGCCGACACCTCCACTACAGTAGTGGCCAACCTCGACGGCGTGCTGGGCCCCGCCACCGACGATCTCAACAAGACCTACGTCATGCAGGGCAGTCCGCAGATGCGGGCGCTGATCCGCGCCGGGCGCGAGCTGGCCGGACACCGCTCGCTCGACGAACTGTTCACGCTGATCGTGGATCTGTCGCTCGAAGCCGTCATGGCTGGCCGCGGCGTGTTGATGACGCTCGAAGGCGACCAGTTGCTGGTGCGCGCCGCGCGCGGCGACGTGTTCAAGATCTCGGCCACGGTGCGCGACCGTGTGCTGAGCAAAAAGGAATCGCTGCTGGTGCGAGACGCCCAGCTCGACAACACCTTGCGCCAGCACGTGAGCATCGTCGAGCAGAAGGTCCGCAGCCTGATCGCCGTGCCGCTGCAGACCAATGACCGCGTGATCGGCCTGATTTATGTGGACACCCCGCACCTGATCCGGGAGTTCACGCGCGAGGATCTGAACCTGCTGACCGTGATGGCCAACATCGCCGCCATCCGCATCGAGCATGCGCGCCTGAACGAGATCGAAGAAGCCGAGCGGCTGATGGCCAAGGACATGCAACAGGCCACCATCATCCAGCGCCAGTTGCTGCCCAGCGTGCCGCCGCCCGCCCCCGGTCTGGATATGGCGGGACGAACCGCCTCCTGCCGCACCGTCGGAGGCGATTACTACGATTACCTCCGCTTCCCCGATGGCAAAGTGGGCGTGCTGGTGGGCGACGTGGCGGGAAAAGGCATGCCCGCCGCGCTTCTGATGAGCAGTCTGCAGGCGCGCGTGCACGTGGTGTTTGAGGACTCTTCATCCATCGCGCAAAAAATGTCGCGCCTGAATAAGGCCATCGCCAGCAATTGTCCCGATAACCGCTTCATTACGTTCTTTCTGGGTGTGATCGACCCCCAAACCGGCCAGGTCGTGTACAGCAACGCCGGCCATAATCCGCCGCTGGTGGTCCGGGCCAAGGGGGGATTTGAGACCCTGACCGGCGGCGGCATCATCCTCGGCATTCTGCCCGCCGCGACGTACGAAGAGTTCACCGCCCAGCTCGATCCCGGCGACATTCTGGTCCTGTTCAGCGACGGCGTCACCGAAGCGGCCAACCCCCAGGACCAGGAGTTCGGCGAGGAGCGTCTGGCCGATTTGGTGGCGGGGATGCGCGACCGTCCCGCCCGCGAGATCGTCGAGAAAATCAACGATGCCGTCATGGCCTTCACCGAGGGCGCCCCACCCGCCGACGACATCACGGTGCTAGTGGTCCGCCGCACCGCCTAGTCCAGTAAGCCGCCACGCCTCGGTGCCTTTACTTTGCGCTAAAATGTAAAGCGATGGCGGAAGCTACTCTTTCAATCAAGAACCAGATCGTGATCCCGCGCGAGGCACGCGAGGCTTTGCGAGTGAAGCCTGGCGACAAGTTGCTCGTGGTCGTGCGAGGAGAAAGAGTGATCGTCCTGGAAAAACCCAAATCCCCGCATTCCGCGATCCAAGGCTTGGCTCGAGGCACATACTCCAGCTCCTATTTGCGGAAGGAACGCCGGAGTTGGGATTGAACCGTCTCCGCGCCTTTCTCCGGAGGCACCGCCTGATCGCGCTGGATACCAGCGTATTCACTTACCAGTTGGAAGCGAACCCCCGATACCTCCCGGCGACGGATCACATTTTTTCCTGGCTCGAGCGGCCGGATTCGAAGGCCGTAACGTCCACAATCACCATGACGGAATTGCTGGTACAGCCCTATCGCGACTCTAACGACCAACTCGTGGACGAGTTTTATGCCTTGCTGTCCACGTATCCCAACCTGGATTGGATCGCCCCGAATCTGGAGATCGCGGACCTGGCGGCACGCTTGCGCGCTCTCCACCGAATGCGGACGCCGGATGCGCTGCAGGCGGCCACCGCCGCGCAGGCTCGCGTGACGGGCCTGATCACGAACGATGTGGTATTCGAGCGGGTGACGGCGTTTGAATCTCTGGTGCTCGACCAGCTCCTTTGACGAGCCCATCCGCACCGCCCTTGCGGGGCCGGATAGAATAGAAGTACAGGCGCATGAATGCACGCCCCACTCGACCTCTCCAAACTTAGCGTCCGCCAATTCGCAGAACGCTTCCGCGGCGAAATGATTCCGCTGAGCAGCACCTTCTCGTACTTCTGCGCCAATGGCCCCATGAGCGAAGAGGACCTCAAGGAGTACCTGGAGGAACCGGTAGCGGCGCTGCCGCCCTCGGTCGGGTCGGCTCTGCCCAAGATCTCGATCTTGTTGGTCCCGTATCTCGAGCGCGCCAATGGACGCCAGGGCGCCAAGCCCGAAATCCGGAAGGTCGAAAAGAACGGCCCGGGCGGCGACTTTGTCTCCGTCGAAAAGCCGCCCCAGGATCGAACCTCCTCCTTCACCCAACTGAAGCTGGGGGAGGAGACCGTGCTGGCCTTCGCGCTCAAGGATCAGGAAGTCGCCGAGTATCACTACCGCTTCTACCATCTGCTGGCCGCGGTCATGGGCGATCACTGGAGCGAAGAAGTCGAGATGCACTATACCCGCCTGCTGCGGGAAGAAATAAGCGCCGACGTACACGGCGAAGTGGACGAAGCCAGTTGGCGGTTGAAGCAGGGCTTGCGTCGCGGCAAGAGTGGAACGTCGCGCGCTTCCTCGGCCTTCCGCGAGTACGCCCGCCAGTCCTTCATCGACACCCTGACGCTGTACTTGCACGGCATCTGCTGCGACATCGACGTCGACACCGGACCGCGCCAGTTGCCCAGCCGTTATTTGCGCAAACGCCTGCTGGCGCTCGAAGAGTTGTTCCCGCCGCCCAAGGGTTACGCGGTCTTTCCCGAGCAGCTCGAAGCCCGCGAATAGCCCGATCCGCAACATGTGTGGCATAGCGGGATTCACGCACGTCGGCCGCGCGCCCGCGCCGGGACGCATCCAAGCCATTACGGAGGCGCTGCGTCACCGCGGCCCAGACCAGCAAGGAGTCTGGGAATCGGCCCATGTTTCGCTGGGCGCGGTGCGACTGAAGATCATCGACCTGGAGCACGGAACGCAACCGATGTCGTGCGGCGGCGCCGTCATCGTTTACAACGGCGAGGTCTACAACCACGATGAACTGCGCCGCGAACTCGAAGAGCTCGGCCACCGGTTCGAGTCGCGCTGCGACACCGAAGTAGTATTGCACGCCTTTCTCGAATGGGACGTGGCCGCATTCGCCCGTTTACGCGGCATGTACGCCGCTGCCTTGTGGACCGAAGCCGAGCGGCGGCTGGTGCTGGTCCGCGACCGCATGGGCATCAAGCCCCTGTACTTTGCTCACCCCGCCGGCAGCCGCGATCTCTACTTCGGCTCCGAGCTGAAGACCATCCTGGCGCATCCGCACCTCGCGCGGTGTCTGGACCCGGCGGCGCTGGACCGTTACCTGGCGCTCAACTATTCGCCCGGCCCGCACACCTTGATCGAAGGGATCGAGAAGCTTCCGCCCGGCCACTGGCTCGAATGGCGCGACGGTAAGCTCACGACTGATGCCTATTGGCAGCCGCATTTCGAGGTCGACCGTACCCTCGACCTGAATTCGGCCAAAGAGGAGCTGGACCGTCTGCTGCGCGCTTCCGTTCGCGAGCATCTGGTTGCGGACGTGCCTCTGGGAGTCTGGTCCAGCGGCGGTCTGGATTCTTCCACAATTCTGCATTACGCCGCGGAGTCGGCTACGGGCAGGCTCAAGACCTTTTCAGTTTCATTTCGCGGCCGCGAATTCGACGAAAGCGAATATTTCCGCGAGGTCGCCCAGCGTTATCAGACCGATCATCACGAGTTCGACCTGAACCCGGAGCAGGACCTGACCGGCGCGATCGAGCGGCTTGGAACCTATTCGGACGAGCCCAGCGCCGATGCGGGCGCGTTACCAGTCTGGTTTCTTTCCAAGATGTGCCGCCGCGAGGTGACCGTCGCGCTGTCGGGCGAGGGAGCCGACGAATTGTTCGGCGGCTACAACACCTACCTCGCCGACCGCTACGCGCGCTGGTTGCGCCACCTCCCCGTAGCGTTGCGCCGCACGGCCGCAGGTCTGGCGCATCGGGCCCCGGTGAGCGATCGCAAGATTGGCCTGGACTACAAACTCACGCGGATGCTGGATGGATCGCTCCTCAATCCCGTGGAGGCGCATTTCTTCTGGAACGGAACGTTCACGCGCGAGCAGGTCCGCGAGTTGCGCGAAAGCCCGGACGGCGCGTGGGCGGATCTGCCGGCGCCCGATGCCTCCGCGGGCGAACTGAACCGCTTCCTGGAACTCGACCAGATGTACTATCTGCCGGACGACATCCTCAATAAGTGCGACCGCATGAGCATGGCGCATTCGCTCGAAGTGCGTCCGCCGTTTCTGGATCATCGCATCGTGGAGTTCGCCGCCACGCTACCGGAGCATCTGAAGATCAAGGGCGGCACACTGAAGTTCCTGTTGCGCGAGTTGATGAAAGGCCGCCTGCCCGCGACCGTTCTCAAGCGTCCCAAGGAAGGCTTCGACATCCCCACGCATGCCTGGCTGCGGACCATACTGCGTCCGCTGCTGCTAGACACATTGAGCGAGCGCAGCGTACGCGACTCCGGTTTCCTGCGCTGGGATGCGGTGAATCGGACCATCCAGACCCACCTGGAGCGCCGCGCCAACCTGGGCTATCACCTGTGGGGTTTGCTGATCCTGTTCCTGTGGATGAAGCGCTGGAACATTCAAGCGCCCGCGTCGGCCGAACGCGCGGCGGTGCCGTTTACCTCATCATCGGCCGGCTATCCGGCGTAAAACCCGCACCGTTCGCGCGATCGATACGCATTCCTTGTTCCACTGTGCTGCCTTGCGGATCCCATTGTCGCTGCGCACGCGCATGGGCGATGAGCCGTCTCGCCTTTGTCCGCGGCGCTTCTGCGCCGCGTGAATTGACACCGGCGCCCCGCGTCCCCGAAAATAGGAAAGCCTACCTCACGTGCGGATGTGGCGGAATTGGCAGACGCGCTAGATTCAGGTTCTAGTTCTCGCAAGGGAGTGGAGGTTCAAGTCCTCTCATCCGCACCAACAACTTACCGGTTCCTCTGCCGAGCGATACTTCCTCAGTGGGCATGGAAGTGAGAACGGTCGGGAAGCACTCCATCCCGTCGCCTGAAAATCGCTCTCGACCCGTCGAGTGCAAAAAAAAGCCCCACCCAGCCGAAGCCGGGCGGGGCCAGATTGATCGGTGTCTCTCAACTACGAGATTTTCTTCACCGACATGATCTCGCCGTACTGGTTCTTTTCCACGACGTAGGTCCCGTCGCTTCGGACGTGGGTTTCCTTTTTCCACCCACTCCCAATCGCACCGTTCTCCACTCTGGCGGCGCGACCCGTCGACCAGTCCCGGCTCTTCAGGCTTCCGTCACTGCTGTTCATACGCTTTCATCCTCTCTTTCTCTTGCAGTTGAACTGCAAAGCTCGTTGTTCAGGCTTTGTCCGACTCGATCCATTTATCCAGTTCAAGGCGGTCAAATCGCAGGTTGCGTCCGTGTCTCACACACGGGATTTCTCGTCGTGCTGCGAGGTGGTAAACCGACTGAGGGCTCTTCCTGCCGAGATAACGGGCCGCTTGCGCAGCCGTTAAGAGCCGTGGAAGTTGTTGCTTGCCGTTGCCGTTCCTCTCCAGCGCCAGGATGATGCGTGAGAGAATTCGGTCGGCGATTCGGTCCAATGCTTTTTCTTCGTGCAATTCGAACATGGCTTCACTCCCATCCCCTCGCCGCGCCCTGCGCTTGGGCTCTTACTCCATCGGCATGCACGCGAGTCCCAAAACTCCAGAACCACCAGATCATCAGCAAGGGAGGTCCAGGCCAATCCTGTTCCTCCACCCTCGCGTGCTCTCCCCAGATCACCAAGGAGAGCAGCAACGCGATGCCAAAGGCCCGCCGCAGGAATCCCGGTGATCTCCAGACTCCAATGGCAATCGGGATGACCGAAGCCACTTTCCACCCCGGCCCGAACCACCCGAAGCAGGCGATTGGGGCCAGGTAGATCAGCACGCTGGCGACCGTGAACTTCATCGGCAGTCGGGGCCGTTCAAGCTCGTCAGGGTCAGGCATTGTCGATCTCCTTTTCGCATTCTTTGTAAACGCCGTAGCAACCCTCGACGCCGACCCAAAATGCGAACCACCGGAGGAAAAGCCACTTCGCCGCCTTCGGCTTCTTCCATAGGTCCCGCAGGAGCTGAAGGAACGGTCGATGCCTCACCCAGATTCGCGCGGTCGGTATTTGGTCAAGCCACATGCTGACCGGCGAATGATCGAAGAGACACTGAAAGAAGAGGTGGTCCTTGTGCGGTTCGCAATTCTGGACGAACTTAATCCCCTGCCACCACTTTCCGTCGGCCCATTTGTGTGCGGGCATCGTCACGATGGCCCGGACATCCCACTTGAATTTCGGCCCGCCGCGAGCGAGCTGCTTGTAGGCTATGGGGGGCAGCACATAATCGACTTGCTGGTTCCATGCCCACCCCTCAGTCGCTCCGTTCGGATTCTGGTTGATGTTTGTACTCAACCTCCACCAGATGTCCTTGGAGATGATTTCACTCAGTTTGTGGTTCGTAATGTCGCAGTTGTTCTGGTGCATGATCTTGGTGTGAAAATGGCCCAGGAGACCATCCACCCGATTGCGCGCGACTTCGCCGCCGCCCAGTTCGTCGACCATCGACGGGATCGTCTGGATGGCCCACAAATTGATGGCCCGGTTTTCCCGGCCCACGCGCAGGAACCGTTCGTCCTGGCTGTCGACCAGGAAGGGGGCTTCGTCCATGACGAACGCGACTGGGCGGCAGGCGTTCATGTTGGAACCGAACTTTTCCCGCCGCCGCCCAATCGCCCGTTGGGCGCATTTCTTGACGATGCAGTTGATGACCTGGCCCATGACGCCGAACCGCTCCACGTCATAGCCCACGATCACGATCTTGCCGCGATCCATCACGTCGTCCGGCGTCCAGGTGCTTGTTCCGCCAAACGCGTCCTGATACAAATCCCTCACATGCGGATCGAGCATGGCGCTGCACATTTGCTGAATGCAGGAGCGGGTGCGGTCGGACAGGCGGGGCATTTCTACGGTCAGGTAGTCGGTCGCCAGTTGCAGGGACCGACGCTGGGACGCCGGGCAGTTCCTCGTAGCCGCTTCCAAAGCCACCAGGCTCGCGAAGCGCCGCCAATTCTCCAGATCGGCTTCGCTTTGCGGGAGTGTCTGGCACATTTGCAGCACCCGCAGAAAATCGATTCCGCCGTGGGCGTGGAAATCGACGAACAGGAAATGCTTGAGCATCTGCCGCCAGGAATGCTCCCAGAACGGCTCCGATTGCGATTGGCCCATCTTTCGGGAAATCACCTCGGTCGATGACACGAAAACGTCCATGAGGTTGTCGACGATTGCGTTTCCCGGCCCGTGAACTTTCGATTCGTAATCGATCCAGTTGAACCGCTGGCCGGAGCCGGGATAGAACATGATGACGTCATCGCCTCGGCCCGCGTCCCGCGCCATTGCAAACGTTTCGTCCCGCGCTCCATACTTGACGCCAAATCCGAAACCGCCGCAACCGGCCTCAAATAGTGCCTGGCCGATCATGAACAAACTGGACGTGCTCTTCGATGAGCCCATCCCGCCGACGACCATCACGTTTTCGCAGGCGTCACCCAGGGTCAGGTAGGACCGTTCTTTCCCGAATCGAACGATCCACTTGGCCAAGTCGAAATTGTTGTAGATTTGAACCCGCGCGTCGTAGCGCACGGGCGTCCGTGAACGTGCTAATGAATTCATGCAAATCTCCTCGATTGTTTTGTTCGGTGAACGGAGGAAACCTCCATGAATCAAACCAACGACGATGACGAGAAATCTGGCCAGCCAACCCATATAGGTCTCCTCTTGGTGAATCAACTGCGCGCTAACTCAACTGCGTGCTAAGAAACCGGACGCCACTTCTGGTCCGGGTTTGCGAACAGCCACGGGTTTGCTGCCGCGAGAGAACCGCGGAAGCATTCCGTTCGAGGAGAGCGTGCGGCTGTTAAGTGGGTTGATGGCCTATCGCAGAACTGATAGCCTGAACCACAGAACAGTGGGCAACACGCCCCCGGTTTACGCGGATTCCCGCCGTCCTCGCCAAAGGTCCGGGAATCCGTGGTCAGAAAAGTTAGTCCCCCTTTCTAGCGTCGAGCGCCACACGAGGCATGATGCCGAGAAATGTTTCCCGTTCTCCCCCGCCGAACCCGCGCTGAGTGCCTCTAAACCTCACTTTCGTGCCGAAAGTCCGTTTGACACGTCAAACACCGCGCGTTGAAGCTGTCGCTCGCCACACGCACTCTCACGGGCTTTTCACAGGCGCAAAGGAAAAGGCGCAGGCGTCCCGATCCGGGTCCATGTGAACGTCCGCCTCTCGTACCTATGCCTGCTCGGCATGGCTGGATTCTAGTGACTCGCCGAGCAGTGAAGAAATCAGTCTCCGGCAACGCCGGACGACCATCGGTAGGAATCGGTAACTCGCTGATCTTTGCCCAGACCTCGTCATGGAAATCCGCAATCATGTACTCCTGCCCGGCCGCTTGGGCGCGGATTAGGCCCAGCGCTTGGGCGGCTCGCTTCCAAGCCGAGCCGTGTCCCGCATTCCGTCCGGCAATACCATGTGCCAGCTCGTGCAGGGTGGTGCCTGCTAATTGAATGTGCGATTCCTCGCCGAATGCGCAAATTTCAATGAGTTCGCGCTGCTCTCCGCTATCCCACGCATCATAAAAACAGGTACCGCGCACACCGCGTCGGCCCGACCCGTACACCAGCTTGGCGACACGAATCTTGCTTCGGAGTTTTTTGTCGTTTAAACGAATTACCGCAATGTCCCGGATTTCATGAATGAACTGTTCGTGGGTCATAATCGACGTAACCGGCAAAGGGTGTGCTGTGACCTCAGGCATAAAATCCATCTCCTTGGTCCCGCCATCCCCAGATTTCTCGATTGAGAATCGTTTCTTGCGACTCGTCCTCAAATCCGCCATTCGGCGATACTGGACGGACGATTTCAGGCGTTAGCCCGGCGGTTTGAATGGGGTGAGCCGGTTGGCTCACCGCCGAGTCGAAGTCGCTGCTGTTATCAGCGCCCTCTGTGTGATCGGTCAGCCGCCGGTTGGCATCTGGCCGAATCGTCGAATCCGTCGAGAAGGAACATGGCTTGAAACTCATGACGCATTTTGCTCCGAATCCGGCCTGCCGTATAGGGCCGTTTCCAGGCCGTTGTAAGATGGTTATTCCGGGTTAGGTGGGGTATTTACTTCACTCAGGTGACCCCTACCGGTTGTGGTCGGCGTCTGAGCCGACGGCGGCACACCTGACCAGAGATTTGTATGGCACTGGATCGACGACAACCGCCTGCTGCACGAGGCGGTAGAAGAGTTT
>DATNJC010000063.1:0-44962 GCA_035604115.1 Bryobacteraceae bacterium | reverse complement strand
TGCGAGCTTGGAAGATCCGCCAACTGGAATTGCTGGAGCATGCCGTGGCCGCGGCCCTTACTGCGGTGAATTCAGAACACGCAACAGCCCATTTTCGCCACTGCGGCTATGGTCTATAAATACTCAGAAAATGGTCTAGATTTGCAGCAAGATGCCGGTTAAGCTTACACAATGGACACCAATGAACAGGGTGCCTGGAGCTCTACCGCGGCTTGCTAGCCGACGTGTGACGGGGTTGTCGGCCGGCGACCCCATACGTCCCACATCAGCGGCCCGTTGCCGACCAGTTTATCGCGGACGATGGTCCCAGACGGTTTTGGATAAGGAGGATGCCCGAGCTGCTGCGGACTCACCTGTTGGGCTTGCCGGATTCACCGGGACCGCTCGGCGTTAGTTTTCTGAAGGCTTTTCTACGCGGTCAACGACGAAGACTTCGGCAGGCGCCTTCGTCGCTTCCAGCTTCAGCCCGAGCTGCTCCTGCATCGCGGTAAACAGATCCGGAGGGGCTGCGGCATTGTCGGCTGGAGGCGGAACTCGCACTCCCAGGCCGCCGAACTGAAACTCGTCCGGCGTCCATGTCAGGGTGAAGTCGAACCTTCCGGAGAGTCCGGTCTGATCCACCACGGGCCTATCCAATACGGCGCCCTGCATGACACCGGCGAAGTCCGCCATGGTCGCGTTTCTGGCGGGCAACACTCCGAGTCCCCTGAAAAACAGACCGGGAAGGCCGTTCGGATCGCCCTCGCTCTTGGTGAGCTTGGGTCCGTTCTTTCCGACGACGATCGCGTATACGGATAGCTCTTTCTTGTCGCGATGGAAGGTGAACTTGAAGCGATCCGCCAGCAGCTTCTGAACCATCGTCTTCCATTGGCTTTGGCTAGGCTGACCCTCCCCTTCGGGCTTGGCCAGCAGATCGAATTTTTCGGTTTCGAGCCAGGCAGGTCCGCCCGTAATCTGGCGAGCATGAATCCCATAGGCGAAGGTGATGATATCGCTCAGAGTCGTGTTGAGCGTCGAAAACTCACGCCCTCTTACCAGAAATGCTTTGCCCGGCGTGTCGGGTTTGCTCGGCTTGATGGTGGCCACTTCAAACACAGCGGAAGCATTCGCCGCCATCGGCTTCGGCGGGGCTGGAGGTTCCGGAATGGCCCACGCCGTCTCCTCGGTGGCCCGTGTGAGATTCAGGGCCAGCGGTGTAGGCCCGCCCTGACTCCAGGTTCCTGTGATGGATTTCCCGTCCGTGTTCAGCTTTCCTTCATACGTGCCCCCTATTCCAGGGATCGTTATTTTCACGCCTTGACCCTGTAGAGTGGCCGCGCCGGCGAGCCCTTGCCCGCCTTGATCGATGCTGTACAACACGGCCTTCAGGGCGTTACCATCCGCCTTTGAGATCTTGATCACGGTACGGAGATCTCGATTATTGGCGCTGAGTGTGCCTTGCCAAGTGCCGGTTAAATCCTGAGCCAGCAGCGCTCCTCCCGGCCACGCCGCGAGAGCGATTATCCCGAGCATTAACTTCTTCATCGGCGACCTCCTAGAAAACGGCGTTGCGTTTTCTGGTTGACGTTCGCTGAGTGAGGCGACAAGATTCCTCCTGAGGGTACCGTTATCGCGGTGGAAGGTGCGCGGTAGAAGGCTTGGCCTATAAACCGGCACCTTCATTTGGTCATTCTTGCCCTATTTTACTCGTTTGCGCCCGGCAACTGGCCCAAGTAGACTGCGCGACCAGGACCGGTAGCTTTACCGGCTGGCCGACATAAAGGGGGACCATCCCTTGTGCGAACCTAGTACTGTATAAATCTGAAGAGGGGCGAGTACGGCTCAATGCAGGTCCTGGTCATAGAAGACGAAAAGCGAATGGCCGAACTGCTGAGGCGGACCATCGAGGAAGATGGACACTCGGCCGTCGTCGCGCGCAACGGCAGGGATGGGTTCGAGATCGCCCGCAGCTCGCCCTTCGACGTGATCGTGCTGGACGTGATGCTGCCGGGCCACGACGGGATCACCGTTGCCCGCAAGCTGCGCGAGTGCCGCAACCAGACGCCGGTGCTGATGCTGACGGCGCGCGATGCGCCCTCCGACGTGGTCGCGGGCCTGGATGCCGGGGCCGACGATTATCTCACCAAGCCGTTTTCGATCGAAGTGTTGCTGGCGCGGCTGCGCGCGGTGAGCCGGCGCGGGGCGATTCCCAGGCCGGTGCGGCTGGCCATCGGCGGGGTGAGTCTCGATCCTGCCACGCACACGGTCACATCCGGCGGCAAAGCGGTGAGCCTGACGCCTCGTGAGTACCGGCTGCTTGAATTGCTGATGCGCAATCCGGGACGCGCGATCAGCCGCGATACCATACTCGAATCCGTGTGGGGCTTCGACAGCCCAGTGACCGTGAACACGCTAGAGGTGTTCGTGCGCCAGCTCCGGCTCAAGGTGGACACCGGGGAGCCGAAACTCATCCATACCGTGCGCGGATACGGGTACCGCATGGGGGAGGCGTAAATGCGCGGCCGGTCGATTCGATTCCGGCTTACGGTGTGGTACGCGGCTGTGCTCACCGCCGGGCTGGCGATCTTTGGCGGGTCGATCTGGTGGCTGCTGCAACACCGCTTGCTCTCCGAGCTGGACGCGGATTTGTCCGATCGCGCCCGGCGCTTCGAGAGTTATTTTCAGACCGAGTCGCTCGAGGTATCGTCGGATGCGCAACTGCGCGATGAGCTGAACGAGTTCTGCCAGGCGCTGCCGGGCGACAGCTACATCGCTGTGCGAGGGGCGAGCGGCTTCCGCTTCCGTTATCCCGAGACGCCGTCTCCGGAAACGCGAGCCATCACCGGCCTCCACATGATCGAGCGCCGGTTCGTCTCCGGCGGCGAGGAATTCGACATGGAAGTCGGCGCGCCGTCCGGCAGCGTCGCGCACACCCTTGGCCTGTTGCGCACGCTGCTGGCGAGCCTGATTCCGGTGATGGTGCTGATTGCCTGCATCGGAGGAGCCTGGCTGAGCGGGCGGGCGCTTAAACCGGTGCGCGATCTGTCAGCGGCGGCCATGCGGATCAGCATCGATAACCTGTCCGAGCGTCTGCCGGAGCCGCACACGCGCGACGAGCTGGCGGAGTTGACCGAGGTGTTGAACTCCATGCTGGCGCGTCTGGAATCGGCGGTGGCGACGCTGGCGCAATTTGCGGCCGACGCGTCGCACGAGCTGCGTACGCCGCTGTCGGTGATCCGGACGTCGGCCGAGTTGGCGCTGCGGCGGGAGCGCCCGGCGGAATCGTATCGTGACGCGCTGCGGGAAGTGGCGGGCGAGGCAGTGCGCATGACCCAATTGGTGGAGGATCTTTTGCTGCTGGCGCGCAACGATGCGGCGCTGGCCCCGGCATCTTTAGTGCCGCCGTTCACTGCCCCGCCCTTCATTCCTGTCGACGCGCGCGATGTGATCCGCGATGTGTGTCTGGAATTGCAATGGCTGGCCGAGGCGCGGGGCGTGCGCATTCGATCCGAGCTTCCCGCCGCGCCCGCGCTGGTGTCCGGCCACCGCTTAGCACTGCATCGTTTGTTTCTGGCCGTGTTGGACAATGCCGTGAAGTATTCGCCTCGGGACGGCGAGGTGCTGGCCAGCGTCGAGTGTGCGGAAGGCGGCGTCGCGGTGTCGATTCAGGATCGCGGTCCGGGAATCAGTCCGGAAGATCTTCCGCACATTTTCCAGCGCTTCTACCGGGCCAGCCGGGCCCGTGGAGACGACGGCCCCGGAGGTGGCGGGCACGGGCTGGGATTGGCGCTGGCGCAGAGCATCGCGCGCACGCACGGCGCACGCATCGAGGTACACGGCCAGCCCGGCGAGGGTTCGACGTTCCGGGTGCGATTCACGGGCCTGGGCGCGGTCCGGCAGCCGGAAGCCGAGGCCGAAAGCGCGGCGCATACGTCCAAGCCGGCTTGAAATTTCTTGCCGAGTCTGTCGAAATACGCCCGCCTCGAACGACATGGGATCAGAAGGGCACAAGGCCCCAAGCAAACTTAGCCAAGGAGAACCCTATGAAATACCTGTTACTGATCTATGCCAACGAAGCCGCCGGCGCCGCGATAAGCAAGGCCGACATGGACCAAATGATGGCGGCCTATGGCGCCTACATGGAAGCCATGAAACAAGCAGGCGTTTTTGTTGGCGGAAATCGCCTGCAAAGCGCCAATACCGCGAGCACCGTGCGCGTCGCCAACGGCAAAACCCAGGTGCTGGATGGACCGTATGCCGACACCAAGGAGCAACTGGGCGGATACTTCATGATCGAAGCACCGGATCTGGATGCTGCGCTGTCCTGGGCGGGCCGGTGCCCGGGCGCGACTTATGGCTCGGTCGAGGTGCGTCCGATTTGGACCATGTAGGCTCGCGCTTCATGCGTTGATGGAGGTAGCCGGCCTCGTGACGGGGCCGGCTGCACGAAACACTTGCGGAAGGACAGTAACCATGAGACTGGAACCGATCGAGAAGCCCAAGGGGCTTATGATGCGCATCGCCTACTGGATGACGCGGCGGCAGCTCGGCAAGGTGATGACTCCCATGAAAGTGATTTACCCGCGCATGCCGGGAGCGCTGCGACTTTCCTACGAGATTTCGAAATTCGAGATGAAGGGCATCCGGCTGGAGCCGGGGCTCAAGTACATGGTGGTGACGCTGGCGGCGCAGATCAACGGCTGCGGCTTCTGCGTGGACATCGCGCGGGCGATGGCGATCCGCGAGCACCTGGGGATGGAGAAGTTCAACGCGCTCGCCGACTACCGGACCAGCCCGCTGTTCTCCGAGCGGCAGCGGGCGGCTCTGGCCTACGTGGAGGAAGCCACGCGGCACAAGCGCGTCGCCGACGCCACGTTTGAGGCGCTGCGCCAGCATTTCAGCGAACGGGAGATCGTCGAGATCACGTGGCTGAATGCGGTGGAGAACTACTACAACCTGATCAACCTGCCGCTGGAGATCGAGTCGGACGGCTTTTGCGCCATCGCCCAGGCGCGGACGGCCTGACGCGAATCGCGATTTGACCGGGAGTGACGACGATGCCACGCGAAGGCGATGAGCACGCCTACCAGACCGCCGAAGCTGTGGCGCGCCGGAGCTACGGAAAGCTGGTCGCTTTTCTGACTGCGCGGACGCGCGATGTAGCGGGCGCCGAAGACGCGTTGTCCGACGCCTTCGCCGCGGCTCTGGAGAATTGGTCCGCTAGCGGTGTTCCGGCGAATCCCGAGGCTTGGCTGTTGACCGTCGCGCGGCGCAAGCAGATCGATGCTGGACGCCGGAAGCAGCGCGAAGTCTCCAGCGCGTTTTTGGAACAACTGGAGGCCGCCGCGGACATGCAGCCGCAGATTCCCGATGAACGCCTCGCGCTGATGTTCGCCTGCGCCCATCCCGCGATCGATCCCGGCATTCGAGCGCCACTGATTCTTCAGACCATCCTGGGATTCGACGCCGCAACCATCGCCTCGGCGTTCTTGGTTTCACCGGCGACCATGGGCCAACGCCTGGTGCGCGCGAAAAACAAGATCCGCGAGGCCGGCATTCCCTTTCGCGTGCCGGAGCCCAGCGATCTGCGCGAGCGGCTGGACGCAGTGCTCGAAGCGATCTATGCAACCTTCGCCGAAGGCTGGTCGGATGCAGCGGGCACCGACGCGCGCCGCCGCAATCTGGCGGAAGACGGGATCTGGCTGGGCCGGCTAGTGGCTTCGTTGCTGCCCGAGGAGCCCGAAGCGCTGGGGCTGCTGGCGCTGATGTTGCATGCCGAAGCGCGGCGCGCGGCGCGGCGAAGCTCGCGGGGCGACTATGTGCCGCTCGCCGAGCAGGACCCGGCGCTATGGGATCGGCCGGCGATCGAGGAAGCCGAAGCGCTGCTGTTCCGGGCCAGCCGCATGGGGCGCATCGGGCGTTTCCAACTGGAGGCCGCGGTGCAATCGGCGCACGCGGCGCGAAGGGTCACCGGACGCACCGATTGGGCCGCCATCCTGGAACTCTACGATGCGCTGCTGGCCCATACCGGCTCGACTGTCGTGGCGATCAATCGGGCCGTGGTGTGCGGAGAACTGCACGGTCCGGCAGCGGGGTTGGCCGAGCTCGATCGCTTGGCCGGAGACGGCCGCTTGGCGGAGTATCAGCCGTATTGGGCGGCGCGCGCTAGCCTGCTGGCGATTCGTGGCGACGTGCAGTTAGCCGGCGAAGCTTATGAGCGGGCGATGGGGCTTGAGTCCGACCCGGCGGTCCGCAATTTCCTGCAGGGACGTCGGGCGCGGTTGGGAGAAGTCAGCTCTTGAACTGATCCCGGCACTGCGTCGAGCAGAAGTAGTAGGTCTTGCCGCCGGAGACCTTCTGCCACGCGGTCGAAGGAGCCACGAAAGTCCCGCACACGGGGTCTTTATGCAAAGACTCCATCGTGGGGGAGGGGGTTGCCGCGCGGCCGGACTGGGTGTTGGACACCGGAGGCGCCTGCGGGGACATCATCGCGCCGAACAACTTCCCGATGATCCCCATCACCGACCGTATCACGCTGACAGCGACAATAAATACGATCAGGTACAGGATCGCGCGGAACACTTGCGCTCCTTGGGAGGCCGGTTACTTTTCGGCGTTATTTCTTCTTCGTGGCCGGCTGTTTCTTGCTGCCGGGCTTCTCGAAGCTGGTCTCGACCGACGACCCCATCGATTGCAGCATGGCCTTGGCGGCATCGGCGAACTGCCCGTCGGGTTTCATGGCCAGATATTTCTGGAACATTTCGGCGGTCCCATCCGGAGGCTGGATCTTGCCGTCGGGAGTCGTGGTGGCTTTGCCGATCAGATACAAGCCGTACTGATAGTAGGAGTCGGCGTAGTTGGGATCGATGTCCATGGCCTTCTTGAACGCCGCGCCGGCGGGTTCGGCCTGGCCGGTGTTGACGTACACAGCGCCGAGGTTGTAATAATACTTGCCGGCGTTGGCCGTATCGAGTTGCGCGGCTTTGGTCAGTTCGGCCTGCGCTTCGTCGAACTTCTTGTTTTTGGCCAGACCGAGCGCGTAGTTGTTGTGATACGCCGGATCGTCCGGCTTGATCGCAATGGCCTTGGCGTAGGCGGCGATGCCTTTGTCCAGATCGGACTGCCTGTCGGCGCCGGTGCGGGCGTCGGAGCGGTTCAAGTACGCGTCGGCCAGGTTGCTCCACACCACGTGCTGGTTGGGGCCGAGCACGGAAGCCTTCTCGAAGTTGTCGATAGCCGCATCCCAGTTCTTGGCGGTGACAGCATCCTTGCCCGCGTTAAACGCGTCGTTGAGCGCCTTATTCTTGGCCAACTCTTCTTCCTGGGCCTTCTTCTGCTTTTCGAACTCCGCCTTGTCCTTGGCGCTCATGGCGCGATTGGGTTCGTTTTCCGGTGCGGTGGCGGCGCCGGCCGCGGCCGCGGCGGCGGACTTGGCCAGGTCGAAGTTGATCTCTCGGGGTTCGCCGGTGCTCGTAGGCACGCCGTTGACCTGATCGGCGACCTTGCCATCGACCTCGACGGTAATGTTGTACTTACCGATGGGCAGGCCGGCGTAAACGTAGTGACCCTTCTTATCGGTCTTGGTCTTGTAGTTGGCCTTGATATCGGTGCGCACGATTTGAATCTGGGCGTTCTGCAGGGGCTTGCCGTCGGTACCCTTGACATCGCCGACGATGGTCGTGGTCTGGGCGAAAGCAGCGGCTGAGAACAGGAGCGCGAAAGGAATGAGCGGGGTACGCAAGGCAAAGCGCATAGGTGGGGCAAACCTCCAGCAAATTATACGGTCTATCGCCTTACAGGATACTACACCCGCAGCGCCAGTTCCATAGCGAGGATGAAGCGCTGAACCATCGTCGGGCCCGAGACTCGCGAGGCGGATTCCGGGTTAACGGGCGTACGCAAGCGCGATATCGAGATCAACGAGGCGTTAAAGTAGAGCCTGCCGCAGCATCTTGAGACCAGCTTCGCGCCCGCGGTAATTTCCCGGGCCCTTCAGTGGCGAGCCCTACCCTTAGGCGTACAATAATAGACAGCTTACCTCCTGGGGGTGACGGGGTGCGTCGTCCGAGGATCATCTCTCTTTTCGCTGCTCTTCTGGCCGCCGGGGCGTTTGCGTCCGGCAGTCTGGAGTATGACCGCGCCCGCGAACTCTACCAGCACACCGAATACCAGCAGTCGTTAGCGGCACTCTCGCAAATCGCCGTGAAAGACGTCGCCGATCTGAAGTTGATGGGGCAGAACTACTTCATGCTGGGTGACCACCAGAAGGCCATCGAAGCCTTCGACCAGGCTCTGGCTGCGGTACCGAATCGGACGGCCTCGAATCAAGCCAGCCGCGCCACACGCTCCCAGTTGTACCACTGGCTCGGGCGGACCCTGGGTCGGCGCGCGGAAACCGGCAGCGTCTTCACGGCCCCAGGAAACGCGTCCAAGGCGCGGGCTAGTTTCGAGGAAGCCGTGCGGCTGGACCCCGCCAATCAGGAGGCGGTCAACGATCTTTTCGATTTCTACCTGCAAGCCCCGGGGTTCCTGGGCGGAAGCGTGGAGAAGGCCGAAGCCTTAGCCCAGCGCATCGGCCAGCTTAACGCCGCCGAGGGCCACTATGCCCAAGCCCAGTTAGCCGACAAACGCAGACAGTACGACGAGGCGGATCGACAGCTCCGACTCGCCGCGGAGCTGGAACCTCACGACGTCGGCCGGTGGATCGACGTGGCCAAGCACCTCGCCCGCCGCGGCCGGATTCGCGAGAGCGACGCGGTCCTCGACCAGGCCGCGTCGATCGCGCCGCCCGGCACGCCGCAACTGCTGTTCGCCCGCGCGGAAATCTACATCCATCACCACTACCGTTTGGACGACGCGCGCATGCTGCTCGACCGATACCTGCGGGCGGCGCTTACGCCCGACGACCCGCCCCGCCAGCGGGCGCGCGCACTCCTCGAAAGGTTGGGTGCCGCGCGGGATCGGGCGGTAGAATAAGAGCGGGCTGCGGCCTCCAAAATGTTTCATTCCGAAGCTTTGCGGTCCAGCTTGGCCGCGCTCCGAGCCAACAAGTTCCGCGCCTTCTTGACCGCGCTGGGGCTTGTGATCGGCAACGCGTCGGTGATCCTGGTGGTCACCATTTCCCTCACCAGCCGCGACTACATTCTGAGCACCATCCAGCGCATCGGCTCAAATCTTGTGTACGCGGAGTATGAAACCGGCAACAATCCCGCCATGGCCGCCGCGGATGCCGACTACATCAAGACCGGAGACGTGCAGGCCGTGCGCGACCAGCTTGGACCGCGGATCGTCGCTGCCACGGGGGTGATGAACAGCTTCGACACCATGCGGATTGAGGGGCGCGAAGAGGACGTCTCCATCATCGGCACCGACGATTCCTATCCGCTGGTGCGCAACCTGGCTTTGCTGGCTGGGCGGTTTGTGGACTCGGGTGACGTCGGCCAAAGGCACCACGTGGCCATGCTCACCGAGCGGCTAGCCCGGCGACTGTTCGGCGGGCAGGCGCAGGCGGTGGGACAATCCATCAAGATCCACGGTTTGCCTTTTGACATCATTGGGACCTTCAAGGAACGCACTTCCAGCTTGGGGCTCTCCGAAATCTCCGGCGAGAACGTGCTCATCCCGATCACCGTGCTCAAAATCTTCGCGCCCATCGAGCGCATCGATCCTCTGTACGTGCAGGCCCGTTCGGCCGCCGAAGTGGAGCCGATCACCGCCATCGTAAAGACCATCCTCGAAAGCCGCCATCGCGTCGGTGCGCGCTACCGGGTCGAAAATCTATCCGAGATTCTGAGCATCGCACGCAGCATCGCCAGCGTGCTGACCGCCGTCTTGATCGCGGTCAGCGCCATCGCGTTGATCATTTCCGGAATCGGGATCATGAACATTATGTTGGTGACAGTGACGGAGCGGACGCGGGAGATCGGGTTGCGCATGGCGGTGGGCGCGGCGCGGCGGGATGTGCTGGAACAATTCCTGGCGGAGGCGGTAGTGATCAGCCTGGTGGGAGGCTTGGCGGGGATCGCCATCGGCGTGGCGATACCATTGAGCGTGCAGTACTTTACCGACGATATCGCCATTCCGATTTCTCCCGTGTCGATCGCGATCGCGTTTACTGTCAGCCTCCTGGTGGGGCTGATCTTCGGGATCCTGCCGGCGAACCGCGCCGCGCGGCTGAATCCTACCGAAGCGTTGCGCTACGAGTGAAGGCGCCAATCTCCCGAAACAATCCGCCGGGTCTCCGAAACCCGCGGCCGGTACTCGTACACCCAGGTCTTGACGCTGGGCCTCCCCGCCCGGCGTGCGATCGCCACCACCCGCTGGAAATCCCGCCCCTCGTATTCGTCTAGTACTTTCAGCAGAGCCGGGGTCTCGCGCAGACGGTACAACTCGCCGGTTACCCAATCCCGCGGACCGCTCGATCGCCGCAGTCCCGGATATCGGCCCAGGTCGTATAAACGTCCGGCCAGCCTCGCCGCACCCAACCATGCGGCATGCTCGGCCAGATACCGGGCGTAGGGATTGACAAAGCCGCGGCGGAGCGTCCCGTAGACGAATAGGCGGCTCGGGTTCGCCCCCCTTGACAGTCCCATAACCCCAATACTATCATTGGGTTTCCAAGTCCTTAACGGGGAGGCGGTTTTGATAAAACTGGATATCATCAACGAAGTCGTCAACAAAACGGGGATCAGCAAGACTAAGGCGGAGATGGCCGTGGAGACGGTCTTTGAAAGCATGAAGCGTTCCCTTGGGCGCGGGGAGCGCATCGAGCTCCGCGGTTTTGGAATCTTCAACGTACGGCCGCGCAAGACCGGCATTGGCCGCAACCCGCGCACGGGCGCCGAAGTCGCGATCCCGCCCGGCAAGGCGGTGCGCTTCAAGCCGGGCAAGGAATTGCAGACCCTGCAGTAGTCAGACGCACATGCAACACGGCGATCCGCCGAATTCTAACGTGGACGGTTTGTGTCCCCTCACCAATTTCGCCCGCCAGGTTCTCCCCCTCCTGAATTGCAAGGAGTCCGCCAAGAACCCTATTGGTACGCGCCGAATGCAGGTCTGCGCCCGCGTCCGCGGCATCGCTATTGGCTGCACGCTCTGCTGTTGCTGCTGACGTTAGTCACCACTACCGTGGTGGGCGCCGGATTAGCGCAATCGTTTTCCGCGAACCAGCCTTTCGATTTTGAGGGCGATTTCGCCGTCTATCAGCGCGCGCTGCACGATCCTGCGTTTCTCCTGACGGGGCTGCCTTTTTCCCTGACGTTGCTGGGGATTCTACTGGCCCACGAATTCGGGCACTTCCTGGCCGCGCGGTATTACGACGTCGACGTCACGCTCCCGTTTTTCATCCCTGCCCCGACGCTGATCGGAACCCTGGGGGCTTTTATTCGGATACGCTCGCCCATCCTGACCAAACGGATTCTGTTCGACATCGGCGCCGCTGGTCCGCTGGCCGGTTTCGCCGTGCTGGTGTGGCCGCTGGCGGTCGGTGTGTCCATGTCGCGAGTGGCGCCGGGTATCGCCGTACATGGCGACCTTATCTTCGGCCGGCCTTTGCTGATGCAGTTGCTCGAATGGGTGCTGCTGCCGGGCGTGAATCCTGCTGACATCTCGCTGCACCCCATGGCCCGCGCGGCATGGGCCGGACTCCTGGCTACGGCGCTGAACTTGCTCCCGATCGGGCAGCTCGACGGCGGTCACATTTTGTATTCGTTCCTGGGCGAAAAGACCAAGCTGCTTTCGCGTGTGTTCGTGGCGCTGCTGATCCCCATGGGATTCCTGTTCGCGTATAGCTGGTTGCTGTGGGCCGGGCTGCTGTTCTTTTTCGGCCTGCGCCATCCCTCGATTGTCGACCCGTCGCCGCTGGGCCGCGCACGCGCCTGGCTGGGATTTGCGGCGCTGGTGGTTTTGGTGTTGTCGTTCACTCCCGCTCCGGTGCGGACCAATTTGTGAACGCGTGAAGATCTCAGCCACCATCATCACTTACAACGAGGAGCGCAACCTTCCGCGCGCCATCGAAAGCCTGCGCTGCGCCGATGAAGTCGTGGTGGTCGATAGCGGCTCGACCGACCGCACCGTGGAGATCGCGGAGAAACTCGGCGCGCGGGTAGTGGATTCGCCCTGGCCCGGCTACGCCAAACAGAAGAATCTCGCGGCCGAAGCTGCCACCTACGATTGGATTCTTTCGCTCGATGCCGATGAATCCTTGAGCGAGGCCCTGGAAGGAGAAATCTGGCGTCTTAAAAAGAGCGGCCCGCAGTTCGACGCCTACACCATGCCGCGCCTGGCGCAATATCTGGGACGCTGGATCCGCCACTCCGGGTGGTATCCGGACCGCAAGGTGCGCCTTTACGACCGCCGTAAGGCTCACTGGGCTGGCGACTACGTGCACGAATCCGTGAAGGTCGACGGCGCCGTGGGACATCTGGAATCCAACCTGCTTCACTTCACTTGCGAATCGCTGTCGGAGCATCTTCGGACCATGGACCGCTACACCACGCTGGCGGCCGAACAATTGCTCGAAAACGGCCAAAGCGTCACCTGGGGCCGCCTGATCTTCGAACCCCCCTGGACCTTCTTCCGCACTTACGTGGTGAAACTCGGGTTCCTGGACGGGGTGGAAGGACTGGCGATCGCCAACATGGCCGCGCTGTACAATTTCGTCAAGTATGCCAAGGCGCGCTTCATGGCGCCCGATAGATGATCATGCCGCCCCTGGTGCTCGCCATCCTGGCCTTCGTGTTCGGATTGCTGATCGGAAGCTTTCTGAACGTGTGCGTGTTCCGCCTGCCGCGCGACCTGTCGGTGCTGCGTCCCGCCCGCAGCTTTTGCCCCGGATGCGAGCATACCATCGCCTGGTTCGACAACATCCCGCTGTTGAGTTACGCGCTGCTGCGGGGCCGCTGCCGCTACTGCAAGGAATGGATTCCTTTACGATATCCGCTGGTGGAGCTGGCGACCGGAGTGGCGTTCGCCGTGTGCGCCGCGAAGTTCGGGCTTACCGCGCCAGCCGTCAAGTACGCCCTCTTCGCCGCCATCCTGATCGATCTGATCGCGACCGATTTGGAGGAGCGGATTCTGCCCGACGAGTTCACGCTGGGCGGAACTTTGGCGGGGTTGGCGATCGCGGCCTTCGTGCCGATGCCCATCGGGCTGCCGCACTTGATTCTCCCTCTGATGTCCGTGCATCTGAGCCCGGCGTGGGTCTCGGTCATAGAGGCCGCCACGGCCGCGGCTGTCGGGAGCGGCTCCATCTGGGTGGTCGCCTGGTTGTACCAAAAGGTGCGCCACCGCGAAGGCCTGGGTCTGGGCGACGTAAAAATGCTGGCAATGATCGGCGCGTTTCTGGGACTCGAAGCCGCGCTGGTCACCCTGATGCTGGCCTCGCTGCTGGGCGTCGTGGGCGGGCTGGCGTACATCCTCATCCGGAAAAAAAGCGCCGCTACCTATGAGCTGCCTTTCGGCAGCTTTCTAGGGCTGGCGGCTATGCTGATCGCCATCTACGCGGAGACGGCGATGAAGGCCCGTCTGCCGCACTAGGGTCCAAGCCCACCGATCCTTGGATCGAGCCGCCGGCCGCGCGATGCGATATGATTTCCCTAACGTGACTGGTCGAATGTTTTTCGCAGCGCCGATCTGGGCCGTGTCCATGATCTGTATCGCCCCTGCCCAGTGGATCGACCATCCCACTCCAGGCATCCCCCGCACCGCCGACGGCAAACCCAACCTCGCCGCGCCCACGCCTAAGACTGCCGACGGCAAGCCGGATCTGTCGGGGCTCTGGCGCCGCACTGGGCCCGGCCAGCGCGCGACTACGCTAGCCATGGGCCCCAACCTCGAAGACTTCATGCGGCCCGGTGAAACGATTCCACCGCTGCTGCCCGCGGCCCAAGCGCTTTACAAGCAGCGCCAGGCGAATTTCATGGCCGACCGCCCCTCTTCGAAGTGTCTGCCCCACGGCATTCCTGACCAGATGCTGATCCGCGTGCCGTTCAAAATCGTGCAGAATCCCGGCTTAACGCTCATCTTGTACGAAGAATTTGCGCGATTCCGGCAGATCTTCACCGATGGCCGCGCGCATCCTCCGGTGGCCAGTCCCGCTTGGCTCGGCTATTCCATCGGCCGTTGGGAAGGCGACTGGTTCATCGTCGACACGCGCGGTTTCAATGACAAGAGCTGGCTAGACGACAGCGGCCGTCCACACACCGAAGCGCTGCATACCGTCGAGCGCTTCCGCCGCCGCGACTTCGGCCACATCGACATGGAAGTCACGATCGACGATCCAGGAGCGTACACCAAACCGTGGTCGTTTCCGATGCAGCTCGAATTCCTGGCCGACACCGATATGATCGAGGACGTCTGTGACAACGAGCGGGATTCGGCACACTCGGTGGGGAAATAGCGAACGCGATATTACCGCGTCCCCGATGTGGGCGCTGGACGCCCCCGCATCTTGCCCGCAAAGAACGCGCACGAACCGGCGATCGGGCACGCAACGCACTTGGGATTGGTCCGCTTACAAAGCTTTTGGCCATGAACCTTGAGCAGCAGATACGCACGCATGCGGGGGTCGAACTTCTGGGGGACCGCGGCTTCGATCAGGCGTTGGGCTTCTTTATAGTTAGCGCCGTAGTTCTCGCGCTCCCGCCCGGCTCGAATCCGCACCAGGACGTACTCGACGTTGGAGGGCACGGCCGCCACCGGCGAGATTCCGCCAAACAGCAGCATCCGATCGGCGCCTGGGTCGGAAATATTGGGGAACTTCTTAAACACCGCCCGCACCTGGGCCACCGACATCCCGCCCAGTCCCGCACGCAGATCCCCGCCGAATTCCCGATGAACCCGTTCCGCGATATCCCGCAACCGCATGGCTCGCAACTCCGGCACCATGCCGCCGGGCTTCAAAGCTTTCCCGAGTTTCTGTGGATTCGCGGCCAGAAGCCGCTCCGGCTCGACGCCGATTTCGCGTGTCAACGATTCCCACCCTTTGGCGCAGCGATCGTCGCTGGCCGGATATCCGCAATGCCACCACACTAGAAGTAGATATGGATCTGTGGGCCAGCCCGGCTTTTGCTCGCCGTGGAAGGCTTCCAGAGTGTCCAAGAGTTGAGGCAGAGGCGTCATGGAGGCTTTCCGTCACTATAATCCTAGGAAGAAGACTCTCGCAAAGCCGCGAAGTCGCAAAGAAAACCGCTTCTTTCTTGGCGACTCGGCGTCTTTGCGAGGATCTATCGAGATTGACTCAGTCCCGCTTCAAGCAGCGCGAGACCGTGGACCACAGTTCGCCCGCTTCGACCGGCTTGGACAGGAACGCCTGCATGCCGTGCTGGAGGCATTCCTGGCGGACCTGGTCGGAAAAATTGGCAGTCAGCGCGATGATCGGCACATGGCTGTAGCCGGGCAACTGGCGGATGGCGACGGCCGCCGTCAGTCCATCCATCTCCGGCATCTGCAGGTCCATCAGAATCAGGTCGTAGTGCTTGCGGCTGGCCGCTTCCAGCGCATCGATCCCGGACACCGCGCCATCCACGCGCAGCCGACGCCGTTCGAGCAAGTGGCGCAGAACGGTCAGGCCCACGGGGTTATCCTCCACGGCCAGAACCCTGGGCCCGGTTTCAGTTTCCGTGGGGGAGGAATCCTCAACCGCGCCGCGGAATGGCTCCGCCGCGCGGTGTAAGGGAATCACGACGCCGAAGGTGGACCCCGCGGCCAACTGGGATTCCACTTGAATCCGCCCCCGCATCATGGCGGCCAGTTTTCTGGCCAGTGCTAAGCCCAGCCCCAAGCCGGGATAGTTGCGGGCCAGTCCGGATTCACCCTGCTTGAACGATTCAAAAATGCTTTTGAGCGTCTCAGGGGCGATGCCGATCCCGCTATCGCGGACCCGGACTTCTAGCTCCACCGGCTCCGGTTCGTCGCGGCCAGACACGCGCCGCGTGCAGGCGCGGACTTCCACCGATCCGTGGTTGGTGAACTTGATCGCATTGGACAGCAGGTGCGCCAGAAGCTCGCGGATGCGAAGGGCATCGCCCACCAAGGTCTCCGCCAGGTTGGCGTCCAGGGTGAGCAGCAGGCTCAGACTCTTGGCGTCGGCCTTGGCGCGGAACTGGCTGACGGTGGCCTCCAGCATTTCGCGCACGCTGAACTCGCTCTCGTCCAAAGTGACCAGCCCGGCCTCGAGCGCCGAGTACTCAAGCGTCGCATTCAGAAGCTCGGCTAAGCTCTCCGCGCACATGCGCGCGGCGTTTACGTAGTCCCGCTGCTCTTCGTCCAGATTGGTTTCAAGCAGCAGGTCCACCATGCCCATGACGCCGCTCAACGGCGTTCGGATCTCATGATTCAGGCTGGCCAGGAACGTGCTTTTCAGATCGCGGAGACCATCGCCGGACCCGGGAGCCGGTTCGAGTGCGGGAACCTGCGGCGGAGCGCTCCAGGGCACAACCGGGTTGGCGGAGGAAACAGCCATCGATTAGTCCTATCGACGGCGCGCCGGTACAAGTTTATATCGGGAATCGACAAATAATTGATTTAATTACTGCTTCTTCGCTGGAGTTTGGGCCGGCGCGGGTCCCGAAGGCGGCGCAGCTTTGCCGTCCTTGCTGGAGTTTTGCTTGCCGGTGTCCACTTCGTCGCCGAAAGTAATCTTGGTTTCGGCCTTGAATTGCTTGTAGTCCTCGTAGCGCACGGTTTGGCGGATGCGCTGGTCGCTGTCCTTGAAGTGCAGCGTGTCGTTGGCGATGGTGTAGGTCGGGAACCAGTACTTGCCATCGATCTGTTCGCGGTAAGTTTCGAACTTGGGGAACTGGTTGTCTTCGCTGTGCTTGATGACGCCCACGCCGCGCCCGTAGCTCTTGACAATCTGCAAGTCCTGGTCGTCCACCCACACTTCGCCCTGGAAGTAGCGATGCCCCTGCTCCAACTTCTTCGGTTTGACCGCGAAGACGTAGCAATCGATCTCGTCGACGGCTTCTTTGCCCAGATAGCGGATCAGGTACTTGGGCAATTCCTCGGACGTCAGCACGAAAGGCTGGACGTCCTTCAGGTCCTGCATGTCTTCCGGAGTCAGGATGATGTGGCTCAGCGAGGGCACCGGTGCGTTCACCACGTGCTCGGTTCGCTTGCCTTCGCCGTTGAAGACGATGTCGGACACCATCTCCCAGCGCCCCATCTGCGTCCCGCCCGGATCCAGTTCCTGAATGCGCGCGGTCTGGCGGTAGGTGTAATTGTCGCGGGCTTTGGAGAACTCGGACTCCTTGGCGGCGAACTTTTGAATGATCTCGTCGATCTTGGCCTGGGACAGATCGGCGGCAGTGTCGGCCGCCAGCAGGGCTCCTGCTGACATCAGTATCGTCAAGGTGATTGCTCGCATAGTCGGCATCCTTCTTATGGGGACGAGTCTAGTCTAACTCCGGTTACCAGACGTTTGCTTAGCGTTGGAGGATCTGCTTGGCAATAGTCAGGCGCTGCATGTTGCTGGTGCCCTCATAGATCCGGCCGATTTTAGCGTCGCGATACAGCTTTTCTACGGGATAGTCCCTGGTGAACCCCACACCGCCCAACACTTCGATCGCCCGCGAGGCCACGCGCTCGGCCACCTGGGAGGCGAAGTATTTGGCCATCGCGGCTTCGGTGACGAAGGGGCAGCCGGCGTCTCGCAAGCGCGCGGCGTTATAAGTGAGCAGACGCGCGGCTTCCACGTCTACGGCCATCTCGGCCAGCTCGAACTGCACGCCTTGGAACTCGGCGATGGGCAGGCCGAACTGCTTACGCTGGCGCGAGTAGGCTAGCGCATGGTCCAGCGCACCCTGGGCCAATCCGGTCATCTGCGCACCGATGCCGATCCGGCCTTCGTTCAGCGTTTCGATGGCGACTTTGTATCCTTTGCCGACCTCGCCAATCACGTTGGCCCGGGGCACCCGGCAGCCGTCGAAAATCAACTCGCAGGTGGAGGAGGCGCGGATGCCCAGCTTGTCTTCCTTCTTGCCGATCGCAAAACCGGGTGTATCGCGCTCGATCAAAAACGCGGTGATGCCCTTGTAGCCCGCCTCCGGATTCACGGTGGCGAAGACCAGAAACAGGCTAGCCTCGGCGGCGTTGGTGATCCACAGTTTTCGGCCGCTGAGGACGAAATCGCCGCCGTCTTGCTGGGCATCGGCCGGGACCGCGCGCGTGGCCAGCGCGAAAGCGTCCGAGCCCGATCCGGCTTCCGACAACGCGTAGCTGGCAACCGCGGACGCGGCTGCGCGGGGGAGCCACCGGCGCTTCTGCTCCTCGTTCGCCCAACGCAGGATGGCGTTGTTGAACAGCGTGTTTTGCACGTCCACAATCACGGCCGCCGCGGGATCGACCTCCGCCAGCCCTTCGATCGCCAGGATGGTCTGAAAGAATGTGCCGCCCTGGCCGCCATACTCCTCCGGCAGATCGACCGCCATCAGACCCATTTCGAACAATTCGGCAAGCAGGTCTTGGCGAAAGACGCCGGCCTCGTCCATCGACCGGACGTGGGGCGCGATCCGCTCGCGGGCGAAATCGCGGACCGAATCGCGGAACATACCTTCTTCGTCGCTCAATCGGGTCAACGGAGCGGGCTGCATGGTTTTGATTGTATATTGACTTAGCATTGTATCTTCATACGAACATCAGCGACTGGAAAGCGCGGGCTGCCGCGGCGAATCCGCCCGTGCCCAATGAGATTCTCGATCAGGTGATTCCGCCGCTGGAGGCGCTCGAAGCCGCGTTCCGTCCGCTGCAGCGCGAGATTCCGCCCGACGGGCTCGCATGGGACGGGCCGGACCCCGCATGACCGTCGAATCGGCCAGCGCGGCCCTGCGGGCGCGGCGCATGTCGGTGCGGGAGTTGACCCAGGAAACGCTCGCTCAGATCGAGAGTTTGAATCCACGCATCAATGCTCTGATCACGGTCACCGCGGAAGCCGCCCTCGACCGCGCCGGCGAGCTGGACCGGGAAATCGCCGCGGGCCAGATACGCGGACCGCTGCACGGCATCCCGGTGGTCCACAAAGACTGCTTGTACACCGCCGGGGTGCGCACCACCGGCGGCTCGCGGATTTTCGCGGACTTCGTGCCGGATCGCGATGCCGCGGCGGTGGCGCGGCTGGATCGGGCCGGTGCGATTACGGTGGGCAAGGCGGGCATGCATGAGTTGGCCTACGGAGTCACCTCCAACAATCCGCATTTCGGCGCCGTGCGCAATCCCTGGGACACGGAGCGGATACCGGGCGGGTCGAGCGGCGGATCGGCCGCGGCGGTCGCGGCGGGCATGGCGTTGGGGGCGACGGGCACGGACACGGGCGGATCGATCCGCATTCCCGCCTCTTTCTGCGGCGTGGTGGGATTGAAGCCGACCTACGACCGCGTGGATCGCACGGGAGTGATGCCGCTCGCGGTGACGCTGGACCATGTGGGACCCATCGCCGGAACGGTGCGGGATGTGGCGCTGCTGTTCGGAGCGCTGGCCGAGGGCCACGCCAGTGGAGCCGAGGAAAAGCCGCGCATGGGCGTGCCGGAGAATTACTTCTTCGATCGTGTGGACTCGAAGGTCGCCGAGCTTGTGCGCGCGGCAGCACGAAAGGCCGAGGCGCTGGGTGCACGAGTCGCACCGGTGCGGTTGCCGGATGCCGAGGCCTTGAACGTCGTGGGCCGGGTGATCCAGTTGTCGGAGGCGTCCGCGATTTTCGAGCGGTATTTGGCCCGCCGGGAAGATATCGGCGACGACGTCCTGGCGCTGATCGAGCAGGGACGCTTGATTCCAGCCACCGACTACGTAAACGCGCAGCGCTTGCGCCGGGCGCTGGCGCGCGATTTCGCGAAGGTGTGGACCGAGGTGGATTGCCTGATCGCGCCCGTGACGCCGGTGCTGCCGCCGAGCATCGGCGAGATGAGCGTTACGATCAACGGTGCGAGCGAAGACGTTCGCATCGCCTGCACGCGGCTGGCACGCCCGCTGAACGTGCTCGGGTGGCCGGCGCTGGCGATGCCGTGCGGGCGCTCCAAATCGGACCTGCCTATCGGGATGCAACTGATCGGACCGCCGGGCCGGGAGGATGTCCTGTTGCGGGTAGGCGCAGCGCTGGAGGACGCTCTGAAATAAACAACGGACCTAAATCAGCTGAATTGAGCCTCTGTCGCCTCAATTCCGGGTACTTCGGGCAGCGTCTCCATGAGAATTCTCTGGAGAAGACCGGCTAGGACGGTCGCTCCCAACGCCACCCGCGTGGCTTCGATTCCAGTGCGAAATAGCGAGTTGCTCGCCGTGGAGTAGATCACGCGGCCGATCAGGAGGCTGTCGGCGATCTCAATTTCCACCGTGTCGCCCGCCCCAGTTGGAAGGGGAGAACCACACAGAGGCCCGAGCTGGATATGTCCGATACGCGACCGAAGACGGAATGGCTCCGATCGCCCACAACGGTCACTCGGGCTTCAAATTGAACCTGAACGCGCTCATCGGCTCGGCGTTCCATCATGACCGAGATTATCGGCTGGACGGGGGGCGGGCTTTATGGAAATGGACGATCTTTTTCCTCGGCCCGAGCCGGGCTTCGCGCCCCATGTCACAACCCGACGGCGCAAGTCGGGGTCGTGCTGGAGTAGCCGGAGATAGCTTCGTTCTTCCGGAGCGTTCTTAGCGCGGACCAAGCTGTCGCGGTCGAAACCGGGGACGATTTGGGCACCGGCGCGCTGCGCCAGCCGCTCGAGAGAGAACTCGCCCCATGCATCGGCCTCCGGCGGTCCGTAAATCAGGGGCGCGTGGGCTAGGCGGCGCAGAACCGGCGCGGGGGTGCGGTAGCCGGGCGTCGCAATGATGCGCCGTTCTTCGCGTTGCGTGAGCCGCAGGACTCCCGCGCTGGCCGGGCGAAAGCCCAGCTTGCGGTAGAACCAGAACGCACCCGAGGCGATAGCTTCCTCATTGTCGTGGCCAATCTGGTAGGGATCGATTGAGAAGGCGGTAACGCCCAGGTGTTCGTGCAGGACCTTCAGCATCCGCGCGTAGAGCCATGCGGTCTCGCCCTCGCGGAACGTGTAATAGAGGTTGAAGCCGACTTCCGCTCGTTCAAAGAGCGAAAGCGTCTCGACGTAGCCCATAGGCACGCCGTTCTTGACGAACATTCCGCAGTGATAGGCGCGCAAGGGAAGGCGGAATGCCTTGGGCACTCCGAAGAAGAAGAAGTCCGTGCCTCGGCCGAGCGCGGCGTGATACACATGGGCTGCGTCGGGGTGCGTGAAGCCCCACAACTCGCGGTACCGGGCGGCGGAGCTGTCCGCGATTCGGTTGAGGATGGTTCGCGCACGCGCCGGGGCCAGCTTCACCACGGGCACCGGAGCGGCCGCTAATTCCGCATCGAGAGACACATCGCTGCGGCGGAGTAAAGGTCCGGTGTGACAGAAGGCCCGACGGAAGGGTAGGCGCGCGGCCGTGCGAGAGGCCGGACTGTTTCCCAGATCCCAGCAGAGAGGGATTTCGAGCAGATCGTAGGTCAGTGGGTCCAGGTGCCCCAGCAGCCATGCCAGGGTCAGGCCGGACGAAGTGAACCAGGCACGCCAGTCGACGTTCGGTTCGACGGTCCACTGCTCCGCCGCCATCGGAAACGCGCGGGCGAGCGCGGCGCCTAGGCGTTCGGGGTGCGGGTAGTTGTCCCAGTCGATGTGCAGCGATTGGCGATAGCGGGCGGCTAGGCCTCGGGCAATTTCGAAACTGAAGTTGCTGGAGACGGCGGTTCCAGCCATGCCGGAGATTTCGGGCTCGTCAAACGAATCCGCATCCTGGCCGTCCAGCCGTTCGGCGAAGGAAGCAAGGACCTGATCGGCCAGGCGGAGCGTCTCGGGGCTGTGAGGGTAAGCGCGCAGGAACAGCACAATCTCATGGAGGCGGACCAGATCGCCGGGCGCATCGAACCGCGCTCTCTGGAGGCGTCGCAGCAGTTCCGCTACCTGGCCGGCGGCGGCGGGGTTGAATTGGGATTTGAGCGAAGCGAGCTCGTCGAGGACGGCGGACATTGGTTTCGAGTGTAGCGGATTCGAGTGTAACGTCAGATGTTAAAGTGAATAAAGCCATGCGCAAAACCAGCGATGTGACCGAGCTGGCGGCGATCACCAAGCAAATGCGCCGCACAGCCATCGAGATGATCACGGAGGCCGGCTCTGGCCATCCGGGCGGATCGCTTTCGGAAGCCGAAATCCTGGTGACGCTATTTTTCGACACTATGCGGCACGACCCCGCCAACCCCAAGTGGCCCGACCGCGACCACTTCATTTTGTCCAAAGGCCACGCTTGCCCGCTGCTGTACGCGGTGATGGCCGAGTGCGGCTACTGCCCCGCGGATCAACTGATGACGCTGCGCAAGCTGGGGTCGATCTACCAAGGCCATGCCGACATGCGGTTTCTGCCGGCTCTCGAGGCCTCGACCGGCTCGCTGGGCCAGGGTTTGTCGGTCGGGCTGGGCATGGCGCTGGCGGCGCGATTGAACGGCAGCAAATCCAGAACGTATGTGGTGCTGGGCGACGGCGAAATCCAGGAAGGCCAGATCTGGGAAGCCGCCATGTTCGCCGCGTTCCATAAAGTCGACAATCTGGTGGCGATCGTGGATTACAACAAGATTCAGTTGGACGGCTTCGTCAAGGACATCATGGAACTGGAACCGCTGGCCGAAAAGTGGCGCAGCTTCGGCTGGCACGCGATGGAAATTTACGGCCACGACATCGCCGCATTACAAAGCGCCTTGGGCGAGGCGTCGTCGGTGAAGGGGAAACCCACCTGCATCTTGGCCCACACGATCAAGGGCAAGGGCGTGTCCTTTATGGAGAACAATCCGAAATTCCACGGCATGGCGCCGACGCGCGAAGAATGCGCGCGGGCCTTGCAGGAGCTTGCGTAATGGCGGTCACGACGAAATTCGAACTGAAACTGGGGCCCGCCACACGCGAGGCTTTCGGCAAGGCGCTGGTGGAACTGGGACGCGAAAACCCCGACGTGGTGGCCTTGGACGCGGATCTTTCGAAATCCACCTACACGGCGGGTTTCGCCAAGGAATTTCCGGACCGGTTTTTTGAGTGCGGGATCGCGGAGGCGAACATGGTGGCGATCGGCGCCGGCCTCGCGTCGGCGGGCAAAATTCCGTTCGCATCGAGTTTTTCGGTGTTCCTGCTGAACAAAGGATTCGAGCAACTGCGGGTCACCGCCGCGTATCCCAACGTGAATCTGAAGATCGTCGGGACCCACAGCGGCATCTCCATCGGAGAAGACGGCCCGTCCCAGATGAGCATCGAGGATTTGAGCCTGGCGTGTTCCCTGCCCGGCTTCACAGTGCTGTGCCCGGCCGACGAAGTCTCGACGATGAAGCTGGTGAAAGCGGCCGCAGCGCACGTCGGCCCGGTGTTCCTCCGCGCGGGCCGGCCTAAGGTGGCGATCATCTACACGGCGGACCAGGAGTTCGTCATCGGCAAGTCTATCGAGTTGATCGAAGGAACCGATGTGACGCTCATAGGAACGGGACTGATGGTAGCCGAGTGCATCCGCGCCGCGCAGGAATTGGAGGCTGAAGGAATCTCCGCGCGGGTGATCGACATGCACACCATCCGGCCGCTGGACCGCGACGCGATTGAGCGCGCGGCGCGGGGGACCGGCGCGATCGTGGTGGCGGAAGAACATTTGGCGGATGCCGGCCTGGGCGTTCGCGTGGCGCAAGTGGTGGCGGAAACGCAGCCGGCGGCCATGGAGTTCGTGGGCATCCAGAATACCTACGCGGAGTCGGCGACGCCGGATCAATTGCTGGACAAGTACGGCTTGCGCGGCAAGGATGTCGCTGCCGCGGCCCGGCGGGTACTGAAGCGCAAACGCTGACCTTCCTTTTCTCAGGCTAAAACCTGTGCCACTCATGGCCAAGTCCAAGGACGACAACGTGGCGGATTTGTACACGCTGGTCCAGCGGGCAGCCGCCCGGTCCGGACGCGCCTTGCACGATGACGTTGGACCACTGCTTTCGGCGGCCGGCCTGCACTTGCAGTTGCTGCGCATGGATCACCCCCGAATTGAGGGAGACATCGAGCGGATCAGCGCGATTCTGGATCAAGCCTATGAGCGCATCCGCGCCGTGAGCCAGGAACTGGCGCCGTCGCCGGTGTTGCGGGGCGGATTGAAGAACGCGCTGGAGCGGCTGGCGGAGTTGACGGCCGCCGCGCATCCCGGCATCGCCATCAAGCTGAATTACAAAGTCGCCGGGGAGCTGCCTGTTGACGCGGCGTGCGCGTTGTACGAAGCAGTGCACGCGGCCGTCGCGGCCACCGCAGGCCCGTTCGCGGCGACTCGGATCGCCATCACCGCGAAGGGAGCGCACCAGGTATCGATCCGGATCGTGGACAACGGACGGACGCGCGGGCGCGTGAAAGCGCTTCGCGCGGCACGCCAGGTCGCGGAAGCCCAAGGCTTGTCCATGACGCTTGCAACAAAACAGGATACAATTGTTCTCATTCGTTATGCCTTTCGACGTCCTACTGGTGGATGATCACAAGATCATGCGCGATGGCCTGAAAGCCATTCTGGGTCGGGCGAAGGACTTTCACGTGGTCGGCGAGGCGGAAAATGGAACCGACGCGGTTCAGATAGTCAAGCGCCTGCGCCCGCATCTGGTGTTGATGGACATCGGGTTGCCCGGTCTCAGCGGGACCGAAAGCACGGTGGAAATCCTCCGCGTCATGCCCGACTGCCGGATCGTCATGTTGTCGATGTACGACGACGAGCATTCCGTGGTCGGGTCCATCCGCGCGGGGGCGCGCGCCTTCATCCTGAAGAAAGCCTCCGACGCGGACCTGCTGGAGGCGCTGCGCATGGTGGCCGCCGGCGGGATGTACATGAGCCCGCAAGTGTCGGACCGCCTGCTGCAGCGCATTCAAAGCGGCGACTTGGAGTCGAACCCGGCTCCGCCCGCCCTGGCTCAGCTTTCACCGCGCGAATTGCAAGTGCTGCGGCTGGTGGCCGGAGGCAAGACCAGTAAGGAAATCGCGGTGATGCTGGATCTGCGCGAACAAACCGTGCGCAGCTACCGCAAAACCATGATGCGCAAATTGCACGTGAACAATGTGGCCGGATTGACGCAACTGGCGCTATCGAGCGGACTCACCAGCGTCGCGCGTCTGCCATGACGGACGCTGCCGGGCGCATGTGCGAGTCGCCGTGGGGGCCCCTGGAGGTCCGCGATGCGCACGTCCATTTTTTCTCCCACCGGTTCTTTAGCACGCTGGTCGCGCAAAAACCCGGGTTGAGCTGGGAAGCCGCCGAGCAGAAGCTGGGTTGGCAGCTTCCAGCGCAGGAACCGGAACGGCTCGCCGAAACGTGGGTCCACGAACTGGACCGGTACGGAGTCGCTGGAGCGGCTCTGATCGCCAGCGTTCCGGGGGATGAATCGTCGGTCACGGCCGCGGTGCGGGCGTTCCCGGAGCGGTTCGCCGCCTACGCCATGGTCAACCCGAGGGAATGGCATCCTGAAACATTTTCAGAGGTGCGTGTCGTGTGTTTGTTTCCGGCCATGCACCGGTACTCGCTGCATGACGAGAGCGTGCGGCCCGTGTTTGACTGGGCTCAGACAAATCAGCGTGCGGTGCTCGTTCACTGCGGCGTTTTGCGGGTTGGCGTGCGCGACAAGCTGGATCTCCCATCGCTGTTCGATCTGCGCTATTCCAATCCGACCGATGTGCATGCCGTGGCGTTGCGCTATCCGGATGTTCCTATCGTGGTGCCGCATTTCGGCGCCGGATATTTTCGCGAGGCCCTGATGTTAGCCGACCAGTGTCCCAACGTGTACCTGGACACGTCCAGCTCGAATCAATGGATGAAATATCAAGAGTCGCGTCTGGATCTAAGACAGGTGTTCCGGCGGGCCCTGGATGTGGTGGGTCCGGCGCGGCTGCTGTTTGGGACCGACTCTTCGTACTTCCCGCGTGGCTGGCATCAGGCCATTTTCGAACAGCAGGCCCGCGCGCTGTATGAACTCGATGTGAGCGCTTCCCACGCCCGGGCGATTTTCGGACAAAACTTGCTGAGAATTTTGAGCCGCTAGCCGCACGTCATAGGCGTGAAGGTATTCCTAAGCTGGCATCGGCGTAAGGCCAAGTTCCGATATCCCAGCGAACCGGTTCCTCGCACAGCGGTGTTGGAGCCGTGGTTCGCTACCCGGAGCACGGATCCCCGGGTACGGGTCTTCGAGCCACACCTGCTCAAAAGCAGGCTTGAAGACCAGCTCCGGAATGAACTGGAGCGCTTCGCGCCGCAGGCGATCGCGGTGTCCTGGCAGCAGATCGAGGAGCTGACTAACTCCGTAAGGGAGCGGCCGGGAATCGCGCCGACGCACGCGGTGGTTGTATTGCACCGATCGGATCGCGCGGGAGCCATCGAGTTCGTTCCCTTAGGCGCCGACGACCGCGAGCGGTTATGGCGAGCGTTCCATGTGCCCATCTTTGAGCAGGTGATCGGACCGCGCGGAGTCTTGCTCGCCACCGAATGCGCCGCGCACGACGGGCTGCATATCGAATCGCCAGGCCTCCAGATAGACGGGTACGTGGTGGGTTCGCCATGCGGCTGTGGCCGGAACACTCCGCGCTTGCTGCCGTCACAACCGGTGGAACGTCTGCGAGCCGCAGCAGCTTACGCGCGGTGATGCCGGGAAAGCCAATCGCGCGGAACGGTATAATACCAACAGTCTCCCTACCAGCACACTCCTCGCGCGAACGTGGCGGAACTGGCAGACGCACTGGATTTAGGTTCCAGCGCCCGCAAGGGCATGGGAGTTCGACCCTCCCCGTTCGCACCATCGGTTCCAAACTCTGGTCCCTGGCGTTTAGCCGACGTCAGGCGCGCTTGCGGCGCCACGTTTGGCCCTTGGGGCTAAAGCTGCGCGTCTGGCGAATCTTTGAATGCGGTTCCCTAAACGGGATCGGGGTTCTTCCGCCGGAGGGCGGCAACTCCCGCTCCAGTCCTGATGGCAGCGGGCGGGATGTCAGTTGGAGATCCAGCATCCGTTCGATCTTGCGGATCTCACCGCGCTCGCTGCGCGTACTGAAGGTCGAGGCCGTACCGCGAAGTCCGGCGCGGCCCGTCCGGCCCACCCGGTGAATGAAATCCTCGGGCACCTGCGGGAGATCGTAGTTGACCACGTGCGCAATTCCCTCAACGTGCACTCCGCGCGCGGCGACGTCGGTAGCCACCAACACGCGATAGCTGCCTTCCTGGAATCCGCGCAGCGCCAGATTACGCTGATTCTGCGTGCGGTCGCCATGAATCGCCGCGGCTTTCGATCCGCTGCGTACCAGCTTCTTCGCCAGGCGATCGGCTCCGTGCTTGGTGCGGGCGAACACTAGGAACGAGCCCCCGTCTTTCCGAAGCATATTCTCGAGCAGCCCCAGCTTGTGGTCCTGCTCGACTTCATAGTGGTGCAAATCGATTTGCTCGGCCGGCTTGGTGGTGGAACCGATGGCGATCCGCACCGGGTTCCTTAAATGCACATTGATCAGATGCGCCACCGAGGACTCGATGGTCGCCGAACAAAACACAGTTTGACGTCCCACGGGCAGCTCCGCCAGGATTTTGCGGATGGTGGGCAGGAAACCCATGTCGAGCATCCGGTCGGCCTCATCCAATACGAGTGTATGAACCGCGCCCAGTTTTACGAGCTTGCGGTCCAGGAAATCCGCGAGGCGCCCCGGCGTAGCAACCAGCACCTGTGCGCCCTTGCGAACCGCCTGCAGTTGGGTTTGCTCATTCAAACCACCGACTACCACGGCGGCGCGCAGTCCCGTTCCGTCCGCCAGTTGCGAGAAACATTCGCTGATCTGTATGGCCAGCTCCCGCGTAGGACTCAGAATCAGCGCACGCCCGGCGGGCGAGGGGGTGTGCTGCAGCAGTCGCTCCAGTAGCGGTAGGAGAAACGCCAGCGTCTTACCCGTGCCGGTTTGCGCCGTGATCACGAGATCATGGCCGGCGAGCTGTTGAGGGATCGCCAGCGCTTGCACTGGCGTGGGTTGGACGAATCCATTGCGGGCCAGGTTAGTCTGCAGGACACTGGAAAGAGGAAGGTCGGAAAAGGTATTCATTCGTTAGTTAAGAAGCGGGAATCAGCGAGCCAGGCAGGAACGTGAAAAACAGAGGGGCGCGATTTGACTTCCGATACATTTTCAGTATAGCGCGTTTTCCACCTTCACGCGGAACTACCCTGCCTGCTATCCTAGTACCAGATGCGAAAAGACCAACCCACACTTCCTGCGTTCCATTTTAAACGGGCCAAGCCGGACGGCCGCATACAGGTGCTCAACGAGGGTTCCTACGTCATGGCCGAGTACAGTGAGCGCACGGGCGTGGTCAAGTGGCAACGCGTCGTGTTGACCGCTCAAAGAGAAAAGATTGAAAAGTGGCTGGACCAGCACTACCCGGTCCAAGCATAGCGCCTACAGTCCACTCTCTCGAAACGCGTACGCCGCTCTCGCGCCCTTCAGTCTCTCGTAATGGAGACGGCGCGGAAGCTCGTGACGAACTGTACCGCGAAAACGTTGTTCTGCGTGCCAGATTAAAGTGCGCGTGTCAACCGGACAAATGCGATTATGAGCCCGGAGCGGGCGGACGATCAAATGCGATCCAAGGTTTGAACGGTCAGGTCGTTTTGCACGTTGCCGGTGTTCAGGGTGGCCGCAGGCTCGAACAACAACACGTGAACGTCTTCTTCGGCGACGGGGCGATGTTCCACGCCGCGGGGAACGATCAGAAATTCGCCCTCTTCGATCCACACCTCACGGTCCTGGAATTCCATTCGAAAGCGGCCCTTCACCACCAGGAACAGTTCGTCTTCGGCATCGTGATGATGCCACACGAACGGGCCCGTGAACTTCACCAGTTTTACGTGTTGCCCGTTAAGTTCCCCGGCCACTCGAGGCTTGAAGTGGTCGTTGAAAAGGGCAAACTTGTCTCGTAGGTTGACCTTGTCCATCTAACATCAACACCCGGCCGTCGGCTCGCGGCTCCTCTATCGCCGCGCCGGATCTTTCGCTTCCGGATCGAAACCCAGATCCGCCACCGCTTGAGCGGCGATCTCGCGGCTGACCACGCCTTCGCGGGCCAACGCGGCTAGAGTGGCCTGCACGATGGCCTCCGCCGAGATCTCGAAGAAGCGCCGCAAGTACTCGCGGCTCTCGCTCCGTCCGAAGCCGTCGGTGCCGAGCGTGTTCAGACGTTCGCCCAACCACGGCGACAGTTGATCCGGCACGGCCTTCATATAATCGCTCGACGCGATCACCGGACCGTTCGATCCCGTTAGAGCTTGGATCACGTAGGGAACCCGAGCCGCGACCGCCGGGTGCAAGCGATTCCAGCGCTCGGTGGCCAGCGCCTCGCGGCGCATCTCGTTATAGCTGGTGACGGACCACACATCCGCGGCGATGTGGTATTTCTCCGCCAGGATCTGCTGGGCCCGCAGAGCCTCGTTCAGGATCGACCCGCTGCCGAACAACTGCGCTGCCGCCGGGCCGGTCTCGGCCGGCCGGAGTTTGTACATCCCGCTCAGTATCCCGTCGCGAATTCCCTCGCGCTCCGGCATCGGCGGCTGCACGTAGTTTTCGTTGTACACCGTGATGTAGTAGAAGCGGTCTTCCATCTCTTGATACATTCGACGGATTCCGTCCTGAATGATCACCGCCAGTTCGTACGCATAGGCCGGATCATAAACGGCACATGTAGGGACAGTGGACGCGTGGAGGGGCGAATGCCCATCCTCATGTTGCAGTCCCTCGCCGTTCAGCGTCGTGCGCCCGGCAGTGCCGCCCAGCAGGAAGCCCTTGCCGCGCGCATCGGCGAACGCCCAGATCAGGTCGCCCACGCGCTGGAAGCCGAACATCGAATAGTAAATGAAGAACGGGATCATGGGCACGCCGTAGTTGGCGTAAGCCGTCCCCGCGGCGATGCAGGAAGCCATGGAACCGGCTTCGGTGATGCCTTCCTCCAGGATCTGGCCGTTCTGCGCCTCCTTGTAATACATCAGCATGGCGGCGTCGACCGGCTTGTAGCGCTGGCCCTGGCTGGCGTAGATGCCGACCTCGCGGAACATCGACTCCATGCCGAACGTGCGCGCTTCATCCGGGACGATGGGCACTGTCAGCTTACCTAGCTCGGGATGCTTAATCAGGTTCTTCAGCAGGTTGACGAAAGCGACCGTAGTGGAGGCTTCACGTCCCTTCGACCCGGCCAGAGAGTCGTGGAAATACTCCAGCGGCGGCGCAGCGATCTGAATCGGTTTCACGGTGCGCGACGGCAAATGCCCGCCCATGGCCTGGACGCGCTCGCGGAAATAGCGCATTTCTGGAGAGTCTTCCGCCGGGCGGAAGAAATCGATGTGGTGTACGGCTTCCTCAGTGATAGGGATGTTGAAACGCTCGCGCATCTTGGACAGGTCCGTATCGGTCAGCTTTTTCTGCTGATGCGCGCCCATCCGGCCCTCGGCCGCCTCGCCCATTCCGTAGCCCTTGACGGTCTTGGCCAGGATCACTGTGGCCCGGCCCTTGGTTTCGACGGCGCGCTTGTAGGCGTTATAGACCTTGACCGGATCGTGCCCGCCGCGGCGCAGATCCCAGATCTGGTCGTCGCTCATGTGCTCGACCAGCTTGAGCAGCTCCGGATACTTGCCGAAAAACTCCCTGCGCAGATAAGCGCCGTCGTTAGCTCGAAACGCCTGATACTCGCCGTCCACGCACTCGTGCATGCGTTTCAGCAAAATGCCGGTGGTGTCGCGAGCGAACAGTTCATCCCAACCGGAACCCCACAGGCACTTGATCACGTTCCAGCCGGCGCCGCGGAAGGCCGCCTCCAGCTCTTGAATGATGCTCCCGTTGCCGCGCACCGGCCCGTCCAACCGCTGCAGGTTGCAGTTGACCACAAAAATCAGGTTGTCCAGCTTCTCGCGTGAAGCCAGGGTCAGCGCGCCCAGCGATTCCGGCTCGTCGCATTCACCATCGCCCAGGAACGCCCAAACCCGGCGCGAGGATGCCGGAATGATGCCGCGATTCTCCAGGTACTTCATGAACCGCGCCTGGTAGATGGCGCAGATCGGCCCCAGGCCCATGGATACCGTCGGGAACTGCCAGAAGTCCGGCATCAGCCACGGGTGCGGATACGACGACAGCCCCGGGTGCTCCCGCAGCTCGTGCCGGAAATTCTCCAGATGCTTCTCGTCCAGCCGCCCCTCAATGAAGGCGCGGGCGTACATTCCCGGCGAAGCGTGCCCCTGGAAGTACACGAAATCGCCAGGCTGCGGCTGCCCATCCGGCCCCGGATAGGAGCCGCGGAAAAAGTGATTGAACCCAACCTCCATCATGGTCGCCTGGGACGCGTAGGTAGCCAGGTGCCCGCCGATCCCGGCGTCATATTTATTAGCCCGCACCACCATGGCGGTGGCGTTCCAGCGGACCAGGCTCTTAATGGTGCGTTCCAGGACGCGGTTGCCCGGATAGGCGACTTCCTCTTCCGGCGGGATGGTGTTGCAGTACGGAGTATTCCAGCGCAGCGGAACCTGGACGCTAAGGTTGGCGGCGCGTTCGATCAGACGCTCCAGCAAGTAGCCGGCCCGGTCCGGTCCGGTTTGGTCGATGATTTCGTCCAGGGCCTCCAACCACTCCGAGGTTTCCTGGGGATTCAGATCGTCTGGTGCTTCTACTTTGGCTTTAAGCATGAGGGAACTTCTGGGCCGCTACGGGGCGACGATTCTAAATTCTAAGGTAGCGTGCTACGCGGCCTGGCGGCAACCAACCCGCGCGCAAGCCGGCGAACATCTTCCGCGGCAAACACCTTCCACACAGCGTCAGGCCCGAGGGCGCTTGGATTGGTTGATGAACTCGCCGATGGCCACGACCAGCTTGTCGATGCGTTCGTCAATCTGGCGCGAACGCTCGTCCGCCCGGCGCGCCAGTTTGTCGATGCGTTCGTCGGTCTGACGAATCCGCTCGTCGGTTTCGCGCATGCGGCGATCCGTTTCCTCGGCCTGCTTCGCCACCCGGTCGAAACCCCGGCGGGTCTCCCTAGCCAGTTCGGCGATCAGCTTCTGGAGCGAAAGCTGGTCCTCGGCGAGAATCTGCACCACCTGCTCCAGCCGGTCCAGCCGCTGTCCGTGGGTTTTGTCCGCCATGTCCGAATTGTCGCATACGGACGCCTACGTCCCAGTAGCCTCCGCGTTGCGTTTCTTCAGGCGCCAACCCCAGCAAGGCGCTGGTCGGACCCTAACCCACATCGGAGATTTGCCCTAGGTTGACTGGGACCGTCATGATTCTGTTAAACTTGTCCCCATATCGGAATGTGCAGATCCGAACAGCGCCGGGCTTGGGTATCCGCTGGGCTAACAACCGGGGCCGTCCTCTTGATGGCCAGTTGCGTCACCACGACCCCGCCGAAGCAGCAGTTCCGTAGTTTTTTCATACCGCCCGTGCGCGCCACCAAGATCGCCGCGCCGGAGCCATTGGCAGAGCCGCCGCGCCTTCCTAGCTCCCTTCCAACCCTGGATCTGTACGCCTTCGAGAAACCCTCCAGCCCCCTGCCCTCCCTGCCCCGCCCCAGCGACGGGGAGTTTGTCATCCGCCAGGCCGACGAGCATTTCAACGCGGGCAAGCGAGCCTTGCAGGAAGGCCGGACCGCCGAGTCGCGCCGCGAGTTCAATCGGGCCATTGAAATCTTGCTCGCCGCTCCAGAGAACCTCGGCGACCGGACCCAGCTCGAGCGCCGCCTGGAAGAGTTGACCGACAGCATCTACAAATACGATTTGGACCAGCAGAACCCAACCGACTCGGGCGACAAGGTGTCCTACGAAAAGCGACCCCTGGATGAGATCTTGGAATCTACCTTCCCCGTGGAGCCAAGCCTGCGCGGCCGGGTGAAAGAACAGATTCAGGCCACCGCGTCGCAGTTGCCTCTGGAAGAGAGCGACGCCGTCATCAGCTTCATCAATTACTTCAGCTCCGAGCGCGGCAAGCGCATCATCGCAGCCGGACTGCGCTACTCGGGCCGCTACAAGCCCATGATCGAGCGCATCCTGGCCGAGGAAGGCGTGCCCCAGGAGCTGATCTTCCTGGCCCAGGCCGAATCCGGCTTCCAGCCGCGAGCCATGTCCAACAAGCTGTGCGTGGGCCTGTGGCAATTCGCCAAATTCCGCGGCAAGGAATACGGTCTGGATCAGACTCCTTATACCGATGATCGCATGGACCCGGAGAAGGCCACCCGCGCCGCCGCCCGCCACCTGCACGATCTGTACTCGCATTTCGGGGACTGGTACCTGGCGATGGCGGCTTACGACTGCGGCCCCCAATGCATCGATCATGCGGTGGCCCGCACAGGCTACGCGGATTTTTGGACCCTCCGCCGCATGGGCGTGCTGCCCCAAGAGACCGCCAACTACGTCCCGGCGATCCTGGCCATGACCATCATCGGCAAGAACGCCAAGGACTACGGCCTGGATAATGTGGAATTTGCGCCTCCGCTCGAATATGAGACCGTACAGGTGGCCAGCGCCACCCATCTGGCGCTGGTAGCCGCCGCGCTGGACCGTCCGGTGAGCGAGATCAAAGAATTGAACCCGGCGGTGCTGCACACCATCGCGCCCGCCGGCTATGCCCTGCACGTACCCACGGGTACCCTGCCCCAGTTGGAAGCTGCTTTTACCGTTGTCCCCACCAGCCACCGAGATTCCTGGCGCTTGCACCGCGTCGAACCGGGCGACACCTTCGCCACCATCGGCAAGCGTTACGGCACAACCCCGACGCTGATCGGCAGCGTCAACGGTAATTCACTCCCGGAGGCCGGCAACCTGGTAGCTGTTCCCGTGTCCTACCCGGGAGATCGCGTCGCTGCCAAGCCGGCCGCCAAAACGGCAGCGAAACCGCTAGTGCATCCGCCAGCAGCGGCCCCGGCGGCCAAGACCTCGGCCAAAGGCGCGCCGTCGAAAACGGCGGCCTTGAATGCCACTCCCCCCGCGGCGGTCAAGCAGGCTCCTCCGGCGCAAAAGACCGCCGCAAAGCCGCCCGCTAAAGCCGGTGCGCCCACCAACGGAGCCGCCAACCGGCCCCACGCTCCGGTGAAAGCGGCAACCGCGGCGCACACCGCTTCGGCGTCGGCGGCCGCGCACAAAGGCGCCGCCCGGCCCGGTGTACACCACGTCTCCGGCGCTTGAGGAAACGTTGGACGCCGCGCACGCGTCTTTACAACACGTGGCTGCACCGCCTCTCGCGACAGATTGTGCTTCGCACACGCATTTTTTCTTGCCTTCTGAATAAAACGCGATATTCTAGGTCTTGACTGGGGCTGCAAAGCCTGTAGTTCAAAGCGGTTCTTACTGCGCGGTACACAACAGGAGGCAGACTGAATGATTGAGTATCGACTTTCTGTCGACGATATGGACGATTTCGACGAAGAGGAAGCTCTCGACGTCGGCGAGGACATCGGCGACTATGGGGATGAGGACGACGAAGAAATCCTCACGATTACGGAAACCGTGATCATACCGGTAGCGGCCCCCGAACCCGCGCCCTCGGCAACGCCGGCGGCGCCGGAGAAAAAACCCGCTACCAAAGCGGCCGCTCCCAAGAAGGCAGTGGCCAAAGCAGCCGCGCCCCCACCGGCAAAGAAAGCCCCTGCCAAACAGGCCGCTCCTAAAAAGGCAGTGAAGAAAGCGGTGGCGAAGAAAGCAGCGAAGAAAGCCGCCCCGAAGAAGGTAGCCAAGAAGGCCGCTCCCAAGAAAGCCTCCCCCAAAAAAGCAGCGCCCAAGAAGGCAGCGCCAAAAAAGGCAGCTCCCAAGAAGGCGGCGAAGAAAGCCGCCAAGAAGCGCAAGAAGTAGGTTCTCTAAGTTCGCGGAAGCGGCCGGAGGGGGTGCCGCTTCCCCAGTCAGCCGCAAGACGTTGGCGGACCCTCAGGACAGTACGGTGACTCCGCCACCGGGTGGACCTTCCACCACGGGTTTTGCTGGCTCATACTGGAAAGGTGGAAATGTCCCGTCTGTTCTCTGTCCCCGCCTGGGGTTTTCTTCTAGGCGTTTCAGCTCTTGCCCAAACCCAGACTTTCACCGTGGGCCAGTGGTTTTGGGGTAAAAACATCACCTCCGACCTGCCCTCCGGCGTCACCGACCTCACCGACAACATGTGGGGAACAGAGGGCCATACTTGTCCCATCGTGATCGCCGGCGGCAAGGCCACTCTGGTGTGCCGAGACAACGTCGCGGGCGGCCCGTTCGTCCCCGTGATCGCCGAGGGCGACCCCAAGCTAGGCAACGCCGGGCGCCTGGCGATTCCCTCCACGTCGATCACCGTGCCCGGAGCCAGCGCCTTTGGACGCTACATCAGTTCGACCGTCCGGCCCGGTCCCACTAATCTGTACTTCACCACCGTGCTTCCCGCGAGCTTGACGCCCGGGTTCAACCACGTGGCCGCGTTCCGCTATCGCAATTACCAGACCCTGGAACGGGCCGCAGGCGTGGGCGATGCCGTCACCATCAACCGCACCGATCAGGTCGGCAACCCGGTGCTGAAGGGCACGCTGACCGCCGCCGGACCCATGGACCAGAACAGCGACGGGCGCGAGTTCATTTACATCGAAGCGGCCACCGGCGGCGCTGCCAACGCCAACTTCTACGCGCTGTGCGAGCTCATCAGCCCCGGCGTTTTCAACGTCTGGTACACCGGCCGCCAGACCTCCACCATGATCGACACGCCCTGGGGCATGGGAGGCTTCACCTTCGACCACACCGCAAGCCACGGCGGGCTCGTCTACATCCAAAACTCCGTGGTGGATCGCATCGATCTGAACCTCCAGGGAGGACCCAACCCGTACCCGATCGCCAAACAGGCGGGCGCGTGTACCTCGACTAACCCGGATTGCCCGAACTTCCCGCCGGTGCAAAAATGGGCCCCCAATCTCTTGTTGACGACATTCTTCCGGTCTTCGGTTGAAATGAACTCGTTCTACATGTCCTGGGGCAACGTCCCCAGCGGGACTTTATTCAACCAACCCACACCGAACGAATTCTTACAGCAAGGGAATCAGCCGCTGGAGAATGGAAGCGGGTGGACCACCATCTACGAAAGCGCCGTGGGAACCCCCAATGAAACCGCCTTGGGCACGTTCACCGTTAGCGGGAATCTGGCGATCGCGGGTGTTTTGCCCTTCGCCACCTCGAGTAACGCCCTAAAAAATGGAACCGCGGCCTGGCCCATCCAGAGCCTGCTCTATTACACCGGAGGCGCTTGGACCTCGGCGCTCACCAAGGCCAACCTCCCGGATACCGCAGCCGGCGCCAAGGCCTTCTATCAAGGTGTGACCGCGCACGGCTGCCAACTGGAGTTCGCCACCAAGCAGGACAGCGGAGCCACGGATGGCAGCGGCACGTTCTACGGCCTGTACCGCCTGTTCCGGCCCTGTTTGACCTCCGCCACGTTGAACACCGCTAGCCGGCAACTGGTGGTCAAGGGCGTCAACCTGGCCGACCAAATCACCGCCGTATATCTGGTGGTTCCCGGTTCCACAACCATGCAAGGACCATTTACCGTGACCTCCGCGACCGCAACGGAAGTGGACGCCACCGTCCCGAGTTTCACCAACGGAAGCCAGGTGGTGGTCGTGGTGGACGCAGCCGCGCAGAGCGACCCACTTCCCCTGGTCCTGTCCGTGCAGCCGCCGCCCATTTTGGCCGACCTAACCGACGTCAACGGCGACCACACCAGTCCCGTGGCCTTGAAGCTGATGACGCTGTGGGGCCAGTTCCATTGCCAGACGGCCAGCACCCAAACCGTGAACTATCCCACGTCGTTGGGCAACTGCACCGTCAACCTGGAAAGCGGCGCGCCGGTTCCGCTGCTCTACGCCGGCGACGGCCAGATCAATCTGCTATTGCCTTCTGGGCTATCGCTGGGACCCCATCAGGTGACCGTTACGAGGACGGACGCCAACGGAGCCTTCACCAGCGGCCCCTTCCAGTTCAACGTACTGCCGGATGGCCCGGTGGAGTTCAAGTACAGCGTCACCGGCAACGTGATCGTGCAGGTGGTCCGCGCGGGGCAATGGCTGCTGATGGCTCCGACCGATCCCATCCATCCCGGCGAGTACTTCACGTTCTACGTGACCGGCGCGAACGTGCAGAGCCTGCCCACCAGCGTCACCGTGGGCGGAGTGAACGCGCAATTCGCGGAAGCGTTCGTAAGTTGGGCCCAGGGCCTGCTGCAGGTGAACGTTCTGGTACCCCCCGGCACCGGGCCAAACCCCTCAGTGGTATTCGGCACCGCCCCGCCGTTCAGTATCACCGTGCAGTAATTCTCGCCGAGACGCCCAGGCGCAAAGGACAAGACCAAAGGACTTTGCGTCTTCGCGCCTTAGCGAGAGTTGGTTGTCTTTACGATTTATCCACCACCGTCCGGCACCGCTCGTAAAGCTGCAGCAGCGCCTCCACTTGCTCCTCGGGAGTCTTAGGCGACTTGCCGCCGAACCCGGCGCCCGTTCCGGCGCGCCCGAATCCGGTGGTGGTGGCAATGAAGCGCATCAGTTCCAAGGCGACTTCTTCCTTGCTCGTCCCAGGACGCGCAGTGGGTTCCTTTTCATCCGGCATATAATCTTCTAGGGTACCCGATTGCGCAGCACCGACGGGCCGCCCATCCCACGCATGGCCCCCGCGAGATGCCGATAGACGCCCGCCGCTTCATCCGGAAAATGCGCGGCGGAGCGCAGGCCCACCTGCTCGAAGCCTCTGACGGCGGCTTTTACGTCGTCAAGTTCCGCAACAATCCCCAGCACGGGCGCATTCTGGTGAACGAATGGATCGCCTCGGCGTTCCTGGATTACTTGGGGCTAGCCGCGCCCCGCACCGCCCTGGTACGCGTCAGCCAGCTTTTCCTTGACGAAAACCCCGAGGTGCACTTCCAACTCGGCAGCGGACGCGCGCCGGTGGAGCCGGGCTGGCACTTCGGCTCGCAGTACCCGGGCGATCCCTCGCGCACGGTCGTGTACGATTTCCTGCCCGACACGCTCCTCGACCGCGTCGAGAACCTGGCCGACTTCCGCGGCGCGCTGGCCTTCGACAAATGGATGGGCAACGCCGACGCCCGCCAGTCCATCTTCTTCCGCGCGCGGCTCCGCGAATCCCTGCGCCAACCGCTGCCCGGCTTCCCCACGGCACACGTTCCAAGCACGACCCCGCGTTTGGGCTTTGTGGCCCAAATGATGGACAATGGATTTGTATTCGAAGGACCGCACTGGCGGCTGATTGAAGCGCCTCTGCAGGGCTTGTACTTCAGGCCGCTGGTGTACCGTTCCGTGCGGGGTTTGGCGGATTTCGAGCCGTGGCTCAGCCGCATCCGGCATTTTCCCGAAGAAGTAGTGGATCGGGCGGTGAAACAGATTCCGGAGAACTGGTTGGAGGGGAACCGGTTGGAGAGCGGCTCGTTGGAAAGCAGCCCATTGGAAAGCAACAAAGACGCGCTCGACAAGCTGCTCAACCAGCTTCTGCGCAGGCGCAGCCGCGTCGCGGACCTGATCGTGGACTCCCGCGCCGCACGTCCGGAGCATTTTCCGGAATGGCGAAGCGCACACGCGTAAGTCCGTTGTGCGCGACCGATTGAAGGGGAGACCGTAACAACAGCACATGAGACTACCGCATGCCCGTTAGCGCACCGCAGACCCGCGCCGGACGACTGCGCGAGGTACTGGGGCAACGCGTACTGGTGGCCGATGGCGCCATGGGCACCATGCTCTACGCCAAACGCGCGTTTCTGCACCGCTGCTACGACGAGATGAACCTGTCGCTGCCCGCGATGGTGCGCGATGTGCACCAGGAATACGTCCGCGCCGGCGCCGAGATTCTGGAGACCAACACCTTCGGCGCCAATCGCAAGCGCCTGCAGCCCTTCGGATTCGCCGAAAAAGTCCGGGCCATCAACCACGCTGGAGTGCGCATCGCCCGGGAAGCCGCACGCGATCAAGCTTTCGTCGCGGGCGCAGTGGGACCGCTGGGCGCGCGCCTGGAGCCGCTGGGACAAGTCAGCCCCGAGGAAGCGCGAGCCGTCTTCCGGGAGCAAATCGCCGCGCTGATCGAAGCCGGCATCGATCTGTTGCTGCTCGAAACTTTCCGCGACTTGAATGAGCTGAATCAAGCCGTGTGCGCCGCCCGTGAAATCAGCGCGGACGAACTGATCGTCGCTGTGCTGGTCAGCATCGAAGACGACGCCCGCCTGGAAAATGGCGCCTCCGCCGCCGAGTTCACGCGCGCCCTGGATCAAATGCCGGTCGACATTGTGGGCCTGAATTGTTCCTCCGGCCCGCGCGTGATGCTCGACACCATCGAGACCATGGCCCGGCACACCAACAAACTCCTGTGCGCCATGCCCAACGCCGGTTTGCCGGTGTCCGTAGACGGGCGCAACGTGTATTTGTGCTCGCCCGAATATATGGCCGAGTATGCGCGCCGGTTCAAGCAGGCAGGCGTGAAGATCGTGGGCGGATGCTGCGGCACCACGCCCGAGCACATCCAAGCCATCCACGCGGAGATCCGCCGCCAGGCGCAAGGATTCGACGCGCCGGAACACCCACATTCAGTCATCGTGGAGGAGCCACTGGCCCCGCCTCAGCCCCCGCTTCAACCTCAGTCTCAAGTGATGGAGCCCGTTCCGCTGGCGCAAAAAAGCGCTCTCGCCGCCAGGCTGTCCGCAGGCAGGTTCGTAGCTTTGGTGGAAATCCTGCCGCCGCGCGGCGCCGACGCAACCCAGGAAATCGCCGCCGCGCGCCAGGCCAAGGCCGCGGGTTTCGATGCCGTCAACGTTCCCGACGGGCCTCGCGCCAGCGCCCGCATGAGCGCCCAGGTAGCCTGCGAGTTGATCCAGCAACATGCCGGTATCGAAGCTGTGCTGCATTTCAACTGCCGCGACCGCAACGTGCTCGGCCTCCAGAGCGACCTGCTCGGCGCCCACGCCGCCGCAGTCCGTAATCTGTTGTGCATCACCGGCGACCCGCCCCGTATGGGCATGTACCCCGACGCGACTCCCGTTTTCGACGTCGATTCCATCGGCCTGGTGCGCATCGCCGGCCAACTGAATCGCGGCTGCGACCTGGGCGGCCATGCGCTAGGATCGCAGACCAGCTTGTTAATCGGCGTCGCCGCCGATCCCGGAGCGCTGGATCTCGATCGGGAATTGCGGCGCTTCGAAGCCAAGGCAGCGGCGGGCGCCGAGTTCGCCATCACCCAGCCCATCTTCGATCTGAACCTGATCGAGGCCTTCCTCAAGCGCGCCCAACAATTCCGCATCCCGATCGTGGCCGGCATCTGGCCGTTGCTGAGTCTCGGCAACGCCGAATTCCTGGTGAACGAACTGCGCGTGCCCGTGCCCGCCGAATTCATGGAGCGCATGCGGCATGCGAATGACGGGGATTCCGCCCGCGCCGAGGGAGTCGCCATCGCCCGCGAATTAATCGCGCAAATCCGTCCCATGGTGGCGGGCGTGCAACTGAGCTCACCGTCCGGGCACTACCAGATGGCGATCGCCGCCGCCGAAGCCTTCACTCAAGCAGCCGAAGCCGTCACTCAAGCAATCGACCCGAGCGACTAGACCGGCCCACACAACGATGGCCACAGACCTCATCGAAATCGATCCCGAACAGCCCGGCAAAGCGCCCATCGACCGCGCCGCCGCCGCCATCCGCCGCGGAGCACTGGTAGCGATTCCCACCGACGCGCTGTACGCCCTGGTATGCGACCCGCTGAACCTCCACGCCGTGGGACGCATCTTCGAGGCCAAAGGACGCGAGACCGCGCGAGCCCTGCCCCTGTTGGTCGGCGACGTGGTCATGGCAGAGGAGCTAACGAAAGAAGTCTCACCCCGCTTTTATCTCCTGGCCCGCCATTTCTGGCCCGGCCCGCTGACCATCATCGTGCCGGGGTCCTCGCGCGTGCCCCTGAAAGTGACCGGAAACACCGGCCGCCTGGCCTTGCGGCACTCGCGGTCCAAGGTAGCCAACGCCCTGATGGAGCGCTTAGGCCAGCCGCTGATCGCCACCAGCGCGAATCTATCGGGTCAGCCAACTTGCTCAAGCGGCATAGAAGTCTTCGGCGTAATGGACGGCCGCGTGGACTTAGTGCTAGACGGAGGCCTAGCCACAGGCGCCGGCGCGACCACAGTAGACATCACCGAACCCTTCTGGCGAGTAATCAAGGAAGGCGCAATCCAAGAGCGCGAAATCGCCGCAGTCCTAAAGGGAACCTAGCCAACACGTGGAGCACGCACTAATGCGTGCCATGTCGGCACTAATGCCGACACATGTCCGCAGTTACTTCCCGACCAAATGCTCAGCGTCCACATTGAACTCATTGCAGACATACTCGAGCACATCCGTATTCGGCATCAACGTATGAATCCGCTGAAAGCTATGCGGCTTAGTAAACGCCTTGGCATCTTCAAGCGTAATATCGATCTGCAAATGCCCCAAGTCCGGCCTGCTATAGCGCTCGACCACATGCAGCTCCTCACTGTGCGGCAACCCCTGCCCATTGAGCCAAGTCTTGTCGTTGAATCCAACGGTATCCACCACCAGCGTGTCGTTCCCCTCCCAATGCCCCACCGAATCGCCCATCCACAGCGGCCCAGGATCGGCCGGATGCCCGCGATCCAACGCAACCTGCCGGTAGCTATGAATGTTACCCTCGTCCAAAATCACGAACAGCGTAGGCGTCTGAACAATCTTGTAAGGAAACGGCGAAATGCGCGGCACCCCAGCCGGCAGACAATGCCCCTCGGGATCGTCCTTGCTCAAGTTCGCGCGCCGCTCTTTGTATAAAGCATCAGCCCACGGCGTGAGCGAAGGCTGCCCCATCGTGGCGAACGTCAGTCCAGGAGTCCACACGCCCTGAAAGTCCACCTTCCCATCCGGCATCCGCGGCGTGGGCCCAATAGGAGCCGCCGGACCCTTGCCCTTGCCTTTCCCCTTCTGACCCTCCGGCCCAACCGGCCCGAACTTGCCTTGGTTCTGCCCCTTACTCTGCTCGGACTGCGCGGAACTGTCCACAGGAATCAAAGCCGTAAGCGCAGCCGCAGCGAGCACAGCCAGCACAGAACCAACGTATCTTGACTTCACTGGATTCCGCCTATTTCTCGTTATCGGCCGACGAGCCGACGAAAACCTTGCGCCCATCCGCGCGCGTCACCGACTTGGAATTAGCATGGATCGACCCATCCGCCAGCGGCTTGCCGTCCTTGGCCAAGTACCCCTCGACCACCACAGCCTCACCGGGCGTGAGCGACTTCCGGTTCCACCCCTGCCGCGCCAGCGCGTTAGGACTAAGCGTTTCAAACGCGAAAACGGTAGCCTTTCCGGCCTCGTCCTTGGATTCGACCCAGAAGTAAGCGTGCGGATTCACCCACTCCAGCTTCTGAATCGTGCCCTTGATCGTGATGGGCTTGGACGAATCATACTCCGCCGCAAACGAATGATGCGCGAGCACGGGCGCCGCCGCGCCGAGAAGAAGAGCAAACGTAGCGGCCACCGCGGCGCCAACGCGGGATTTCATACCGGACCTCCACCAAAGCTGTTAGGAATCTAAAACTGCTGTAGGAGCAATTCTATCGCGCCGCCCGCGGGAGCACAACGGCTGAACGGCCTGTCGCGACCGCCGTCGCCGGCTAGTTCGGCCCAATTCCGCTGCTTCCACTACACTTGTTTCATGGAGTCTCACTACTTCGTTTCTCTCAAGAAGACCGAAGAGGGCTACAGCGTTTGGGTTCCCGGTCTCCCCGGCTGCCGGTCGCAAGGCGCTAACGAAGCCGAGGACCTTGAGCAATATCCGCGATGCCATTCGTGAATACCTCTCCGCCGCGCAAGAGCCTGCCTCCGAAGGTGAAGTCCGGGAAGTCGCATTCACGCTCTGAGGATGGGTGGGATGGCTGGTGTTCCGCATCTGTGGGCTGTCCGAGCATTGGAGAAGGCTGGATGTTTAATTGTTCGCCAAGGCGGGCACATCTTGATCGAAAAGCGGTTTAGGGTTCCCCCAGTAAAGTAGCGGGGCACGAGAGTTTCTAAACAAGATCGACAATTGAGCCGAATCCGGCCTCGAACATCCGCCGGTAGGTGCGACTTGCGAAATCATCTGTCATGCCAGCGATGTGATCGCAGATCAGCCTTGCCCGGTGATTGGTTTCCTTCCTCGGCACCGAAACTACGAGCGCATGGGTATCGGCTGGCAGCAGATGAAGCGCCTCTTTATCTGAACCGGATTGTTTCAAGTACTGTTTGCGGTAGCAGTTGAATAGCCTTCCGAGGATCATATTCCCCTTGAGCTCGAGTTGCTGAACCTGCGAAGTCTTGAACACGAGGTCCTTAACGATGGCCTTGAAAAGCGCGCATTGTTGCTTATAGCAATTATCGATTTGAAGGCGGAAACGATAACGATTCGTAACGCCGTCCATCTCCGTTGTCTCCTCCGAAAGAGCTGTCGCATGGATAAACTCGCCAATCAGAAGAGCGATGTGGCGGCTCATCGACTGCTGCTTTAGATTGCTGAGGACGCATTCGAGCGCTCTGCTGTTATCGCCGTCTGCCAGCAACGTTTCATTAAGGCCTGCCCATTGTTCAAGATTTTGGATATTGATAAATCTACTCGCCACACCATCCATCAAGTCTCCCAGGCAGTAGGCTGTGTCATCGGCCCAGTCCATAATTTGGCACTCGATTGACAAGTTCCTCCGTGCGGCAGAGTGCGGTTTGTCGCCCGTGACGAAGTTGATAAGCGGAGCCTGGTCGGAGAAAAGGAAGTGACGGCGCGGGGGAGTTGGGCTCTCGTCCCAAAGCGTCTTGTACTTCAAGATGCTGTCGAGAAATGCTCGTGTCGGTTTCATTCCTCGGCGCTTCCCATCTGAAGAGAAAATTGTCTCAGCGACGAGCCTCAAGGTTTGGGCATTCCCTTCAAACCCTCCATAAGGCCTCATCAGGCGATTCAAGCTGGTTTCCCCGGCGTGGCCAAACGGCGGATGCCCAATATCATGAGCCAAGCAGCTGGCCTCTACCAGATCCTCGTCAATGTGGAAATCTCGACTGCGGAGCGGACTAAGACTTTGAAGGCGGTTGCAGACCCCACGACCAATCTGCGCTACTTCCAGCGAATGGGTCAACCGAGTCCGGTAAAAGTCGTACTCTCCTGATTTGAAGACCTGAGTTTTTCCTTGGAGTCGCCGAAAAGCATAAGTGTGAATAATACGGTCCCGATCCTGCTGAAAGGGCGTCCTGTCGGGTGTGGCGCTTCGCTTTTCCTCCCAAACGTCGGTGTCAAAAGCGGTGTAAAATTCGTTGGTCACAGTCTGATCTTATCGAGATTGGCCCGTCGACGTTGGAAGCAAGGCTGATGCCCCTCCTGGCCGGCGGCGCACCGCCCGACACGGATCCAAGCCACGTCTTGGCCCCTATAGCGAACCGAAGTGCCGATCCGCACGAACTCCACCACTGTGCCCCGCGCGCTACCATCAGCGCACGGGCACACTGGAGCACCTGTCCGAGATGCACCCACCAGACTTCGATCGCCGTATGCAAACGACGTGGGGCGGCAACTGGTACCCGCACAAGAGACGATGAACATCTCCTGCTCTCGCGGCCCGCGCTCTTACCGATTCATGTCCATTCACGTCCATTAACGGCAAAAACGGAGTCCCCAACCTGCCGGTGACAGCTCCAGCGCGACAACATTTCCCACCGTTTGTGTAACATACGGCCTACAGCCATCGAACTCCTTGGACCGCCCGCGTATCTTGGAGTCGAGAGAGGTCAATCGCTCGGCCATCTGAGCAACTTGATCCACCGCGTGCGGCACTCATCCTAGGTCGCGAGGCGTGCAACGTAAAAGTGAGATGGATTCCCGCCGGTTGTTAAGAACCGGTCGTTGATAAGCGGACGTATACAGACATGCTTCTTGCGGTCGATGCAAGTAAAACCTCGGCACCGGGAG
>DATNJC010000062.1:0-5190 GCA_035604115.1 Bryobacteraceae bacterium | reverse complement strand
TGGACAGCATCTTGAACTGGCAAATTCCAACTTCGCCGAAGTTGGAAACGGCACCCGTAACCTGATCTCGGACGGAGCCAAAACCACCCTTCAAAGTCCTGACCAGGAGGTCGATCAACGCTCAACTTCGGAATTCAGGCTAAAAGAATTTGTGGTGGTCCCGATCCCCCGTGAGGTTCTCAACAGCCGCGCCATAAGGGATGGTTTCTCGGCGCTGGCCCGAGGCGCGGAGGGTCCGTTTTGTTCAACTTGGTGGCCTCAATGGATTTCAGCAGTTCGAATTTAGCCCTGGCGATGCCGCCGAGAGTTATTACCCATTCCGAAGCCGGCGCAAATGCTGCAAATTTGCCGCCAGTGCGGTTACGGATTTTGCACGACCAGGGTCGCCGTGGGGCTTGTCTGCCCGCCAATGGTGATGACTAGGGGCACTTGGCCTCCGCTGGCGACCCCGGTGGGAACCTGCGCGTTCACTTGGTAAAGCCCAACGAATCCGGGCGCAAGCCCCGAGAAGAAAACCGGCGCGGGCACCCCGCCAATGGTAACCGATGGGGCGCTCTTGGTCGCCGAAAGCGTCGTGGTGGACGCAGGGACCCCGCTCTGAGCCGGCGCGCCTGGGGTACCGGCGAACCCAGTTACGTCGCCCAGTCCACTGCAAAAGATGAGGACTACCTGGCCAGGGTGCAGAGGATTACTCGGTCCATTCAACTGGCCCGAAGGATCTAAAGCGGCAGCTTGACCGCGTGCATTGTAGGTAAACGTGAACATGGCTGGCTGCGCCAGCGCCACGGTCACCGCGAACGGCTTGGACATAAGGTTGTCCCGCACGACGACCAATTGCAGTTGGCTTCCTAATGGCAAACCGAAGGGCACTTGGGTATTGATCTGGCCGGGGCTCGCATAAAACAGCGGCAACGGCAGACCCTCGAGAAGCACTTGAGCTCCGCACAATTGCGTCGGAAGGGGTAGCTGCACCGCGGCGACGCAATCGGCCATCTGGTTGCCGTAAAAAGTGACCGCCTCGCCCGGCGCAATCGTCATCGTCGAGGCGCTGGCCGCCGCATCGGTAACCGCGGCGGGCTGCGGGGGCACGGTAGAAGTCCCGGCCAGTTTGACTGTAACTGTAGCCACACCGCTTGCGATGTTCGATTTGCCCAGCTCAACGCCGGTTACTTGAATCGTCACCTGTGATCCTGTTGTTCCGTTGTGTGGTGTCCACGTGCCTAGAAACTTGCCGTTGGAAGTACTGGTGAGGTTGATCTGCGGGTCGGAATTCGAGAAGGTAACCGCCGCCGCCCCGACGCTACCGCTCAGAGGGGTGCCGCAGTCGTCCAACACGTTGACCTGGAGCGCGACAGCCTGGCCCAGAGTCACTGAAGAGTTGGGAGGGGGCGCCAGAATGCTCGTTAACACCTTCGTCGGCTGGCATGAGGGCGACGCTGGAGCGGGTGAAACGCCGAGCCCTACGCTGGCTTGCGTCGTAACACTGCCAGTCGAGGAGGAACTGGTGACGCTCAACGAGGCCGTGTACGATCCGGCGGCGAGTTGGCTCGGATTGGCAGAGAGCGTGACGGCCATGCTGCCGCCCCCCGCTACGGTTCCGCTGGACGGGTTCGCCGACAGCCACGGCTGCGACGCGGTTATGGAGAAGTTCACCGGTATGGCGTTCTGGTTGGAAAGGTTGAGTGTGGCGTTTTGGGCCGCGCCTCCGCTAGTCGCGGACAGCGAGAAACTGGTGGCGCTGAGCGTCAACGTCGGCGTCGGTGGCGCCTGGAGCGTCAATGTGGCCGTGATACTGAGCGCTATTCCGCCCGTGGGCTGAATCGTTAGCGATCCGGGATAACTCCCCGCCGCAAGCTGCCCCGGCGCAAAAGTCACCGTGAGATTCTGGGGACTATCCGCCGCGATGTTTCCCGGGTTCGGCTGTGCCGTCAGCCAGGCAGCCGACGATTGAACCGAGTAACCAACTGCCGCGGCATTCCCGTTGTGCAGCACGACCGTCTGGGACGCGGGAGTGCCTCCCGCGGTGAGTGTCACGGACAGATTAAGCGTATCGGCGGTGATCTGAACCGGCGCCGCGGGAGGTCCTGTGGCGACGCTCACCAAAGCCGAAGCGCTGCCGTTCGCTGTGCTGACACTGACCGCCCCGCTGATGGAGCCGACAGCCAGCGCGCTCGGATCCACGGTCACTTGAATCGCCTGGGAACCGCCCGCCGGGACCGTAGCCGAGCTGAGGGACGCCGAGAGCCAGCTTCCTCCGACGGTCTGGATGGAAGCCTGCTGAGGCTGCGGGCTGTTGTTGAACACATTGATAGTTTGGGTCGCGGGGAAGCCTCCGGCAGTCAATGAAAACGTGAGGTTGGTATTGTCGAAGGTGAACGCGGGAGGCGGCGGTTTTACACTGCCCGCTTGCAAGGCTCCCTGAACTCCTAGACTGGCGCTAGCCGCAAGCGCCGTCAACACGACTTGCTGGTCCACTGCGTTGACCGGGGTCCACATATGCTCCCAAAGTCCGTTCCCTTGATGCACCAGCGCGATATTCTGATCCCCGTTGCTGAAGTTGACCAGCACGGTGCCGTCCGTGAACGGCGCGCCCGATCCACATTGATTCACCTGAATCTTTATATCGACGGGCTGCCCGACAAACGCCGTGAATCCCGCCGCGGGCGACACAAAAGACATCGTGAACACGCCACAGCTTTGGGCCGCCGCAGTGGGACCAATCCCCATCGCGGCCGCGAACAGCAGCCACCGCAGAGAACGAATGGACATTCGTCCCTCCTCTTCCGGGTTATTCTAACAATTATTCGGTATACTAAGACTCGGGTTATCCCTCATGCTGACGCGCGTGTTGACGGTCACGATCGCGGCGGTCGGGGCGCTGTGCGCCCAACCGGGTCCATTCCCCGAAGGCTCAGCCACTGAGACCCGGTCCACCCCTCGGCCCTTGGAGGTCCAGCCTGCGGAGCGAAATCTCCAGCCTGCGGCGCCGAACCTCCCGCTGGAGGAGCGGAACCTCCCGCCCGCGGCGCCGAACGTCCTGGCTGCGGAGCGGAACTTCCTGGTGGATACCGGCACGCGAATCCCCTTGAGCATGATCAACAGCGTCAGCACCAAGTACGCCACGCCGGGCGACCGAGTGTATTTGGAGACCGCGTTTCCCGTGGTCGTGGGCGGACGCATTGTGATTCCCGCCGGCAGTTACGTGATGGGCACCATCACCAACACCAAGCGGCCGGGCAAGGTGAAGGGCCGCGGGGAATTCTATCTGCGCTTCGATTCCCTGACCCTGCCCAACGGGGTGACGCGGGACTTCCATGCGACCGTGTCGAACCTGGACGGACGGGCCAGCGAAGAGCTGGATAAGAAGGAAGGCTCGGTCAAGAGCGAAGGCAACAAGAGTGGCGATGTGCGCACCATCGCCGAAACCGCGGCTACGGGTGCGGCGATCGGCGGACTCGCCGGGAGCATCAGCGGCGCTCCGGGCATGGGCGCGGGGATTGGAGCGGCCGCCGGAGCCACGGCGGGGCTGATGGCGGTACTGTTTACGCGCGGGCCCGAGGCGGTGCTGGCCAAGGGGACCACCGTCGAAATGGTCCTGGACCGGCAATTGAAGTACAACGACGACGAACTGGATTTTTCGAAAGTGCCTCCCCGAGCCGGAGTCAGCGACGCGGGCGGGCCGCTGCCTTCGCGCAAAGTCCAGACTGCCCCCCGCCGGTTCCCGTAGGAATACGAAGCGTTCGGGCAACATCGCGCGAGTGGGACGCCCGGAACTAATCCTTGCGGCCGCCGGCGAGGTCCACAAAAAGCAGTGCGCCGGGCTGAGCTACGGCAAGGATTGCGTTCACGTTGGCCGTAATCACTGATTCGTCGTTATCGCTCAGGACAATGAGCGCCACCCGGAAGTTCCTTCGATTCTGCTGGTATCGGATACCCTGATCGGCAGTGAGGATAGCGTCGAAACTAGCGTCCTCGGCGGCTTTGAGCAGTGCTCCGTTGCTGAGGCCTGCCCATCCTTGGTAAGCAGCACTCCGGACATCGTGGCCGGCTAACAGCCGCCTGAGCTTGTGGGGGAGATTCTCATCGAGAAGGATGAGCATGGATCACGATGGCTGGAACCGGCTCTCCCGGGAAGACGGGGTCGGCCGAACGCGCCAGGAAGTCCAGAACAGCTTCGATATGCTCGCGCTGCACGGAGGGATACTCCTCGACGAGTTGATCCAGGGTGAGGTGCTTCAGGTTCTTGAAAACCGCGGATACAGGCACGCGGGTGCCACGAAACACCCAGGCTCCGCTGACTTTTCCGGGAATGCTTTCGAGAACCGGGCAGTCTGACCAATCGAGCATAACAGGGCTTCCCTTCCACTTCGATGCTAGCGCGTGGCGCTGGGAACAGCAAAGCCAAGCGGATGATCGCAGGGCGGTCCGCCGCTGCCCCTGTCGGATTTCGCAAAGGGCCCATTTGGGACATGGCGCAGCCGTCAAGCACGTATACTGATGATCGTGAAAGCCACGAGTTTCCTCGCCCGGCGGGCTGACAAGAAGCTGGGAGAAGACGTTCGCAACAATCTGGTGCGTCTGTTTACTGAGCATTCAGCGCGGGTTGTGCAAAATGATGAGTCTGAGTATCGGGAGCCAAGGTCGTTCGACCACGCAGTCGCGACTGTCTCCACTCCGGACCTCGATCTACGATTCGTCCGAGTGCGCGGGCAATTCGAAGTCGATATTTCTGCTCCAAGCCCATACCGCAAGTGGGATGCACTCGACTCGGCATTGCTTTGGTTAGACATACAGCGAGGCGTCCAAACCTCATCGGATATTCCGAACTGGGGGTATGGGCTCGACTGGACCAGTCTCGACTGGTGGTCCATTGATCGATTCCTCATCGAGAATTGGGATCGCCTGAAGGCGGCGGCCAGCACCCGCCCATATTTAAAGCATCGATGAAGAACACGGTCATAAAGAATGACTTTCGTCTCACAGGTCCTCTGTGGGACGCATCGCGGGCCGGAATACACAGCGCCAGTTCCCATAGCCGTAAGATGACGGCAACCGGAACCCCAAGCATTTTCTCATTGAAGGATGAGCCTGAAGGATAGGCAAGCTGGCGGGGCTCCTTTCTGCGATTTTGGCGAGCGGGGATGGGGTCCAGGGGAAGGGGGCGGCGGTTGAGCCCCCTTCCCTTGGCCC
>DATNJC010000061.1:0-83771 GCA_035604115.1 Bryobacteraceae bacterium | reverse complement strand
GAAACTCTTCTACCGCCTCGTGCAGCAGGCGGTTGTCGTCGATCCAGTGCCATACAAATCTCTGGTCAGGTGTGCCGCCGTCGGCTCAGACGCCGACCACAACCGGTAGGGGTCACCTGAGTGAAGTAAATACCCCACTTTAACAAATTGCGCCGTGGACTGCTTGGAGAATATGACACGGTAGGAGATGGAGTCATCGAATTGATCCTAGACAACACGGGGCCGGGCTACCGAATCTATTGCGTGGACGATGGATCGTCAACCATGCTTCTTTGCGGGGGCATTAAGCGCACACAGACCTCCGACATTGAGCGTTCCCGCAATTTGTGGACTAGCTACAAGAAGGATAAATAGCTATGGCGTGGAAATCGAGACCATACGAAGTTGGGTTGCAGGAACGCTTGAAGGATTTTTCTCATGCCGTTAGCTATATCCAAGCAGCGGCAGAAGATTCAATTGAGGGCTTTCTGCTTGCTTTGCGAGATCTTGCTGAAGCTACCAAAGGTATGGGCAAGGTGGCTAAGGCGGCGGATAAAAATCGCGAAAATCTATACCGGATGCTGTCTGAAGAAGGGAATCCCAGACTTGACAGTCTTTGGGCTGTCCTGGCAGTGATGGGACTCCGTCTAACGGTAGAGCCAATTACTGCGGAAACAATAGGCGCGCAGCCTGAGGCAATCGAACTGGCTGATCCAGCTTCTGCAGAACGAGCAGGAAATAACCAACCTCCAATCGGGACGGTCAGTTTACTCGTTCCATCGATGTACGCAACTATTGTCGGGACTACGGCGAGACATGTCCTCGGTAACGAACTGGCTTATACCGGAATCGTCTCTGTGGTACCAGGGAACAATGCACCGGGTAATCTCAATCCAATGGAAGAAGGAAATCGCAGCGGTTGTGGAAACCTCAACCCTTGGATCTTCACCGGGCATCAGTCCAGAGGAATGGAAATATAGATATGCCTACGACAGATAAAAATCCGGCTACTCCCCCAGTACAACTGCAGAAGACTGCGGATTTTGTTTCGCGTTACTCCAACCATGTTAGGTTCGAGTCCACGGTCTTTGATCTAAAAATGTTGTTCGGTCAAAGTGACCTAGCGAATTCACCGCCAGAAACGATCCTACAACACACTCCTATCACGATCCCATGGGCACAGGCGAAGATGCTCGCATATTTCCTCGCCACCGCCATAGTCCTTCAGGAGGTTGAGAATGGTAAGATCCGCATTCCGCCAGGACAACTACCCGCTCCGCCGGTACTCCCCGAAGGACAGGAGAACAACGCTCTCCTGAAGGAAGCACTTCCACTAATTCGTAAGCTTCGCGATGAACTCGTCGCAGGGAACTCGTAAAATCACCTGCGCGTCTGGCCTGTCACCGCCCTTTTACTGTGTCAAAGCGATAGTTACGGAAATTTCCTAAAGCGGTCTAACCGGCTGCGCACTGCGTCACTACGTCGATCAAGACGGCATCGCCCTATCTTCACCCGATCAATACAGAGCTGGAACGCCGCCGGTATACTTGGTTGTTTGGGTTACATATTTGAGTGGGACCCGAAGAAGGCGAATCCAACGCGAAGAAACATGGGGTCCAATTCGAAGAGGCGATCTCGTATTCGGCGATCCACTTGCGATGCTAATGCCAGACCCGGACCATTCACTCAGCGAGGAGCGGTTTGTCTTGCTCGGAGTGTCCCGGCAGAGCCGGCTGCTGGTGGTGGCATTTGTGGAACAGACGCGGACGAGACTGATATCGGCCAGGCTGGCAACCCGGAAGGAGCGGCGAGTATATGAACAAGGTTAGCCCACGTGCCGGCAAAGGCGACCGTGACACCATGCGCCGCGAGTACGATTTCTCGAAAGCTGTGCGAGGCGTGACCGCGGCACGTTTCGCCTCCGGCACAAACGTGGTTGTCATCGATCCCGAGCTGCTGGATGTCTTTCCCGATAGCACAGCCGTCAACGAAGCTCTCCGGGCTCTGGCTCCGGTCCTTCGGAGCTGCCGCCGGGCGAATGTCCGTCATTCGCGGGCGAAGAAATCTAGCGCGGCTGCGTCACTACGTCGATCAGCGCGGGCTCGCCGTGCTTCACGCGCTCGATCCCGCGCTGGAACGCCGCGCGCAGATCCTTCGGGTCGGTGATGGGGCCTTCGCCGTACAGTCCGTAGGCTTCGGCCATCTTGGCGTAGTTGATGTTCGGCTCCCACAGCTTGGTGCCGATGTGGGCGCGGTCCTCGCCGCGATTGTGCAAGCCGCATTGCTGCTGGATCAGCATCAGCTCGGCGTGGTAGCCGCGGTTGTTGTGCATAATCGTCAGCAGCGGAATCTTGTGATGGGCGGCGGTCCACAGCACGCCGGGGCCATAGTTCAGATCGCCGTCGGTCTGAATGTTGATCGACAGCCGCCCGTGCTTTTTGTTGGCCAACGCCGCGCCTACCGCCGACGGAGCGCCGCCCCCGATGCCCGCCGCGCCGCGCGCGCCCAGGTATTGGTAATGCTTGTCGAAGGTCCACAGGCGCGTGGGCCAGTTGCCGATGAAGCCGTCCCAGCTCACCAGCGACCAGTCTTCGTTCTTGATCAGCGGCCACAGCTCGGCGCACATGCGGCCCAGGCTTACGGGGCTTGCGTCCCAACCGGCTTGCGCCTGCTCGACGCCGCGCGTCCAGGCTTGGCGATGGGCCGCTGCTACTTTCGCGCCGCGATCTTGGAACGCGCGCCGCCGGTCCGCGGTGATCAGTTTGCGGCAGGCTTCGATCAGCGAGGGGAGCGTGGCTTGGGCGTCCGCGCCCATCTCGATGTCGGCTTCGCCATAATGTCCTTGGTCCTGAAGATTGCTCTTCATGAGCAGACTGGTGGCGGTAATGCTGATCACTTTCGCGCCGCGCGCGCGGGCCTGGCGCGAGGCTCCGGAGACGTCGCCGACTTCCAGGCACAGAATCACGTCAGGCTGATAGCCCGGCCCACCGTTGCCCGTGAGCGGATGGTTGGAGGCGATGTTGACGCGCTCGGACGTGCTGACCGGGGCTTGCAGCAATTCGGCCAGTTCGGTCACCAACTTCATGCCTTCGGGCGTGCGCGCGGCGCGAGCGGCTTGGATCAGCGGACGCTCGGCGCTGACGAGCAGTTGTGCGGTCTCATTCACCGCTCCGGTTTCGCCTACCGGAGGCGCGGTCGGCGTGAGCCGGGGAATGCGCGGATTCGTTCGCGGCGCGGGTTGCGATTGGGTCTCATGGCTCGCGACGATCAGGACCGGGCCCATGGGAGGAGTCATCGCGATCTTGTAGCCCCGCACGGCGGCTTCCGCGAAAGCGCCCAGGGATTGCGGCGCGTCGTCCCACTTGGTGAAATCGCGGACCATCGCGCCCATATCGTTGGCGCTGTGATAGGACTCGACGCCCGAGCCGCGCTCGCCCGCGTCGGCGTGGTTACCGACGAGCATGTAGATCGGCACGCGGTCGGCGTAGGCGTTGTAGATCGCCATGGAGGCGTGCTGCAAGCCCACGGTGCCGTGGATCAGCACCATCATGGGCTGGCCCTCGATCTTGTAATAGCCGTGCGCCATGGCCACCGCGGACTCCTCGTGCGTGCAGGTGAGGAACTCCGGCATTTGGTTCTTGCCGTAGTTCACTAACGACTCGTGCAGCGATTCGTAGGTCGAGCCGGGGTTGGCGGCCAGGTACTCGATGTTGAGGGTTTTGAGAACGTCCACCATGAAATCGGAGCCGGGGCGTTCGATCACGCGCGGAGGCGGCGCAGGCCCGGGCCGCTGTCCGGCCTCAGCCGCGACCTGCGCGTCGGTGGGAATGGGAGCGGTGGCGTTGCCTCGCGGGGTGGGCTGTTGCGGGGAGGGCTGTGGGTGGGCCCGCTGGACTGCCGACCAATGCGGCTGCGCCTGCTGCCGCGCCCTTCAGAAATCGGCGTCGTCCTACGGGCGTCTTCTTGGGATCGGACATGGTTTAGGTGGACAGCGACCTCTCCAGACCAATGTAACCAAGTGCCTCCCCGAATCGAAAACGAGCCAGCGCGAGACCCATGTCGCGCTGGCTCGAGTTGTGTGGACTACTACGGAGTGCCAAATACCTTGATGCCCACTCCGGTCACGGGTGCGAAGACGTGATTGTTGTTCGGATCCACGGCTAGCGTGTGACCCGCCGCGCTGGGAAACGTACCCACGATCTGGTTGGTGTCCGCATCCACCACGGCCACGCCGGGGGCCCCGTAATAGTATCGGTTGTCGCCCGGGTTATACCAAAGTTCATCCGTGCTTGGTCCCGCTACGGTGGCGATGATGCCGCCGCTGCGGGCGTCCAGCACGACGCCGCAGCTGGTCATCAAGTGGTGATTCGCCGTCAAAACCAAGCCCGCCGGGCTGCAGGTGGAGGTTGGATAGCTGGCCTCTTTCAGCATGGTGATGGGATTGATGACATCGACGCTTCCGACGGTGCCGGTCGTGGCGGGAATCGAGACGTAAAAGCGCTTGGTAAACGGGTCCCAGACCGGTTGCTCGATCCCGACCTGGCTCCCGGGATACGAGTAGCGGCCCAAAACGGTTTGCGTGTCGGTGGAGATAAAGGTGAGATACGGCGGATTGTCGCTGGGGTTGGCGATCATGACGATGTGATCCAGCGAATCGTACGCCAGCTCGTCCGCCCGGCATTTTCCTCCGGTCGGGATGACCGCCACCACGGCTCTGGCGTCCAGATCGACCACTTTAACGGTGCTGTCGCCGTCACCCACATACAACTGGTTCTTTTGCGGGATCGCGACAACTCCGTTGGGCCCACTGATGGTACAACCCGGAGTCACCGACGCAACGGTTCCCGTAAATCCGATTTCCGCCTTGCTGGTTGGAATGGTGTATAGCAAAGTGTTGGCTTGCGTGTCGATCACGTCGATGCGTCCGGTCCCCTTGGTAGCGGTGCGGTCGGCTAGGTAGTAACGCTGGGAGGCGGGATCCACCCAACTGATATCGAAGCCGGCCAACCCGCCGGGGAGGGGAATGGTAGTGATGAGCTGGTAGGTTATCGGCGTCGTCTGAGCGAAAACGCTCGCGGACGGAGCCAGTAACGCCACCAAAGTCAAGCTCCAACTAAGTACTTCCTTACGCTTCTGCATTAGGTTCTCCTGTTTCTTCCCTCTAGTCTTGACAACTGATTCCTCACCCGCGAGACGAACATCCCCGAAAAGTTAGCAGGACGAGTATATACAGGCAGCGCGCGAAGTCAAGGGGCACAGCAGAAAAAGTTAGAGGGTTGCCGGCGGGCGGGTCCAGCCCTGCGCGGGCAGGACTACCCGCCCCACACTTGGGTTGCACGACTACGAACTCGCGATCGACTTCCAGTTCTTGACCAAGCGATCCGCCGTGCGCCACGCCAGCGCCTGCAACGTGAGCGTCGGATTCCGCGCGCCGCTGGTACCCATTACCGACGCGCCCAGCACTCCCAGGTTCGGAGCCTCGTGCGAAAATCCCCAGCGGTCGACTACGTTGGTTTCCGGGTTGTCGCCCATGCGTGTGCCGCCGAAAGCGTGCGTGGATATGCCGGGGCCGGTGGAAGGCGGGACGGTCACTTCGATCGCGCCGGCGGCACGGAACCACTCTTCCATCTTTTTGTGGGCGTTCTGTTGCGCGCGCTGCTCGTTTTCCTTGGCGCCTGTTGGGGAGACGCCGCCCAGGGTGATGCGGCACACCGGGTCGCCTAGCGGATCGCGCACGGTGTCGTCGAGGTCCAGGTAGCCGGTTTCGTACGGAAAGGTGTTGGTCTGAAGGTAGCTGATCGCGACGCGGCCGGCGTTTTCGTGGACGAAGCGCTTCCAGGACGGCCCCCACGCCGGGGCGCGCCCGTAAGTGTTCATCGCCGCCGCGTCGATGGGATGGCGCTCGGTGTAGACGTGCAGTGTAGCGCCGCCGATGAAACCCAGGCCGGTGTGATCGAAATTGTCGTCGGCGAATTCATCTACGGTGACGCCTTGCGCGGGGAGTCCGTACCACACGTTGATGTCGGACGGGAATAGCGCGGTAACGGCGCTGGTCCAGTGGCTGAAATAGTGCCGACCGACCTGGCCGTGATGATTGGAAAGTCCGTTGGGGTAGGCCTTGGACTTGGATAACAGCAGCAGCCGCGAGTTCTCGTAGGTGTAGCCGGCTACCAGCACCACCTTCGCAGGCTGAAAGTATTCTTTGCCGCCGCGAAGATATTGAACTCCGGTCACCTTGCCCTTGGCGTCCGCGACGATGCGAGTGACATGGGCCTTGTCAAAAATCGTCAGGTTACGGGTCTTGAGCGCCTCGGGAATGGTCGTGATGGCGGTCGAGTTCTTGGCGTTCAAGTGGCATCCGCCGGTGGCGCAGTAGCCGTGATAGCCGCAGGCGGGACGTCCGCGATAGGGTTGAGAATTGATCGCGGCGGGCGGGTGAAACGGGCGCCAGCCTAGCTTCTTGGCGGTGTCGAACATGTGCTCGGTGAACCCGGCCTCGCGCAGCGGTGGCATGGGGTATTCGCGCTGGCGCGGCGCTTCGTAGACGTTGCCCGCCGGATCGATCTGCCCCTGGAGGTTTCCGGCTTTGCCGGAGACGCCTACTTCGTGCTCGATCAGGTCGTAGAAAGGTTCGAGTTCGTCGTAGGTGAGGGGCCAGTCCTCCAGCGTCGAGCCTTTGGGGATGGCGCTTGGCCCGTAGCGGCGGATGGCTTCCGTGCGGGTCTGGAAATCCCAAGCCTTGAGGCGCCAGCTTTGACCCCAATAGTGGATCGAGGTGCCGCCGATGGCATTCATCATGGGGTGCACGCCGGCGCTGCGGGCCGGATCGGCGGGGGTGGCGCGGATGGTGGGGACTTCGCGCTGGGCCTTGAACGAAGACGTCACCAAGCGGCGGACGTTGTTGTGGATTTCGTCGGCGTGGTAGTCGCGGTGGGGGTCCATCCAGGTGCCGGCTTCGAGGCCCGCGATTTTGAGCCCGGCCCGGGCCAGCGGAAGCGCCGCGACGCCCCCCGCGGCACCTAAACCAACTACAACCACGTCAACGGGTTTCAGCGTCACGGCCATGGTCTTATCGATTATACTCCTACCGCGTAAGGCCGGTATTGTAATTAACTTTATTAAGTTTAGTATTGACTTTATGAATTAAGAGTGGCATCATCTACTTGCAAAGATGATTCAAGGATGGAAAGAGTTAACTAAGCTGACCGCCGGAGCGGCCTTCTTCGTCGAGCGAGCACGGCTGGTAGAGACCGGGGTGGCGATCGAAGGGCAGTTCGAGCCGCCACCGCTGGCGCAACTCGCCGAAGAGGACCAGATCTTTGTGGCGGCTTTTGTGCGCTGCCACGGATCGATCAAGCAGATGGAGAAGTTCTTCGGCGTGAGCTATCCGACGATCAAGAACCGTTTGAACCGAGTCGGCGAGCTGCTGCCCTTTGCCGAAATTGAAACGGCCGACGACGAGGAAGGCGAGAAGGAAGGCGGGACGGGCGCGCCACCGGCGGTGCAGGGTGACGCAAACTCGCGCGATTTACTCACGAGCTTGGAGCGCGGGGAAATGTCGGTGCAACAAGTTCTGGCTCGGTTGAAGAAGACCAAAGGAGATGCAAAATGAACAGCAGCAATGATGAGACACGCCGGATTCTGGACCTGCTGGCGCAGGGGAAGATCACAGTGGACGAGGCCCAGCAGTTGATGAGCGCGCTGGAGGAACCGGCTGCCGGCGCCGATAGTGCTCCGGCGGGCGAGTCCGCCAGCGGCTCGGGAAAACCGGCGCCGCGCTTTCTGCGGATCACCGTAACCGAGGCGCCGAACGATTTCAAGCCCAAAGGTAAGACGGTCAACATCCGTGTTCCGATGTCCCTGATCCGGGGAGGCATCCGGTTGGGTGCGCTGGTGCCGGGGTTAGGCGAACGATGGCACAAATCCCACTTCGGGGGCGGGCATGTCGATTTCTCTAAGCTGAGCCCGGCGGAACTGGAGCGCACGCTCAGGGATCTGGACGACTTGAGCATTGATGTCGACCAGGGGAAGAAGCAGGTTCAATTCCACTGCGAATAACCGCTGTTGAGCACGTACTCGTACATGCCACGTCGGCACTCATGCCGACGCGCGGCGAGCGCAGAGTGTCGCTCCTCAGGAGATTCCCGGTTTACCACCCTGGCGTGAGTTCTCGACGCAGACATCCTCACATCCATCGGCAGGGCCGCTGGCTGTTCTGAGCTGGCATCTGTGCGGAAGCCTTCCGCAAACCCGCTACGCGCCTCCGCACCACGCGTCGGCAGGACGGGCGTTCGTGTGGATGGATCTGCTCTGCCGTTGGGGCGGCACCGGTGAGCGGGTCGGGCTACCGGAAGCTTACGGTCATTGGATAAGGGATTAGCTGGAGTGGTCACGGATCGCGGCGTATATTGAGAACAGTCCGGTGAAGGCACAGATGGGTTCGAGCTCAGAAGAATAATGAGTAGGGCGCATTAGACTTGGCGCGTTAAGCTGGTCCCGCCGGGCGCCGGCACGAGTGCCGGCGTGGCACGTACGAGTACGTGCTCCACTCAGGTCGCTCACCGGCAAATTCCGAACAGCACGATGGCCATTAGCAGACTGGTAGCGTGGGACGGCGAATGGGAATTTCCGCGAGGTTCACCCTTACCTCCGTGCGGATATCAATTTCCCGAGAGCTTAACAGATTACACGCAAGAGGCTCCGGTTGCAGCCGGGGGAGGTGGGCCGAGCGAATGGCTCAGGAAGCCACCTGATTAGTCGCCGAAGCCGGGGGCGGGCGTCACTGTTCCCGCGGCCGCGCGATTCCTGCGCCAGGCTAGCATAGCCGACATGTACGTGTAGACCACCGGCGTCAGGTACAGGGTCATCAATTGGGAGAAGAACAAGCCGCCAGCGACCGCCAGTCCCAGGGGGGCCCGGGCTTCTCCGCCCGATCCATAACCGAGGGCCGTGGGAATGGCGCCCAGGAACGCGGCGGCCGTGGTCATCATGATGGGGCGGAAGCGGATCAGGCAGCCCTGATAGATCGCCTCCGTGGGACTGAGACCGGTGCGTTCCGCGGACAGCGCGAAATCCACTTGCATGATGGCGTTCTTCTTCACGATGCCGATCAACACGATCAGTCCGACGAAGGAGAATATATTGAGCTCGGCCTTAAACAGGTACAGCGTCAGCAGGCCTCCCATCATCGCGGAAGGCAGGCCGGAGAGAATGGTCAAGGGCTGGATATAACTCTCATAGAGAATGCCCAGCACGATGTAGGTCACCAGGACGGCCACGGTGAGCAGCAACGTCAGGTTCTTGAGAGAATCCTGGAAGGCCTGCGCGTTGCCCGCGAAATGCGCCACCATATTGGCCGGAAGCGTGTCCTTGGCCACCACCTCGACCTTGTCCACGGCTTCACCCAGGGAGACGCCAGGCTTGACGTTAAAGGAAATGGTGACGGAGGGAAGCTGGCCGGAATGGTTGATGCTCTGTGGGCCCACGTCCTGCTTGATGCTCGCCAGCGAATCGAGCGGCACCAATTGGCCCGCGGGCGCCTTGAAGTAGACCTTGGATAGATAATCGGTGAACGCCTGATATTTGGGCTGTACCTCCAGCATGACGTGATACTGGTTGGCCGGTCCATAGATGGTCGAAGCGATGCTGGGGCCGTAGGCGTTGTATAACGCTTGCTCGATGTCGTTCGCGGTCAACCCGTAAACGGCGGAGCGCTCGCGGTCGATCATCACATCCACGCGGGGGCTCTTCACCTCCAGGTCGGAATTGACCTCCAATACCTCCGGGATGCGGGCCACGGCCCGCTCCAGAATCTGTGCTTGCTCATAGAGCTGGGCCGTATCCGGTCCGCGCACCTCCAGTTGATAGGAGCTGGAGGTGTTGCGGCCGCCGACCTTCAAGGACTGAGGCATGCTGAGCGTGACCTGGAACCCCGGAAAATTGGTGAGTTTTGGCCGTAGATTCTGAATTACTTCCTGGGCGCCCTGTTTGCGTTCCCGGCGCGGCTTGAGCTGAATTCCCATGAAGGACCGGTTGCCGCCACCCGGATTGGACATGAAGGAAACCACGTTGGGATCCTTGCGGACAAGGTTGGCCACCGTCTCCTGATACTTGACGATCTGGTAGTAGGAGGTCCCCTGGGGGGCAATCATGTTCAACTGCAGAAAGTCGGTGTCGGAGTCGGGAATGAAACCTTTCTTCACCATGCCGAACAGGTACCAGGTGGCCACCAGGACGCCGACGAAGAGGATCGCCATCAGGGGACGGGCCCGGAGCACGCCGCGCAGGGTCCATGCGTAGATCTTGGCCATCTGGTCGAACGGCCATTCCATCGCCCGCGTGAACCATCCCTTGGCGCCGTGTGCCCTCACCCGAAGGAACCGGCTGCACAGCATGGGCGTCAGGGTGATGGACACCAAACCTGAAACCAGAATCGCGGTGGTGATGGTGACCGCGAACTCGCGGAACAGGCGGCCCAGAATGCCGCCCATGAACAAAACCGGAATGAACACCGCCGACAGCGAGACGGTCATCGAAATGATGGTGAAACCGATCTCCTTCGAACCGTCGAGCGCCGCCTGATACGGGCTCGCGCCCTGCTCCACGTGCCGCACGATGTTTTCCAGCATCACAATCGCGTCATCCACGACGAAGGTGATCGCCAAAATCAAGGCCATCATGGAAATGGTGTCCAGGCTGTAGTGCAGCATGGCCATAACCGCGAACGTGCCCAGGAGCGAGAAAGGCAACGCCAAGCTGGGAATCACCGTCGCGGAACCATTAAGCAGGAACGCGAAAATCACCAGGACCACCAGCAGGAGAGTGACCAGCATGGTGGCCTGAATATCGCGGATGCTTTCGCGGATGTTCTTGGAACGATCCGACCGGACTTGCAGGTGCACGCTGGGCGGAAACTTGGATACGAATTGGGGCATCAGCGAGTTGACCCGGTCGGCCACTTCCACGGAGTTGGATCCGGGTTGCTTCATCACCTGGAGCTGAATGCCGCGTTCGTTGCCGTCGGGAGAGTAGCGGGTGGCGACATTCTTGTCGTTCTCGACGCTGTCGACGACGTTGGCGATCTCCTCCAGGCGCACTGGCCCGCCGTTGCGGTAAGCCACGACCATGGGTTTGAATGCGGCTGCGTTCATGAGCTGCCCGTTAGCCTGGATGTTGTACACTTTGTCGGCGCCGAACAGCGTTCCCGTGGGCAGATTGACGTTCCAGTTCTGCAGCGCGGTCGAGACCTCATTCAGCCCAATCCTTTTGCCCACCAGTCTGTCCGGGTCCAATTGCACGCGCACCGCGAATTTTTGGGAGCCCTGCACGTTCACCTGGGCTACCCCGGGTGTCATCGAGATACGCTGGGCCATCATGGTTTCCGCGAACTCGTCCAACTGATTCATCGGAATGATGTTGGACGTCAGCATCAACTGCAGGATGGGCTGATCGTTGGGATTGTTTTTCTTGAACGACGGCGGAGTGGGCATGCCCTGGGGCAACAGCGGCGTGACCGCGGCGATGGCGGTTTGCACGTCCACGGTGGCGCTGTCGATGTCCCGGTCCAGATCGAATTGCAGCGTGATCTGCGTGCTGCCGGTGCTGCTCTGCGAGGTCATTTCGTTCACGCCCGCGATGGTGGTGAACTGCCGCTCCAGCACCGTCGCCACCGATGAAGCCATGGTGTTGGGATCGGCGCCGGGCAGATTCGCATTGACGTTAATAGTAGGAAAGTCGACGCTGGGCAGATCGCTCACCGGCAACGTGCGGTACGCCACGATTCCGAACAGTGCAATGGCCGCCATCAGCAAGCTGGTGGCGATGGGTCGCCGAATGAAGATTTCCGAGAGGTTCAAGCTTTATGACTCCGTATGAATGCTCGACCGCACGTAACAGACGATATTTCGGCCACGGAGGTTATCACTAAGGTGTGCAATTCGCCTTGTGTTCGCCACAACGACGAGTTCCTGCGGGCGGCAGTATTCCTTTTAGGCAGCTGCCGATATGCGAATCGGCACACCGTGACGCGCGAGAGCGGCCTCGACGTCTTTCCGCATCAGGCGGGAGGCGTCGTAATCCACAGTGATCTTGTCGAGCGACGGAGCTAGTTGAACGCGCATCAGGCCGTACGTTCCGTGCAGGGCGGCAATCTGCTCGAAGTCCTCGTCGCTGAGCGGACGGTCGAGATCGTAGTGCAATGTGACCTTGGTCATAGTTGGTTGAAGCTTCAGGATAACAACTTCGCTGGTGTATCCGTTTCCAGCTAGGCGCGGGTTGTTGCCTCAGATCAAGGTCCTTCTAGGCGAAGGCGTGCCTTGATATAGCTAAGGCCATCGTCAAATCGAGCGAAGAACTTGCAACGGAACGAATCCAATAATTCCCGAACCAGTGGGTCGTCGAAATCCTTTGAGTTCCGGTTCAGAAAGCAGCTTTCCGCTGGTTCAGTCTCAGAGAGATGGGCCACAACAGAGGCAAGGACAATCGCATCCTGCGCCGACATGTCAAGAGCAGACTGGAAAGCGTTAGCGCGATGGAAAATATCAGAGTCAAGGGGGATTACCTCCGCGGCCTTGAGCATCCCATCGACGGCCCGCTCCAACCCTGCGCGCTCACGCTCGGCGCTCCGGATCAGGACAGCCGCAAGTTCACTGAAGCTCCCTGGCGCCTCGCGGTAAGGCTTCGATCTGCCCAGCTCAGAAAGGTGTTTCTGCAATTCCAAGCTCAACCTGGATCGCTCGTTACCCTTGCGCTGAAGCGCGATGTGCGGTTCGGCCAGCGAGAATGCGGGGATCACCAGCCGAATCGAACCGGTCGAAGCGACTTTGACCAGCTGCTCGCAACTTTCGCACTGCTCCTGTTCGAGCGCCTGTTCCAACACGAAATTTGATTCAACATAGACATTCATTGCACCGGGCTCAATTCGATGCGAGCCCTTCCCAGAGCTTCCAGCAGGCCCGACTCAGACAACCATCGGAGCGAAGTATCTTGTCTGGCTCTCGACTCCCCAGATTCTGCGACGTCGTTTAGCCAAGAGAAGACAATCAGCTCCAAAGTTTGCCCGCTAATCTTTTCTGGTGTTTGTCCGAGCTTATCGAGGTACGGTTTCAACTCTTTCGTAGCGTCCATGGTAAACTGCGGCGGCTCTTCTTTCGGACCTAGATCGTCCTGACGCCAGAAATACATCCGTTCCGGGGTAGCAATCAGGAAGAAGCGCGCTATAGGGAGTGTCCCGTGCGCCAAGATGTTCCTCCTGAAGCGCGCGGCCCAGGGCTCCGAAGTCTCGTGGCTGTTTTTCACTTCAACCAGCAGCACGGCTTGCCCGCGATCGTCGTACGCTACGAAATCAACGTCCCTCGTCGGTAGAATCATGTCCGTGCGGCAACACCTGTGCCTGCCTCATAGTGTGACACGGTCACGCCAGGCATGCTCAGGCTAAACTGAATTGCACTCGCGCTCATTGGTCTTGCCCGTTTCCCCTTTAAGAACTTTCGAGAGTCCCCGCCCACGGTGGTCGGCAAATCGGAAACTGACCACTACCGCAACTTCCACCGGATCTGCCGAAGCATTCCCAGCCATGCCTGAGCGTCGTGCGCGCTCAACTGCATTCTTCGCACCAGGCGGCGGAGCTTCAATTCGGTGGAGCCTTCGACCCGCTTGTGCACGTACCCCGAGGCCGCCAGGACTTCTTCGAGGAGAGCGGTCAGCCGCTCCAACTCGGCGGCGCTGGCCGCGGCACGGGTCTCGATTCCCTGACGGGCGGCTGTGGGGCTACGCGCAATTTCGTAGAGACACACCGCTACGGCTTGGCCCAGGTTCATGGAGCTGTGTTCGGCGCGCGTGGGAATACGCATGAGCCAATGGCAATGGCTCAAGTCTTCGTTCGAGAGGCCGAACTTTTCCGATCCGAACAATAACGCGACGGAACCTTGGGTGAGTTGCTCACGGGTGGGTTGAGCGCGGGCGAGTTTGGCGCGGATGATCCGGCCGCCCATTTCCAAGCGGCGCAGAGGATGTTCGAGCACGCGATGGCCGATGGAGGTGGTTCCGACCACAAGTGCGCAGTCGGCGACGGCGTCTGCGAGGGTGGGGAATTCGCGGGCGCGGGCGAGCACGTCCCGCGCCTTGACCGCTGAGCGCGCCTCGCGGAACGCTACTTCGTAAGGGTTCACCAGGCGAAGATCGAAGACGCCGAAATTGCTCATGGCGCGCGCGGCTGCGCCGATGTTCAAGGGATTGCGCGGGGCCACCAGCACCACGCTGATCCGGCTCGCGGGCGTTTCCGACGCCATTAACCGGCGCTGCCCCGGGCGTTGCCGCGATGCACGGCGTCCAGCACGCCATTGATGAACGATACCGACTCGTCGCCGGAGAACTGGCGCGCCAATTCGAGCGCCTCGTCGATCACCACTGGGGCGGGCGTGCCGGTCTGGGTCATTTCGTAGATCGCCAGCCGAAGAATATTGCGGTCGACGACGGGCATGCGCTCCAGGCGCCAGTGCTCGCTCTTGCTGGTGATGCGCCGGTCGATCTCCGGGGCCGCTTCGGAAGCGCCATTCACCAGCGTCTCCATGAAGGGATCCGGCGGGATGGGCTGGGGATCGTCTTCCTCCGACGACAAGGTTTGGTAAAAACTCTGGATAGCCTCGGCCATGGGCTGATTCCGCATATCCCACAGGAACATCACTTGCAGCGCGCGCTGGCGGGACCTGTGGCGTGCCGGCATGCTATCCCGCCCGCTCCACTTTTGTAGCGGAGACCAGACGCGCCATTTCGATCGCGGTCATCACCGCGTCGTAGCCTTTGTTGCCGTGATTGCCGCCGGCGCGCTCCAGGGCTTGTTCGTGAGTGTTGGTGGTGAGCAGGCCCATGGCCACCGGCACGCCGGTTTCGAGCGCCACTTGCTGCAAGCCGCGGGCGGCTTCTCCGGCGACGAACTCGAAATGCGGGGTGCCTCCGCGGATTACGGCGCCGAGTGCGACCACGGCGTGGTAACGGGGCGCGAGGAGCTTGCAGGCCAGCGGCAACTCGAACGCGCCCGGAACATAAAAGACATCTCCTGTTTCGGCCTGGGTTTCGCGGAGCGCGTGGCGCGCGCCTTCCAGGAGCTTTTCCGTAATGTCATTATTGAAGCGCGCCACCACTACAGCTAAGCGTAATCCGTGGGCGTCGCCGCTCCATGCCATCTGGTGTTCCGACATCACATTCTATACGCTCGCGTTCTCTACGCTCGCGTTCCATACGCTTGCGCACAGGGGACTCACGCCTGTGCGCTCGTGGGATAATAAGGTTCCGGCTGGCTTCATCTTACCGTAAACCTTCATGGCCCTAACCTAATGGACCCCGAGTTTATCCGCAATTTCAGTATCATTGCGCATATCGACCACGGCAAGTCGACTCTTGCAGATCGTTTGCTGGAGCACACCGGCGCGCTTTCCGAGCGGGAAATGATGGCCCAGGTGCTGGACACTATGGACCTGGAGCGCGAGCGCGGCATCACCATCAAGGCTCACGCCGTCCGCCTGAACTACAAAGCGCGCGACGGGCAGATGTACCAGTTGAACCTGATCGACACGCCGGGGCACGTGGATTTCACCTACGAAGTCTCGCGCAGCCTGCAAGCCTGCGAGGGCGCGCTGCTGGTGGTGGACGCCTCGCAGGGCGTGGAAGCGCAAACGCTGGCCAACACCTACCTGGCTCTGCACCACAACCTGGAGATCATTCCGGTCATCAACAAAATCGACCTGCCGTCGGCCGAGCCGGAACGCATTCGGGAGCAGATTGAGCAGGTGATCGGCCTGGATGCCAGCGGAGCGCTGCTGGTGAGCGCCAAGAACGGCATCGGGATCGACGAAGTGCTCGAAGCCATAGTGCACCTGGTGCCGCGGCCTAAAGGATCGCCGGACTTGCCGCTACGCGCGCTGATCTTCGATTCCTGGTTCGACCCGTATCGCGGCGTCATCATCCTTACGCGCGTGCTGGACGGGCGGCTGCGCAAGGGACAGAAGATCCGGCTGTGGTCCAACAATGCGGTCTTTGAAGTGGACGGCATCGGGTACCAGGCGCCCAAGCCGATCCCGTGCGAAGAACTGGCGGCGGGCGAGGTCGGGTTTCTGTTCGCCAACATCAAGACCGTTTCCGATGCACAGATCGGCGACACCATCGTGGATCACAACAATCCCGCGTCGGAGCCGCTGCCGGGGTTTGAGCCGCTGAAGCCGATGGTGTTCGCGGGATTGTATCCGGTGGAATCGCATGAGCACGGGCTGCTGCGCGATGCGCTGGAAAAACTGCGCTTGAACGATAGTGCGTTCAGTTTCGAGCCGGAGAATTCGGTGGCGCTCGGTTTTGGATTCCGTTGCGGGTTTCTGGGATTGCTGCATCTGGAGATTGTTCAGGAGCGGTTGGAGCGCGAGTTCAACATTGACCTGATCACCACCGCGCCGGGCGTGCGCTATAGGATCACGCTGACCGGCGGGGACGTGATCGAGGTGGACAACCCCAGCCGATTTCCCGATCCTTCGTCGATTAAGCAGATCGAGGAGCCGATCATCGATGCCACGGTGATCACTCGCGAGGATTACATCGGCGAGATTCTGAAGCTGCTGGAAGAGAAGCGCGGGGTGCAGAAGAAGTTCGAGTACATCGGCGCGGGGCGCGTGATGCTGTTGTACGAATTGCCGCTGAACGAGATCGTGCTGGATTTTTACGACCGGCTGAAGTCGGCTTCGCGCGGTTATGCGTCGCTCGATTATCATCTGGCGGGTTACCGCGTGTCGAAGATGGTTAAGTTGGACGTGCTGGTGGCGGGAGAGCCGGTGGATGCGCTGTCGATGATCGTGCACACCGATTTCGCCTACGAGCGCGGCAAGTTGCTGATCGAGCGGTTGCGCAAGCTGATTCCGCGGCAGATGTTCGAGGTGCCGTTGCAGGCGGCTATCGGGACGAAAGTCATTGCGCGTCAGAACATCGCCGCGATGCGCAAAAACGTGCTGGCTAAATGCTACGGCGGCGATATTTCGCGAAAACGCAAGCTGCTCGAAAAGCAGAAAGAGGGCAAGCGCCGCATGAAGCGCGTGGGGCGCGTGGAGATTCCGCAGGAGGCGTTCCTGGCGGTGCTGAAGGTGGGGGAGTCGAGCGAGGAGGACTAGCTCACAGTGCTGATGGTGATCTTTGGAGCGGGGGCATCGTATGACTCCTGTCCTTCCTTCCCGCCAGATCGATTGCCCCGTCAAGATTTCGCGCTGCGTCCTCCCCTTGCGAAGGAATTGTTTCTTCCGCTGCCCCAGTTCCGCGGAAGATCAAGTCAATTCGGCGGCCGCTTCCAGCCTCTTTTGTCTTATTTAGAAACCCAACATGACATAGAGACAGTATTGGAGGGGTTTCGTGAAGAGGCCGAGCACGATGAAGAGCGCCGCCGGCAGCTTTGGGCGATCCGGTACTACTTACGAGACATCGTTCAGGATTGCGAGAACGCCTGGATGGGGCACGCGAACCAGTTTTCTTGCTACAAGACCCTTCTGGATCAAATTCGGCCATGCCCCCGAGTGTGCTTCGTTACGTTCAATTACGACACACTCATTGAACGGGCGCTAAAAGCCCTTGATGTGCCGCTGGGTTCGATGACTGACTACGTGTCGCACGCGAAATATAGCTTGATGAAGTTGCACGGCTCAATCGATTGGCAGTTTTGGCTTCGAAAAGTGACAACCTCCCTACGCCTGAACGAGCAGCCTCAGGAGGTGGATCTGATCCGCGCTGCACCAATGGTCAGCGACAGCGAAATTATCGAAATCAAGGGAATCCAGCCACCTCAGGCAATGCACGAGATAATGTTCTTCGCTCCAGCGCTCGCGGTTCCAACGGTCTCGAAACACACGTTCGTTTGCCCCCAGAAACACGTTGACGAGCTTCGCAGGTTGATACCCCAGATTCGCAAGATTGCGATTGTGGGTTGGCGGGCAGCGGAGCAGCACTTTCTCAACCTATTGGCAACCGGCCTAAAAGATCCGGTACAGATAATCGCCGCGTGCGGTAGCACCGATGAGGCCGAGGCGACGCTTGGCCGACTGCGCGCCGCGGGGATCAAGGGGAATTTCCAAGCGGCTCCTGGCGGATTCACGGACTTTGTCGTGAATCGCCGTATCGAGCCGTTGCTTGCTTCGTAAAACCGTTATCGCTCAATCGCGTATTCCACCGACATAGGGTTCCCCATGCGCTTGGAGGCATCCAGAATCTCGACGGCGACTACATTGCCATTACTGTCATAATCCAGAATGACGCCGGGCTTGTCCTGGTCGCTCTCCTCGACGGGAGCATCGCTCAGCACGATACTGAGCACGTCCACCTCGGGATCGTACTTGACTCTCATTCCGGCCTCCAGTACTTCTCGATCTTGCTCGTCCGATAAACCGTCACGACCACCGGCGGCTCCTGCTCTGTCGCCAGCACAACTCTCAATAGATATAGTGTCCCATCCTCCGTGGTAAGAAGCGACTGGAAGATTTCCTTGCCGCCTAGCTCGGGGATCCTTTGTTGTGGGCTAGCAAGGACTGAATCCAGCCACTCCAGGGGAATCTTGCGCCGCGCCATCTCCTCCGTTGCGTGCCTGGATATCCGAAATCTCACTTCTAGACCAGGATCACAGGCACCTGGTATGCCTTGAGAATTGCATCCGAGGTGACCAGAGTTAATGATTCCATCGCGGCTTGCGCGACCAGCATGCGGTCGAATGGATCGCGGTGATGCCTGGGTAGACGGCCTGCGGCGATGGCGTGGGCGACGGTGACGTCGAGCGGCGACAGATTGGAACGGCGGATCGCTGCGTCGAGGTCGTCTGGAGCCGAGAGCTTGCCGATAGCTTTCTTAATTTCGATTTCCCATGCGGACACGGGACTGACGAAGACAGCCGCTGCGTCCGTGATCAACGTGCGGTCCGCCTTGGAAAGACGAAGATCGTCGGTCAGCCACCACAGCAAAATGTTGGTGTCGAGGAGGAGCCTCAATCGTCCTCGCCGTAGAACATCTTCTCGATCTCCTTGTCCGCCTTGTAAAAGCCGGGTTTGATCTTGATTTTGCCTTTCCAAGTTCCCGGCTTGCGAACTGGCTTGGCCGCCTCTTTGTAGGGCACCAGCCGCGCTACCGGTTTGCCGGCACGTCCAATGATCACCTCGGCTCCGTTCTCCACGCGCTGAATCAGTTGCGAGAGATGCGTCTTGGCCTCGTGAATATTCGTGACTTCCATGACTAGACTAAGCTTAGTCTACTTGAGTGGCTAAGGCAAGCAGCCTACGTATGGCGGGCGACCCAGAACAGCAAACCGAAGATCACTACCGGGATCAGCGCCATCATTATGTAGAAGCCGACTTGGCGGGCCACTGGGGATCTGCGCTCTTTCCAGTCGGTGAGCTCGGCGCGGTCGGAGACGCCTACCTGGTCGGGGTGCTCCAGGTCCCATTGGAATTCGCTGGCCTTCTTGTAGCGATTCGTCGGCTCGCGCTCCAGCGCGCGGTAGATGATCTCTTGAACTTCAGGACGGATTTCGGCGTTGACCGAGCGGGGCGGGATGGGATTGTTCAGCAGGCGGTCGTTCATGATGGCGAACGGATTGGGCCCTTGGAAGGGGAGCTTGCCGGTGAGCATTTCGTACAGAATCACGCCCAGCGCGTACAGATCGCTGCGGCCATCGCCGCGCTTGCCCTTCACTTGCTCGGGCGCGATGTAGTCGGGCGTGCCCATCACTTGCGACAGCTTGGCGAACGTCAAGCGGCGCGCGCCGGACTTGGAGGCGATGCCGAAGTCGATCAACTTAATGTTGTCCTCGGAATCCACCATCACGTTTTCGGGTTTCATGTCGCGGTGGGCCACGCCGCGGTTGTGGATGTGTTCGAGCGCAGCGCAGATCCGCGCGGCGATGCGCAGGGAGCGTTCTTCGGAGAGCGGCTTCTGGTCGTGAATAATCTGCCGGAGCAGTTGCCCTTCGACCCACTCCATCACCATGTAGATGCGGCTGCGCTTTTCGCCGTCGTTCAGGACCTTCATGACGCCGGGGTGGTCCATGATCTTGCCGATCTCGGTCTCGCGCTGGAAGCGCTCGTACAGCACCGGATCGGCTTCCATGTCGGGATGCGGGATTTTGATGGCGACAGTGCGGCCGTCCCGGGTATCGGTGGCTTTGAAGACGGAGGCCATGCCGCTGCGGGCGATGAGCTGATCCAGACGGTAGTAGTCGAGCAGTTCGCCGACGCGTAGAGGAGTCATTAACGCATTTCTTAACGGGCGCGCGGCGCAGTCGCTATGCACCGCCAGGCGCGGAGTCCTTATTTTACTGGAATCGGCCTCAGGTCCGCAGCTTATAGGGGCGCCCGCGATACATCCCGACCCGCTCGACGCGGAGGATGTGAATCAATTGCAGCGTGGCGTTGTCGGCGCCGTCGCGCTGGTTGGCCAGATCCACCAGTTTGCGTGCGGCGTATTCGAGATTGGGATGGCTCGAGACGACGTCGGCCAGTTCGTCGACGGGAATGGGGCCATGCAGGCCGTCGGAACACAGCATCAGCACATCCCCGCTTTCCACCTGAAGCTCGCTGGTGTCGACGGCGACGAAGAGGTCGTGGCCTACCGAACGGCTCAGGAGATGGCGCGTCTCGGCCTGCGCCGCTTCCTTGGCCGACATGACTCCCAGGCGGACCTGATCGGCGACCACGGTGTGATCGCGAGTCAATTGCGTGGTGTGGCCGCGGCGGATCAGGTAGCAGCGGGAATCGCCCACATGGGCCACCACGGCGCGGTCATACCGCAGAGCGCACGCGACGATGGTGGTGGCCATGTTGACACCGCCCGGCGAGGCCTCCTTGCCCGCTTCATAGATGCGGGTGTTGGCGGCCTGCACCAGGCGCTGGAGCACGGTGGTGTGCGGCTCCCCCGGCTTGGCGCGTCGAAAGCCCTCCGTCAAGCTCTCGATGGCCAGCCGCGAAGCCACCTCTCCCAGGGCGTGCCCTCCGACACCGTCGGCCACGGCGAAGAGCCAGCCATGCGACTGGATCTGCTCGGGCGTTTCCGGAAGCCAGTAGCCGCAGCAATCTTCGTTGTGGTCGCGCACTTTTCCTACGTCGGAGAGCTGCGCGAATTCGAGCTCCAGCGTGGAACCGCCCGGCATTTGGGAACTCGCGGACATTGGCAATACGCCTAGATCAATTTCTCCGGCTGCAATAGTTCTTCTATGAGCTTCCGCAGCCTACTGGTACCGCGCTCGTCGTTTTGGATCGCAGCTACGCAGACCTCCGCGTATATACACGCGTACCTCGCTAGTACAACGCTGTTGTTGAGCAGTAGTCCGGTTGCCAGGTCACACGCGACCCGGGCCTCCGCTACCAACATTGAATCCCCCTGGTTAAGAAGGGAACTTTCGAGTCCCAGGACCGCGGCGTGGACGTCCCGTAAACTCGTCGCCAGACGACTCACAGATCATGCTCCGCCCGCCCATCGAGACAAACGGGCCTTCCATACGGATCGATTGGTGGACACGGACCCAGCGGCCAACCGCGGCCGCTACCATGGTCCAAAGTCAGAAAAGAACGGCAGTGCGACCAAAAATCGGGCGAGCCTCGGATTGGAACTCCGAAGCCCGCCCCTTGACCATGCGTCCCAACAACGAAGATTCGATGCGCGGCAACTACGAGGCGGTGCCGTGGGCCCGGCGCTCGACCAGTGTGGAGCGGCCTTTGGATCCGCTGCTCTTGACAAAGTAGATCCCGCCGTAAACCGCCCACACCGCGGCGATACCGAGGGCCCCGAGCGGCTCCATCTTGGTGCCGATCCCCATGAATGGCAAGACTAGGTACGCCAGCATGCAGCCCAGGTTGGCGATCAAACCGAATACGGGGATGGCCCGGTGCTTGATGGCGCTGAAGCTAGGATGGCTGTTGGGAAAACCCACCATGCAAATGACGCAGCTCAACCCGTACAGCATGAAGGTGCCGAAGTTGGAGCCCAGCGCTATCAGCAGCAGCGTATTGGGCATGGCTGCCATCCCGTCGTGCGTGGTATATCCGAAGCTGGACAAGATACCCTGCGGCAGAGCCTTGATGTCGGCATCCTTGGGCGCGGACCCGTCGCCGAAGGCGATGGATACCGAGAGGACTCCGATGATGGCCGAAATGACCGCCAGCATCCAGATGGAGCGGTGCGGCGTCAGGTTTTCGGCGTGCAGCGCGCCGTAGTGATCCGGGAGTTCCTCGTCTTTGCCCATGGCGTAGGTCACGCGCGCGCCGGTGCTCATGCAGGAAAGCGTCGTCCCGATGATCGCCAGGAACACGGTGAAGGCCTGAACCAGCATGAAGGTTTTCCCGTGGCCGGCGCCGAACACCGCATTGCCGACCATGATCATCATGTCCCCAATGGGCGCGGCCGACCCCGTGGCGCTCTGCATGGTATAGCCGCTGTTAAGGAAGTAGTTTGCACAGAAATACTCGATCAGGTAGCAGAAGGCCCCCTGCACCAACAACGACGTGATCACCGCAATGGGCACATCTCGCTTGGGATTCTTGGCCTCGCCGCCCATCGAGGTTACCGATTCGAATCCGACCAGAATCAGAATGGCGATGGTGGCCTGTACGAAGGTAAAGCCGATGCTGTGAATGCCGACGACAGAACCGGCGTTGGCATGGCTCAAGAAATTGCCCTTCTCGTCATGATCGGGATAATCGATCTTGAACGGCACGGGCTGGCCGGCGGCGTCCAGCTTGGGCTTGGGAGTGCCGTCGGCGTTACGGTCGATCACGTCCACTTGCGCTTGCTTGCCATCTACGACTTGCTGCTCCTGGTGGCTGGAGAACTCATACGTGTAGGCGTCGCCCGAATTGGAATCGAAGTTCCATGCCACGGTTCCCGGAGGATGGTTCATGCGATAGCCCAACGCCATGAACGAGAACACCAGCAGCGCGCTGATCTGGATCACATTAACCGCGATGTTCACCGCGGTCGCACCCTGAACGCCGCGGTAGGCGATCCAGGCCACCAGGAACGAGGTCGCCACGGCGACCAGCCCCATGAACACCGGGCCGGGAAGAGAAGCGTTCATGAAGTTCGGCCATAGCTGCCCGGCCAGGTAGCCGCACAGAACGCCCATGACGCCGCACATAAAGCCGGGATAAATCCAGTAGTAGAGGTGCGAGCCCCAGCCGACAATAAACTTGGCCAGCCGCGCGTATTTGAAGTGCTCTTCGTGGTTCAGAAAAGATTGTTCGGCAAAGTAATACGAACTACCGGTTCCGGGCCACAGCTTCGCCATTTCGGCGTAGCAGACGGCGGTTGCCAGGCACAGCAGAAGCGCCAGCACAATCCCGGCCCACATTGCGGGCGGCGAATTACCGGCAGTGGCTTGGGCGAAGAAGGTCAGCCATAAGAAGGCGCCGGGCGCGATGAGCGCCATGGCGTTCATCGTCAGGCCGGTTAAGCCTAACGTAGCTTGCATTTGTGGTGCATCATTTTTTTCGGCCATTGAAGAATCTCCTTTCGTCTCTATGCGCGTCCTACCGCGCCGGATCGCCAAACATGCATGCGTGGAGACACATCAAGCGGTAGCTAACCATGACTTCCTCCATTTGGCGTTTTAGGGTGTTAGGACCGAGCGAACTGGGCGGAAGCTAGTCCTGTTCCAAAGCTGACGGGGCTTAGGTGTAAGTCTACAAGCGAATTGGGGTCGATTGCCAATAGAAATTTTTGATGAGACGGATGTTGCGAAGTGGTTGCGGTGCGGGCCAGCGTCGGCAAAACCAGAGTTTGAAAGGCGCTGGCCGCAGGAGCGAATACCAACGGCACGTGCACATCCGGACCGATCACCGCGTGCGAGATTCCGAAAGGCGCCGCGTGCGATGAGCGACATGGCGCTCTTCGTTCCAGTTAATCCTGGTGTGGCTTGTATTTGATGTGCAGGATTATTTTCGACCACCGAAATCTCCTTGCGCGATTTGTGATCGCTACCGACTTACTGCTTCTTCTCCATGATGTTGTTGCCAAACACGAAGCCGATTTCGCCGACGACCCGAGTCTGGTTGTTGTTCAGGCCCAGGGGACCGAAGACGTCACCCTTGGTGAAGCTCCCCGCGTGGGCCCAAGCAATATCCCCGCGAACGAAGAAGCCTCCGGTCTGAAATGTCGGCGTCACCGTGAAGGACTGGCCGTTGCTCCCTGGACCGTACATCAGATTGATCGCGTTCTGAGCGGCGTTCCCCGAACTCCCGATGTATTCCCAGCGCAAGGGGAGCGAGAAGCCGTGCTTGAAAGCGTAACTCGCCAGGATCGCACCGCCTTTGGTCGACGCACCTTTCACGATGCCGATCTCGGCGTTGGTCGGCACATCGGTGTATTGGAAGTAGGGCTGAACGATCCAGGGCCCTTTGGTGTACGTGTAGATGACGTTGTAGATGCTGCCGTTGTTTTGCACCGGCGTGGCAAAGGTCTGAAAGGCGGTCTGCCCCAGATTTCCACCGCCCACGAACGACAGGGCATGGGGCCCGTTGGTATAGGCCAAGGAACCCGACAGCCAGGTGTAGCGGTTGGAGTAGAAACCGTCGTTCCAACTCAGCGAGGCGGCGAATTTACCCATGGTCTGATTCACCTGAATTCCGCGATTGACGGCGTTTTCCTGGTTCCACAACAAGCCGCGCTCGACGTTCACATTCTCGAAACTGAACGTGTATTCCGCGCCGATCAAGGTAGGCAGGGAACCGATCAGAAAGGAGGTGTTCTTCCCCGCCTGCAGCTTCACAAAGGCGACGGGCAGCGGGCCGTAAAGGTTGCTGATCGTATCCTTGGTGCTGACCCACGGCACGCCCAGGTCCGGAATGTTATAGGCGCCCGCCTGCAGGAAGAACTGAAACCAGCCGTCGGTCTTTTGAATAAAGACCTGCCCGTTGCTCAGATCCGCATGCTTGGTGTCGTCACCTGGGACGTGATTGTTCTGTAGCATGCCATAGCCGCTGAGAAAGCCGTTCACGGCGATTTTGCCGAATGGACCGGCGTCGAAGAGGGCTGGGGGAAGGCCCGACAGCGGGCCGGTTATGGCAGGAGTGGGAAGCGCTGCCGGGGCTGCGGGCGCCGCCGGAGCTGCAGGCGTCTCTCCTGCCGGAGCTTGGCCTGTAGCCGGAGCCTGACCCGCCGGGGCGGCGTCCTGTCCAAATGCCATTGCGGCCAGTCCGCTAAATACAAACGCGTAGACACACTTCAGGCGGTAGTTCAATTTGACTTCCTCCATTTGGCGTAGTTAGGGTTTAGGACCGAGCGAACTGGGCGGAAGCTAGTCCTGTTTCAAAGCCGACGGGGCTTAGGTGCTAGTCTACGCGCCACCAGTGCAAAAATGCCAATAGATTTTTTGGATCGATTCGATTACGCAAGGTGACGCTCCAACTATGCGGAAGCACGCCAGCTGAGGTTAAAAGGCCTCATCTCATCAGTCGCTGGGCATTTTATGCCTTTTTCATGTTTCGTGCTCCACACTCTGAGTGACACGAATCACATTCACCGTCCCCAGCAACACCATGTCGTTGTCGAGGCGCAGACGGGGTGGCAGAGAAAAGTGGACGGAACCAAATGAAACGCAATAAAACAATGAGGTTTGGGCTGGCAGCGGGAATTTTTATCCTCGTCCCGCATCTTCGCGCTCAGGAAACCAGGCGCGGCCCATCCACTGTGCTGCGGGCAGACGTCAAGATGGTTCTTGTACCCGTAACGGTGACGGATCGCCGAGGCGCCCCTGTAAGCGGACTCGAACAGAAGAGTTTCACCGTGCTGGAGGACAAGGTTCCCCAAAAGATTGTCTCGTTCAGCAGTGAGGACACTCCGAGTTCGGTCGGCGTGGTGCTCGACATCAGCGGCAGCATGCGACATACTCTCGGCGCCGCGAAAGATATTGTCCAGGCTTTCTTGAGAACCGCAAATAGGGAGGATGAGTTCCTGTTGCTCACGGTCTCCACGCAACCTGAGGCCACCCCCGGATTCACGACCGATGTTGCGGACCTCGAACAGAGCATCGGGACGGTCAAGCCGGGCGGGATGACGGCGCTCATCGATACGGTCTATCTCGGTTTAAACCGCATGAAGGAAGCCCGGCAGCCCCGCAGAGCTCTGCTGATTCTCTCCGATGGAATCGATAACCAGAGCCGGTATTCCGAGAGCGAGCTGCTGCGGGTGGCGCTCGAAGCCGACGTGCAGATCTACACGGTCATCTTCGACACCGGTGCAGCCGGCGGGGCAGCCGGTACGGTTCCGTTTCGGCCCAGCATGATCGCAAAACCAGGTGCCCGCGGGCCAGAGCAGCAGGGACCTGAAATGCTCGAAAAACTGTCGGATAAGACCGGCGGACTTCACTTTCATGTACGTAACGCGGCCGAGGCGAACGAAGCTGTGACGAACACTGGTCAAGCCCTCCGCAGCGAATACGTGCTCGGATATCAACCCGCCGATTCTGGAACCTCCGGGAAATGGCACCGGGTCCAGGTCAAACTCGACCGGGCTCAGGTACAGGTTCACGCCCGTACCGGGTACTACGCGCGCTGACGGATCGGGCCAGCTGACCGCGCAGCTTCAAAGTCAGCCGCGCCAACCAAACACGTCCACAACGTGTCGCGAACGAGCGATGGGTTCAGTTGGGAACTAAAGCTGGGTCCCCGCCGTTAACAGGTTATAGAGAAGTTCCCGGAGCATCTCAGTGCCGCGCAGATCGGTCTGGATCACAGCCGCGCAGGCTTCCCCGTAAAACAACGCGTATCGCGCCTGCACAATGCGGTTGTTGCACGCCAGTTCCATTCCAACATCGCAGGCAAGGCGCGCGTCCGCTAACAGTGGCGCGTCGTTCGCCTCAGTGTTGGGGGATCGAGCGATTCGCTGAAGCGTCGCGTCAAGGTTCCTGAACCTGCTCGCAATTTCGTTCATGGCCTGCCCCTGATCCGGGTCGCCTCCGAGGCCAGCATATCACCACCGATTTGCCGACTCACGCCACATCCAACGGCCACCTCCACATCCGGTTGAGGTCGGGTTGTTTCCGTTTTTACTGGGTCCGGGGAAAAGCCATTTTGAGCAGAAACGGCGTGAGAAGGGCGCTCGCCACGGTCACGAACACCAGGGCTGCGTAGACGTCCGGACCAATAAGAGAGAGCGAAATTCCGACCTGGGCCACGACCAGCGTCACCTCGCCGCGGGGAACCATGCCCAGGCCAATGGCCAGACCGTCGCGCCAGCCGAGACGGATCGCGCCGAGTAAGCATCCCAAGAGCTTTCCCGCCACGGCGACGGCTAGCATCAGCGCCGCGAGGCCGAGCAGCGATCGTGAACGGAACAGAGTCACGTCCAGTTTCAGTCCGATGCCTGCCAGGAAGAAGGGCGCCAACAACTCGGTGACGCCGCGGGTAAGGTCGCGGACCCGCGCTCCGGAGAATTCGGCCACGGCCATGCCTGCTAGAAAGGCTCCGACGATGGCGGCCACTCCGGCGTAAATCGCTAAAGCGGCCAGTGCAAACATTAAGGCGAGCGCGATGTGGAACTGAGCTTCCTCGGCTCGGGCTCGGGACTGGAAATGCGGCAGGATGCGGCCGGCCGCAGTGGCGCCCCACTTCGCAATCGCGATGGTAAAAACGGCCGCCAGCGTGGCGGTGAGCAGGACCTCGGGTATGTTGACGCGTCCGCGGGCCACGCTTCCGGCGGCGGCCAGTGCGATTAACCCGAGCACGTCGTCGATCACCGCCGCGGCGAGAATGATGCGGCTGGCGCGGCGGTCGAGCAAGCCACGCGATGCCAGCACGGTTGCGGTAACGCCGACGCTGGTGGCTACCAAGGCCGCGCTCACCAGTAGCGAGGCGGCGGGCGCCGCACCCCAACCGGCCATCGCTCCCCAACTGGCGGCGAACGTTACCGCAACTTCCACCGCGGCGACCACCGCGGCCACGCCCGCTACACCCAGCAGATCGGCCGCACGAAGCTGCAAACCGGCGTCGAACAGCAGGAACATCACGCCCAGGTCTGCGAGCGCGGTAAGGGTATCGTTGGGCGCAATCCAGCCCAGCGCGTGCGGACCCACCACGGCTCCGGCGAGGATTTCTCCCACGATCGCCGGCAGGCCGAGGCGCACAAAGATCTCCGCCAGCAGTTTGGCCGAGCCGAACAAAATCAGCATCGCCAGTGGCAGCGGCATCGAAGTGCTAAGGGTGCTTCCGGGCATGAGACAAGCGTTGTGCTATTTTAAGCCTTACACGCATGCGGCTCGTAGGGTTTTTGCTGCTGGTTTCGGGATGGGGTTTGGTGGTGAACGCGCTGGGGATGCTCTCCGCCGCAGGTCCGCGGAGCGCGTTCGCGCTGGCGGGCGTGGCCGTGGAAGTTCTGGGCCTGGTGATGACTGTCCGGGCACACCTGCCACCCAAGAGCGACAACCGTTCCCGCGAGTTGGACCGTGGGGACGCCAGCGCGGGCCGCGGGGAGGCCGCGCGGTGAGTCCCCTTTCCAGCCTGTTGCCGGCGGCATGCGTCGCAGGCCTAATGCTGGCGCCCTGCGCCCTGGCAGGGCTGGCGCTGATCAACACCGGACTGGGACGGTCGCGCAACGCCGCGCATTCTATGATGGCGTCGATGGTCGCAGTCGCGGTGGCGGCGGTGGCGTACATGGTTTTCGGCTTCTCCTGGCAGGGCGTCGCGGGCGGCCCGGCGTACGGAGTGCGCGCCGGAGCGACGTTGTGGAACTGGATCGCGGCGGAACCTCTATTCATGCGCGGCGTGAATGCGGACAGCGCTGGATTCCCGACCTCAGGATTAGTGGCATGGATGGGACTGAGCGGGGCGGCTCTGGCCGCCCTGATCCCCATCGGTGCGGGTGGCGAGCGGTGGCGGCTGATGAGCATCTCGGCGTCAACCGCGTTATTGGCGGGATGGACGTATCCCTTATTCGCGCATTGGGCGTGGGGCGGCGGGTGGCTGGCGACGCTCGGAACTAATTTCGGCCTGGGGCGGGGATTCGTGGACCTCGGCGGGGCCGGCGCGATTCATGTGACCGGAGGCTTCACGGCCCTCTCGATCGCCTGGATCATCGGGCCGCGGCGGGGCAAATTCTCGGCTGACGGGATGCCTTCGGCCATTCCGGGTCACAATGCAGTGTTCATCCTGTTCGGGTGCCTGCTGGCGCTGGCGGGATGGACAGGCTTGAACATAGCGGGCGCGATCCTGTTTGCGCAAGCGGATACGCCGCGGCTGGCGTTGGCGGGCCTGAACACGTTTCTCTCCGCCGGCGCCGCGGCGCTGGGATCGGCGCTCATGACTCGCACACGTTTCGGCAAGCCGGACGCCTCGCTTTCGGCCAACGGCTGGGTGGGCGGACTGGTGGCCTCCAGCGCGTCATGCGCGTTCCTGCCGCCGCTGGCGGCGGTGTTGATCGGGCTGGTGGCGGGCGCGCTGGTCACGCTATCGGTGGAGTGGCTGGAGTTGCATCTGAACATCGACGATCCCGGCGGCGCGATTTCCGTACACGCGGTCAGCGGGCTGTGGGGCTTGCTGGCGCTAGGGGCTTTCGATCATCTGCCCGGATCGAGCGGCAGCGGCCAGTGGCTGGCGCAACTGGTGGGCGTCGCGACACTGTTGGGTTTTGTGTTTCCGCTGACCTACGGGTTGAACTGGGCGCTGGATCGCATCGCTCCGCAACGCGTCGGCCCGGATGGCGAGCGGCAGGGCATGGATCTGCACGAACTGGGCGCGAACGCCTATCCGGAACTGGTATCGCACCTGGAAGATTTCCTGCAGCGGTGATATCCTCGAAGTTAGCCTAAAATCGACGTTAGAGGTTCCATGTCCGGCCATTCCAAATGGGCGACGATCAAGCACAAGAAAGCCGCTCTCGACTCCAAACGCGGGAAAATTTTCACGCGTCTGCTTAAGGAAATCATGATCGCGGCGCGCACCGGCGGCGATCCCGACTCCAACGCGCGGCTGCGCACCGCGGTCACCGCGGCCAAAGCCGCCAGCATGCCCGCCGAAAACATTAAGCGCGCCATCTTGCGCGGCACGGGCGAGCTCGAAGGCGGCCAGATCGACGAAATCATGTTCGAAGGCTACGGTCCGGGCGGCGCGGCCGTGCTGGTGGCCGTCGCCACCGACAACCGCAACCGCACGGTCAGCGAGATCCGCCACGTGTTCTCGAAGAACGGGGGCAACCTGGGCGAGCAGGGCAGCGTCGCCTGGATGTTCGAACGCAAGAGCCAGATCGTGATCGAGGGCGAAAAGGCCACCGAGGATCAACTAATGAACCTGGTGCTGGACGCCGGCGCCGACGACCTGCGCGACGAAGGCGGCAACTGGGTGGTGCTGAGCCCTCCGGAAGCGCACGAAGCCGTTCTAAAAGCGCTCGAGAAGGCTGGAATCGGCACCGAATCGGCCGAAATCGCCATGGTTCCCAAGAACCTGATGAAGCTGGAAGGCAAGGCGGCCAGCGGCATGTTGAAATTGAGCGAAGCGCTGGAGGAACACGACGACGTGCAGAACGTATACTCCAACTTCGATATCGACGAGCAGGAGCTGGAGGCGCTGGCGCAGTAAGCCGGGGCCTTAGCGAGCCCGCCTTGGCGAGAAAGGATTAGGGCGGCCCATGCGCGTTCTGGGCATCGATTGCGGGACGGAGCGCACCGGATGGGGCGTCATCGATAGCGACGGCCGCCGCCACACGGTGGTCTCGCACGGGGTGATTCGCACCTCCTCCGCGAAGCCGCTGGCGGAACGCCTGTCGGCCATCGGCCGGGAGGTTCGCGCGCTGCTGTCCGCGAATTCGCTGGATGCGGCCGCGGTCGAGGAGGTGTTCTTCTCGCTGAACGTCAAGACCGCGCTAAAATTGGCGCATGTGCGCGGGGTGGTGCTGGCCGCCATCGCCGACGCCGGGGTCGCGTTAGGCGAGTACTCGCCGCTGGAAGTCAAGACCAGCGTGGTCGGCTACGGCCGCGCGGAAAAGAGCCAAGTGCAACTGATGGTCCGCACACTGACGGGCTTGCGGGGTGTCATCGAAACCGAGGATGCCTCCGACGCCTTGGCCGTGGCCATTTGTCACGCGACCACTTGCGCACGGGCTGTACCAGTGCCGCGAGCCCGGAAGGTGGCGGGGGCTGGTAGATGAAGCCATCGAGGGGCTGCTGGCTTGTAGGGCAGGTTGACAACCTGCGGCGGGTTGTTAACCCGCCTGGGGATGCTGGCGAAATGCCGCCCAGCGCCGGTTACCAACCGGCGCGCAGGATTTCATCCTGCCCCACAACCTCCCTGGTAGTGTTCTGGATGCTCGCGGCTGCGGCTTGGGGAGCCGGCGAGCCCCGCGTGGTTTATACCAAAGTTTTTCCGGGTTCCGCACCGGCCTACGTGTCCATCACGGTGGACCAGAGCGGCGCGGTTTCCTACAAGGAATCGGCAGAGGAAGAAGAGCCGGAGAAATTCGATCTGGAACCCGCCGCCACAGCCGCCATCTTCGAACTGGCCGGAAAGCTGGATCACTTCAACCGCAAGCTCGAGAGCGGACTGAAGGTCGCCAACCTGGGGCAGAAAACTTTCCGCTGGGAAGACGCGGGCGCGGCTTCCGAAGCCAAGTTCAATTATTCCCAGGACGACAACGCGCGTCAGCTCCAGGACTGGTTTGAGCGGATCACGGAGACCGAGCGATCCATGCTGGAACTGAAGCACGCCTTGCGCTACGACAAGTTGGGCGTGTACGAAGCCTTGCTGAAAATCGAGACCATTTGGAACGCCAAACGCCTGGCCGGGGCCGCGCAGATGCTGCCGCTGCTCGACCGCGTGGCGCAGAACGATACCTATCTGCATATGGCGCGGGAGCGCGCGGCGAATCTTGCTGCTGCGATCCGGGCGCAAAAGGGCAAGGGGTGATGGTGCGCGCCGTCCGGCTCCTGTTTTTCGCCGCTTCCTTGACCGGCGCCCAGGACGCTCAACAAGCCCACGCGATTCCTTCCGCTGAAGAACAAGCCGACCTGATGAAGGCGGTCTCCGAGGGCGGAAATAGCTCGGTCGATATGTTGCGCGCGCTCGAAGGGTACTTGGCGAAGTACCCCAATTCGGTGCAGAGACTCGAACTGTACCGGTCGCTGACGCGCGCGGCGATCGATGTTAAAGACGACGCGCGGATCGTGAAATATGGCGTGCCGGCGCTGGAGGGGTTGGGTACGGGCACCGATCCCGTCAACGACCCAATTCTGCTGGACCGCGTCACACGCTCGCTGCTGGCCCTCGGCGGCGCCGATCGCGCGCAGCAGGCGCTAAGGTTTGCGCGAGCGTTTGAGGATTTGATCGACGGCATGGAACCGGCTACCGGCCGGGATGCCGCCAAACGGCAGGACGATCGCGAGCGGGCGTTAGGGCGGGCGCTGACCTATCAAGCGACGGCCCGCACTGTTCTGGGCCAAACCGACGATGCCGAGCGCGTGGCCGCGCGCGCATTCGCCAAGTACCCATCGGAGGAAACGGGCCGGGCGTGGTCGGAGTCGCTGCTGGCCCTGGGCCGGACCGAGGACGCGATGGCGCGCCTGGCCGATGCCTTCTCTATTCCGGATCAGTACGCCCTCCCCGTCCAGCGCCAGCAGGACCGGCAGCACCTGGGCGAGTTATACGCGAAACTGCACGGCGGCTCGCAGAAGGGCCTGGGGGACATGCTTCTGGAGGCTTACGACCGCATGACTACGCTGGTCGAAACCCGGCTGCAACGGCTGGCTGCGCTGGATCCGAATTCGGTGGCGAAGTCGCCGCTTGAAGCTACCATCTCTTCGATCGACGGCAAGAAGCTGAATCTGGCGACGCTCAAGGGCAAGGTGCTGGTGATGGATTTCTGGGCCACCTGGTGCGAGCCATGCCGCGCGCAACATCCGCTGTACGAGCAAGTGAGGCAGAAGTTCGGCCCGCGAAACGACCTGGTGTTTCTCACCATCGACGCGGACGACGACCGCTCGTTGGTGGAGCCGTTCCTCGCAGAGCAAAAGTGGGACCGCAACGTCTACTACGAAGACGGCTTGAGCCGCATGCTGGGCGTCAACTCCATTCCGACCACGATCTTGTTCGGCAAGAACGGCCTGATTTCCAGCCGTATGACCGGATTTGCCCCTAGTTCGTTTGCAGATCAGTTGACGGAGAGAATCGCGGCGGCGCTGGCGGAGCCATGAGCTTCGAGCGCGTCATCTGGATTGTCCTCGATAGCGTCGGCATCGGTGAGATGCCCGACGCCGACAAGTATGGCGACCGCGGCAGCGACACGCTCGGCAACATTGCGCGGCGCCGGCCGCTGCACCTTCCTAACCTTTGCCGGCTCGGGCTCGGGAATATCAAACCGCTGGCGGGGCTCACGCCTGACCCTGCGCCGCTGGGCGATTACGGCCGTTGCGCTCTGGCTTCACCAGGGAAGGACACCACCACTGGCCACTGGGAGATGGTGGGGATTCATCTCGAAAAGCCGTTCCCGATTTACTACCACGGCTTCCCGCCTGAGGTGATGGAGGAGTTCGAGCGCCGCATCGGCCGTTCCACTCTTGGCAACAAACCCGCCTCCGGGACCGAGATCATTAAGGAACTGGGCGAGGAGCATATGCGCACGGGGTCGCCCATCGTCTACACCTCGGCCGACAGCGTGTTTCAGATCGCCGCGCACGAGGACGTGATCCCGTTGTTCGAGCTATACAAGATGTGCGAAATCGCACGCGAGATTCTGCGCGGCAGGCATGAAGTGGGCCGCGTGATTGCCCGGCCGTTTGTGGGCGAGCCGGGGAGTTTTGCGCGCACGCCCAATCGCCACGACTATGCCGTGCCGCCGCCTAAGGGCATGCTGCTCGACCGCTTGGCGGAAGGCCGCGTCGAAGTCTACAGCGTGGGCAAGATCTTCGACGTGTTCCTCGGACGCGGCATCGGCCCGCACGAAAAAACCAAGTCCAACGCCGACGGAATGGCCAAGACACTAGAGGCCATGGCGGAGGTGGAGCGCGGGCTGATCTACGTCAACTTAGTGGATTTCGATCAGCTCTACGGCCACCGCAACGACGTGGAAGGTTACGCGCGGGCGCTGGAGGAAGTGGACGCCTGGCTGCCGCAGCTCGAAGGCGCGCTGCGCGATTCAGACCTGTTGATCCTCACCGCCGATCATGGGTGCGATCCCACTACGCCCTCGACTGATCATAGCCGGGAGTATGTGCCGTTGCTGGTGTACGGCAAGCAAGCCCGGCACGGCGTCAACCTGGGCCTGCGCGCCACGCTTTCGGATATCGGCCAGACCGTGGCCGAGAACTTCGGGACGCGAATCGTTCAAGGCGTAAGTTTTTTGCCGCAGATCGTCAACTAGGCGCGGTCCCCGGCATCGGGAGTGAAGTTCCATGTCCGAACAAATTGTGGTGCTTCCTGTTGGCATCGTTCACAACCCGCTTACAGATCCGGTGGACGATGGCTGGGACTCCGTCCAGTCCCGGATCGATCTGGACGAAACGCGGTTCACGGCCGAGTGTCTCGTGGGCCTGGACGAGTTTTCGCATGTCGAGGTCGTGTTCCTTCTCCATCGCGTGCCCGAAGACGAGGTCTGTGCCGGCACACGCCATCCGCGCGGCCGGTCCGACTTCCCGCCGGTGGGCATTTTCGCCCAACGTGGAAGGAATCGGCCCAACCGGATCGGCGTCACGGTGTGCCGCTTGCTGGCCGTTCGCGAAACGTCCATCGAAGTGGAAGGCCTCGACGCGATCGACGGGACTCCGGTACTGGACATCAAGCCTTACATCCGCGAGTTCGCCCCCCGGGGTACGGTTCGTCAGCCGCGCTGGTCGACCGAGTTGATGGCCCGATACTGGTCTCCGGCGAAGGCTTGAGGTATGGAGATTCGCGCCCTACATCCCGGCGATGCGGCCGCCGCCTGGCGCCTGCGCCTGGAAGCCCTGGAACGGGAACCGCTGGCGTTCGCCGAAGCACCCGAGGAGCATCGGTCGACTGCGGTCGACTCGCTAGCCGCCCGACTCGCCGATTCGGGCGGCGGGTCCTTTGTGCTGGGCGCGTTCTCGGACGGAGAATTGCAGGGCATGCTGGGATTCGCCCGCGATCAACGCCTGAAGCTGCGGCACAAAGCCGTGATCTGGGGAGTGTACGTAAGTCCGCGGCTGCGAGGCCAGGGAGCGGGACGCGCGCTGATGCAAGCCTGCCTGGAACGCGCCGCGGCTCTCGAAGGCGTGCGGCAGGTGAAATTAGGCGTGGCCCGGCCCAACACCGCCGCACGGGCGCTTTATGAATCGTTTGGGTTTGAAGTGTACGGCGAGGAGCTGGACTCCATGATCGTCGCAGGTGAGTTCGTCACCGAACTGCATATGGTGCTGCGGTTGGTGAGGTGACTTTCCGGCGTTAGCGCCCAACGGTGTCGAGACGAGTCTCGACATAGCACGCACGAGTGCGTGCTCCACGCGGCTGCGTTAGTCGCACTTACCGGTGCACCGGGTTTCCGAAATCTTCTGCAGGTCGCCTAACAACCCGGGATCGGAGATCGACGGCCGGCGGACGCTCAGCGTCTCGGTTACCGACCCGTCGGAATTCTTCCGCCGCTGGATGATCTGCTGTTCCTTGATTTGCTGGGGCGCGCCGTTTTCCTGCACGCGTCCGTCGACTGCGCGCGCATACAGGTTCACCTCGGTGGTCTCCCGGCCATCGGGAGCCTTCGTGGTGGTGCTCTCACTCTGCCGCGCCAGCTCGAGCGATCCTGAAACGCCCGGTTCGTAAAACGATGTGTTGGCGGTGCTCTGGTTCTTCTGTTTGGTGGATACGGTCACCTGCCGCAGGGCTTCGACCATCCCGCCGTTGGGACTGAGCCGGTAGACAATCTCATTAGATCGCTGGGCCGCATCCGTGCCGGTGGTCACGACTGACCGCTTCTCGACCGTCTCCAGACCGCCGTTGAGCGTGGGCCGCGCGATGGTGGTTTCGCTGGTCGTATTCGGGCCGGTACCGCGCGTTTCCGTAGTACGTTGCTCTTCCTGGCGCATGCTCCCGTTGATGTCGCTGCGGAAGACGGTTTGGTGCATCGTCGAGCCACCCGTCGTCTTTCGTTCCTCGGTGACCAGGCGTTCGGTCGAGGCTAGCTCTCCGGTGGGGCTAAACTTCTTGACCAGCCGTTCCGTCACCTTACCAGCCGGGCCTTCCTGGATCACCCGTTCTTCCACCTGTTCGAGCGGAACGGAGCGTCCGTTGATCGACTGCCAGCGCTCCGTGCGCGTGTGATCGGAGGACTGACCCGACGTTTGAACGGAGGACGCTTCCTCGCGGCCGCCGTTGATGTCGCTGATGTAAGTGGTGGTGGTGGACGGCTGCGCCAGCGCGACCGCACCCGCCAGGGTTACTCCCAAGCTCAGGTACAGGAATCTCACGCTTCCAGACTAAGCGGAATCCTGCGTTCTGGCAATCCGGTGAACGCCTTACCTCATTCCTAGGCGGGCCTCCTGTTAGCCTGAAAGCGTGGCAGGACAGACCCGGCTGGTGCAACTGGATCATCCCGGCTTCGGGCGGCGCGTGGCGCTGGTCGATGGCGACGACTTGCATCTGCTGGGCACTTACCGATCGGCCTACCAATTCGCACAGGTGACGCTCGAAACCGGGCACAAGCTGCGGGATCTGTTGAGTACCGATCTCACCGGTATTGCGCTCGCTTACGAGCCCGTGTGGGCGCTCGAAACCGAGTGGCGGTTCCTGCCCAGCTTCGACCATCCCGGCGAGCCGGGGCGCTGCCTGGTATCCGGTGCGGGCCTGACCCACGGGACTGGCGGCAATGGCGGTAGCCCATCGTGGTTCTTGAAGGGGAGCGGGGTGAGCCTGTGCGGGCATGGCGATCCGCTCACCGCGCCCAATTTTGCCCACGGAGGGGCCGAGGAAGCCGGCATCGCCGCCGTGTATATCATTGACTGGCAAGGAACACCGCGGCGCGTCGGGCTGACTACCGGCAACGAATTCTGCGACCCGGCGCAGGCTGAAGAGAGCCCCGCCGCCCAAGCGCATTCCAAGCTCCGTCCCTGCGCCATCGGACCCGAGCTGTGGCTGGACGCGGCCTTCGACGAGATTAGCGGTTCGGTGAGCATTCGCCGCGGCGGCCAACCGGTGTGGTCGGCGGAGTTGGTCACCGGAGATCGCCATACACGGTACCGGTTGGAGGAAATCGAAACCAGCCTGTTTCGCCACCCGGGCCACCGCCGGCCGGGCGATGTGCACGTGCATTTTCTAGGCTGCCCGGCCTCCAGTTACTCCCACGGCGTCCGCCTCCAGACCGGCGACGAGATGACAGTGGCCTGGGAGGGTTTTGGCCGGCCCCTGGTGAACCGCCTGCAGCGCGCCCCGGCGCTCTCGCCGGCCGCCGCCCTTCCGCTATAACCCGCGCTCCCCGATAAGGCGCACGGGTCCATAAGCCGCACTGGGCGGGTGAGAGGAATTGCCCTCCGGCCGCACAATTTCAAGAGGCACAAAGCCACGGGCCTCAAAGTCGGGCGGCAAATGAAAATCGTCATGGTGGATGACTCCGCGGCGGACTGCAAGTTGCTCGAGCGGCTGCTGCGCAGCGCAGGCGGCGAGGTCGAGTTTCATGAAGCTGCCTCCGCATCCGGAGGGCTGAGCGCCTGCCGCGAGTTTGCCCCGGATTGTGTGCTGGTGGATTACAAGCTGCCCGGTATGAGCGGCCTCGATTTTCTACGGCACCTCCGCGCGGGGGAAAACGGGGAGGGACCCGTGGCGGTAGTGATGCTCACCGGTCTGGTCAGCGAACAGGTCGCCGTTGACGCGATGAAAGCCGGCGCTCAGGATTACCTCGTGAAGGACCGCATCACGGCCGAAGGCTTGCGGCTGGCGGTAGGCAAAGCAGTCGAGAAGGCTGGCCTAGAGCGGACGCTCCAGCGGGAGCGCGACCGGCTGGCGCAGTCGCTGGCCGAAAAAGAAGTGCTCATCAAGGAAGTGCAGCATCGCGTCAAGAATAACCTGCAGGTGATCGCCAGTTTGCTGCGGCTGCAGGCCGATGCCGTGAAGGATTCCGCAGTGGCCGAGGCGCTGCGCCACAGCCAGGACCGCGTAGAGTCCATGGCGCAGATCCACGAGCAGCTGTACCAATCGGGCATCGGGCGGGTGGAGCTGGCACGCCAGGCGGGCATGCTGCTGTCGCACTTGCTCGAAGTCTACGGAGTCGATGCGATTACCGGCGCGGCGCGGATGGTGGGCCGGGTGGAGATCGCCCCGCTGGCCTCCGGAGCGCCCTTGGTGCTGGGCGTCAACGCGGCCATCCCCATCGGATTGATTCTCAACGAACTGATCTCGAACGCCCTGAAGCACGCCTTTGTCGACGGACGCGCCGGGGTCCTCACCGTATCGGGAGGCGTGCGCGACGGGTCGGTGGTGATCGGGGTCCGCGACAACGGAGTGGGCACTCCCGAAGACCTCGACATTCATAATCCGCGCTCGCTGGGGCTGCAGATCGTCGGCATCCTGGCGCGCCAGTTGAAGGGTACGGTGGAGACCGAACGCGGCCAAGCAGTGGCTTCCGGGGCGGGTTCCCGCAGCCCGGCCGGCTCCGCCTTCATCGTTCGTTTTCCGGAAAGGAATTTGTAATGCAACCAACGCCCGTCTACAAGGTCCTGGTGGTCGAAGACGAAGGGCTGATCGCCCACGATATCGCGCGCCGGCTGGAGTCGCTGGGACACCAGGTGCTGGCCACGGTTTCGACCGCCGAGGAGGCCGTCGAGCAAGCGACCGGAGCGGATTTAGTATTGATGGACATCCACATCGACGGCGGCCGCGACGGCATTGAGGCGGCCATCGAGATCCGGGAACGCCATCACGTGCCGGTCGTGTTCGTGACGGCGCACGCGGACCGGGCTACGCTCGACCGCGCCAAACTGGCCGGCCCATTCGGCTATGTCGTCAAACCGCTGGGGGCAGGGGCGCTGCACGCAGCCATCGAAATGGCGACCTACAAGCACCGGATCGAGCGGCAACTGGAGGAGCGGGAGGCCTGGTACCGGGCCACGCTCGACTCGGCCGCCGACGCCGTGATCACGGTGGATCCCGCGGGCCGCGTCCGCACGCTCAACCGGGCTGCGGAGTCGCTCACGGGCTGGAGCCAAGACCGGGCCGAGGGCCGTCGCCTGGCGGCCATCGCGCGATTTGTGGATGAGCGTACGGGATTAGACGCCGGAGATCCCGTAGCAGTGGCGCTGGTGCGCGATGCCGCGGTGGCGCTTCCCCCGGGTGCTCGCCTGGTGCCCCGCGCCACCGAGCCCGACGCTGGCGCGGCGGCGCTGGACACAGCCGCGCGCGATACGCAGGCGCCGCATCCGCCGGCAGCGGACACCGCTTTAAGCGAAACCCCGGCCCGCGACACCGCTGTAGAAGGCGAAGCCGCGCCGGTGAAATCCTCGCAGGAAATCCTGGGCGCCGTCCTGACGCTGCGCGACGTCGGCGTGCGGCGGTGGGAGGAACAGCAATTGCGTCAGACCCAGCGCATGGAAGCCGCGGGACGCTTAGCCGCCTCGGTTGCGGCCGACTATGGGCGCCTGCTCGCATCCATCCGCAATCAGGCCAGCCACCTGCTGGAGCAGTTTGGCGAGTACTCTCCGGCCCGCCGCGCCGCCGAGGAGATTCACCAGGCCGCCTCCGCCGCCGACCAGCTCACGCGCCGTCTGGCGGCCTTCGGCCCGCGCCAGGCCGGAGCGCCGCAGGTGGTCAGTTTGAACCGCATCCTGCGGAATCTGGCCAAGCTGATCGAGTCGGTGGCGCGCGGCCGGGCGCAAGTAACGCTGCGCCTGGAACCCGGCGCCGGACAAGTGCAAGTGGATCCGGCGCTGATGGAGCAAGCCATCATGAACCTGGTGCTGCATGCCTGCGCCGCCATCGCGTCCGTGGAATTGGGCCACGGCCACTCCGAGGATTTCACGGACGTGGCCATCGACGGCCTCTTCAAGCTCCAGCGGTTGTCGATCGCCACCCGGCGAACCCAACTGGCGCAGCGCACCCATGCCGCGGCGTTTGTCGCGCTAACCTTCGAGTATGCTGCCGCCGAGCCGGACTTGGAGCACTTGTTCGACCCGGCCACCTCGGGCGAAGCCGGTCTGGCGCTTCCAGTGGCGCACTCGATCGTGCAGGAGCACGGCGGGTTTCTGACCGCGCGCGCAGCCCGGACGGGTGGCACGTGTGTGGAGATGCTGCTGCCCTTGGCTTGCGAAGACCTGCCGATACCGGCGGGGCACGAAGCGCCTGCGATGCCCCTGGCCGTGTTGCTGGTAGACCCCCGGGAAGAGGTGCGGGCGGAGTTTCACAACTTCTTTGAAGCCGCCGGCCTAAACCTGCTCGAAGCCGCGGACTGCCAGGAAGCCATGGCCCTGGCGCAACTGCACGAAGGTCCGCTCGATCTGGTGGTGGCCGACGCCAGTGTCGCCGACAACCTGCTCGATGCCGTGCGAGCCGCACATCCCACGATCGAGGCTCTGAAGATTGTGGATACTCCGGAGCGCTTCCTGTTCGAGATCCGGCGTCCGTTCAGCGGTCAGGCTTTGGTCGAGCGCGTCCGGTCGATCCGGCCGCCGCGGATCGCAGAGACCGCTGTCGAGGCTACTTCTTCTTAGCCGGTCCAAATTTGGGCTGTCCGGCCGGAAGCGAAAAGATATTGTCCGTCAGATTCTGGTTGAAGGATACCGCGTCGGAGAAAATCTGGTAAGTCTTCTCGCCGTTGCGCTCGCGCGTGATCTCGTGCGGCCACTGGATGCCGCCCTTGACTTCGCGATACCGGGCGAAGCGTTCCATTTCGTCGTTGCGCTCCCGGGTCTTGGGATCGCGCCAGCTCCACTCCTCCCGCACGGGCAGCTTGAGGCTCTGGTGGAAGAACACCTTGATCACCCGATCCTGCGCATCGGTGATCTCGACGATCTCCACGGGCTGGTTATCGACCACGTCCACGCCGCGCGATTCGATGATCAACCCGGGCTCCTCGAGGCGCTGGCGCAGGAGGTAGAAGATGTTGCGCAGCGTCGCATCGTGATAGCGCTGGATGCGGTCGGGCTCCAACTCGCGCGCGCCGCGGAAGGTGACGTCCCAGGCGCCGTCCTCGCGAAACAGAACATAGGAGTCCTCGTTCTTGCCAAAGGCCTGACGCTCGCGCTGACCCAGGTCATCGGCGGTGTGCCCGGAGGCCACAGTTATGTAAGTGGTGTAGATTTTGGCGATGGACAATCCGCTGAGCCGCTCGCGGTAAAACGAGTAGGCGCGCCCGCTTTCAATGCGGTCTTCCATCTGGAGAAACTTCTCGCCGCCCAGCGCCTTGACGGCGTCGTTGACCACGCGCTTGCCGCGGACCTCCGCGCTGGTCGGCGCGCTTGCCGGAGCAGTGGCCTGGCCCGAAGCCAGCGCCGCCGCCACCAGCAGCCCGCGAATGACTCCAACCTTCATGGACGCTTGCCCAACTCCTCCGGCGTCAGCCCTACGTTGAATTTGAACTCGCTCGCCGTGCTCTCGGCCACCTTCTGCCCATTCTGCTCCAGCAGCGTGTGGAACGGCAGTTTCACCCCGCCGCCCGCGTCCTTCCAATCCGACAAAGTCTCGACGACCGTAGCCCCGGCCATGCCGGCGGCCGCATAGGTTTCTTTGAGCGGAAGCCCGGTGGCCGGATCGAAGTCGACCTTCACGCTCTGACCGTCCGCGGAGGTTATCTCGACGGCGTTATCGCCCACCGCGTTGATCTTGCGCGAGGCGTCGCGTGTAGAGAGCATCAAACCCGTCAAGTCGCGAAAGATCGCGCCCTGGGCCTGCTTCACAACCTCCGCGGGCATAGGCATCACGCCCTGCGGCGGCGCCGCCAGCCACCCGGATTTGCCGTCGCTGAATGCGGTCATTTTTCCGAAAGGCAATTCCTGTTCTTGGCGCAGGTAGCCGGAAGCCAAGAACAAGTTGGTCTGCTTGACCGTCAAGCCGCCCGCGGCCATCTTGACCTCCCGGGTGGAGCGGAAATCCTTGACCGCGGCCAGCTTGTCTGCTCCGCCCATGGCCTGCTGGGCGCGCTCGATCAACTGGCGGCCCTGGGCCGATCGCTCGCCTGGCACAGTCGCGCCACCCGCCGGCGCCCCTGATGCGGTAGGTGACGCGGTGGGTTTCGGTTCTGGAATCGTCAAGTCGAGCGCCGTCACCTTGCCCAGCGCGCTCAGCGGCTTGCCCAATTCCTTGGGATTGCCGATGGCCACGGTAGCCAGTTCCTCGGGATGCCAGTATTGTTTGGCGACGCGCAGGACGTCGGCGCGCGTCACCGCTTCGACGGCCTTCTGGTACTGGAACAGAAAGTCCTTGGGGTATCCGAAATACTCGTAGCGCATCACGCGGTTGAGCGTCTTGGCCGGGCTGTCGAAGTTAAACACGAAGCCGTTCAGGACGCCCTGCTTGGCTTCCTCGAGTTCGCGCGGCGTCACTTCGGCCATGCGCATCTTGTTCAACTCCACGCTGATGGCCTGCAGAGCGTCGACGGTGGAGGCGGACTTGGTCGAGCCCACGATCTGGAACGTGCCGGGGTGATCGTAGTTGGCGCTCCACACCGCGGCGATGTTATAAGCGTATCCAAGCTTGGTGCGGATCTGCGACACCAGGCGGCTGGTGAAGCCCTGGCCCATAATGTTGGCAGCCACCTCGAGCGCGGCGTAATCCTTGTCGCGGAACGTGCCGCCCAGGTGCCCGATGGCGAAAAACGTTTGCGTGATGTCGGGCTTTTCGCCGAAGTACACACCCGGCGCAGGCTTCGCGGTAACGGGCGGGAACGGCGGCGCGGGCGGCTGATCGACGGTCCACGCCGCGAAGAGTTTTTCGAGCTTGTCGCGCATCTCGGCGGCCGTGAAATCGCCGTAGACCGCCAGCATGATGTTCTTGGGGAAGTAGTAGCGTTGGTAAAAGTTGATCAGATCCTGGCGCTTGATGCGGTCCAAATCGGCGTATTCGATCTGCCAGCCATACGAGGTATCGCGGCCGTAAAGGATGCTGGCCAGTTCGCGCCCGGGAATGCCCTCGGCATCGTCGTTCCGGCGCGCAATGCCGCCCCGCATCTGCGTCAGAGACAGGTCGATTTTGTCCTGGCGAAACTCGGGGTTGGTGAGCACATCGTGAAAGATACCCAGCACCCGATCCGAGGTCTCTTTCAGCGCGGAAAAGCTCACGATCGCGCTGGTCTCATCCATCGAGCTCTCGACCGAAGCGGCCACGTCTTCCAACTGTTCGTCGATCTGATCGCCGGTCTTGTCTTTCGTCCCGCCCGAGCGCATCGCTTCAGCCATGATCTGCGACAGCCCGTGCTTATCGGCGGGGTCGAACAAATTGCCGGTGCGAACCATCGCGATGCCGCTCACCAGAGGCAGCTCGTGGTTCTCCAGCAGAAAGATGCGCATTCCGTTGGAGAGGGTAAACTGCGCGGGCTCGGGAACCTTGATCGGCGGCAGAGGCGGATACTTCAGGTCCTTGTAGGATCCAACGGCGGGCGCCGGAGCCGGCGTCTGCGCCGCCGCGAGAGCGGCCACACTCAGCACAGCGAAAACGGTGCGGCGGATCACTTCGCACCTCCTTGCGCCGGGGCACCTTGCTCAGCAGCGCCCGGTGGCGGCGTGAACGTGTACGCCACGGTGCGCGTCTGGTCCACCAGATATTTTTGGGCCACGCGTTGCACATCCTCCGCGGTCACTTTGTTGTACTCATCGAGCTGCGTGAACAGCTTCCGCCAATCGCCGAAGTTAGCTGCGAATGTAGAAAGCTCTCCGGCCAGCCCGGAGTTGCTGTCCAGCTTACGGATGAGATCCGCCCGCAGTTTGGTCTTGACGCGTTGCAAGGAAGCGTCATCCACCTTCTCCCTCTTCACCCGCTCGATGATCTCGTAAAGCGCCTTTTCGTTCTCCTCCACCGTGTGGCCGGCTGCGGGCACGGCGAAAAACAGGAACAGAGCCGGGTATTTGCCCGACGGGAACGTGGACTGGCTGGCCGCGCCCAGAGCGATCTGCTTGTCGCGCACCAGCTCTTTGTACATCATGCCGGTGCGGCCGTCGGAAAGAATGTCGTTCAACACATCCAGAACCGCATCGTCGGGCGAATATTGATCCGGCCGCTTGTAGGCTACGCCCACGAATGGTTGCGCGGGCGAAGCCACGGCCACGCGCCGCTCGCCATCCTGCGGAGGCTCGACGGTGCGCACCAGCGGAGGTAACGGACCTTTTGGAAGTCGGCCAAAATACTTCTCAGCCATGCGGCGGGCTTGCACGGGATTCACGTCGCCGGCGATGGCTATGGTCATGTTGCCGGGCGTGTAGTGCTCGCGCAAAAACACCTCGGCTTCGGGACGCCGGAAGCTCTCGATATCGCTGGCCCATCCGCCGGGCATGTTGTGATATGGGTGCGCCTCAAAGGCGGCGGCGAGAAGAGCCTCCACCAACTGACCCTGCGGATTGGATTCGACGCGCATGCGGCGCTCCTCGCGCACCACGTCGCGCTCCTTGTAGAATTCGCGGAATACAGGGTGCAGGAAGCGCTCGGATTCGAGCAGAAACCACAGCTCGATGCGATTCTCCGGAAAGTTGTAGACGTACTCAGTGGAATCTTCCGAGGTGCCGGCGTTCATGCCCACGCCGCCGTTCGACTCCACCACGCGGTCGTATTCGTTTTCCTCGACGAAGCTGTCGGCTTTCTCGATGGCCGCGTCGAGTTCCTTCCGCAGCGCCTCAATCTTGGCCGGGTCGGCGCGAAACCACTTGTTCTGTTCCTGCTCCAGGCGCGAGTACACCACTTCAATCGCGTCCAGGGCTTTCTTCTCCTCCGGCCAATTCTTAGTCCCGATGGTGGGCGTGCCCTTGAACGCCATGTGCTCCATCATGTGCGCCAGGCCGGTGCGCCCTCCGGGATCGTCCACCGATCCGGCGTTGACGTAGGTTTGAAAGGAGACCACCGGCGCCTCATGGCGCTCCACCAGAATGAAGTGGAGGCCATTCGGGAGAGTGAACTCGGTGACCTTTTTCTCGAAGTCTTTGAGATTTTGAGCGGAAGCCAGCTGGGCTGCGAGTAAGCCCACCAGCAACGACGGAAGAAGTCGGACCCTCATACCATTTAGGGTATCGCTTTTTGAATTTCGAGCGCGTGTATGAGGTGGGTTCCTACGCAACGACGCTGCTGGCTCGGCCTGCCTCGGTGTTCACCGGGTTGTGCGAATCCGGTTACCGGAATCCGTAACGCATCGGAATAATGCCAAAGCGTTCGATGAAGCGAGGGGCCTTTTCCTTCCGAACCTTGGTATCCAGGAGTTCCCGGAACTTCCGCACGCTGGAGGCCAGCTTAGGCGCGGGCCGGCCTGCGCGAATCGCCTTCGTCACGTCGGCGTAGTCGCACGGAAAAGACATGAACACTTTGAGTCCCACGGTCTTCTCGATTTCCTCGACACTGAGTTCCATGCGCGCCGAGGCCCGGTTTACCAGCAGGGAAACTTTGTCGGTCAGCTCCAGTCTCTGGAGCAACAGCATCTTCAAGCGGGCCAGACGAAGGGCCGAAAGCTCCGGTGTCGTCACCAGAAAGATGCGGTTCGCCTCTCGCAGCACCGTCAACGTCGTCGCATCGAAGGTATCCGGAAGATCCGCACTGACGACGTTGTAGTTACGCCGCGCAAACTCGATCAGTTGGGCCACCTGGCCTTGCGAGAGTCCTTCTCCCACGTGTGGAGCGCCCGATAGAAGCAAATCGATATTGCCCACGGTCTTGACCAGCCGCCGCCAGGCTTCTTCGTCCACTTCCTTGCCCCACACGGCTGCGTCGACCAGGTTCTGATCATGCTCCGCGTCAAACATGAATCCGGTCACACCGGAGGCCATATCGAAATCCGCCAGGAGGACGTTCGAACCCTCCGGCTGGCTAAAGGCCCACGTGGCGTTGGCCGCGAGGGTCGAGGCTCCCACTCCGGCCTTGGCCGGCATGAACGCAAAGAAGCGATCGGTGGAATTGATCGTAGCCGGACGGGTTTCGAGATCCTGCTGCAGCTGGTTCAAAACCTGACCAACCTCCACGCTATCGAAAGGCGCGGACAGGAGCTGGCCCATGTGCATCCGCAGCACGCTGCGAAACACAGCGGCGTTCTGCAGCGGGTGCAGGGCCACGCGCTGAACGGCCGGAAACTCCTCTTCCAGTTGCCCGGCCACGGCTTCCGCCATGCTCTCATTCTCAATGTCGAGAAAGACAATCTCAGGCGCCCACGCCCGCACCACTCGACGGAGATCTTCGCTGGGCGGATAGCTGTTCAGAGTCCTCGCGATTCGCACAGTCGAGTCGACGACAGCTTCTTCGAATTGCTTGCGTAGTAGTTCGTTGGGGCAGATAAGAATGGCTCGCATATCAGCAGCTTAGGGTTCCCCTCTACGACGCGAAATAGATCGACGGTACAATTCTGGGTCTATCCGTACTGTGACTGTCGTTCTTACAGCTAAAAAATCTCCGTTCATCGCCGCCGATAAGAGCTGGGTCCGCCCATCGGAATGGCGATCCGGGCGCCGAACCGAGTAGTGGACAACCGTTGCTCGCCCTGATGCTAGCACCTCAATCCAAGAGGCTGGGCGATGAATTCCCCGATTCACGGTGGGTGAAGGCGCTTCAGCAGCGTTGGGTTTGTTTCGTAATTTAGGTAGGGATGGGCAGACTGGAGTCGCTTCAAAAGGCAGCTGCCGACGGACAGGACTGGCCCTTGGGTTCGTTTTGTTGTCTTAGCGACTGGATAAGAATCAGAGACTTACGTTGGGGACTGGGAGGCGCTGAGGGTCTTACTCAGCCTCGGGCATACGGCAATATGGAAAGTATATACCGGATCTATGGACGGTATAGAATCTTCGCCAGGGATTCGCCCTGGCGTGGCCGGTCTGGGAGTGCCAACCGATGAGCTGTGACGGCGGTGATTGACCCAGGAGAAGCACGAAAGAATAGGTTCATCTCTTCCGGTGTCGATCTTGACCTCGCCGCCAGCCCTGGTACGCAACAAGAATCGTGGTGTAGAATCGGACGGATACTCCTTGTCGAAGCCCTCTGTCCTCACGCGTCGCGAAATCCTGGCGGTCACGGCCGCGACGGCGCTTTCCTCACGAACCGCACGGGCGCAGGGCGCCGGGGCGAAGCCGAACATCGTCTACATCATGGCCGACGATTTGGGCTACGCGGACTTGTCCTGCTACGGGCGGCGTGAATACAAAACCGCCAACATCGACTCGATTGCCACGAGCGGGGTGAAGTTCCTGCAGGCGTACGCCAATTCGTCGGTGTGCTCGGCGACACGCACGGCCCTCATCACCGGAAGATACCAGTACCGTTTGCAGGTGGGCCTGGAAGAACCGATTCAGTACCGCAGCGTCCAGGGCCTGCCTCCGGATCACCCCACGTTGCCGTCGTTGCTGAAGAAAGCCGGCTACGGCACGACGCTAGTCGGCAAGTGGCATCTAGGCGGCTTGCCCGACTTCGGACCACTCAAAAGCGGCTACGACCACTTCTGGGGATTCCGCTGGGGCGCGCTCGATTACTTCACGCACAAGGAAGGCAACGCCAGCAGCGACACCGACGATTTATGGGATGACGACGCCAAGATCCACCAGGTGGGCTATTTGACGGATCTTCTGGGTGATCGTGCCGTGCGGGTCATCGGCGATTACGCTAAAGCCGGACAGCCGTTCCTGCTGAGCCTGCATTTCAACGCGCCGCATTGGCCCTGGGAGGGGCCGGGGGACGAAGCCGAATCGCAGCGCATCAGAGCGCTGGTGGATCGCGACGGCGGCTCGATGAAAACCTACGCGCAGATGGTCACGCGGATGGATCTGCAGGTGGGCCGCGTGCTGAAGGCTCTGGACACGAATCGGCTCGCGAATCGCACCATCGTCGTATTCACCAGCGACAACGGCGGGGAGCGCTTCTCCGACACGTGGCCCTTCACCGGCAAGAAAGAAGAACTGCTGGAGGGCGGATTGCGCATCCCCGCACTGGTTCGCTGGCCCGGCCATATTCGCGCAGGAAGCACTATGGATCAAGTCGGGATCACGATGGACTGGATGCCCACGTTCCTCGCGGCCGCGGGCGCGGCGCCCGATCCGGCTTTTCCGCCGGACGGTATGAACCTGTTGCCGCAACTGACCCAGGGGGCCGCGCCGGTTCCGCGAAGGCTCTACTGGCGCTATCACTTCAACGCGCAGCGAGCGTTGCGCGACGGCGACATGAAGTATCTGAAGATCGCCGGCAACGAGTTTCTGTTCAACGTCGCCGACGATCCCCTGGAGCGCGCCAACCTGAAACAACGCCAGCCTGAAGTGTTTCAGCGGATGAAGCAGGCGTACGAGGAATGGAACGCGGCCATGCTGCCGGACCGGAACGACGTCAGCTCGGGCCCCCTGGGCTATGCCGACGAGTTGGCGGATCACTTCGGAGTTCAGCGCAAGTGAAGCCTCGCCAAGCCGTACAATGAAGAATACGGATGCCTGAGAATCCCGGCAACGGACACGGCCAGTCGCGACTGGACCGCCTGGAAGGCCTGATGGAACTGCGGATCAACGATCATTTGCAGTTCGAGCAGGAGCACAAGAAGCTTCTAACTGCGCAAGTCCTCTTGACGGAACGAGTGGAGGACACCCGGGCGATGATTCGGGAGCTCGCGGAATCTCAACGCCACAGTGACGAGCGCCTGAACGCCCTGATCGCGGTGGTCGACGACCTGGTGCGGAAGCGGCCTCCGCAGCCCTAGCACTCACCGCGGCCCGAATAACTGGTCCGCCAGCCGCATCCGCCGGTCGAAATCCTCCATCAGGTAGATCTGCGATTTAGCGCGGAACACTGAGGTGAGGAAACTCTTGCCGTCGGGATTCAAGCTGAAGCCGCGATAAGAGAGCAGATTGAAAAAATCAGCGAAATCGAAGGCCGCGGGGACCGGGCCGAGGTCGGCGATCTTGGTTTCCTTCCCGGTCAGGTCGATACGCGCCAGAATCTGGCGGCGTTTTTCGTCGAAGCGCATCCCGTACAGCGCCGAACCATCCTTGGCCCAGCCGTACGTTTCCCAAACCTGATCGCTAATGGCTCGATTCTGCTGCATATCGGGGCTAATAATACGCAATTCGCGCCTCAAGCGGTAAGCGATCCAATCCCCGCGCGGACTCCAGCGCACCGGGAATTGTGAAACCTCGGTCACCATCTCGGGCGGTTGGTCGGAACCCAGACGAGCCTTGAGCATCACGCTCTTGCCCGCGCGCGTGCCGTAATAGGCGATAAAATTTCCGTCCGGCGACCAGGAAGGCCCGCGCTGCGGCAGGCCCGCGGGATCTTCCCACATGCGCTCCGGCGATTCTCCCGACAACGGCGAGATCCAGATGGCCACTGGGCCGGACTCCGGATTGCGTACGTAGGCCACACGGCGGCCGTCGGGCGACACCGCGCAATCCAGCATCGGCAGATCGGTGGGCGTGGCGAAATCCTTGGGACCCGCGATCAACCGTTCGGTGCCATCGTCCAAGTCGCGCAACCAAATCTCTTCGGAGTTGTTGCGGTCGCTCGAATACACAAAGGCGCGGCCGTCGGGCACCCAGGAGGCCGCCAGTTCGTCGCGCGCGGTGGCGATCACGTCGCGCGGAGCCGATCCATCCAGCGGCATCTCAATGATGTCGAAGCCGACGTCGCCGGTGGCGTAGACCAGCGTCCTACCGTCGGGCGAGACCGAGGGCGGGCTGTCCCGCACGTTGGCTCCCGCAGTCAGGGTCCGCGCGGAGCCGCTCGCCAGGTCGAACAGCGCCAGGTCATAGCCACTTGCGCCCGACAGCGCGTGGCCGACGACGCGCGTGCCGCCCATCAGCCACGCGAAGTCCGACCATCCGCTGGCCCGCCCATGCAGCAATTCCTGGGGTGCGCCGCCGTCGGCGGGGACTTTCCAAAACTGTCCGCGTCCGCCGGCATAGAGGCCGAGGTATTTCCCGCTGGGGTGATATTGCAGCCACGCTCCTTGGACCACTGCCGGATCGTTCAGCGGAGCCTGCTTGTAAGGAACCGGTGTGGCGCCGGGTGGCGATGAGAACGCAAACTCGAGACGCCCGTCGAGCACGGCGATCACTGCCAGCGTTTTTCCGTCCGGCGAAATGTCGGCTCGCACCACGCCATCCATGATTTTTTCGGGCGCACCGCCGGAGGTGGACACGATCCAGAGGCTGGATCCGATGGCGCTTCTCTCGCGGAAATAGATGCGTTTGCCTTCCGGGCCCCAAAACGGCTGAAAGCAGGATTGCGGCTCGTGGGTCACCTGGGTCAGCGTCGCGGAGCCGGGCTTCTTGACGAACACTTGCAACAGCCCGTTGACGTTGGCGACGAACGCAATGCGATCCCCCGCGGGCGACCACCTCGGCATGCTCTGAAATTCTTCTTCCGTGGCAAACGGCGTCAAGCGCGGAGGCTCGGGAAGCGAGACCGGCCAATACAGAGTCAGTGCGATGCCGGCTAGCAGCCCGGCAGCCGCAGCTATCGTCCATACAGGCACTCCTCGCCGCCGCTTCGGCATGGGGGCGGGTGTCTCGAGGGGCGTATGGGCGAGCCCAAGTTCACTCAAGTGCTCCAGCAGACGGCGCAGTTCGTGATGCAGATCGCGCGTGGATTCGTAGCGCTCCGCTGGATCCTTGGCCATGCAGCGTTCGACCACCCAGCGCAGCGGCGGGGGAATGGTGGAGGGGAGCGGTCCGGCATCCTCGCGAATAATCGCGGTCATGGTTTCCGCGGCGCTCTCGCGCTCGAACGCGCGTTTCCCGGCCGCCAATTCGTAGAGAATCAGCCCGAAAGAAAACTGATCGCTGCGCGCGTCGGCGGGCGGGTGTCCGCGCGCCTGCTCCGGACTCATGTAGCTGACTGTTCCCAGGATCGCTCCGGGATCGGTGTTGCCCATGGTCTGCGTAGAGGCGCTGGCGGAAGGAGTACTGATTACTTTCGCCAGTCCGAAATCCAGGAGCTTGATGCGGCCATCTGGCGTGACCAGGATGTTGGCCGGTTTCAGATCGCGGTGCGTGATCCCGGCGGCGTGCGCCGAGGCCATGCCATCCGCGATTTGCACCGCCAGCTCCAGCAGCTTGCGTGGGCTTTCCACCGGAGCGATCGGCGCGCCCTCGACGTACTCCATGATCAGGTAGTTGGGGCCGACGTCGTAGATCTGGCAGATGTTGGGATGATTGAGCGCGGCCACCGCACGGGCTTCGCGGGCGAAGCGGATGCTGTAATGCTCCGCGGAGAACTTGATGGCGACGAAGCGATTCAGGCGCGTGTCCAGCGCCTTCCACACCTCGCCCATGCCGCCCGCGCCGAGCCGGGAGACTAACTCGTAGGGGCCCAGCTTGGCGCCTGTCTCGGGAGTGAACGGTTCAGCGGGCATCGAGCATTATTCTAATGCGGCGGCGCCATGAGGCGCGGGAAGCGCGGCGGGTATCGAAACGCGGGCCGGCGCAAGCTTTATGCTAATATGCTTTTATGCGCACGACCATCGACATGCCCGACGCCCTCTACCGCAAGACCAAGGCCGTGGCCGCGCTGCGCGGGTCCAGCATGAAGGATTTGATCGTGCGCGCCGTGGAGCATGAAGTCAAGGGTGCGCCCGTGGCCTCGAGGCAGGGCCGTAAGCAGACCAAGTCCCCGAAAGTTATCATCGACCCCGTCACTAAGCTTCCGTTGATCCAGTGGAAGGGGCCGAAGATGGACCTATCCAACTTCGATTTCGATGACCTACTTGGCTGATGTCAATGTCTGGATTGCCCTGACAAATCCCGGCCACCAGCATCGCTCCAGCGCCGCCGAGTGGTTTTCTGCATCCGCCCCTGACCTGATCGCATTCTGCCGAACTACGCAGAAAGGCCTCCTGCGGTTATTAACCAACCGCCACGTGATGGGTGCCAATGTACTCAACGCCGAGGACGCCTGGGATGTTTATGACGACTTCTTCAAGACGGGGCGAGTCCGGTTTGCTGAAGAGCCGCCCGGTATAGAGCGCGCTTGGCGCGAAGCAACTCGAGGCCCACACACGGGTCCCAACTTCTGGACCGATGCCTACCTGGCTGCCTTCGCCATCGCCGCCGGATACACCGTAGTGACGTTCGATCGAGGGTTCAAGCGTCACACGGCTGTGCGGCTCCGTCTGCTAGGTTGACGGCCGAACTACTTTAGCTCCAGGATTTCCTTTTCTTTGGCCTTCGCCGTCGCGTCCAACTTGGCGATGTGGGCGTCGGTGGTCTTCTGGACATCGTCCAGCGCCTTGCGCTCGTCGTCCTCGCTGATGGCCTTGTCCTTGAGCAGCTTCTTCAAGTGCTCGTTGGCGTCGCGCCGGATGTTGCGCAGCGACACGCGGTGATCCTCGGCCACGTGGTGCAGGCGCTTGACGATCTCCTTGCGCCGCTCCTCGGTCAGGGGCGGGATCGGAACGCGGATGATCTTGCCGTCGTTGGCCGGATTCAATCCCAGGTCCGAGCTGCGGATGGCTTTCTCAATCACCACGATCTGCGAGACGTCCCAGGGCTGAATGGTAATCAGCGAAGGCTCCGGCACGTGCAGGTTGGCGACCTGGTTGAGCGGCGTCGGCGTGCCGTAGTAATCGACGCGCAGCGAATCGAAAATACTGACCGAGGCGCGTCCTGTGCGGATGCCCGCAATGGCGTGCTGAAAATCGGTGATGGCCTTCTCCATGCGGGCCTTGGAGTTGGCTTCGACATCCTTCACGCTCTTAAACGTGTTGCCGGTGGTGATATGCGGTTCTGGTTTCATGTGTGCGCTCTTTGCTCAATCGCGCATAACGGACTCACGCCTATGCGCTTAGTGAATCAGCGTGCCGATGGGCTCGCCCATCGCCATACGCATTATATTTCCCCGTACGTTCAAATTGAATACCACGATGGGCAGGTGGTTGTCGCGGCACATGGCCACCGCGGAGGCGTCCATGACGCGCAGGTTCTTGGCCAGCACATCGGAGTAGGAGATTTCGTTGAACCGGACTGCGTCGGGATTCTGCAACGGGTCCTTGTCGTAAACGCCATCGACGCGGGTCGCCTTGGCGACCACTTGCGCGTGAATCTCCAGGCCGCGCAGCGTGGCCGCGGTGTCAGTGGAGAAGTAAGGATTCGACGTGCCCCCGGCGAAAATTACGAGCCGGCCTTTCTCCAAGTGCCGAATGGCCCGGCGGCGGATGTACGGCTCGGCCAGCGCGCGCATTTCGATCGCGGTCATCACGCGCGTGGGAGCTCCGGCTCTTTCCAGTGCGTCCTGCAGGGCCAGGGCATTGATCACCGTGGCCAGCATGCCCATGTGGTCCGCCGCGACGCGGTCCATGGTTCGGGCCGCGGCAGCCACGCCACGAAAGAAGTTCCCGCCGCCTACCACCAGACCGATCTGCACTCCCGCCTGAGCCACCTCGGCTACTTCCGCGGCCAGTGCGGCGATCCGTTCCGCGTCGATGCCGAACGGCGCAACGCCCGATGCCGGGACGCCGGCCAGGACCTCGCCGCTCAACTTCAAAAGGATGCGATCGTACTTGGCCACCGAAAGGCGCCCTTATTCGCCTGGCGTCTCAGCGTGTACGGTGTCGCCGACCTTGAACCGGACGAAGCGCGACACGGAGATGTTCTCGCCCAACTTGGCAATCTTGGCTTTGATCACGTCGGCGATGGTAGTGGTGTTCTCCTTAATGAAGGGCTGCTCGTAGAGGCAGACTTCCTCATAGTATTTGGCCATGCGCCCGTCGACGATCTTGTCGACCATCTTTTCGGGTTTGCCCTCGGCCAGGGCGCGGGCGCGCTGAATGTCGCGCTCTTTGTCGAGGACGGCCTGGGTCACTTCTTCCTTGCGGACGAACTGCGGATCGGCGGCGGCCACCTGCATGGCGAGGTCGTGCACCAGCGCCTGGAAATCTTCGGTGCGCGCCACGAAATCGGATTCGCAGTTCACCTCGATCAGTACGCCCAGCTGCGCACCGGGGTGGATGTAGGTGCCGATCACGCCCTGCTTGGCGGCGCGGCCGGACTTCTTGGCGGCCGAAGCGATGCCTTTCTTGCGCAAGACCACCTCGGCTTCGCCCAGATCGCCCTTGGCTTCGACCAACGCGCTCTTGCATTCCATCATGCCGGCTCCGGTGCGTTCGCGGAGCTGCTTCACTAGTTGTGCACTGATTTCCATAGAATCCTCTGCTTGACAGACCGCCGCCGTAGCCGGTCCCGCATAACGGAACCGCATGCTGGACGGGCCTACTAGCGATCGGAAACGTTACGGGGTCCGGACGGAAGCTTCCTCCGCGGCCCCCTGATTCATGGGACCCTTGCGGGGCAGCGACATCGACGGAAGGTCTTCGTCCGGCATGCTCTCGCTCATGAGCTGCTCGGCGTACTTCGGATCGACGTACTGCGCGTACTCGGGAATCTCTTCGACCGGAGTTTCGTCGGTGACGATCTTCTCGGTGGCGAAATCCTGTTCGGTGGCCAGTTGCCGGCCCTCCACCACAGCGTCGGCGATCTTGGTGGTGAACAGGCGAATGGCGCGCAGAGCGTCGTCGTTGCCCGGAATCACGTAATCGACCTTGTCCGGATCGCAGTTGGTATCCACTACGGCGACCACGGCGATGCCCAGCTTGCGGGCCTCTTCGACAGCGATCGCTTCCTTGCTCGAATCGATCACGAACAGGATGTCCGGCAGGCCGTTCATGTCCTTAATGCCGGCCAGGTTCTGGTTCAGGTGCTTGCGCTCGCGCTCCAGACGGATAATTTCCTTCTTGGCGCGCCCGTCCCAGTTGCCTTCCGCCGCCATGGCGTCGAGCTCCTTCAAACGCTTGATCGACTTCTGCACCGTCATCATGTTGGTAAGCAAGCCGCCCAGCCAGCGCTGATTCACATAGTATTGGCTGCAACGGGTGGCTTCTTCGGCGATGGCCTCCTGAGCCTGGCGCTTGGTTCCGACGAACAAGACCGTCTTGCCGGCGGACGCCATTTCGCCCACATAGCGCATCGCGTCCTTGAACAGCTTGAGCGTCTTCTGCAGGTCGATGATGTAGATGCCGTTACGTTCGCCAAAAATGTATTCTTTCATTTTTGGATTCCAGCGCTTGGTCTGGTGCCCGAAGTGAACGCCGGCTTCGAGCAATTCCTTCATGCTAATCGAGGGCAATAACTCCTCCTTGCTTCGAGTTCATCTACCCATGCCACGGCCCAAAGCGGAATTTGCGGCACGGGGGTTGCGGTGGAGGGAGAAGAGCATCGTTCTCCCCAAAACAACTGCTAAAGATCACGTTTCCAGCACGTCCACTGGGACGCGCTGCGCCGGAGTGAACGGGCCGAACGGTTGTAGAAGAGCCACTAGCGTTTGGAGAACTGGAAGCGCTTGCGGGCGCCCTTCTGCCCGTACTTCTTGCGCTCATGTTCGCGCGCGTCACGCGTGAGCATGCCCAGTTCCTTCAGCTTGGCGCGCAGCTCCGAGTTGAACTCGAGCAGCGCCCGCGCGATTCCCAACTTTGCCGCACCGGCCTGGCCGGAAGGGCCTCCGCCGTTGGTATTAATCAGGATGTCGAACTTGTCGGCGGTTTCGGTCGCCAGCAGCGGCTGACGCACGATAGCCCGCGACGCTTCGCTGGGGAAATAATTTTCAAATGTGCGGCCGTTGACTTTGATCTCGCCTTTGCCCGACCGCAGAAAAACTCGAGCCACCGCGCGTTTGCGGCGGCCCGTACCGATATGTTGAACCAACGCCACCTATGAACTCCTAAATCTCTTGCTGTTTGCGAGCGTCATACCGCCAGCGCGACCGGCTTCTGCGCGTCGTGCGGGTGCATGGGGCCCGCATAAACCTTGAGCTTCCGGTACATCTGCTTACCCAGCTTGCTCTTCGGAAGCATCCCCTGAACCGCGTCTTCCACCAGCCGGGCCGGGCGAGTCTCGCGCACCTTGCGGGCACTCTTCTCAGTGAGGCCGCCCGGATAACCCGAGTGGGCACGATACATCTTCTGTTGCTCTTTGTTGCCGGTGAGCCGCACCTTGGCGGCGTTGACCACTACCACATGATCGCCCGTGTCCAGAAATGCGGTGTAGCTGGGTTTATGCTTGCCCATCAGCAGCATGGCCGCTTTGCTGGCTATGCGTCCCAACACCGCGTCCTGAGCGTCGATCAAGTGCCATTGGCGCTTGATTTCCTCAGGCGATGGGATTGCCGTTTTCATTTAGACAGACCTTCTCCGTTCGAGTTGTTAACCTTATTGAGCTTACCGAATGGGGACGGCGGGTGTCAAATGGAGCGTGGCGGGCTCCTAGCAAGCCCGAGCGTAATTTGTTCGCGATAAACAGCTCTAGCCGCCGTGCGCCGCCACTGCCTTCGCGATGCCCGGCCCCGAGGCCGCCAGATCCGCAGCGTTCATCACCGGATAGAAATTTACTTTGGCGTTGAAGGCCAGAAAGAAACGTTCGGCGATGCCCGGAATTTCGGAGGTGTCCTTCATATCGAAGACGATGAACCCGTTCCGTTCGCCTCCGAACGCGCAGAAATACGCGGCCTCCGCCTTCAAATCCGCAAGCGCACTTTGTATTGTCGTCATCAGCGAGCCGTCTTTAATCGCGGCGTTGCCGGCTTCGGCAGGAATCGTCATCTGGACCATCATTCGCATCTTGAATGCTCCTCTTTTGTAGATTCTGGCGAGCTCACTGTCCTAAGACAGGGGCCAACGCATGTAGAATGTACCACGCGACAGCCACAAAGGATAGCCCTGGAGAGGGCGCGACACACAAAGTGGACCCTCCGGGATTCCTACGCAAAATCTCAAGAATCCGAGCGTGCGAACTGCGCCAGGAAATTTGCGGTGCTTTCGGGCTTCAATCCCGCAGCCGGGCTGCTCGGCTCGCGACGCCAACTCAAAAGCCGGAGGCAGCCTAAAAAGGCCGAGTCCCCCAAAGGGCTGCCGGCCGACAGAATTTATGCAGGTGTCGGATGTGTCGGATTGTGTCGGATGCGATCGCCTGGATGGGCTGGCTCACCTCCTGCGCTTGGGAATTTGAGTCAGACGGAAGCGCGAAGCCGCCGCGCCATCCGAATAGACCGTTCTACCGAAACGAAGATCAAGCTGACCGCCCAGAGCAGCATCAGTAGTCCACGATACGGGCGATCCTGCTCATGTAGGTCGTGCAGCCCGAGCCATGACAAGACTGCTCCTACCACAAGCAGCAACGAAGGAACTAGGAATTCAATAAGGCCCCTTGATTGGGACGCACCTCTTCTATCTACCGCTCGCCCCACAAGATACCAAAGGACAAGTACGTCCGCCAAGAACATAAGATCGCTGACCGCGACGCCAAAGACTATTCCGGGATACAGTGATGGCGATATAGATGTCAGTACGGTTAGCGATAGCCCCCAAACCAGCACACAAGGCGCGTTCAGTCCCATGAGGATCATGCGGGCGGTACTAACGTAAGGTGAATGGTAGCCGTGAGGTGGGGTTGAATGTGAATCGACGTAGAGCATGACTACAGCCGCCATCACGTGGGCGGCCGGCAGAATAACCGCCCATCCTAATGTCCGCTTCCGCATGTCCTGGCGCCTAGTCCGTTCATATTGTATGCTGGGCCAATCACGTCGTTATAGTCGGTGACTCCCGAAGATCAGTTGCTGGTGGAAGGGAACAAAGATTGCAAAGTTCAGATCGAATTTACCAGTGTACCCGTGGAGCGCTTCGTGCAATAACACCGCTTGGTTCAAAACGCCCTGGTCGCCTGGCTGGGGATTTGCCAGTCGCTGGATTGAAGAAGACCTGCATGCCGTCATAGCCCGTCTCCACACCCCAGGATAGCTGGCGGTGTCCAGGGGACCGGATGTATTTGTGAACGGTTTCAACAGCATATGGCTTGTGACTGGCTGTTGATCCCGGCCAACTCTTCCACTTCCGTGTCGCACACCCCCCAAAACTACTTCCTACGCTTGCCGTCATCCGCAGCGGGCTGAGCCTTCAGCAGCCCCTGAGCCTTGGTCAGAGCCGCCGGGATTTCGGGATTGGTGGGATCGGCCAGCAGTCCTTCTTGCAGGACCAGGATCGCCGACCTGGGGTCGTTCTTCACTTCCAACAACGCGCGCCCGAGATTGCGCTGCAACATCGGCAGGTTCTTATTCAGCGCCCGGGCTTTTTGCCATTCCGCGATGGCATCATCGGTCTGGCGGAAAGAGAACCACAGCGACCCCAGCAGCGCGTGGGCGGTGGCGTCGTTGGGATTCCGAGCGATCGCCGCCGTCAGCACCTTCGCCGAGTCCAGCCGGTTGGGAAAGACATATTGGATGGATTGAGCCGAAGCACTGTGGTACTCCGCGACAGCCGAAGCCAGTCCGATTTTCTCTTGCGCGTACGCCCGGTAGTAGGTCACCAACGGGTAGTTTTGCGGTGGAACCCGGCCCGGTTCCGCGTCGATTGGGTCGACCTTCTCGCTGTAGCTGCGGTCCAACACGACCAGCGCGTCGTCGTACAGCCCCAGGTCAAACAGGTGGGTCGCGACGTCGAGCACGCGTTCCGGGTCTGCCGCGAGTTGGCGGAAGTATCCGGGGTCGTCGCCCGAGAGCGCGGACGTTTGCGCGGGGCTGCGCTGCCCCGCCAACCGGTTCTGCTCGAAGCGCAGCAGAAGGTCGGCCGGGTCCGCGCTCAGCCAAAATGCCAGACGCGATTCCGCGTCACTCGGCCGCCCCAGTTTGCGGAGCAAGGCCACTTCGACGGCTCCCTCGCGCGACCAGCCGCCCGAGGTGCCGGACGAGCTACCCAACGCCGGCTGCAAAACCGCCAGCGCGCCCGCATAATCTCCCGCGCGAGCCTGGATGCGGACCATCCCGAACTTGGCCGCGCGAGCAAAGGCGCTGTCGTCGGGCACAGCGGCAAACGCGGCCTTCGCCTGCGCGTCGTCGCCCTGCCCTTCGAAAGCGACGCCCAGGTAATAGCGCGACTCGGGATCGGGCCGCAAAGACAACAGCGCGATGAGCCGCGTCACGCCTTCCTGGAAGCGATTCATCTGGACCGAAGCTCTCCCGCCCGCGGCCAGCAGCGCCGCGCTCTGGGGATAGGCCATCAACCCCTTCTCGAACGTCGCCGCGACCTTATTGAAATCGCCCAGCGATTCCCAATATCCCGCCGCCCCGAGGAAATCGGCTTCCGTGAAAGGGTTCGAATAGTTGGGAGCCGGCTGAGGACCCAGCTTCACGTCGCTCGGCTTGAGCGCGTCCCATCCGCCCTCACCATGCGCCATTAAAATCTTGCCCTGACCGTCGACGACTTCCAGCCTGTAGTTTGCGGCCGCGGGTACATCGGCGAAAGTGGCTTTGGACGCTGCTTCGGGTGCGAGGTCGGCCTTCGTCTGCTGGACCGCCGTCGCGCCATCCATCAGCCGGATGGTTGCGCCGGTCACCGCTCGGGTGGGCAAAAACTCGGCGATCACGTTGGCCGCTCCGTTCGCCGCCGGACGCCGCTCAAAACTGAGAACGCCATCCGGCGTCGCCCGGGTTAGTCCGTCCAGACCGCGAACCGGCATCCAATACTCGGTGAAGCTGCGCGTTTCCTGCGGGTTCAGAAACAGGAACGTTTCCTGGTTCTGAGCCAGACCTGCTTGAATCTCCATGTAAGTGGTGTTGTTATCCGACAAATTCGGACGCGCAAACGTATCCGCCGTACCCCAATTCCACATCTTTTTACCGGGGACGGCGGTGGCATCGGCGTAGTGCGCGACGCCCGTCTTCGAGTGCGGATGATACACCCCGAAGAACGGCTCCTTGGACCCGTAGGCGAACGCGATGGTCTGGTCCTTCTGTCCGCCGTAAGAAGCCAAATCGCTGCCGGCCGCCGACGTGGGCCAGGTGTCCAGCCCCTTGGAAGGATATGAAACGACGTTGGTGGGCATGACCACCGTGGTCGCGGCATCCTCCACTTGCACCTCCGCGTTGTTCCACCAGTAATAGCGGTGGCGAACGCTGCTGGGATTGGACAGAGTCACGTTCTCGGTCAGGAGCGCGCTGCCCGGCTGCAGCACGAACTCAATCCGGCACTCCATTCCCGACACGCGATCCACCGAGGAAATCCAGGCGCTGGCGCTTCCGTCCGCATTCTGCCGGACCGCGAAGTCGACCGGAGAAACCGTGACCAGGCTATGGCCGACCGGGAAGTTGAACTCCACGCCGGTGGCCGCCCAAGCGCCGCGCAACGCCACCCATTGTTTCTTGATGCTGGGATTCGCGTAGAACAAGTCCTTGCCGTTCACCTTGTCCTGGCACATCAGGTGCCCGCCCAGGTCCGGCAGGATGGTGCATTTCAGGTAGTCGTTTTCGAGAAACAACGCCCGCCAGGAGTGATTCACCTTGTTCTGCGTGAACGTCGTGCGCCAGGTATAGGGATAGAAGAACGGACCGTCTCCGGAGAATTGATCGAAGGGCGGGTTGGGATTCGCGGGACCTTCGAGCCAGGTGGGAAGAGTCACGGAGTCCACCCAGGCGCGAGCCCCGCCGCCAGCGGCGAAAGTCAGGGAACCGGCCAGCAACAGCAATACAGGCGTCCGCATAGCGCCAGTCTAGCGGGATTGGCACGCGAGTGCAGCCACTACGTTGTCGCTGTCTGACTGTTAGATGCGCGAGACCTTCCTGCGGTTACTACAGCCCCAAAGGTACGCGACCAATCGCACGCTCGCGCGTAATTAGAAGTGGAGGCGCTGCCCACCGCAAGCCGTGATAGCGTGCGGCGGGGCTTCCCAAGCGCCTCGATGATTCTCTTTTGGAGGTTGCTACATGAACATGAAGATTTCTGAAACCCGCCGCTGGTTGACGGGGGCGTCCTTGGCCGTTGCACTGGCGGCCGTGGGCTTTTGGGGCGTCCGGGCCGATCGCGTTATGGCTGCGGGCGCGACTCCGGCGGTGACCCTGGCTCCCGAAAGTGGCGCGCACCACGGCTATTCGAGCGTCGTCAAGCGTGTGTTGCCGGCCGTGGTCAACATCTCTTCCTCGAAGACTGTCCGGCAGAACACCGATTTCCAAAATGACCCGTTCTTCCGGCAGTTCTTCGGGAACTCCTTCGGCAATGTGCCGCGCGAGCGCCGCGAGAAGGGCCTCGGATCGGGCGTGATCGTGACCGCGGATGGCTACGTCCTGACCAACAACCACGTCGTGGACGGCGCGACGGATATCGAGGTGACGCTCCACGACAAGCGTGAATTCAAGGCCCGCGTGGTGGGCACCGATCCCCGCACCGACATCGCCGTGCTGAAGCTCGACGGGTCGGGCTTCCCCACGCTAGCCATGGCGGATTCGAGCAAGGTGGAAGTCGGCGATATCGTCCTGGCCGTGGGCAATCCCTTCGGAGTGGGCCAGACCGTGACGATGGGCATCGTCAGCGCCACCGGCCGCAGCGGACTGGGCATCGAGCAGGTGGAGGATTTCATTCAGACCGACGCGCCCATTAACCCCGGCAACTCCGGCGGCGCGCTGGTGGACGAGGAAGGCCACTTGATCGGAATCAACACCGCTATTGTAGGCGGTTCCGGCGGAAACAACGGCGTGGGCTTCGCGGTGCCGGTCAACATGGCGCGCCATGACATGGATCAGATCATCGCGCACGGCAAAGTCGAGCGCGCCTACCTGGGCGTGATTCCGCAGGACGTGAATCCGTCGCTGGCCAAGGCCTTCAACACCCAGACCAAGGGCGCCCTGGTGAGCGAAGTTTCTCCCGATAGTCCGGCAGCGCACGCGGGCTTGAAGAGCGGCGATATCATTCAATCGCTGAACGGCCAGCCCGTTGAGGATGCCAATCATCTGCGTTTGAAGATCGGCGAGATGCCGGCGGGCGCTTCGGTGAACCTGGGCGTGCTGCGCGACGGCAAGCAGATGACGCTGTCGGTTCCGCTGGCCGAATTCCCCTCGAACGAGGAGCGGGCTTCGAACGGCAATTCGGGAGGGCGCGGCAGCTCGAGCGGTTTGTCGGGCGTCGACGTCGAAACGCTGACGCCGGAGATGGCGCGCGAGATGCAGTTGTCCTCGCAGACCAAGGGCGTGGTCGTGGATAGCGTGAGTCCCGATAGCAAGGCCGCCAGCGCCGGATTGGAGCGCGGCGACGTGATCCTGCAGGTGAACCGCCGGCCCGTCGCTACCACGGGCGAGTTCCAACAGGCGCTGAATGCGGCGGCGGACGGGAAACCAGTGCTGTTGCTGGTGAAACGCGAAGGAACGACCCTGTACCTGGCCGTTTAACGGGTCCAGACGAAACTGGAAGCCGGGAGAGGCCCCCGCGTGGGGCCTCTCTTTTTTATTTCACGCTCTTGATCCACTTGAGGATCGGGCCCGTGACGCTGGTATCGGCAGTGTCGGGCGACATCACTTCCGATATGTGGCTGTGATCCTTGAATACCGTGTAAGTGGCGCTGTGGCCTCCTTTACTCAGTTCATCGCGCAGGGTCTCGGCAAAGCCGATGATGTTGGGCGGATCGAGCTCGGCCACCGAGAGGAAGTACGGCACCTTCGAGTGGATCAGCCCCGGCAGGTTCGATCGAGCCAGTTGTGTGGCGGGGTCCGGCTGACCTGCCTTGCCCTTCCCCCCTCCGCCCTTCCCCCCTCCGCCCTTCCCGTCGCCCCGTCCCCCTCCGCCCTTGCCGTCGCCGCGTCCGGCGGGCGGCGCAGCTGCGGCACCCCCGTTCGGCTGACCGCAGGGCCCGAAACCGCCTTGCACAGGAGGCGGAGTCGCCGGAAGAATATCGAAAGCCGGCGGCGACATGAACACGACCCCCTTGAGGCCAACGCCCTTCGGTCCCCAAAACTCCGGGTGACCCACGTAAGTAGCGGTCGGCACGTTCCCGGCGGATTGAGCCCACAGAAACACCCGCGCCGGATTTCCTTTGTATTTGGCGATGTTGTCGCCGACCCACTGAACCACCAGAGCGATGTCCTTGGCCGGGTCGTCCCAAGCTTGGCCAGGACGGCGCTGCATGTTCACGCCGACCATGCCGTTCTTAGTCGCCCATAACATGATGTTGTCGTAGAACACGTCGCCGTTGGGGCCGCCCTGCTGCTTGTTGCCGGCTCCACCCGACACGTAGATCAACACGGGCCGCGACCCGCCGCCTTTTTCAGAAGCGAACACATCCAGAACGTTCTTGGGATCCGGCCCGAAGGAGATGTCGCGGGCAATCGACATCCCCGTGTATGGCGGATTCGGATGCAGCGGCCGGTAGACTTGCGCCGTCTCCGGGACGCAGACGCCGCGTCCAATCGCGACCAGTTGTTTGGCGATATCCGGCGGCACCTCAGCCAGCGCAATCCCAGCCGCAAGCAGGGCCAGCCCGAGCAGCAACGACGTTTTCGGTACAAATCTCATACGAACCTCCCAGCGGTCATCGAGTATATCGCAAACGGCTCCCGCCACGGACGCCGGGTTCCGTCGCTGCCAACAGTCTCGATCCTAAGCCGCGGATTCTATGTGGGTTGGTACTTGTCCCGCAGGCGGCGGCGCTGCTGAGGCCCTGTCTACATGCTCGTCGAGACTTCCCAGCCAAGCCTTGCGACGTCTGGCGCAGTTCGTGAAGCCTACACAACTTTGGTCGGAAGTGCTGACGCCGGTGTAGGCGGTGACGAGCATGGGAAGCGACCCGGTCGAGTGAGATCAGGCTGCGAGGAATCCGCCCCCTCCCCCACTAGTAGCTGTGGCGCTTTTCCGCACCTTGTCCGCCGCCGTCTACGGTATCGATGCCCATCTCATCGACGTTGAGGTGGATCTGTACCCGGGCGCCAGTCGCGACTTTATCACCGTGGGAATGCCTGACCTGGCGGTGCGGGAAAGCCGGGAACGCATCAAATCGGCGCTCCTCAATTCCGGATTTGGCTATCCCAGTAAGTCCGTAACCATCAATCTGGCCCCGGCGAACCTTCGGAAAGAAGGGGCCGGGTTCGATCTTCCGATGGCTTTGGGGATTCTGGGCGCCAGCGGAGTGGTCGGGCCCTTGAATGATCACTTGTTCGTAGGGGAGTTGTCGCTGGATGGCGGCCTGCGCCCGGTGCGCGGCACCCTGTCGATCGCGGTGGCAGCGCAGCGCCGCGGCTTACGGAATCTCATCGTGCCCGCCGACAATGCCGCCGAAGCTTGCGTTGCCGAAGGCATAAGGGTCTTCGGCGTGCGCCACCTGGCAGAAGTCGTGAGCCTGTTGAACCAACCCGAGCGGTTTCGGCCGGCGTCACGAGATCCGGTCGCAGACCGGTGCTCGAATGGCCACGACGACGCCGTGGACTTCTCGGAGGTGCGCGGCCAAACCACCGCCAAACGAGCCCTGGAGGTTTCTGCAGCCGGAAATCACAACATCCTCATGATCGGGCCGCCCGGGTCGGGAAAGACCATGCTGGCGAAACGCTTCGCCGGGATTCTTCCGCCCCTGACGTTCGAGGAGGCTCTTCAGACCACGCAGATTCACAGCGTAGCGGGTCTGCTTCCCAAGGGCGGCGGACTTCTAGCCCGGAGGCCCTTTCGCGCGCCCCACCACACCATCTCTGACGCGGGTTTGCTGGGCGGAGGCTCCGGTGTACCTCGTCCCGGCGAAGTCAGCCTGGCCCATCATGGGGTGCTGTTTCTGGACGAACTACCCGAGTTCGCGCGCAATGTTTTGGAGCTGCTGCGCCAACCGCTCGAAGATCGCTCGGTTACGATTGCCCGCGCCAACATGACGCTTGCCTTCCCGGCGAGTTTCGCCCTCATAGCTTCGTTAAACCCGTGTCCGTGCGGATTCTTTGGGGACGTCTCCAAGGATTGTCGGTGTACCGGCGCGATGATCCAGCGCTATATGGGTAAGCTTAGCGGCCCGTTGCTCGATCGCATTGACCTGCACATCGAGGTTCCGGCCGTTCCTTACAAGGAGCTTCGCGGTCGTGAAAATGGTGTGTCTTCAGCGGACATGCGAGAGCGCGTCTGCGCAGCCCGTTCACTACAACACCAACGTGGGTTCTACAACGCCCACATCCCACCTCACGCGCTGCGTAAGCTGTGCGCCCTGGACGATGCCGGTGAACGCACGCTGGAGATGGCCGTGCGGCGGCTGGGGCTTTCTGCCCGTGCCCACGACCGGATTCTCAAGGTCGCACGCACGATCGCGGATCTTGATCGGGCTGGCGCCGTTTCCTCCAAGCACCTGGCCGAAGCCGTGCAGTACCGAAGCCTGGACCGCACCTATTGGCAGTGACACCCAAATAGCGTTGCAGCTCAAGTGACGACGCGCCGCCGTTACCGCGACGTCAGGGCAGTCGGAATTGGGATCGGCCGGCGATTTGCCCCCGCTTCCGGGATACTTCAAGGGTCATCATGACTCGCACCTAAAAACCTGCGATAAAGGGGAAAGCACACGGAGGTGCCATGCGCTCGCCCGCTCTTACCGCCCTTCTTCTCACCGTACTTGCCGCCTGCGTCTTCTCCCAAACGTTGCCGCCGGGTGTTGTCAAAGGCCCTTCGCTCGGGGGAGTCACGGAGTACGACTTTCCGAACGGACTCAAAGTTCTGCTCTATCCCGACGCGGCCAATCCGAAGATCACGATCAATGTGACCTACATGGTCGGCTCCCGGCACGAGGGCTATGGTGAAACCGGCATGGCGCACTTGCTGGAACACATGAACTTCATCGAGACCACCGGCGGACGCCAGATCAAGAACGAGATTGTGGCGCGCGGCGCATCGTGGAACGGCTCGACCAGCTCGGACCGCACCAACTACTACGAGACCGTCCCCGCCACCGACGACAACTTGCAATGGGCCTTGGGCCTGGAGGCTGACCGCATGGTCAATGTGCGCATGGCCAAGGAACTGCTGGACACCGAGATGACAGTGGTGCGCAACGAATTCGAGCGCGGCGAGAACAACCCTCAGTCGATTCTTGCCGAGCGGGTCGAATCGACCGCCTACCTGTGGCATAACTACGGCAAATCGACCATCGGCTCGCGCGAGGATATCGAGCGTGTTCCTATCGAGCGCCTGAACGCTTTCTACAAGAAGTTTTACCAGCCTGACAACGCCGTGCTGGTTCTGGCCGGCCGCATGGATGAGTCAAAGGCTCTGGCGTTCGTTGCCGGGACACTGGGTACGGTCCCGCGTCCTGAGCGCAAGCTCGAGCCGACCTACACAGTGGAACCACCGCAGGACGGCGAAAGATTTGTCGAGTTGCGCCAGGTGGGCGAAGGTAAGTCCGTGATGCTCGCCTATCACGGGCCGGCGGCGAGCCACTCGGATGCCGCGGCGTTACAGGTGCTGGCCGGGATCATGACTGGCGGCGGTGGTGGTGGGCGCGGCGGACGGGGAGGTGGCGGCGTTGCCGAGGGCCGTCTTACCAAGGCGCTGGTCGACGCGCGCAAGGCCAACTCGGTCAATATGACCTTCCAGCTGGAGCACGACCCCGGTCTGATCCGCATCAACTCCAATTTGAGCCAGGACCAATCGCAAGACGACGTGAAGAAGATCGTGATCGACACGCTAGCGGCCGTGGTGAGCGAGCCGCCGTCCGCGCAAGAGACCGAGCGCGTAAAGACGCGCCTGCTGCGCAATCTGGAAACGCAGATGAGCGATTCGCAGAATTTTGGTCTGGGCCTGAGCGCTCCCATCGCGCAAGGCGACTGGCGGCTGATCTTTCTACAGCACGACCGGTTAAAGAATGTCGCGCCAGACGACGTGGTGCGCGTCGCGAAGACGTATCTGAAGGCCTCGAACCGCACGGTGGGCTACTTCACTCCCGATGCCGCTCCGGACCGCACGGTTGTACCCGAGGTTACCGATCTCGATCGCACGCTCGGTTCGTTCAAGACCGACGTGGCCATTACTCGCGCTGAGACGTTCGACCCAACGCCCGCGAATATCGCGAGCCGCACCAAGCGCGCAACGCTCACCAATGGGATGCGCGTCGCCGGGATGAACAAGGCGACAGCGAACACCACCGTGTACGCCGTGATCGAGCTGCATTTTGGCGACGCTGCCACCCTCCAGGGTAAGAACGCGGCGGCCCAGCTTGCCGGGGCTCTGCTGATGCGCGGTACGAAGAGTCACTCGCGCCAGCAGCTTCAAGAGGAGATGGACCAGCTCAACGCGCGCATCGCCATCAGCGGGGGAGGAACGGGCACGCCGGCGACGGCGGAGGCGATGACGAATGCTACCGCGACGATTCAGGCTCCGGCAAAGAACTTCGAGGCTGCGATGAAACTGGCCGTCGAGATTTTGCGCGAGCCCGTGTTCCCCGAGGCGGATTTCGAGCAGATCCGCACGCAACGCATCCGCGCCCTCGAGCTGGTGCCGACCGAGCCGGCACAACTTGCTCCGGACACGCTGCAACGTCATCTATCGCCTTTCGTGAAAGGCGACGCGCTGTACGGGCCCACGCGTGAAGAACTGCTCGCCGACATGCGCAAGCTGACGCTCGACGACGTGAAGAAATTCCACGCGCAATTCTACGGCGCTTCACACGGTGAGCTCGCCGTTGCGGGACCACTTGAGCTTGCCGAAGTCCAGCGAGTCGCGCAGCCGCTATTGGGAACCTGGACGGTCGCCGGCCCCTACCAGCGCCTGACGGGCTCCTTCAAGAAGGTCCCCGCGATGAATCAGAAAATGGAAACGCCGGACAAGGCGAATGCACAGTTCGAAGCGGGCTTGCGCATTCAGATGAACGATGCGCATCCGGACTATCCGGCCATGGTGCTCGCGAACTACATGCTGGGCGGAGCGATCACCGCGCGCATTCCGGACCGAATTCGCAATCGCGAGGGATTGAGTTATAGCGTGAACACGCGCTTCACGGCGCCCGCGGAAGGAGATGCCGCGTTGTTCTCGATGCTGGCTATCAGCAATCCCGCGAACACCCCCAAGGTGGAGGCGTCCTTTAAGGACGAGTTGGCCAAAACGTTGCGCGAAGGGTTCACCGCCGCCGAGGTAGCCGCCGCCAAGCAAGCCTTCCGGGACGCACAACTGGTTTCACGGTCGCAGGACTCCTCCCTGCCGGTGTTGCTTGCCGCAAGGGAGAGAATCGGCCGTACGCTTCTGTGGGACCGCGAACTGGACGCGAAGATCGAAGCGCTAACGGTCGATCAAATCAACGCGGCGTTCCGGCGTCACGTGGACCCTGCTGAGGTTTCGATTGTAAAGGCGGGCGACTTTAAGACGGCCGGGGTTTACCGCTGAAGAGCCGCACCGCAACCGGGTTCGGTGGTTTTGTAATGCCCGCCACAGTGCCCAAACGTACACTGCAAACGAGTCCCGAGCCCTGTTGCTTACGACCGCGCACGACTCTTCGCGACGCTCATGGGTGCGCTCGTCCGTTTTGAGGATGTCTTCGCCTTCCCGGCCGCCGATCCCGAGGACCCTCGCGTCGCCGGCACCTTGCCGATTCGAGGATCTCCACCGGCGATAAGCTCGCAAGCGCGCAGGGCCGCCTCCTCGAAATCCGGCGCATCGGCCGGAAGGACCTGCCAGCCCGTTACCCCCTTCCCGAGTGCCTCAATGGATCGCATGTTCGGGAACTCGCGGCGAAGACTCTCGTGTTGTTCTTTCGTGGTGGCCAGCCAGACTCCATTGTCCGCAATCGCATCGCCCTTGTCGCGCAGTACGAGCACGATCTTGTCTGCAACGTAGACCGCGAGGCAGCCGAACATGGAGCGAGTCCTGGGCGACAGCGGAGCGATCGCGTCGAGCACGAATTGATGCGAGACAACCTTGCGCAGCTTGACGGCCGGTTGGGTGTTGTCCAGCCTGAGAAGGGACGTGTCGCGACGAAGCTTCGACATCGGACTAATGATATCTCTCGTTTTCCGGCTGCGCTCCTCCCTTTTCCGGCTGCGCCCATCCCAAAGAGGGACTCTCGTCATCGCGCTTGCGTGACGGCGTATCTGGAATGTGTCCCGCACCGCGTCCCATCGCCCCGGCATGTCCAGTTTGTTCTGTGCCAGAATGAACTCGGAATGCGCGCAAACAATTTGAACCGGCGGGGTTTGATCCTGCTCGGCGCCGTCAGTCTTGCGCCTTTAGTGCGTGCCCAGACCCCCACGCGCGGACTGCAATCGCTCGACGACCTGAGCGCCTCCCTGCAGGCGCTGGCCGCGAAGGTGCGGCCCGCCGTGGTCCAGATTTTTTCGACCGGCTACGCGGCCCCGCAGGAGAGCGGCGGTACCGCCGCCAGCAGTCTGCTATCGGCGCAGCGCAGCACCGGCACCGGCGTGATCCTAGCCGCCGACGGCTACATCGTCACCAATAACCACGTGGTGCAAGGCGCCCGGCGGATCGAGGTGCGCCTTCCCGCAGCCAGCCGCGCGGAAGCCCGCGAATCGACCCTGCCCGCCAAGCTGGTTGGCGCCGACCGCGAATCCGATCTGGCCGTCTTGAAAATCGACCGCACCGGCCTGCCCTTCCTCGCGCTGGGCGATTCCAACGATCTCAATCAGGGTCAGGTCGTCATGGCCTTCGGCAATCCCCTGGGTCTCGAAGGCTCGGTCAGCATGGGCATCGTCAGTTCCACCGCCCGCCGCCTGCAACCCGACGACCCGATGGTCTACGTGCAGACCGACGCGCCCATCAATCCCGGCAACAGCGGCGGCCCGCTTGTCGATACCTCCGGCAACGTGGTCGGCATCAACACGTTTATCCTGACCCAATCCGGCGGCAGCGAAGGGCTGGGCTTCGCCATCCCCAGCAACGCCGTGCGCAACACCTACGAGCAGATCCGCAAGGATGGCCACGTGCATCGCGGGCAGATCGGCGTGGTAGTGCAATCCATCACCAAAATGCTGGCCACCGGACTGAACCTGCCGCAGGACTGGGGTGTGATCGCCGCCGACGTCATCCCGGGCGGCCCCGCGGACAAGGCGGGCTTGAAGCTCGGCGACATCATTCTGAGCGCTAACGGCCGCACCATGGAGGACGCCCCGCAACTGGAAACCGTGATTCGCCGGTCCAAACTCGCCGAGCAGGTGCATCTCACCGTCTTGCGCGAGGGCCAGAACCTGGACTACGACATCTCGGTGAGCGAGCGCGAAGACGACCCGCAGCGCTTCGCGGACATGGTGAACCCCGACGACAATTTGATTGAGAAGCTCGGCATCCTGGGCATCGAAATCAACGACAAAATCAGCGCCATGCTGCCGGACCTGCGTCACGATTACGGCATCGTAGTCGCGGCCCGCTCGGCGAGCCCGCCCTACAGCGGACCGGCGCTCGACGTGGGAGACGTGATCTATCAGATCGGCGGCACACCCACCGTGACGGTAAAGGCGTTGCGCGACAAGTTCGAAGGGATGAAGCCGGGGGACGCCGCGGTCCTGCAAATCGAGCGCTCCGGAACGCTGCAGTACATCACCGTGGAGTTCGAGTAAGAGTCCGTGTTGTGGAGCGGGCTCTTAGCCTGCAACGGAGGCTTCAGCCTCCGCGCCGTTTACGAGCGATACGTCCGAGCGACCCCTCAAAGCCCAGTCGCCCGCTCAAGCCCGCTCCCCCCTCTGAAGTTGACGCGACGATGGGCCGATAGACCATCGTGCACGCGCACCTAACCGCAGCGCTCTGCTTCGTATTCGCCCTGGTGCTAGGATACTTCGCGGGCCGAGTAATGGGCGTGTAAGCTCAGGCCACTCGCCGGATCGCATGGTACACGACCAGGACTGCGATCGCGCCCACCACCGCCACCAGCAGGCTATAAACATTGAGTCCGGTAACTCCGCTGGCCCCGAACAGATTGAACAGCCATCCGCCCGCGATGGCGCCGACGATTCCGAGAACCAGGTCGAGAACCAGCCCCTCACCTCGCTTGTTGACGATCTTACTGCCAATAAACCCGGCCAATAGCCCCAAAATGATCCAAGCGAAAATCGACATGTTGTTCCTCCATCGGTCCATCCGGCACACGATAGTATACGTGCAGACTCGCCAGGACGCAAATGAGCGGAGCCGTAACAAATGTCCCGATTACTGCGATTAGGTTTACCAGCGTCCGATGATTGGTTGATCGCCGGGAGCTCCAAAGGAGCCCGTGCGGTTCGCCCTTGCGTCCCAAGTGATGTCGCCCTTTAAGTCCAGGGCCCACAAAGCCGCGCTGCTCCGGAAAACGCCGATCTTCGTAGCGCCGGAACCGTCCCAGTCTCCGACGATGGCTGTGTCGCCGGGAACGCCAAATGTTCCGGACCGATCCGATCCGGAATCCCACATCAGATTGCCGTAGTAGTCCAGACTGAACAACGCTGCGCTGGGACGAAAGATGCCCGCCTTCGTTTTGCCATCTCCGTTCCAGTCTCCCAGAATAGGAACATCGCCACTCTGCCCAAAAACGCCGGTTTTGTCGGTCCCGGGCTCCAAAATGATGTTCGCGTTCACGTCCAACGCCCACCAGCCGGTACTCGGGCGAAAAACACCTACCTTAGCTTTGTGGTCGCCGGTCCAGTCGCCGATCACCGGTACGTCACCCGATTGCCCATAGAATCCGCTTTGGTCGCCGGAATCCCAACCTAAATTTCCGTTCATATCCAAGCTGAACATCGACGCGCTGGGCCGGTAGATTCCGATTTTCGTCTTGCCATCCCCGCTCCAGTCACCCACGACGGGTACGTCGCCGGCCTGGCCGAATGCGCCGAACCGGTCGACTCCAACGTCCCATTGGCAGTTCCCGTTCATGTCCAGGGCCCACAAACCGGTGCTGGGGCGGAAGATCCCAATCTTAGTGGTCCCCGAGCCATCCCAGTCGCCCAAGACGAGAATATCGCCCGGCTGGCCAAACTTGCCCGAGCGGTCAGTGGCGGGATCCCAGGCCATATTACCCTTCACATCTTCGGCAACTAGAAAAGAACCCGCGCGGAGGACGCCGATTTTCGATGCCATTGACGTTCGATTGGTAACTGCCGATTTATGGCCGCTTGAGCCAAAGTATTTCCATGCGACCAAGGCTATAATTGCCGAGCAAAGAACCGCGATAATTTGAAGAAGGGATTTCAACTGTATCATACGTTTTACATCAGAACCAGCTCAGGCCCATGGCTCGTCATAACTGGGACATCCGAACACGACGACATCTTGATGATCGGCGAAGCCGCGCTCTCGGTACAGGTAGATGCGCACATTAGGGAGGCTCTCGAGATCCCGTATAATGACATGCGGTTTTGCCAAAGATATTCCGTAACTCCCGGAAATATAAGAGTGCGACTCCTGTTTGGAATAGTCGCGGTACCCGTAACCGAGCGTGGAATAATCCTCAAGAATGCCCTGCCATTGGTGCTCGTCGATATAAGGAGCGACCTTATGCACGTACTGCGACCAGCGCCCATGAAGAGTAGCGACAACGATGCCTTGAGGGTTCAGAAACTTGGCCAGATGAGCGAGCCACCTCTTGGCTACATCGTGGGCCACGTGAGTAAAGAGCGAGCCCACCCAAATGATGTCATAAGTCGATCCAAAATCGACTTCAGTAAGTTCTTCGCGCGAGTATACAGGTTTAGCGCCGAATGTCGCGGCGCAGAATTGCACACCATCTTTGTCTAAATCGCAGGCATGGACCTCGGCCCCAGGGAACAAGTGAACAAGGTGCCGCAGTACTCTGCCATGTCCGCAGGGCATGTCCAATACCTTGGTCACGGTTTGAAGTTTGCTAGCCAGGCAGGCTAAAGCTATATTTTGAACGGCGCTACGCCCCACCGGGAAATACCATTGATTATTCATGGCATCATTTGGAGATATTTGGCGATCGATGACCGCGGCCTCGTAATTTTGAAGTAGGCCGCGGACATACTCGAAGTTATGCATCTGAAAGGTTCTCTATCGGTATCCGCGGGCCGGATCAGGTCTGTCGCGCCCCTCGGATCATCGTCACAGGATCATTATCACACGAGTCATCCGAGTGGCGTCCACGGCGGCGACAGACAAGCCGAAGTGCCATCGAAAACAGGGATCGCCAGAAACACGCTACGCGACGTGGTCCCGCAATCGGTGACGTCGTTCTACTGATTCAGAATCGGAATGCCCTTCGCCGCGGGCGGCGCGGGGATCGACTGCAGGAACGCGTAAACATCCGCGAGTTCCTGATCGGAGACCACCTTGGCCGTGTACGGCGGCATCTGGTCGGTAGGCTGACGAACGTAGCGCGAAAACGCCGCCCACGACAGCGGGCGCGGACCCAGCCGCGGACCCACTCCCCCTTGCGCGGCGAGCCCGTGGCACTGGTAACACCCGTAACTGTCGAAGAGCTTCTTCCCGTTTTGCGCGTTGCCCGCCGGAGCGGCAGCGCCTCCGCCTTTCGCCGTATTCGCGGGTGTCTGTGCCAGCACCGCCAAAGCAGCCGCGGCAGCGAGAATCAACAAGCGCATAGGATTCGCTCCTCTGGAATACTATAGTGCATACTTTCGGCGCTTGCACGTCCGCCGGGGACCACCAGCCGCCGAACGCCGCTTATCACATCTTCGTCGCCGTCAGCGGCGCATACCGGTTCGACGTGCCGTTCATAAACGTGGTGCTCGCCGACTGGCGCTTAAACGTCTCGATCGTCTCGCCGCCGTCCGCGGGATTCCAGTCGATTTCTACCGTTAACCCATCGTCTGAAACCGAGACGTCCCCCTCGTTCATGGGCACCCTCACCGGCGGAGACTTTAAGTTCGCGGGCTTGGTCTTCGTGTAGGTCGCGACGTTCTGGTCCGAGAAATAATAGTAATACGTGTTGCCGTCATAGACCTCCCACCAGCCCTGCAACCAGTCCGGCGCGGGATTCTCGTAAGGGTTGTCATCGTCGTCAACCTCATAGAACAGCACCCTCGGTTGGCCAAAACACGCCCCTTGGTCCATCACGGCGCCCGGCGAGGTCGACCCGTCCTGAAGAATGTGATCCTCATCCCACAGCTCCGTATGAAACCCGGCACCGGCGCTTCGAAAGACCAAGATGCCTTGCAGGCCGTCCAAATGCTGTTTGATTGCTTTGGTGTCTCCAACCTTTCGAACGTCCTCGCCTCGGCCATAGCGTCCGGACAGATATTGCTCCAGCTCGTTGACCGCTTGCAGGTAGTAAAAAGACCCGATTGGTGCGTTCGCCCGCCAGAAACTGGACGCCGGTACGATCAGTCCGGCTTTGTTGAGCGCATGACTCACCTGAATGCAGCAAGGAGTATTATTGTCCGACACGTTCTGCCCTTCAAGCGGCCCGCTCTTGTGCACGTATGGTGCATTGAGCCGGTCCATGTAGGTCTGCAAATCCGGAGGCAGTTTGTCGTAAGTAGGGTAATTCGCCTTCATGACATCGAAGGCCCCTCGAATCTTTCCTGTCTCGCCCATGCGTACCTCCGCATGCTTCCGCGCAATCGCGAGCGCAAGAGGCTCAACGAGTGTTGCTCGCCTTCCCAGGTGGGGCAGCCCTTGGGGACTGCCGCCGCCCTTCCGGGCGGCGCTTACCGCGGCTGCGTGACCACGTCCACCAGTGCCGGCTCGCCCTTCTGCACTACTTCGAGCGCCCTCCGCAGCGCGCCCGGCAGATCCTTCGGGTCGGCAATCGGACCCACCCCGAACACCCCCATGCCCTTCGCGACGGTGGCGAAATCGATGTTGGGGTCCTCGATGCGCGTGCCGATCCCGGCGTTCGCGATGCCGCGCTGGTGGCGGTTCGCCATGCGCTGGATGTGCATCACTTCCTGGTGATAAGCCCGGTTGTTGTGCATCACGCTCAGCAGCGGAATGCGGTGATGCGCCGCCGTCCACAGCACGCCCGGCGCGTACATCAGGTCGCCGTCGTTCTGGATGCTGACGCTCAGCCGCCCGTGTTTGCGATTGGCCAGCGCCGCGCCCACCGATGCCGGAGCGCCGTAACCCACGCCCGCTCCGCCCGCGCTGCCGATGGCCTGATAATACTTGTCGACGTTCCACAACCGTCCCGGGCTGCCCGTAACCATCGACCAATCTTTATCCTTGATCACCGCGTAGAGCTCGGCCTGCAGCCGGGCCACGCTGATCGGACTAGCGTCCCAAGCGTAAGTCGCCGCCGTCCGCGCCGCTTCCTGCCCCTGCTCGTGCGAGGCGGCCAGCTTCTTACCGCGCTCCGCGAACGCATTCTTGCGATCCGCCGTGATCAGCTTCTTGCAAGCTTCGGTCAACGCGGCGAGCGTAGCCTCGGCATCCGCGGCGATGGCGATGTCCACTTCCGGGAACCGCTCGAAGTCCTGATAGTTGCCCTTGATGTACAGATCCTGCGCCGTGATGCTGATCAATTTGGCGCCCGGCTTGGTGAGCGATTTCGAAGAACGCTCCGCCTGATCGCGGAAGTTGTTCACGGTGCCCCAGAAGTCGGTCAGCTCCAGTCCCAGGATGACGTCGGCGTTGCTGATCAGCCCCCGCCCTCCGGCTTGATTCAGCGGATGCCGCGACGGAAAGTTCATCCGTCCGCCCTGGTTGACCACCGCGCACTGCAGCGTCTCTGCGAGCTCCACCAGCAGCTTCATGCCGCGCTCCGTGCGCGCCGCGCGGTCGGCGATGATCACCGGATTCTCCGCCGCCACCAGCAGCTTAGCGGTCTCCGCCACCGCGCCCGAGTCGCCCTGCGGCGGCGACGCCAGCGCCAGCTTAGGAATCCGCGGCTTGCCCTCCTTAGTGAACGAGCGTTCCTGCAAATCGCCATCCGCCACGATCACCACCGGCCCCATGGGCGGCGTCATCGCCACCTTGTAAGCACGCAGCCCCGACTCGGCGTAATGCGCCAGCGAAATCGGCGTGTCGTCCCACTTGATGTAGTCGCGCACCATCGCCGAGGCGTCCTGCACGCTGTGCTCCCACTCGACGCCCGGCCGCCGCGCCGCCGCGTCCAGCGAATTCCCCGCGATCACGTAAACCGGCGCCCGGTCGCAGTACGCGTTGTAGATCCCCATAGCGGCGTGCTGCAACCCCACGGTCCCGTGCACCATCACCGCCAGCGGACGCCCTTCGATCTTGGCGTAGCCATGCGCCATGGCGATCGACGATTCCTCGTGGCAGCAAGTGATCAGCTCGGGACTCTTGTTGCCGCCGTAATTGACCACCGATTCGTGCAGCCCGCGGAAACTGGAGCCGGGATTCGCGCAGACATACTCGAAGCCCAGCGACTTCATCACGTCGACCATGAAGTCGGACCCGGGATTGTCCGCCGTCAGGACCTCTACGGTCCCCGCACGCGATCCCGACTCAGCCTCGATCGCGGCGGCGCCGGGCGCAGAAATGCGTCCGCCCGCCTGCGCAGTCTGTTGTTGCGCTTTAGCGCCCGTGCCGGTAGCGGCCAACGCAGCCGCGCCCGTAGCGGCGCTCTTCAGGAACTTGCGGCGATCAACTGACATGGTGTAGACCTCCGGTCGCACAGGCTCCAGCCCGTGGAACGCTGGATCACAGTATATCGCGGGTGTATACTGAACGGCAGCCCAGGAGGTTTCCATGAAAATCCGCTCCGTAGTCTTTGCTCTAACCGTCAGCGCCGCAGTCCTCTTCGCCGCCGACCCGCCCAAGCCCAAGCACATCAACCGCGCCATCGAGCTCCTCGATCAGCACCAGCCCATCTACTACACCGGCTCGCACTCCGGCACCACCGGCAGCTTCGAGCAGGGCAAGCTCGACGCCCAAACCTACGCCGACTACATCAGCTACGACATGGAGCACGCGCCCTTCGACGTCAAGGGCCTGGCCGATTACATGCGCGGTCTCGTAGCCGGAGGCCCCACCAAGAGCGGCCACCGCACTCCCGCCGTAATCGTAAATGTCCCCGTCAACGGCACCGACGAAGCCGCCGTCCACGCCAACGCCTGGATGTTCGAGCAGGTCCTCGCCACCGGAGTCCACGGCATCCTGCTGACCCACGCCGACACCCCCGGCGCAGTCCGCGCGTTCGTCGAAGCCTGCCGCCTGCCCATCCACAAACAGGGCGTGGACAAAGGAGTCAACGAAGGCCGCCGCGGCGCGCATGGAACGCCCACCGCCTCGCAAATCTGGGGCGTCTCTCAGGACGAGTATCTCGACAAAGCCGACCCCTGGCCGCTCAACCCCAACGGCGAACTGTTGCTAGGCCTGAAGCTCGAAGACAAATACGCGCTAGCCAACGCCGACGAGAACCTGAAGGTCCCCGGCATCGCCTTCGCCGAATGGGGCCCCGGAGACATGGCCCTCTCGCTAGGCGTCCGCGGCCCCAACGCCGAGGCCAACCCCGCCATGGTAGCCGCCCGCGCCAAAGTCTTCGCCGCAACCAAGGCGCACGGCCAGTTCTTCCTGAACTCGATGAACCCGAACAACGTCATCGACATGATCAAGGAAGGCGTCATGGTAGGCCCGGCCAGCCAGCAGGCCGCCGAGATTGGCCGCAAGTACACGAATCGGCAGTTGCCCTGGTAGCGACAGCCTGAACCGTCGATTCTAAGACGGTGGGCCGAGGACGAAAATGAATGAGGCTGGTATGGATTCTCCCAGGATTCCTATTCACACAGGCTTTTACATTCAACTCAAAAACGGGAAAGCCATCAATCCTGGTGGCAAGGACCAGGAAGCGGTCGATCTTGTAGCTTCGTGGATTAGCGATAACCCAAGCCATCCGGATTTGCACATGGTTTTAGAATGGCTGCAATTGAAACGGCAAGAGGTTCAGGAATCAGAAGAGGTCCACAATAGGCGTGCCAAACGCGCCGAACTTGATGCGCTCGTGGACAAAACAGCGCGCGGGGTCGGACTGAGAGATGAGACTCTTCTCAAACTCGTGCGCGAGGTGACACGTGATAAGTACGGGCTCACGACAGAGGAATAAGCAGCAGCTTAAACGACACTGAATCGGGCGGCTGGTTCTCATGGTTGGCGGGAGACCGTGAAACCGGAAACAATCCAGGTCACGAGGCGAACGGTTCCCCACGGAGCAAGGAAACCCACCGCCACGATCAGGGGGTAAAGAAGATACCAGAACCGAGACGGCGCGTGCCTATTCGTTATTGTTCTCCCGTCGTCCATCGCGAACCAAGCGATTTCACTTCTCGCGTTCACCCAGATCTGCTTAATCCCTTGGGGATGGTCCTGAATCTCGAGGTAAGCATTAGCGAATCTCCCCTTGGTAATATCCCTCGTGACAGTCTGGATTATCGGAAGGTTCAGAAGCGACTCGAACGCATGCCCTTCTGAAAGTTCATCCTGCTCGTAGAGTGCCACGCAAAGTAACGCTGATTGACCGACTTGGAACTAGACCGCAAAGACCCCAAAAGTGATCCCAGTCTTTCTGGCTCTTGGCATATCCCTCTTCCACGGTGCCTGCAGAATCGATAGCCGACCAGCCTGGAGGAACCGCTCCGATCGGAGCAATCTCATAGTGAGTGCCGTCAAATAAGACCTCAAACATAAATCCCTTTCGTTTCGCTTGCCGCTGATGTCCCCTCGCGTTGGTGGGCACCACTGCCGACCTAGCCGGGTGCATCGGAGCATAAGCGCTGGGCAGATATTACATTTCAACGTCTAGCACCTTGGGGCGGACGTGTCAATCCCAGAAGGTAATTCATGCCATGGAAGTGGCATATCCGCGCATTCCACGGGATAATAGAAGCGTGGAGAAAACAGTCCGCGTCTTCGCGACTCTGGAAGAGGCTGACCAAGCCGACGCCTTCGCCTACGCGCGAATGACGCCCGCCGAGCGCCTGAAGATTGTGATGGACCTCCGCGACGCCCGCCACCCCGATGCCATTGAACAAGGACTTGCGCGAGTTTGTCGCGTTGTTGAACTCGAATCGAGTTGACTATCTCGTCGTGGGCGCGATGGCGGTGGCCTTTCACGGTTTCCCGCGATACACCGGCGATTTGGATCTGCTCATCCGGCCAACCGCTGTGAACGCGCATCGGGTGTTGGATGTGCTCTCGAAATTTGGATTCGGCGGCTTGGGAGTTCGCAGCGAGGATCTTGAGTCTCCCGGCAAGGTCGTTCAGTTAGGCGTTCCACCGAATCGCATCGACTTGTTGACCGCGGTCTCGGGCCTCACTTTCGAGCAGGCTTGGGCATCGCGTGAGGCGGGCGACCTGGATGGGATTCCGGTGCCATTTATTGGAAAGGCCGCCTTGATTCGCAACAAGGAGAGCACGGGCCGCGCAAAAGATCTGGGCGACGCAGAGGAGTTGCGGCGCCGTCAGCTTCCCGACGTTTAAGACCGTGTACGGCCACACAACTTAGCCAGCAAGCTCGGCCCGGACCGTCTGATAAGCTTGAGTTGTCCGCGGCCCGTATGAACGAGATCATCTTTCTAGTCGAGGAGAATCCCGAAGGAGTCTACTCGGCCCGAGCCCTGGGTGAGGCGATTTTTACCGCCGCCGCCACGCCAGACGAACTGCAGCGCATGATCCGCGATGCCGTCGCTTGTCACTTTGACGAAGGCACAGCGCCCAAAATCATCCGGCTTCATTACGTGCGCGAAGAAGTCATTTCGGCGTGAAGCTTCCGCGCGATGTGACGGGTGCCGAACTCATCCGGGCGCTCACGCGGTTCGGTTATCGGCAGACTCGCCAAACCGGAAGTCACGTCCCCGCCTTACCTCACCATCGCTGCGGAAACATCATGTGACGGTTCCGCGGCTGAATCCTCTACCTGTGGGTACGCCATCCGCAATCGTGAAGGAAGCAGCGGCGCAGTTGGAGTTGGACGCTGCCAGGATCGTGAAGTCGATCCGCTGAGTCTGACCTCCAGTCTCCTTAGACCCGCAGGCCTTTCCTTCGAAAAACACCAGCGAAAGAGCCCTAAAAGGGTTCAACACTCTAAGCGGTTCGTGCTTCGTCCGATCCATCCGTGTCCATCCGTGGCCAAGAAAAGCCTCACCAGCGTCGCTCTAATCCCTCTTTATACCCCGTTGCGGCGGCAGTCCATGGCCGTTGACAACCTTCAGCAAATCCTTTTCCATCTTCCCTTCAAGCACTTACCGAATCGCGGCCAGCCGAGCCTGCAGCCTCGCCGTGTACCATGGGGTCGTAAATGGGTTTCGGGCTCGGTCATCGGAGTACGGAGCCGCGCTAGTGGTTAGTCCCGGGCAACCAGATCACTGTGAAAGTTGGGCGCGATGATGCGCTTGCCGGTGCGGCAGAAAACCGGCCGCTCTGTCGTTCTTGTCGTTAAAGAGCGGAATAAGGCGCCTCTTCATAAAGAAATTTGCGGTAAGACAACACATCCATCGAAAACACGCAACGATGCCATCGATTCATGGGCGGCCGGCAAGACGCACGGCGATAAGCAGTCCCGCCAGCCCCGGCCGCGGCAACAATCCAATTGCGTACAGCCGAAGTGTGTCCATGTGCCTGTCCCGTGTCTGTCCAACATTGCGCCGACCCAGCGCCGTCCGCTTAAATAGTAGCTTCGCCCCAAGGAGCCTCCGTTGAAAGGTATCGTCCTCGCCGGCGGAACCGGCAGCCGCCTGTTCCCGCTCACCAAGATCACCAACAAGCATCTGCTGCCGATCTACGACAAGCCGATGATCTACTACCCCATCCAGACGCTGGTCGACGCCGGCATCCGCGACATCCTGCTGGTCACCGGCGGCCGCAACTCGGGCGACTTCCTGCGGCTCCTGGCCAACGGCAAAGAATTCGGCCTCGCCCACCTCAATTACACCTATCAGGAAGGCGAAGGCGGCATCGCCGACGCGCTAGCGCTGGCCGAGCACTTCGCCGACGGCGACAAAATCTGTGTCATCCTGGGCGATAACATCATCGAAAAGTCGATCCGCGATGCCGTGTGCGCTTTCGAAAAGCAGGACCGCGGCGCGCGCATCCTGCTCAAAGAGGTTCCCGACGCCGGCCGCTTCGGCGTAGCCGAAATGAGCGGCGAACACATTGTTGGAATCGAAGAAAAACCAGCGCACCCCAAGTCGCCCTACGCAGTCACCGGAATCTATCTTTTCGACGGCACGGTATTCGACAAGGTCAAAACGTTAGTGCCGAGCAAACGCGGCGAACTGGAGATCACCGACGTCAACAACGCCTACATCCAAGAAGGCACCATGACGTTCTCGTTCCTGGACGGCTGGTGGACCGACGCGGGCACCTTCGAGTCGCTCCTGCGCGCCACCAATCTGGTCGCGCAGACAAGGGGCGCCACAGCCCCGGACGTAAGTCCGGGGAATCCAATCACAAGGTTAGAGCACTAGCCTATGTTCCGCTTCGGCGGACCCACGGGGGCGCACGTGCGCCGGCGGAGGTTCAATCCACTCGTCGCCCTCTGGGGGATGATCTGGTCCACGTTCTCGTAGTCATCGCAGATTTCGTTGAGAACCAGCCGGCGGACCAGCTCACTCCGCTCCATTACTTCGTCTCAGTCTCCAGCACCCGCGAATCGGACTGAAACTTCCTGTAGTCGCGATACCGGATATCCATCTCCGCGCGCAGCTTGCGCACGTAGGCCACGCGAGCGTCGGCGTGAATCTCCGCGTGCGACGGCAGCCAGACCTCGTCGTTCACGCGAGTCTGCTCGAAGTGCAGCGAGCCGCCCGGCGCCACGCGCAGCAGCCCCAGGCCGAACGAAAGCGGCGCGATCGCCTCAGCCTCCACCTTCACCCATTGATACTCGGCCTGATCGATCCAGATCTTCCCGCGCACCTTGGTGAGCACGTCGCCGTGCGGCAGCTTGGGCCGATACCCCGCGCGAGGCGTAGCCGAGATCGCCCACACCGCGCGCCCGCCGATCTGCTCCACGCCGTCGATCGAGAGCACGAAAGCCTGCGGAACCTCCCGCAAGAACCGGCGCGACTGGATGGTGTCCTTGTCTTCATCTCCGCGCGCCCGCTCGCGGTCCGTTTCGCGCTTGCGCTTCGCCAGCTCCCGGTCCAGCTTCTCCTGCTCCCGCCGAGCTTCCTTCGCCTCCAGCGGTTTATCGTTGCGCTCGATCAACCGGCCCCACGGACGCCCCTCCAGAATCAGGATCTCGTAGGTTTGCGATTCCCTCGACTTCACGCGCCCAGCGCCGTCATACATCCGCTCTTCATTGCGCTCGACAAAGGTGTAATTCTTCAGCCGCTCCACGTTGGAAGCATCGTGCTCGATGCTGCGCCGCAGGATCTCGGCCGCGTCCTGCGCCCCAGCCGCACCGGCCAATGCAACCAGCGTAGCCACAAGCCGAACGACCACCATGAACCCAGGGTACCGCCTTAACCTGAATTCCGAAGTTGAGCGTTGATCGACCTCCTGGTCAGGACTTTGAAGGGTGGTTTTGGCTCCGTCCGAGATCAGGTTACGGGTGCCGTTTCCAACTTCGGCGAAGTTGGAATTTGCCAGTTCAAGATGCTGTCCAGCAAAGGGATTCTGGTCGTCAATCCACCCCAGCTTTCGGACAGATGAAGCACCACACGACGACCCGCCCGGCCGAGGATCGCGCCGCAGGTGAGGACCTGAGTTCGGATCGTGGCCGGCTCGCGATAGGTCGGTAAACCAGCCGCGCGCTGAAACTCGGCGAGCAAGTTGAACAGCAGTAACACGGCGCGAAAGGCGGCCTCGGTGGCGAAGAATGGTTTCAGGCAGAAGCCATCGGCGCCCAGGTCGTGCTTCAGCTCGGCGATGCGATTTTCCATGTCGGCGCGCCGGTTGTAATCGCGCCAGATCTCCTCCGGCGGATCTCCGCCGGTGGTGACGAAGACGCGGAAGGTATAGCCCGGCACGTCGATCAGCTTGCGGCCTACGCTGTCGCGGCCCTCACGCACTTGCTCGCGAATGACCACGAATCGACGCTCCACGCGCCAACCAAGCAATTTCGGCCGAAACTCGCCCGCCGCGTAGTCATCGTCCAGGACCGTCCATTGCTCCACACGTTGGGCGGCGCGTTTCACCCAGGGAGTGAGCTTGGCTACTACAATGTAGGGCAGCAGGCGCTGCTCCAAAAAGCTCAGCAGCTTGTCCTCGAAGAAGCCCGAATCGGCCCGTAGCAAGCGGATCTTTTCGCGCTGTCCCCACAGCGCGAGAGCTTCTTTGAGAAACTCCTCCACGCCACGGCTGGTGCCGCAGTTGCCGCTGCGGAGCCAGCCGTGGAGGAGAAAGTGAGCTTCGCTCAGCACCGCCAGCAGAGGATGATGACTGGGCCGTCCGTGTTTGCGCGGATTATGTCCCTTGAGCGAACCCTCCTGCTTGCCGTAACGTTCCAAGACGGTCGAATCCAGGTCCAAGGTGTAGCCTTCGTCGCGCTGCGCCAAACGCTGCATCTGCCACTCGGCCAGGGGTTCGTAGAGGCGCTGGACTTCGCCCATGCCGAAGGCGCGAAACAAATTGCGGATCGTATCGTCGGTGGGAAAGCGGTCCAAGCCCAGCAGCGCCTGCAGCGCGCGATCTCCCCGCAGCAGACTGGTAGGAGCGAACCGCCTGGCTCCCACCAGTACCGCTACCAGAAATGCTGTGAAGGTGGAACTGGGGTCGATGTGATTGGGCGACTTCCAGCAGATCGGCATATGCCGCCGAACTGCCTCCACCAAGCCGACCTTGCCGAGAAATGAAATGAAAACCGCGATCCCTCCAAACGGGGTCACGGCGCGTTGCGTCTCGCGCAGGATCAACCGCTCATCCGACAACAGGGCGTTAATCTCGCGCGGGACTGGTTTGTCCGCAGCGTTTGATTCCATTCCCCTGTTGTCTCAAATCCTTGGACGCATCGCTCTCGCTGAACTTCGTTTTTCGGGCTTAACAATGTCCAGTGGTGGGGTATTTACTTCACTCAGGTGACCCCTACCGGTTGTGGTCGGCGTCTGAGCCGACGGCGGCACACCTGACCAGAGATTTGTATGGCACTGGATCGACGACAACCGCCTGCTGCACGAGGCGGTAGAAGAGTTTCC
>DATNJC010000060.1:0-8460 GCA_035604115.1 Bryobacteraceae bacterium | reverse complement strand
GTTCGCCCACAGGTATCCTTTCATGCCGGCCTCGTGGTTCAAGGCCAGATTCCCTCGCCATACCAGCCGGTCGAATCCCGTGATGACTCCGCTGATCTGATCGCTGTAGCGTGAGATAAACTCGTTCATGGCGTTTCCTTCCTTTCTCAGTGCCTGTTGTCTTCGAACAACGACATCGTACCGAGAAATAGGAAACGCCTCGTCTGTTTGGTTGCGGCTATGCTGCTCTGCGGGGCGGGATGCCATCCTGCGCGCCGGTTGGTAACCGGCGCTTGACGGACTATGGCGCGCGGCCGAGGCGGGTTGCCAAACCGCCGCAGGTTTTTCAACCTGCCCCACACCCGGTAAACCCAAACCTATTTCACTGGTGTTGCGCCAAATATTGTGAGATATGTTGCGGGATTGGCGCACTAACGGGATAACAGTGCCCTTGCAATTCAGTCCAGCCGAAACCGAAGCACTGGAGGAACGCTTTACGCTCCGTGAAACCCGCCCTGTGGAGCTTGGGACCTCTGGAATGGCCCGGCGGGAGTGCCCCGAGTGCCGGACGGTAAACTACGGAAATCTGACCCGATGTAGCGCTTGTGCGGGCGACTTGACCGGAGCGCCTGAGATCCGCCGCCAACCTCATGCCGGCCTTATACCTTATCTTCTATTCGGTTTGGTGGCGGTCACCTTGTTGGTGCTGGCTGTATTTTTCTATCGCTGAAGCGGGCGCTGAAGTTGGGGCGCTGCACTCTGGAGCGGTTCCATGCCGCGGCTCGGCATGGCGTTTGGCAAGGGTCGGACCAGCAACGTCAAGACGAATCCCACCGCCAACAGCGCCGCTAGAACTTCTAACGGTTGATCGTAGATGTGCACGCGGCTGGCGCCCGGAGCTAGAGCCGCCTTGGCGCGATCCGATAGTTCGGTGATGATCACCGGGCCCGCGACTGCCGCCGCGCTCCACGCCGTCAGCAAGGCGCCGTGAATCGCGCCGACGTTGTCGGGTCCAAAAATGTCGGCCAGGAACGCGGGGATGGTCGAGAATCCTCCGCCGTACATGGTGAATACTACGAACAGGCTGGCCTCAAATATGGCCCATGCGCCGCTCGCGGCGAAACCGGGGATCAGCAGGAACAGAACGAACTGCACCACGAAGAAGATGGTGTAGGTGTTGCGGCGGCCGATGTAGTCTGAACTGGACGCCCAGACGAAGCGTCCGCCGGCGTTGAACGCGCTGATCAGCGACACCACCGCTCCGGCTTCGAGCGCGGTTTTCTGGAACAGGTCCTGCATCATCGGCGAGGCTTGGGCCAGGATGCCGATCCCGGCCGTGACGTTGATGAACAGGATGCCCCATAGCAGGTAGAACTGGGGCGTCGCCAGGGCGTCGTTTCTGGAGATGCTGCGGGTGGCGATCATCTTGACGGTTTTGGCGGGCGGGGTCCAGCCGACCGGCCTCCAACCCTCCGGGGGACGCCGCAGGATGCGCGCGCCGGCCAACATGATCACCAGGTAGACACCACCCAGCGTCATCACGGTTTTCGCGACGCCAAACAGGTTCATGAGATAGACGTTGAGGTAGCCCGCCAGCAGAGCGCCACCGCCGAAGCCCATGATGGCCATGCCGGTGGCCATGCCACGCCGGTCGGGGAACCACTTGACCAGCGTGCTGACGGGCGAGATGTAGCCCAGACCGCATCCGATACCGCCGATAAAGCCCATGCCCAGGAACACCAAAACGGGCTGGCGGAGCGCCAGGCCCATTCCGCCGATCAATAGGCCACTGCCGAAGAACAGAGCCGCGGCGGTGGCGGCCACGCGAGGGCCGCGCCGCTCCACCCAAGGGCCGCCAAATGCGGCGCTTAATCCCAGCAGGACCAGCGCGGTGGTGAAGGTGGTATAGGGCGGACTGAACCAGGAAGGCATTTTCGGGAGCACTGCGACAATGGGGCGGTTAAAGGTGCTCCAGGCGTAAACCGAGCCGATGCAGATGTGCACCATCACGGCGACTACCGGGATCAACCAACGGCTGAACGGGACGGTGGTGTCGGGAGTGGAAACTGGTCCGGCGGCCATGTTCAGGTATCTTATCCTATTTGCCCGCTCGCCGCGGAGGCGGTCTGTGTCGCGGGTAAGTGGTGCGCCAAGGCCACTGCGCGATCCGGCGCACCCTCCCGGGAGATCACGTAAAGCACGCTCTTTAGAACGGTTAAGGTGAACAGTCCACGTCAGTTGCTAGTGGCGAGAGAATTGCTTCTAGCCGGTACGTCACCGAAAGCCCGCACCCAGCGCGGTTTGGGCTCACAGGAGGCTGTGCTCATGCTGCGTATCCGGCACATCTTGGCGCCCTACGATTTTTCCGAGCGTTGTGACGCCTCGGCTCCGCTCGTAGCGGAAATGGCTCGCCGGTTCGGCGCGCGGGTCACCCTGCTCAGCGTGGTTCCCCCGGTGTGGCAGAATTCGCCTTCGGAACCGAAAGCGGCAGCGGCTTTGTTCGACCCAGAACGACTCCAGGTAGCCCTGGATCAGGCCTGGCGGGAGCCGCTCGATGGTTTGAAGGTGGAACGGATCTGGCAAAAGGGCGATCCCGCGAGCATGATTACCGATTTCGCGCATAGCAAGAGAGTGGACCTGATCATGATGCCCACGCACGGATTCGGACCGTTCCGGTCGCTGTTACTCGGTTCGGTGACGGCCAAAGTCCTTCACGATGCCCGCTGTCCGGTGTGGACCGACGCGCACACCCAGGAGATTCAAGAGCCGCCGCCGACCGCGGATGCAGCCCACGCCGTTTTGTGCGCAGTGGACGGAACACCCAAAGCGGTCCATTTGATGAAGTGGGCCGCGGAGTGGGCGCAGGCCACCGGAACCGATTTGCGGTTTGTCCACGCCGTACCGAGTGTGACCGATCTCCCGTTTTTGAAGAGCGAGCGGGCGCTCCAGGAGGAGGCGCGCCAGGACGCGGAGGCTGTAGTCGAAAAGCAGCGCAAAGAAGCGGCGGTAGGGGCCGCGATGTGCGTCACCAACGGCGACGTGGCGGAGGTGGTACGCCTGGAGGCGTTGCGGCTGGGCGCGGAGTTGGTGCTGATCGGACGCGGAGTCTTGCACGGAACCCTGGGCCGCCTGCGGACGAACGCGTACGGGATCATCCGGCATTCGCCGTGTCCCGTGGTAAGTGTCTGAATCTTGCGCGAGGTCCTCTTGAGCGGTACTGTCAGTCAAGGTTCTTATGAAAAACCAGAACGGACGTGGAGGTTCTAATCACCGCGCCTTTGGTCTGGTCGATGCCTTCCGGCACAACTTCTCTCTCGGTGTGGGTTTTCGTTTCCGTCAGAGTGTTACCGTCGCCCGAGAACACAAAGTGATTCTCCCCGACGTGGTTACCAAGCTGCTTGTTGTTCACGCTCAGGATCACATCAAAGGCCGTGTCGTCGAAGCGCTTGAATGAGACTGTCGCACCGCCTGGGATGACGGTCTCTTTTCGACTGATGTCCAGATCGGACTCCCCGTGCGAAGGCCCACGCCCGGCGATGACCGTATCGTCCGTGATCTTCATGTGCCCGGCGGCCGCGGCGATCTTCAAGGTTTGACTAATAACGGTCAGGCTGCTTTCCGGTGCGCCGGGTCCCCAGATTGGGCCGGTTTTGGATTCTGGAAGACTCAGCGTCCATGTCCCGATCCACTCTGCAGGCACCGCGCCGGCTTGGCCGAGCACAGCGGAAATACCGGCGACCATAACGCAGCAGATTCCGGCAAGGAGCTTCATAGCTCTTTGGACGATACGGTTCGCTACACTTGCGCGAGCGTTTCTTCGGGCCGCGGCAGGCTATCCGCCGTGGTGCCGCGCTTGTTGCCGCGCAGACGCTCCATGTAAAGGTAGATCACCGGCGTGATGTATAGCGTCAGAAATTGCGACACCACCAGTCCGCCCACCACGGCCAGACCCAAGGGCTGGCGCGATTCTCCGCCTTCGCCGTAGCCCAGCGCGATGGGCAGCGTGCCGAAGAGCGCAGCTACCGTGGTCATCATGATGGGACGGAAGCGCAACATGCACCCGCGGTAGATGGATTCAGCGGGGTTGCGGCCTTCCACTCGCTGCGCTTCGAGCGCGAAGTCGATCATCATGATGGCGTTCTTCTTCACCACGCCGAACAGCATGATCAGCCCAACGAAGGCGAAGAGGTCCAGTTCCTTATGGAAGATCTTCAGCGTCAGTAGAGCGCCGAACACCGCCGAAGGCAACCCCGAGAGAATCGTGACGGGGTGAATGAAGCTCTCGTACAAAATTCCGAGGATGATGTAGATGGTAAGGATCGCAACCGCGAGCAGAATCGATAGCCCACGGAAACTGCGTTCAAACTCACGCACGGTGCCCTGGAAGCTGACGCTGATGGTGGCAGGCACGCGCATCTCGCGCACCATTTCGTTGACCTCGTCCGCAGCGTCGCCCAGCGAGAACCCCGGCGCGAGATTGAAGGAGATGGTCGCAGCGGGAAGCTGGCCGAAGTGCGCCACCGAGAGCGGGCCGACCGTCCGCGTCACCTTCGCCAGCGTGTCCAGCGGCACTAGCTGGCCTTGTGCGGAGTGGATGTACAGCTTGGACAGCGTGTCCGGCGACTCCTGGAATTCCGGTTCGATTTCGGTGATCACCGAATACTGATTGGAAGGCGTGTAAATCGTCGACACCAGTCGAGTGCCGTAAGCCGAGAACAACGCGTCCTCGATCTGGTTGGCCGAGATGCCCAGCGAGTCGGCACGGTCGCGGTTGATATCCAGCAGCAATTGCGGGCTGCGGATCTGCAGATCGGTGTTGATGTCCAGGAATCCCTTCAGGCCGTTCAATTTGTCGGTCAGCCGCGGCACCCACGCGTAAATCTCTTGCAGATTGGCGCTCTGCACCACCATCTGGTACAAGCTGCGCGTGTTCTGGCCGCTGAGCGTGATCGGCGGAGGATTCTGCAGGAACACCTGGATGCCGGGAATCTGCGCCATCTTCACGCGCATTTCTGCCAACACCTGATCGGCGCTGAGCTTCCTCGCCTTGATCGGCTTCAGTTCCATGTAAGCGATGCCGGTATTGGTGTCGGAGGACTGCACGAAGACGTTCTCGACGTTCGGGTCGTTCATGATGACGTCGGCGATGACCCGCTGGTGGCGCGCCATCGACGCGTAGGAGATGTCTTGGCCGGCCAGCGTTTGGCCGAACAGGTACCCTTGGTCGGAACTGGGAATGAAGCCTTTGGGCATGGTCAGGAACAGATCGACGGTTCCGCCCAGCATCGCGAGGGCCACCAGCAGCGTCAGGAATTTGTGGCGCAGCGAAAGTCGCAGCGTGACGTCGTAGCCGTGCGCCAGGCCTTTGAAGCCCCAGTCGAAACTCCGGTACAGAAAGCCGTGCGTGGCGTCGCGTTCGAAATGCAGAAAGCGGCTGCACAGCATGGGCGTGAAGGTGAGCGAAACGAATCCCGAAATCAGAATCGCCACCGCGATGGTCACCGAAAACTCGTGCAGCAGCCGGCCTACGATTCCGCCCATGAACAGCACCGGAATGAAGACGGCCACCAGCGATACCGTCATGGACACGATGGTGAAACCGATTTCGCGCGAGGCCTCAATCGCCGCGGCCATGGCGGACCGTCCCATTTCGCGGTATCGCACCACGTTTTCCAGCATCACGATGGCGTCGTCCACGACGAAACCAACTGAGAGCGTCAAGGCCATTAGCGAAAGATTGTTTAAGCTGTACCCGAGCAGGTACATCACGGCGAACGTCCCCACGATCGACAGAGGAACCGCGGCGCCGGGGATCATGGTCGCCGTGAAGTTCCTCAGGAACACGAAGATCACCAAGATTACGAGCCCAATGGTCATCAACAACGTGAGCTTCACGTCGTCGATCGACCCGCGGATGGATTCGGAAGCATCGCGGATAACGCTCAACTGCACGGAGGGTGGAATCTCCGCCCGGAACACCGGCAGCAGAGCCTTGATGTTTTCGACGACCTCAACGGTGTTGGTGCCGGGCTGCCTTTGGATCGCCAGAATAATCGCGCGGTCGTGATTCAGCCACGCATAGAATTTGTCGGTTTCCACGCTGTCGATGACACGGCCTATATCTCCCAGCCGCAGGGGCACTCCGTTGCGCCAGGCGACGATCATCGGCTCATAAGCCGCGGCATTCATCAACTGACCGTTGGCCTGCACCTGGAAGGCTTGTTTGGCGCCGTACAGCTTGCCGGTGGGGAGATTGACGTTGGCGGCTTGAACAGCCCTTTGCACGTCGTCGAGCCCGATGCCGTGGGACGCCAGCGCATCCGGATTCAGCTGGATCCGAACGGCGTATTTCTGGGCTCCATACACCGATACCTGCGATACACCGGAGGCCATCGAGATGCGCTGCGCCATTAGTGTTTCGGCGTACTCATCGACCGTATAAAGAGGCAGCGCGTTCGACTCCAATGCGAGAAACATTACCGGCTGATCGGCCGGATTCACTTTCTGATACGACGGAGGCCGCGGCATTGACGGCGGGAGCGTGCCGCCGGCTTTAGCGATGGCCGCCTGCACGTCCTGCGCCGCCGCGTCGATATTGCGTTCGAGCGCGAATTGGATGGTGATCGCGGTGCTCCCCTGCGAGTTGGAGGAGCTCATCGACTCGATTCCGGCGATAGTGGAGAACTGCCGCTCGAGCGGCGTTGCCACGGCCGAGGCCATGGTCTCCGGGGTGGCTCCGGGCACGGCCGCGCTCACCTGAATGGTCGGGTAATCGACGCTCGGCAGCGCCGCTACCGGCAGCGAACGGTAGCCCACGAATCCAAACAGGAGAATCGCGAACGTCACCAGCGCCGTCATCACGGGGCGTTCGATGAAGATGCGCGATACGTTCATAGCGTCCGTCCGCGTTACAGTTCCTGCGAGTCCACAGTGCCGGCGGCCACGGGGCGAATCTTGGCCCCCGGAAACAGCCGTAGCTGCCCGTCGGTGACCACGGTCTCGCCGGTTTCGATGCCCTTGTCGATCACCACCCGGTTGCCACGCGAAACACCTACCGTGACCGGCCTCAGGTCTACGGTTTGATCCGCCTTGACGACGTACACCACCTGCCCGCGCGGGCCCGGTTGCACCGCTTCGGCCGGCACCACAACCACATTCCGCTCGGTGCCCAAGGTGAGCGACGCGTCCACGAATTGACCCGGCCACAGCAAGCCGTTGATATTGTCGAAGGCGGCTTTGAGTTTGATCGTGCCGGTGTTTGCATCCACAGTGTTGTCGATCACGATCAGGGTGCCACGGGCGGCCTGTTTGACATCGTTTTGCAGCGAGACGGTGACGGGGAGCTGGCCCCCGTTCTGGTCCCGTGCCGCGCTCTGCCGGATCGCGGATAGATGCGATTCCGGGATTCCAAAGCTCACCCAGATCGGCTGCAACCGGTTGATCGTCACCAGCGCCGTGGCTGCGTTGGCCGCCACCAGATTGCCTTGGTGAACCAGTAGATTGCCGACTCGCCCATTCACCGGCGCATGGATTTCGCAATAACTCAAATTGAGTTTGGCGGTATTGATGGCCGTGCGATCGCTCTCGATCGAAGCCCGCGCGCTTTCGATCGCCGCCTCATCGGCGTTAATGGTGGCGCGAATGGCTTCCGCCGCGGCCGTGCTCTGATCGCTCTGCGATTGGGAGACGATGTGTTCCTTGGCCATTTGCGCGTTCCGCGCCGCGTCCGCCTCCAGGCTCTTGGATTGCGCCACATCCCGAGCCAGATTGGCTTGCGCCTGCCGCAGCAGCGCGTTATCCTTCGCCAGCGCCGTCTGCGCCTGCTCTAAAGCTTCCTGATAGGGACGCTCGTCGATGACGAACAGCAGGTCGCCTTGCTTGACGTTCGCGCCTTCTTCAAACGCGACCTTGACCAGTTCCCCGGCAACTTGGGATTTCACCTGAATCACAGCCGAAGCTTCCACTGTTCCCACGGCCCGCACCTCGAGCGGAACCGATTCGGTATCGGCCTTCGCCACGCTGACCGGCACCGGCGGCAGGGGGCCGGCCGAGCGGGTTTGGTTCGACGAGCCGCACCCCGTCAGCCAGACGGCGGCCAGCGCTCCTGTCGAAACCGCGACCCAAAACGTTCGAGACAATGCGGAACCTCGATCCAAAGACTTAGGGAGCCCCCCCACCCGCCGCCGTCGTTTCCGAGCGAGCGTAATCGGAGCGGGGACAGCACGGCCCGGCTCCAGGGGAACCGGGCACTATATAAATCTTAGCGCAGGTTGCGGGTGCGAACCGCCGGGTAGTGGGGTCCCCGCTATGACCCCACTACCAACCGCCGAGTCGCAATCCGACCGTAATCCGCCTGTAGGGAACCGCTGTCATCACCTGCGCCCGTCGATAGAACGATTTTCCGGTGGTGGCTGGCAAAGCGAGGGGTGGGAATGCGAGGGGAAGGCAAGTTTGCGCCTGCGAGTCGTAGGGTGGGCCGAG
>DATNJC010000059.1:0-29507 GCA_035604115.1 Bryobacteraceae bacterium | reverse complement strand
GGAAACTCTTCTACCGCCTCGTGCAGCAGGCGGTTGTCGTCGATCCAGTGCCATACAAATCTATGGTCAGGTGTGCCGCCGTCGGCTCAGACGCCGACCACAACCGGTAGGGGTCACCTGAGTGAAGTAAATACCCCACTTGCCTAAAATTAATAAGCTCCGAAATCACAGGTATACCTATGGAAATCAATATGGAAATAGCACTTGACGCCCAACAGGCCCAAGAGGAATAGTGTCATATACGCGTATTTTCTTCGGCTTAGAGCGGTATTTGCGGGTCAGAAAGGAACCGACCGCACCGGGAGTCTTGGCACTATGGCAGCCGCAAGCACCGCACGGCATTGTTGCCAAGACCCCGGTGGCGACGCGCCCTACGAGGTCTTGCCAACGACGCGGAAGCCGCGGCGCTCCATGTCTCCCCAGCCGCCCTTCTTGCCTTTGATGCCTTCGATCAAGCCTTGCACGCGCCACCACGTGAGAATTTGGCGGAAGCCGAAGTTTTCCGCGATCGCCGCGAAAAACAAGCGGAAACTGTGCTTCCATGACGGGTAGCGGCGAACCGTGAATTCTTCCAGCACCACCGCTGTGGTCGAAAGGACGATGCCGAAGGTTACCGATACGGAGAAGAACAAGATCGCGATTGGCGGCGCGATGATGCTGAACACCAGGCCCATCGCGGTGAGCCCGTAGCCCAGCAGCTCCACCGCCGGACCCAGCATTTCAAACAGCGCGAAATACGGGAACGCGAACATCCCCACCAGGCCGAACTTCGGATTGCCGAGCATTTCGCGATGCCGCCACAGGCTCTCCACCGTGCCACGTTGCCAGCGTTTGCGCTGGCGGTGGAGAATCTTCATGGATTGCGGCACTTCCGTCCAGCACACCGGCGCCGCCACGTAGACGATGCGGTAATCTTGCTGCCGCGCCCGCCAAATGCGGTGCATGCGCACCACTAGTTCCATATCTTCGCCGATGGTATCGGGGTCGAAGCCCCCGGCTTCGAGCACCGCATCGCGGCGGAACAATCCGAAGGCGCCGGAGATAATGAGCAGGCAATTCATCAGGCTGAACCCGACGCGCCCGCCTAAGAACGCCCGCGCATATTCCACCGCCTGGAAATTGGCGATGTGCGACGACGACACCCGGATCGTGCTCACGGCGCCATGCTCCACGTCGCAATCGTTGACCACGCGCACGGTGCCGCCCACCGCGATCACGCGCTCGGGGTCCTCGAGATACGGTTTCACCATGTTCAAAAGCGCGTCGCGGTCGATCAAGCAATCCGAATCCACCACCATAACCAGTTCGCCGGTGGCGAGATTCAAGCCAGTGTTGATGGCGTCCGCTTTTCCGCCGTTGACCTTGTCGATTACCACCAGCCTTACCGGATCGGTGGATTCGTAGACACGCCGGATGGGCTTGGTGACCAGGCTTCCCGTGGGCACGCGAGCGGACTTGAACAGCCGGAATTCCTCGATCATCACCTTGAGCGTCTCGTCTTTGGAACCGTCGTTCACCAGGACCACTTCGAAGTTCGGATAGTTAAGCCGCAACATGTTCCCGACGCTTTCCTTGCAAGTGGCGGCCTCGTTATACGCCGGCGCGATCAGGGAAATGCGCGGTAGCAGCGGAGACGCCAGCAGGGCATCGCGCTGGACTTCGGAGAACGGCGTATGATGCTTGCGCAGCGAAAAGTAGGCCAGAACCGTGAGCAGCAGGTAGATGGTGTTGATCACCATCACATACAAGATCACTCCACCTTCGAAAAAGAAATAGATGCGGTGGACTAGAATGTCGAGCATGCGTCAGATCCCGCCCGCCGGGAGCCGGCCCGCGCGCAAGCTCATCAGAGATTCGGCGGCGCGGGCAGCCTGCTGATGCGGTCCGCTGTGGATCTTGCTTTCGAGCAGCGCTTGGCCTTCTTCACCGAGTGCAGCCAAAGTGAAACAAGCCTGCCGGGCCAGGCTGGCGTTGGCGCTCGAGGCGCATTGCCCCACCAGCGGCAAGGCTCGCATCAGCCGGAGCCGCGCGACGGCGGACAATGCTCCCGCCAGCACCTCCTGCGCGCCCGCGTCGTCGGCGCCGGCCCGCAAGCCCGTTTGCAAGCCCGCCAGAACCTCGGCTTCGAAGGCCGCGGCGACGCCTTGAAAGGGAATCAGCTTTAGCGCGAGGCCCCGCACGACCGAAGATTTGTGCCGGAGCAGCGCGGCGAGCGCGGGCGCGTCAATGGTACGCCGCCAGGCTTCGGCCAGTTGTAGAGCTACGGTTGCCCGGCCGGGGTCCGCGCTGGAAAGCGCGCGCGAAATCGCGGCTGCACCCGAACCATCGGCTTGGACGCGCAGGTCGCTGGCCGCCATCGTGCGCACCAGCAGAGGCGCGGCCAGAATCTCATGACAGATCTGGTTCAGTTCGGCTTCCCCGGCCACGCGGATGCGGGAGCACAAAGTCGAAGCCACGGTCGCCGGTAAGGTGCGTTTTGGCAGCCAGCGGCTCTCGAAGGTCGCCGATGCGGCCTTCAGCACGCGGACCAGCGCCGGACCGCCGATGGCGGGAGAGAGCAGCCCCAGCCACTCGATCACCTCCCGCAGCTCCTGGCGGCCGCGCGTGGCGTGCTTCTCCCAGCGCTCGACCAGGTGCAACGAAACTGCCAGTTCGCTAAGCCGTTGCCGGGCCTGCCCGTTCACCGCAGCCAGCATTTCCGCCAGACAGATTTCCGTTTCCCGCGGCCGGTGCTTGCGGAAGATATTCAGTTCGGCCGACACATTCTGCCCGGCCAAGTGAGCCGCTAGAGAGCGCCGGATCAAGGGGCGCCAACGCCGGGAACGGCGACCACGCACCTCGTCCATTTTCTTGACGACGCAAGAAGCCAGAAGCTCGGCGACGATGACGGCAAACTGGACGCCGAGGAAGGATATGGCGAGGGAGAGCGGGGCCTGCGGGACCGTCGCGGAAACCACGTGGACGTGGATCCACCATACCGGGTAAAGGAAAAACGCGATCGCCAGGAGGGCCCGGGCGAAGAGGAGCACCCGGTCCCAATCGACGCCCTCAAGCGCGATCGCGACGCGCCGGGGAAACCACGACGGGAAGATCATGCCACCCGCGACAGGGCGCGTTTCAGTCGAGCCGCCAGTTCCAGAGGGCTGAAGGGCTTGGTGACGTAATCGTCGGCTCCCAGGCTGAAGCCACGCAACACGTCGGCTTCCGCTTGCCGGGACGTTAGCAGGATCACGACCATTCCCGCCAGCGCCGGGTCGCGCCGGATTTCGGCCAGAAGCTGAAAGCCGTCCGCGCCGGGCAGCGTCACCTCCAGGATCACCGCATCGGGCGTCGTGGCTTTGATCAGTTCCAGCGCCAGCGATCCGTTGTCCGCCACGCGGCACTCCACGCCTTCCTGGGTGAGCACCGTCTCCACCAGCGTCAGAGAAGCTGGGTCGCTATCGGCAATCACCAGCACGGGATGCTGCCGCTTACGGTTCTTGCGCGCCTTGACTGTGGGCATGCGCCCGAGAATCAGAGCCGAGCGCCACAGGAGCTCGTCGATGGGGCACGGCCCGGGGACGAACTCGCGTGACCCGGCCTGGGGGAATTTCGCCAGGAAACTCAGTGTGGTTCGATCGCTCTCCACAATCGCCGGTTTCTTCAGCTTGCCGAGCCAGCTCACCTTCAACGACGCCGGGTTCGACCAGTCCTTGGAGGCTGAGACCAACAGGAGATGGCAGGCGCTGGCGGCGCCCTTCTTGAATTCGGCTTCGGCATGCGAGAGCACGACGAAGGAACAGTGCTGCGCCGCCAGCGCTTGCCCCAGGGATACGGCCTGCTCTTCGGAAAAGCCGACAACGCCGATCACTTTTCCGGAGAGAATGGCGTGGCGGTTGGGGGCGGGCGCGGGAAGCTCCTCCGATGCGGGCGGATTCAGGACGTCTGCCGAATCGATGCTTTGCGCATCTGGGGCGTCCAAGGCTTCGGGCGAAGCGTCGTGTGGAATTCCAGGCAGAATTCCAGGAGAACCGCTCTCAACGGATTCGCGGCTGGCGCGCTCGCGGCTGGAAGCGGCTGAAGACAAAGCCGACAGTCCTTGTGCCACACTGACGGGCTCACCGGATTCGGAATGCCGCCATTCCCGCCCGTCAAACACCTCCCCTGCGAACTCCAACCCCGCCAACTCCAGCGCATCCAGGGGGCCGTCTTCCTCTAAAACCGCGAGATAGGTCCGTTTCGAGGAGCCATTGTGCTCCGTCGCGCCGTTCGTGACAACTGTTTTGCGCGCATACCCGTTGGAGCCGTTCACGCGCAAGGCATCCCGCGAGCCGTTGGGGGCAGATTCCGCCGCCGCGGGCGGGATCACCCTGCGTTCCCGGATTTTGAGCCCGTATCCGGTGTGCAGGCGCACCTGCACCTGCCCGTCGACGCGCGTCTCGGTATGAGCGAACCCGAGCTTGGACGCCAGCGTGGCCAGTAGCCCTGGATTGGCCCATCGCCCCATCAAGTAGATATTCGTCTCTCCCGAGCCAACCCATTAGGATTAGACGGACTACTGCCCTTAGTCCCCTGGGCCAGGGGCGGATGTGAGCAATTCGCCCGATCTTCTTTACTCCAAAGACTATAAAGCACCCTATCCCCGACGCCGATGTAGTACTAGGATGGGTAAGGCATCTCCTCCAGCCGAGGGCGACGTGGAGCGCGCACTCGTGTGTGCCATGTCGAGACTCGTCTCGACACGCGACGCGGCCAAGCGTCGGCACGAGTGCCGACGTGGCACGCACGAGTGCGTGCTCCACAGCTCCTTAGCCCTGTGCGTCGCGATCCTCCTAGGCTTGACCTGCCTCACGATGCGGGCCGGCGAGGTGCTCCCCGCCAATCCCGGCGATCCCAGCACTCTGAGCGATACCGAGGTCCTGACGCAAGGCCGGGCCCTGGCGACCACCGGTCACCGCGCCGAGGCCATCGCCTTTCTGCGGAAGCGCCTGGAGACTCACGCCTGGGATACGGATGCGCAGCTGCTGCTGGGCCTGGTGCTTTCCTGGGAAGGCCAGTACGAAGATGCGCGCCGCGAAATCGAAGCGGTGCTCATGAGTCATCCCCAGTACACCGATGCGTTGTTGGCGTTGGTGAACGTCGAGCTGTGGTCGGGCCACCCGGAACAGGCCGACGATTCCACCCGCGAGTTCCTAGCGCTCCAACCGAATGACGTCCAAGCCCTGCTGGCCCGCGCGCGAACCCTCAAGAAGATGGGCCGGTATAAGGAAGCGACTGCGACGCTCGAGACCGTCCACGCTTTGGAACCCGGCAATCGCGAGGCCACCGACTTACGCCGGGCCCTGCGCGAGTACGACGCGACCTGGGAGGTCAGCTACACCCATTCAAGCATCTGGTACAACGATCACAGTTCTCCGTGGGACGAAGAGGCGGTGACGGTGAAACGCGGAGAGCAGGCTGGATCCGTGCTGGCGCGAATATCGCAGGGTTCCCGCTTTGGCTATCACAGCACTTTGGGAGAAATCGACTGGTATCCGCACCTGCGCCAGGGAACGTACTTGTACGTGAATGTGGGCTATTCGCCCGAAGGTATTTTGTATCCCAAGTACCGCAACGGGGGGGAACTGTTTCAGAGTCTGGGGCACGGCTTTGAGGCGTCCGGCGGGTATCGCTGGCTGGTATTTTCGAGTGGCAATATCCGCGTGTACACGGCTTCGGTGGGCCGCTACCATCGCGATTGGTACTTTTCGGGGCGAACATTTCTATCGCCCGGCTCGGGTCTCCTCACGGCCAACTCGGGCCTGCTGGCGCCGGGTTCGGGCGCGATCCCAGCCACGTACCATTCGTCCACCACCTATCAGATACTGGCCCGGCGTTATTTTTCGGACGGGCTCAGCTATGTCAACGTCCGCTACGGCCACGGTGCGGCTCCGTTTGAAATCCGCAACGTGAATCAAGTCGGGGTTCTGGACTCAACCTCGTTCAGCGGCGAATGGAACTGGCGCACCGGACGCCACATCACCATCGACGCCGAGGCCGGCGCCTCCAGCCAGGACCGGCTCAGCGGAACTGGTCTGTGGCAGTATTTCTTCGACGTCGGTTTCCGGTACCGTTTCGAGTGAACCACGGTACGCATCCGTGTACGACATTCCCTTTATCCGATTCGCCTTTCCGCTCCTGATTCTGTACTTATTCTGGTGGGGATTCGTGGAAAATCCCTATCAGGAAGAGGAAATCGCGCCGGGCGCGCTGTCGAGCGCGCAGATCCAGCGCCTGTTGCAGGAAAGCACCACGCTGATGGCGGCGCAGAAACCGGAACAGGCTCTGGTGCCTTTGTTGACGTTGTACAAGGCTTATCCGGAGAGCCCGATTTACATCAAGCAGATCGCGGAAATTTACCAGGGTTTGAATCGCTACCAGGAAAGCGCGGCGATGTGGGAAAACTTTCTGACGTACTCGCCGCGGCCCACCGAAGGCTGTCCCGCGATCGGCCTGGCGTACGAGAACGCGTCGAAGCCGAAAGACGCGTTCAAAGCCTTTGAGCGCTGCTGGCAATTGGATAAGCAAGATCCCGACTCGATTTTCTTTTACGGGCATGAGCTCGAAAAGGACCAGCAATTGCAAGCGGCCTACGGGCAGTACAAGCACGGAGTTCAATTGTCGCCGGAGTATCCCGATATGCAGGTGGGCTTGGCGCGGATTGAGCTTCGACTGGGCCATCTCAGCGAGGCCCACGCCAGACTTCTGAAAGTCTTAGAGCGGCGTCCCGAGAACGTCGACGCCCTTTTAGCGGCCGGCTTGGTCAGTGCAGCCACCGGAGACCCCCGGGCGGCCATTGTTTATCTGGAAAAGGCCCAGCGGCTTTCGCCCGGTTATACCGAAGTCGGCCAAGTGCTGGCGCGAGCGCGGCAAGGAGCCAGGTGAATGTGGAGCGGGCTCTTAGCCTGCAACGGGGACTTGAGTCCCCGATCGGAAGTGTCGCTTGATCGGCGCGGAGGCTGAAGCCTCCGTTGCAAGCTAAAGCTCGCTCCACGGGGGCGGGGCGGGGCGGGGCAAGGCAAGAGAAACTGAGTTAAACCGTGAAGCATTCCACCAAATCCGGCGTCGGCGCGTACAAGACGGCGGCTCGCACCGTGCACATGCTGTTTTTCCTGGTCACCTCGTTGTACTGCATGTTCGCGTATCTGCCGTTTACCTACATGCACGTTCTGAAGGCCGCGCTGCTGCCTACTCTAGTGGCCTTCGCCCAATATCACCCGGTTTTGTATTGGATCGTCTTGATCCTGATGCTGCCTGTGGTGGGGTTCAAGCGCGATCGCTGGCACTGGGGCTTCTGGATCGTTCACGTGCTCGGCGGGATCCTGCTGATCGTCCGCCCGTTGCTTGCGAACCTGGACAACACTACAACCAGTTTCTGGTGGGCGTTGGGGACCTTGATGCCGTCCTTGTACTTGACGTTCTTAACGTGGCGAACTTCGTATCCGGCCATTCGTTGGGGCGCCGGCGCTCCCGCGGATGAACGGCGGGTCTTCCGCGCGGCCTGGCTCTCCGGGTTCGCTGTCGCGATCTTGTACGCGGGCGTCGCATTGCTTCGGAAACAACCCACCGACTGGAGCACCGCCGAGGGCTGGTTCGGATTTGGCGCGAGCGTGCTGATTCACACTCTCGTCTTCGTTCTGTTCTTCGTCGCGCTCAATCTGCTGACGGTAGTCTCGACTTGGTTTCCGTCGCCACCACGCGCGCAATTCGTGGTGATGCATCTGTTCGGCGCTGCAGTGCTTTATACCGTGATCCGGGTGCTGGTCTTCACGGCGTTGTCGTTCGCGGGGCCGCTGGCCAATCTTTACGGCCTGGCGCTTTCGCTCACGGTTACAGGATATCTGGCAGCGTTCGGCGCCAGCCTGGCCGCGTCGGCCGATCTGGAAGTATCCAGCGGCGTTTCGATAGCCCTGTGGTGGATGCGGCCGCCGGAGGCCCATCGTGGAATCTTCCGGACCTTGGTCGCGCTGGCCATTACCGCCGCGGTCGCCATTCCGATTACGGTGCAAGCTTCCGCGATGGACTGGAACTATCTGTTCCAGAAGCTGACGGCGCTGGTGGTCTGGATCGCCATCTTCCGGGTGTTCTTCGTCGCCGTGCATCCGAAAAGCACGGGGCCCGTACAAGCTGGGCGGCTCCTGGTCTGCGCTCTCCTGATCCTGCCGGGGTATCGCAGTTTCGAAGCGGCGCGCTCGTCGATTTGGAAGGCCACGCGCAGCAAGGAGACCTCGGCGCAATTTTTGGAAAAGTGGGCGGGTTACGATATTTCGTTTCAACTTCTGAACGAGGCCATCACTCCCGTCGCCGGCGATCCGGGCTTCTACCGCTTCCTGGTCCGTAACACCAACCTTCCTCGATCCACCTATGTCGCGCCGGTGCCGGTCGATTTGGTCGAATCCCTGGGGCCTACGCCGGACAAGAAGCCGAACATCTTCATGGTCGTGGTCGACAGCCTGCGCCGCGATTACCTGTCGCCGTATAACCCCGATGTGTTCTTTACGCCGGAGATCGGGCGCTTCGGGCAAGAGAGCGTGGTGATGCGGAACGCCTTCACCCGCTACGGCGCGACGGGGCTTTCCGAGCCTTCCATCTGGGTCGGCGGGATGTTGCTGCACAAGCAATATGTCACGCCGTTCGCTCCTATGAATGCGCTGCAGAAACTGCTCGAGGCCGAGAAATACCACGCTTACATCAGCCGGGATGAAATTCTTCAAACCGTGGTTCAACCGTGGCCCGGACTGACCGAAATGGACGAGGGCCGGTTGAACATGCGTTACGACCTGTGCTCGTCGCTCGAAGAGCTGGAAGGCAAGATCGCATCCGACCCCGGCGGCGCGCCCATGTTCGCCTACACGCAGCCGCAGAACATCCACATCTCGGTGATCAACGGGCAGGGAGCCAAGCCCATCTCGGACGAAAACTTCGGACGCTTTTACGCGCCCTATGCATCGCGATTGAAGCGCATGGACGCCTGTTTCGGGCACTTCATCGAGAGTTTGAAACAGCGCGGCATTTACGATAACAGCATCGTGATCCTCACTGCGGATCATGGCGATTCGCTGGGGGAAAACGGCCGCTGGGGCCATGCCTACACGATTTATCCGGAGGTGGTGCGCATCCCTCTGCTAATTCACCTGCCGCCCGCGATGCGCGACAGTCACTCCTACAGCGAAAAAGACCTGGCGTTCTCGGTCGACATCACGCCGTCTCTGTACTATCTGACGGGCCACAAGCCTACGAATCACAATGAATTGCTGGGCCGGCCGCTGTTCACGGATCGCTCCAGCGAGGCGGCTGAATGGCGCCACGAAAGCTATCTGCTCGCTTCCAGCTATGCCGCCGTGTACGGCATTCTCACGGCAGACGGGAAGCAATTGACGGTCGCGGACGCCGTGAATTACAAGGACTACTATTTGGATCTTTCCAGCGCAGCCCCCAGCGCGGATTCCGTGTCGGGAGCGACCAAGACCTGGCTGGAAGGGCTGATCCGCTCGAAGGTCGTGGCGATCGACTCGTTCTACAACTTCACTCCGTTGCAGTAGTGGGGCCATGCTTTTAGCCTGCCGCCGGGCTTTTGCCCGGCGTGCTGACGTCACAGCGACATTGCGTTTCACGGGCGAACGCCGGCTCGAAAGCCGGCGGCAGTCTAAAAGGCCCGCCCCACTTGTCTATAATAGTCGACGCTCCCAGAAAGGAGGCTCCCGTGCGCGTAACGAAATTGTTCCCGGTTGCCGCGATTGTTGTGCTGTGCCTGTCCACTGTGGCAGCGGCGCAGACGCGCAAGACGCTGGATGTTTACGTCGTCGATGTGGAAGGCGGCAACGCCACGCTCTTCGTCACGCCCTCCGGCGAGTCGCTCCTCATCGACACCGGCAATGCCGGCGCGGTCGCTGCCCGCGACGCTGGCCGCATCATGGACGCGCTCAAAGACGCCCAGGTGAAGCAGATCGACCATTTGATCATCACCCACTGGCATGGCGATCATTTTGGAGGCTTGCCGGTTCTCGCCGACCTGATTCCGATCAAGGAGTTCATCGACCACGGTCCCAATGTCCAACCCGGCGAGGCCGCCGATACGTTCCTCCAGAAAACCTACGCCCCGCTGGTTGCCAAAGCCAAGCACACCGTCGCCAAACCGGGCGACAAAATCGCCCTGACGGGTCTGGATGTGCGCGTGGTGACGTCGGCGGGCGAGACCATCAAGACGCCGTTGCCCGGCGCAGGCAAGCCGAATCCGTACTGCGCTAACTACAAAGCCGGAGACAACAACGCCGAGGACCCGCAATCGGTTGGAGTGTCCATCGTGTTTGGGAAATTTCACACTGCACATTTGGGCGATCTGACCAAGAACAAGGAATTCGAGCTGATGTGTCCTACCGACCGGATTGGCCCCTTGGATGTGTTGTTGGGCTTGCACCACGGGCAGTCCAGCTCGAATTCGCCGGTGCTGGTGCACGCCGTGCATCCGCGCGTGGCCATCATGAACGACGGCACGCGGAAAGGCGGCGAACCCGATGTGATGCAGACGTTACACTCCTCGCCGGGTCTCGAAGATCTCTGGCAGATACACGCTTCGGTGTTGAGCGGACAGGAGTACACGGTGCCGGGTATGTTCATCGCCAACACCATCGATGACCCGCCGTCCGCGATGGCCATCGCTCCGATCGCCGCTCCCGCGCCCGGGCCTGGAGCGCCGCCTGCGCCGGTCCACAATGGCAAGGCTTACTGGATCAAGCTGTCGGCGCAACTGGATGGTTCGTTCACGGTGACGAACGCGCGGAACGGTTTCAGTAAGACGTACTCCAAAAGGTGAATGTCCGGCGGAAATGCCTGGGCGTGGCATGCGGGCTCAGCCTCAGTCGCAGCCGGCGCCGAGGCCGTCAAACGCCGTCACGTTGATCCTGTCGTTGTTGGTCTGCCGAATCAGCACGCCTTTCACTTGCACCTTCTGGCCTTTGTAATGGGCGGGATCGAAGTCAGAGCGGAAGAAATCCAGGTTCTGCAGGCGATACGTCTGCGAGCCTAGCGCCATCGCGGCGGAGCGCTGCAGTTCCGCGGGGCTAGTCTCGTCGGCTTCTTGGGCGCGCAGCGGCTCGCTGGAGCGCGTCAGCGTCCACGTCTCCCTGTTGCCAGTGGGGGGACCCGCGGTGAAGCAGCCTACGGCCAGGATCACCGCGTTGGTGGGCAGCGGTTGCGGGCCTTCCTTGCGGATCAGGCGAATATTGGCGGTGGCCGCGGCGGTCAGATCCTCGGCGCCCACGGGCATGTCGTTCGAGCGCAGGATGAAGGCGAGGAGGTCGAGATACGCCCGCTCGGTAAGCGATCCGGGGGCGCGCGCGGGCATGCGCGTCGAGATGTGGTTGTACAGCGTGCTCAGATTGTCCTCGCGCCAGCGGTCGATGAACGCCGGACCGATCAGCGACGGATCGGGCTTGCCCTCTAGGTTTGCGCCGTGGCAGCCTGCGCAGGTGGACGGATACATCGCTTCGCCGCGCTGGGCTTGCGCGTTGGAGAACACTCCGTCCCAGACCGATCTTGTGGACTGGGCACTGGCCACGCATGCCAGGGCGGCCATCGCGGCGCTGGCAAGTTTTAGGGACACGTTGGCGCAACCACTTCGAGCGACAGCACGTTGATGCGGTCGCCCGCCGATTGCCGCTGCAGCACGCCCTTAACTTGCACCTTGCGGCCTTTGGCGTTGTCCGCGTTGAACCCGGCGAGGTCGCTCACGTTGAGCAGGCTGTAGGTTCGCGCGCCCAGCGGCTTGGCGGCCGAGTTCTTCAACTCCTCGGCGTTGGCTTCATCCGGTGTCTGGGTGCGGCCCAGATCGCCGGCGTTGGTCAGTGTGACCACATTGTTGGCAGCGGCGTTGAAGCAGCCCACGGCGATGACGGCGGCGTTGTTGGGCATGGGCTTGGGGCCATCGTGGCCCACCAGCAGGATCGAGGCCAGCGAGTCCGGAGTCAGATCCTTGCCGGACGGAAAGGTGTTCTTGGCCAGGATAGCGGCGAGCAGGTCTAGATAATTGGCTTCGGTCAAACTGCCTGGAGCATCTTGCGGCATCTTGGTCCGGAGGAACGTGAACAGCGGCGCTAACGTGTCCTCCCGCCAGCGGTCGAGGAACGGGTCCTGCGTCAGCGGAGGTCCATCCACATCGGCGCCTTCATGGCAGCGGGCGCACTTCGCGGCGAACAGCTCGGCTCCACGGGCGGCCTGTGCGTCGGAGTAGACGCCATCGAGAGTCGTGCGCTTTTGCGCAAAGGCGGCCATGGAGAAGAGGCAGAGGAGAGCGATGCGCTGCATCATAGTTGACAATTAGGGTTCACATTCGGCCGCGACTACCTTGAGAGAGCTCACATTGATCCGCAGGTTGCCGGGCTGCAGAACCAGAATACCTTTGGTCTCGACCTTATGGTCGCGGAGGGCGTCGGGGTCGAAATCCGGGATGTCGGTGATGTCCTGCAGACGGAACAGGAGATCGCCCAGAGGTTCGTCCTTCGCGGCTTTCAATTCGGCTGCGGAGATCTCGTCATCGAGGGTGCGTTCCGGTTCGGTGGCTTTGGTCAGGAACCAGCCGTTGCCGGAATCCAGCACCAGGCAGCCGATGGCCGAGACTGGAGAGCTGCTCGGCAGAGCTTTGTGGCCCTCCTTGCCGACCAGTCGCGTGGTCTTAACGGCGTCGACGGTGAGTTCGCGCGGAGAAGCGGGGATTTCGTTGGCTTCCAGAATATATGCCAGGACGTCCAGATACGCGGCTTCGGTCAGGGTACCGGGGAAGTCTTTGGGCATGGTGGTGCGCAGGTTCTCGAAGAGGACGTCGAGATTGAACTCGCGCCAGCGATCCATGAAGATTCTGCCTTTCAGCGGGGGGCCGGAGAAACCTTCCAGCGTCGCGGCATGGCAGGTCGCGCATTCCTTGTCGAAGGTCGCCTTGCCGCGCTGGGCTTGGGCCGCGGAGTAGACTCCATCGAGCACGGTTTTGGCTGCGGGCTTAACGGGCGCCTGCGCGAGAGCGACTCCTACCAGGGCAACCAGCAGCACGGAGCGAGTCACGATGGTTGAATAAAAGCCGTCGGCTTTACCCGCGCGGCTCAGTGGCGAGTGTTAGTTCTTGACGGCTTTCGCGTTGCCGCCCAGGGTCCGGTTTCCGATCGCTTCGGGCAGCGGGATGTTCCGCTCCTTCATCAGCTTGGTGATCAGCTCGACGGCTTCGGGATGGTAGATCGCCGACTGCACGCCGATCACGACGCCTTCGGCCCAGTTGTACGGGAGCAGTCCGGGCGTGTTCGCGCCATAAGCCTTGGCGCCGTGATCCTTGGCGGAGAGGTCGGCGCCGTGATCCACCAGGTACTGAATCTCATACAGCGCGGCTTTATGGGCGGCTCCGTGCAAGGCCGTCAGACCGCCGTCGTTGGCCGCGTTGATGGGGACCTTGATCTCCTCGACCAGGAACTTCAACGCCGCCATGGTCTCTTCTTCCGAACGGTCGTGGATGAAGCCGTCGGTGTAGCCCACGCCCGCTACTGCCATCAGCGGCGTGGTGTGGTCGTCGGTGTTGATGAGCGGGTCGGCGCCGTGGGCGAGCAGCAAGCGCATGGTTTCGATGTCGCCGCACATGGAGGCCCGCAGGAAGGGCGTGGCTCCGGGCTCATTCATCCAGGTGGCGCGCTGGCCGTTGCGGATTTCGGTGTTGGCTTTGAGGCGCAGGTTGGGGTTGGCTCCCTTATCCAGCAGGAGCTGGATGAACGGCATGGCCTGCTCCTGGTTGGGGACCGGGATGGTTCCGGTCTCCAGGTTCCGGTTCTTCACCGCCAGGTACAAGGCGTTCCAGCCCTTGTCGTTCTGAAGATCGGGGTTGGCGCCGTGGGTTGCCAGGTAGGTCGCTACGTCGTAGTGCCCGTTCTGGATGGCCACCACCATGGCCGAGCTGCCGTCGGCGCTGGTCTTGTTCAGATCGGCTTTGGCTTCGGTCAGGATGCGGACGGAGTCGAGGCCGCCTTCGCGCGAGGCCAGCACCAGGGACGTGACACCGCCGATGCTGCCGTCGGTTTTGACCTTGGCGTTCAAGCCGTACTGCGCCGAGGCGGTGATGACCTTGGACTGGGCGTTGACATCGGCACCGTGGGCGACCAGCGTGCGGATGACCTCGGGGTGATTCTGCTCGGCGGCCCACATCAGGGCGGTGGTCTGGCGGAGGGTTTCGCGGGCGTTCACATTCGCGCCCTTGACGAGCAGCAGGTCCACTACTTTGACGTTGCCGGTGCGGGAGGCTACCATCAGCGCGGTTTCGCTGTGCAGCAGGAAGGGCTCGTTGACGTCCACGCCGGTTTTGAGCAGCAGCTCGATCATGGGCTGGCTGCCATTTTCGCAGGCCAGGTACAGCGGGGTGGCGCCGTCGCGGTTCGCGGCCTTGGGGTTGGCTCCGGCCTTGATCAACTGCGCGGCCATGTCGAGATCGTCGTTGCGGACGGCCCAGTGCAGCGCGGTGGTTCCGTCGGACTGGGGGGCGTTGACGTCGGCCTTCTTCTGTAGGGAGGCCTTGATGGCTTCCCGGTTGCGGTTCATGGCGGCGTCGGCAACGTCGCTGGCGGCGGCTGCTGCGTAGGCGGCGGATATGCTCAGAGCGATCAAGGCGGACGTTCCGAACACGCGAATGGCGGTCATTGGCCTCTGTCCTTCTGCCGCCTCAAAAGGCGGCTGCAGCCAGGATTGGCTGCCCCACTCGGGGCGCACTTCTTCCTCAAGCTTCGGTCTTGTCAACTTTACTATATGTGCTTCTCGATCACAATGCCGTCCTGCTACGCGTGTGTGTTTTGAATCAATTAGTTCTGGGGATACTTACCTGTTACTTACCGGTGCCGGTCCCGACCGGCCTGCGCATCGGCGGAGCAAACCGGTAACTAACCTCAGGCATATTGATCTTGGCCTCGCTCCATGGTTTGATTTAAGGGATGTCCTTCATCAAGAAACTCGTTGTGTCGGTTGGCGTTGTGGCGATTTCACTCACCCTGGGGTATCGGCCGCTGACCGGCCAGCAGCAGCAACCGAGAGCCGCGGCTGCTGTCGGCACGGCTACGCCTCGGGCTTTGCTCGACCAGTATTGCGTTACTTGCCATAATTCCAAGAGCCGGACGGGCGGCTTGGCGCTCGATGCCGTCGATCCGGCGCATGCTGGGGACAATTCGGAGGTTTGGGAGAAGGTCGTGACCCGGATCCGGTCCGGGCTGATGCCGCCTTTGGGCGCTAAGGGGCCCGACCCGGCCACGATGGATGCCATGGTTTCGGGGATCGAGGCGGAACTGGACAAAGCTGCCGCGGCCCATCCGCACTTCGTTCCTCCGGGGGTGCATCGGGTGAACCGGATCGAGTACGCCAACGCGATCAAGGATCTGCTCAACGTGGATGTCGATCCAGCGGCGTACCTGCCGGTGGACGATTCCAGCTACGGCTTCGACAACGTGGCTGCCAGCCTGAGCATTTCGCCGGCGCTGGTGGAGGGCTTCATGACGGCGGCCGCCAAGATCAGCCGCATGGCGGTGGGCCACGAGATTTCGCCTAGCCAGAAAAAGTACATCGCGCCGCAGGATTACTCGCAGGAGAACCACATCGAAGGGTTGCCCTTCGGCACGCGGGGCGGGATGCTGATCAAGCATTATTTCCCGGCTGATGGCGAGTATGTGATCTCCTGGTTCCCGGTCCGCGGGAACACCGGGGAACTCTACGGGAGCAACCGGCGGGGCGAGCAGCTCGAAGTCCTGATGGATGGCGAGCGGGTGAAGGTTTTCGACATCGATAAGCTCCCGCAAGGCACCGATAACGACAAGAACGAAGTCCGGCTGCAGGTGACCGCCGGGATGCACCAGGTGGGGCTCGCGTTCCTGGCTACCACTCAGGTGCCGATCGACGACTTGAACCAGCACTACGTGCGCAGCGTTTTGGACACCAATCCGATTCCGGGCTATGTGTTTTCACCGCAGGTGGGCCAGGTGATCATCATGGGGCCGTACAACGGCGCGCGTCCCAAGACTACAACCAGCCGGGAGAAGATCTTCACGTGCCGCCCGGCCGCGGGCGCGGACGAGATTCCGTGCGTGAAGAAGATCATCAACGATCTGGGGCGCAAGGCGTACCGGCGTCCGCTCACGGCCAACGATACCGAGACGCTGCTGGGCTTCTACCAGAAAGGCCGCAACGGCGGCGATTTCGAAGACGGAATCCAGATGGCGATTCAGGGGATTCTGTCCGATCCCGAGTTTGTGTTCCGCGGCGAGACCGAGCCCGCGGGTGTGAAGCCGGGGCAGCCGTACCGGATCAGCGACCTCGAGCTGGCGTCGCGGTTGGCGTTCTTCCTTTGGAGCGCCCCGCCGGACGATGAATTGCTGGCGTTGGCCACGCAGAACAAGCTGCACGATCCGAAAGTGCTCGAGGCGCAGACGCGGCGGATGCTGGGGAGTCCGAAGTCGGCAGAGCTGATCAGGAATTTCACCGGCCAGTGGCTGCAGTTGCGCAACCTGGCGAGCGCGGCTCCGGTGACTCAGTTGTTCCCCGACTTCGACGACAATCTGCGGCAGGCGATGCGCACCGAGACCGAGATGTTCTTTGAAAGCATCGTGCGCGAAGACCGCAACGTGATGGACCTGATGGACGCCGATTACACCTTCGTCAACGAACGTCTGGCGCGGCATTACGGGATTCCGAATATCTACGGCAGCCAGTTCCGGCGCGTGACGCTGGGGCCGGGTTTCGAGGCTCGGCGCGGGCTGCTGGGCAAGGGCGCGATTCTGTTGATCACTTCGGTGGCCGACCGGACGTCGCCGATCCAGCGCGGCAAATGGGTGTGGGCGAACATCCTGAATGTGATTCCTCCGGAGCCGCCGCCGAACGTACCGGCGCTCAAGGGCAGCGGAAAAACCAATAACGGCCAGGAAGCTCCCGTGGAGCAAAGCATGCGGGCCCGGATGGAAGAGCATCGTGCCAATCCGGTGTGCGCGTCTTGCCACATGAAGATGGACCCGATCGGGTTCATGCTCGAAAATTTCGACGGCGTGGGATCGTGGCGGACCACCCAGTTCAGCCAGCCGCTGGATACCACCGGGCAGTTGTCGGACGGCGCCAAGCTGAACGGTCCGGTGGAGCTGCGGAATCAGTTGATGAAGTACTCGCAGCAGTTCATGCGCGGCGTGACCACCAAGCTGATGACCTATGCGCTGGGCCGTGGAGTGGAGTATTATGATATGCCGACGGTGCGCGCGATCGTGAAGGACGCGGGCGCGAACAACAACCGGTTTTCTTCGCTGGTGGTCGGCATCGTGAAGAGCTCGCCTTTCCAGATGAATGTGAAGGCGGCTGAGGGCGAGAAGGTGGCGTTGAAGTAGTTGAAGTGGAAGACAGAATACAGAAGTCAGAATACAGAAGTCCGGATCGGAGTTGGGAGAGACTGGAATGACTTTTATCACTAACAAATATGTTCCTCGGCGTACGTTTCTGAAGGGCGCTGGAGTTACTTTGGCGCTGCCGCTGCTGGAATCGATGTTGCCGCCTCTGGCGCGGGCTGCTGGCGCTGCGCCCAAGACTCGGTTTGTTGGGATTTTCTCTCCGCATGGCTGGGCTCGCGATTATTGCTATCCCAAAGAGACCGGCCCCATGACTGAGTTGCCGTTCATCACCAAGCCGCTTGAAGCTTACAAGGACACGGTCACGATCGTCAGCGGGCTGGATGGCAAGAGCTCGATGCCGCCTCCGGGAACCAGCGGCGGCGATCACTCGCGCGCTTCGGCTTCGCTCACTGGAGCCGCGCCCAAGAAGACTGCCGGCGCCGATATCAAGTGCGGCACCAGCGTCGACCAGTACATCGCGCAGAAGCTGGGGCAGGAAACGTTGCTGCCTTCGATCCAGCTGGCGATTGAAGATCCGGGCGCGAACACTGGCATTTGCGGGTGGGGCTATAGCTGCTCGTATTCCAATTCGATCTCCTGGGCTGCGCCGACCAAGCCGCTGCCGCACGAGATCAATCCGCAGGTGGTGTTCGAGAAGCTGTTCGGCGACGGTGCCACGCCCGAGGAACGCATGGCGCGCAAAATGGCCAGCGGGAGCATCCTCGACGCCGTGCACCAGAAGGTCGAGAAGTTCCAGAAGACGCTGCCGTCGAGCGACCGGGCCCGCATGGACGAGTACCTCGAAGACATCCGCGAGCTGGAGCGCCGCCTGAAGATCGCGGCCCAGCGTTCGGCCGAGGCTCCCACGCTCGAAGTTCCGTTCGGCGTGCCGGAGAGCTTCGACGAACACATCAAGTTGTTCTTCGACCTGCAGGCGCTGGCGTTCCAGGGCGATATCACGCGGGTGTCGACGCTCATGTATGCGCGCGATGTCAGCTTGCGCTCTTACCCGGAGTCGGGCGTAACCACGGTGAACCACTCCTCTTCCCACCATGGCGAAGATCCCAAGCGCAAGCAGGATTGGGCCAAGATCACCCGCTATCATCAGCAGTGCCTGGCGTACTTCCTGGCCAAGCTGAAGAAGACGCCGGACGGCGACGGGAACCTGCTGGATCACACGCTGATCCTGTGGACCAGCAACATGGGCAATGCCAACCAGCACAGCCACGTAGACGTCGGCCACATGCTCGTCGGCGGCGCTTCCGGCCAGCACAAGGGCGGCAAGCATGTGCGGGACGAGGGGAATTCGACGGCGAATATGCTGCTGACGGTGCTGCGTATGTTTGGGCTGGAGAACTCGAGCATCGGAGACAGCACAGGCACTGTATCGGTTTAAGTAGAGGCCGGCTGAAAGCCGGCCACAGCCAGGATTGGCTGCCCCACCAATGGCTTGAATTCGATAATATGTAAGCCATGTCTTCTGCTGGGGCTCCGCTGACTGAGCGGGATCACTTAGTCCAGGCCCAGATCGACCGGATTCTTCAAAGTGACACCTTCCGGAGTTCGGAAGCGTTGCGGCGGCTGCTCCGCTTCTTAGCCGAGCGGCTGCAGTCGGGTGAGGCGGATCAGCTCAAGGAATATTCGGTCGGGATCGATGCGCTAGGGAAGCCGGCTTCCTACGATCCGCGCCACGATTCGACGGTTCGTATTCAAATGGGCCGGCTCCGGCAGAAGCTGGCCGATTACTACCGGACGGAAGGTAAAGACGACGCTCTGATCGTCGAGCTGCCCAAGGGCCGGTTCAAGTTAACCTGTGAGCCGCGGCCGGCGGTGGTGGAGCACGCCGAACCTGTCGCACCCCAACCTGAGATTCACAGTCTTAAGCTCTCGCCGATGGCGATGGGCGGAGCTGTATTGCTGGTGGCAGTCGCGGCTTGGGCCGTCTACGCAACTTTGGAATTGTCGCGCATGCGGCAGGAGACGCAAATTTTCCACGCGACCTGGACGCCGGAGCTGGAGCAATTGTGGCGTCCGTTTCTGGCGACTCAGAAGCCGTTGATCGTTTCCATCGCCGATCCTCCGTTCGTGCAGTTTGAGGGCTACGGCGCTTACCGGGATCTGCAACTGAACCGGTGGGAGGACATCATAAAATCTCCGCAGGTGCAGGCGATCCAGAAATCGCTCCGGGGCGCCGCGATGAGCAAGAGCGTGTATTACGCACCGATCGGCGAGATCAGCGCGTCGTTCTTGATCGGCCGGCTGCTGGGTCCGCGCGTGCCGGCGCTGTCGCTGCTGCGAACCAGCGAGCTCTCCATGCAGCAACTGGCCGACAACAACGTTCTCTACATCGGTGCCGCTGTGTTCTTTGCCGACCGCGTGTCGGGGATGCCGGCCAAGTTGGATCTGTCCTTCATCCGCGGCGGAGTGAAGAACGATCGTCCCCAGCCTGGAGAGGAAGCGTTTTACTCCGACCAGAGCCCGGCCGGATCGGCCGCGGAAGACGGGGAGGTGTACGCGCTGGTGACGCATCTGCCGGGTCCGCGGGTATCGAGCGAAGTGACCGCGTTCACCGCGAATCGCACGCCGGCGCGGCTGGCCGCAGTGCAGTGGTTCACCGATCAGGCTTACGCGCGGACGCTGGTGCTGAAGATGCGCAAGCCCTCGGGCGAGATTCCGCGTTACTATCAGGTGGTCCTGAAGGTGAAGTTCAAGGACGGCGTTCCCACCGAGACGTCTTACGTGCTGCACCATGAAGTGACCGCGATGAAGCCGGCGGAGTCCGGCGTGACGCCGTAATGCTTAAACTGGTCGTTTGCTGCTTGTGTGCCGTCGTGGCCGCTGCGGGGCAGGGCGCGAATCCAACGAGCTCCAACCCCTTGAGCGACGAAGTGCGCGAATCCTATCGCATCTTCAAAACCAATTTTCTCAAGATGGCCGACCGGATGCCGGCGGAGAAGTACGGCTTCAAGCCGGTGCCGGAAGTGGAGACCTTCGGGCAGCGGTTGGCGCACATTATCGTCGCCAATACGCGGGCGTGCGCCGGGTTGAAGGGCGAGAGCAAGTCCGTAGGCCCGCGGTCGACGGCCAAGGCGGACCTGGTGGTGGCGCTGCGGGATTCATTCGCCTACTGCGACACCGTCTTTGAATCGATAACCGACGCCGCCGCGGTCCAGATGGTCGCGGGCACAATCGGCAACCCGCCGCTGCCTGCGGGCACGGTTCGCTCCCGGCTGTCGGTCCTGTATAGTATTGTTCGGCACTCGAACGAGATGTACGGGTATATGGCGGTGTATCTGCGGCTGAATGGGATCGTACCGCCTTCGAGTTCGCCGGACTGATCCCCGGACTCACGTCCGGGGCTGTGGCCTACCGTAAGTTGTTATTGCGCAAGGGTGACTTACCGGTTAGCAACCTACGTTGCATCATCTATGTCACCTACGCGCTATTGAGTAGACATGCCATTTGGCGGTGTATTAGTACAGCTACTCTGAATTGTGGGAGTTACCGGCCGTAAACGGGGGTTCGGCTGGTTTGTACGCGAGGGAGGGGCAATCATGTTCAAAAGTCTTTTTGCGGCTGTGGTACTGCTCGGCTTGTCGCTGATGGTTTCGACAGCTTGGGGGCAGACGGCGCAGATCAACGGTACGGTTCGCGACTCGACGGGTCTCGCCGTTCCTGGCGCGGAGGTAAAAGCGACCCAGACCGCGACGGGAGTTTCCCGCACGGCCACCTCGGGAGCGGACGGCGGGTTCGTACTGCCGAACCTACCGGTGGGTCCCTACATGGTCGAGGTCAGCAAGGAAGGCTTCAGCAAGTACGTGCAATCGGGCATCGTGCTGGCGGTGGACTCGAATCCTGTGGTGGACGCGGCCTTGAAGGTTGGCTCGGTGACCGAACAGGTTCTGGTGCAGGCCGACGCGTCGATGGTGGAAACGCACTCCACGGGCGTGGGCACCCTGGTCGATAACCAGCGCGTCGTCGAGATGCCGCTAAATGGCCGCAATGCGACGGAGCTGGTGTTCCTGGCGGGTATGGCGACCATCGGCGGCGCCAATGGCGGGTTTCTGAACTCGGTCCGCAACTATCCCACGGTGATGATTTCTGTCGCCGGTGGCGTGGCCAATCAGCAGACCTACGCGCTCGACGGCGCCAATCACAACGACGCTTACAACGGCTTGAACCTGCCGCTGCCGTTCCCGGACGCTCTGCAGGAGTTCAAGGTGGAGACCAGCGCGCTGCCGGCCCAGTACGGGCTGCACTCGACGGCGGCGGTGAACGCGATCACCAAGTCCGGAACCAATGAAATTCACGGCGATGCGTTCGAGTTCTTCCGCAACGGCAAGCTCAACGCTCGGGACTTCTTCGCGCTTACCCGCGATTCGCTGAAGCGCAATCAGTTCGGCGGGACCATCGGCGGGCCGGTGCGCAAAGACAAGCTGTTCTTCTTTGCCGGATACCAGGGCACCATTACCCGTTCCGATCCGCCGCAGAGCTTCGCGTACGTCCCCACGCCCGCCGAACTGACGGGCGATTTCACCACCGTGGCTTCAGCAGCGTGCGCCGGGAAGCAGATCACTTTGCCCGCCTCGCAGGGATTTGTGGGAAACAAGCTTCCGCTGACGCTGCTGAATCCGGCGGCTCTGAAGATCAGCAGCTACCTGCCGACTTCGGCGGACCCTTGCGGTAAGGTCACCTATGCGCTCAAGAGCGATTCCGACGAGCACATGGGCGTGGCCAAGGTGGATTACCAGATCAGCCAGAAGCAATCCTTTTTCGGCCGGTTCTACGAGACCAACCTGGAGATCCCGACGACGTTCGACGGCAAGGATGCCCTGACGCTCAATTCCAACGCGCAGCATGACCGGGTGTATTCGGGGGCCTTCGGGGACACGTATCTGGTGAGCAACAACATCGTCAATTCGTGGCACCTGGGTGTGAACCGGGCGGCGATTCCCAAGATCACCGACAATTTCGCGACGTGGCCGCAGTTAGGGGTAAACGCTCCCTATAATCCGGCGCCCGCGCCGCGCATTTCGGTCACCGGGAACGGATTCGGCATCGGCGGCGGAAACTCGATCATCAACCACGACATGACGGGTCCGGACATCAACATTGTCGACGACGTGAGCTGGGTCAAGGGGTCGCACCAATTCGGATTTGGCGGAAACTGGCTGCGCAATCTGATCAACTATGAATCGGGCATCAACGCCACGGGTTTGCCTACCTTCAATGGGTCGATCACCGGCTTGTCGATGGCCGATTTCATGACGGGCCAGGCTGCAACGTGGACACAGGGCAACCTTTCCTACTTCTACAACCGCCAGAATTACATCGGCCTGTACGCCCAGGACACCTGGAAAGCGACCCGCACTCTGACCATCGCTTACGGCGTGCGCTGGGAGCCGTTCTTCCCCATCGTGAGCAAGCGGAGCTTGTTCATGCGCTTTGACGAAGGCCTGTTCCTGCAGGGCGTGCAGAGCCAGGTGCACGTGAACGCTCCCCCGGGGCTGGTGTTCCCGGGGGATTCGCAGTGGACTTCGGGCAGCGCCATCGCCAACCACCGGTGGAACGAATTTGTGCCGCGCCTGGGCCTGGTGTGGGACCCGCAGGGCAACGGCAAGATGACGATTCGTGCGTCGATCGGCAGTTTCACGGACCGGTCGGGCCTTTATGCGCTGAGTTCGTTCGGGCAGGACGCGCCTATCGGCAACGTGATCACGCTGAACAACGTGAACTTGTCCAACCCCTGGGCCAGTTATCCCGGCGACACGATCACGTCGCCCGGACAGAACCCCCTGCCGATTTCGTTGAGCAAGAACATGCCCTTCCCGGGCTTCGGCGCCTACATCACGTATCCGCCGAATTGGAAGCCCTTATGGGTGAACCAGTGGAACCTGAGCATCCAGCGCCAGTTCGGTACGGACTGGCTGTTGACGGCAAACTACCTGGGCAACACCACGACCCATCTGGTGACTGAGGATCAGTTGAATCCCGCGTTGTACCTAGGCACCACCTGCACACTGCCGACCGTCGGCGCGGGCGGCAAGGTGACTTATGCTTCCACCAACTGCGGCACCACGGCGACCACCAATCAGCGGCGGCTGATGTATTTGCTCAATCCAGTGCAAGGCCAGGGTTACGGCATCATCAGCCAGGGCTCGCCGAGTGGCACGGGCAGCTACAACGCCCTGTATATTTCGGCGCAGAAGCGCATGAGCAAGGGCACCAACATTCTGGCGAACTACACCTGGTCGCACTGCATCAGCGACGAATGGAACGGGCAGCCGGGCAACAACGGCGTCTCTTCGGTGACGCCCAACAACCGGCGGTTCGACCGGAGCAATTGCGCTCCCAACCTGGTGTCTTCCGACCAGCGGCAGTTATTTAACTTGTCGATAGTCGCCCAGACTCCGAAGTTCAATAACAAAGCTCTGCGGATGCTGGCCAGCGACTGGCAGATCGCTCCGATCATGAAGATCCGGTCGGCGCAGTTTTACACCGTCACCCTCGGCACGGATGTCGCTTTGAACGGAGAGACGGCCCAGCAGCGGCCGAACCAGGTCGCGGGTGTGAATCCGTACGCGCCCGACCAAAATGCGTGTACCAACGCGCCCTGCGTGCGGTGGATGAATCCGCTGGCTACCAACCCCTCGTTTGTCAGTCCGGCGTTGGGAACTTTGGGCGATCTGGGTATCGGGAATATGAAGGGGCCGGGCGTATTCCAGTTCGATATGGCGCTGTCGCGGACCTTCCCGGTCTGGGAAAAGCGGACGCTGCAGGTGCGCGCGGAAGCGTTCAATCTTCCGAACCATCTGAATCCGGCTTTGCCCAGCTCGGCCTTGAATGCGGGAGCGGTCTACGGCACGATCACCAGCGATATCAGCGGGACCAGCGGATTGAACGCCGGCGATTACCGCGTGATTCAGTTGGCCATGAAGTTCGTGTTTTAGGGGAAGAAGACGGAAGACAGAATACAGAAGACAGAATACAGGAGTCAGAATGCGGAGCCGGTACTGGAGCGGGCTGGTGGTTTTGTTTGCAGTGGGGGTGTTTGCTCAGGCTCCCCCACCTGCTACGGCCCCTGCTAAGCCACGGATCGCTCGCGAGGTTCCTGAGGACCATCGGCCTCCGCTATTCTTGCGCGAGGACTGGAAGCATGTGCCGGCGAACACGCCGGAGCATCCTGTGGTTCAGGAATCCATCACCACTCCCGGCATCGAATTGAAGATTTACGGCGAGAACAAGCAGGGGATCGGTCCGGACACCGGGGTGTGGGAGATTCAACGGGCTTCTCCCAAAGACGATCCCACGTTTATTTATACTGGGCCGTGCCGCGTGCCTTGCGCGCTGGCGCTGCGGCATCGCGACAACTATATGGACCTGACCGGGCTCGCCAAGATCCGGTGGCGCACCAAGCAGACCGGATTCCACATGCTGCGGCCGATCGTCAAGCTGGCCGATGGCACTTGGCTCGTCGGCGACTACGCCGAGGGTCCGAGCGTGGACTGGCGCGAAACCGAATTCTGCTTCTGCGACGTGCGGTGGCATTATCTCAACATCGAGAAAGTGGTCACTACGAAAACGTCGGATTGGGTGGAGAAGGTCGATTTGAGCCGCGTGGATGAGGTCGGCTTCACGGATCTGATGCCCGGAGCCGCGGCGGATAACGGGCACGGAACCAGCGGGGCTTCGCGCGTGGATTGGATCGAGGTGTACGCGAATGCGGTGCCGCGCTCGGGCGGCCGCTAACGAAGGTTACGCCGATGCTGAAGAAATTCTTTTCGACCGATACCAGTTGGGCGCTGCTGCTGGTGCGGTTCCCGCTGGGCCTGGACATGTTCGTCCACGGCTATATGAAAATGACGAACATTCCGGGGACTATGCGCTACTTCGACGGTTTGAACGTGCCGCACGTCTTCGCTTGGCTGGCGATTATCGCCGAGTTTTTCGGCGGCCTGGGATTGATGCTCGGGCTACTGAGCCGCATCGCGGCGTTCGGCGCCGGAGTCACCATGCTGGTCGCGATCTTCCTGCGGCATCTGCCTTACGGCTATCTAATGAACTGGCATGGCGCGTTGCCTTTCGGCACGGAGGGGTATGAATATCACACCTTGGCCATCGGCATGGCGCTGGCTGTCATGATCGCGGGCGCGGGCGCGTTTTCGGTGGATCGTGCGATTGCGTCGCGCTGGGCGGTGAGCCACGCGCTTGCGCCCGCGTCGCCCGAGCGCATGCCGGCGTCATCCCGGGCGTAAGCTAGGTTTATGAAATCGAAACTGCCGGTGCTGTTCGCGCTGGTTTCCTATGCCGGGCTGGCGCAGCCATCGGCTCCTGCGCGCGCACCGCAAGACTCGCCTGAGAATCATCGACCCAAGCTGTTCTTCCGCGAGGAATGGAAGCACTCGGGCATCCCGGAGCATCCCATGTCGCAGGAGTCGGTGGCCACTCCGAACCTGGAGATCAAGTTCTACGGCGAGAAGCCCGCCAGCTCTCATCCCGATGGCCACGCCGGCGATGGAGGCATCTGGGATAACAAGCGCGCTCAGCCCCTGGACGATCCCTCGCATGCATTCACGGGCACTTGCAACCGGCCGTGCGGGGCGACGTTCCGCGACAAGAACAACTACGTGGATATGACCGGATTCGCCAAAATTGTTTGGCGCGTGAAGACCGAAGGCTTCCACGTGCTGCGGCCGATGATCAAGCTGGCCGATGGCACCGTGCTAGTTGGCGATCACTCCGACAGTTACACTCCGGACTGGCATGTGAGCGACTTCACGCTGTACGATCTGCGCTGGCGGCGTCTGGACCCGGAGAGAGTCGTCACGGCCACTAGCAACCTGGCGGGCTGGGTTACGAATCCGGATTTGACCAAAGTAGACGAGATCGGTTTCGTGGATCTGATGCCCGGCAGCGGTCACGGTAACGGCGGATGGTCGGACCTGGCATGGATGGAAGTTTGGGGCACGCCGGTCAAGCGCAAATGAAGGCCGCGGCGGGTTGGATTCTGCTCGGCGTGACGGTGGGAGCCTTTGGCCAAACGCCGCCGGCGGGGCGCGTGATTCCAGAAGATCACCGGCCTCCGCTGTTTCTGCGCGAGACGTGGAAAGATCCGGGCGTGCAGGAGACTCCGGTCAAGCAGGAGCATCTCACCAATCCCAATCTTGAGTTGAAACTATATGGGCCGGGCAGCGTGGATGTGCGCATTGTTCATCACCAGTCTCCCAAAGACGACCCAACCTATATCTGGTCCGGATCGGCGCCTGCGAACTGGGCATTAACGCTGCGGGACAAGAACAACTATGTGGATTTAAGCGGTCCGGTGGCGAAGATCCGCTGGCGGACCAAGGAGGCCGGGTTTCACCTGCTGCGTCCGGTGGTGAAGCTGGCGGATGGGACGATGCTGGTGGGGGATCACGTCGAGAGTTACACGGCGGACTGGCTCGAAACCGAGTTTTCGCTCGCGGACGTACGCTGGCGCAGCCTCGATCCCAAAGAGGCGGTCGAGACGCGCACGGAGCCGGGCTGGAAGATGAACCCCGACTTGAGCCGCGTCGACGAGGTCGGCTTCACCGATCTTACGCGCGGCAGCGGCGGTGGACCGGGCGGAGGCAGCCGGGTCGATTGGATTGAGGTGTACGGCCACCCCGTGCCACGGGCCGCGGAGCCGCAGCGCCGTTGAGGAGATTCCAACCCATGTTCAGAAAAACTCTACCAGCCCTCGCGGTCGCAGCGGCGTTTACGCTATTCCTCGCCGCCGGTTTGACGCAGGGCCAGGGTCAGAACAAGCAAGACCAGGACAAGCAGGAGAAAGACAAAGCCGCGGCGAAAGGCGGCGGGAAAAAGAAGGGTCCGCCGGCTCCGGCGCTGGAACTTCAGAGCGTGAAGACCAACCTGTACGTGATCGCCGGTGCGGGCGGGAACACCACGGTGCGGGTGACCAACGCGGGCGTGATCGTGGTGGATACGAAGAACCGGGGCGACAACATCTACACCGACCTGATGGGCCTGATCAAAGAAGTCACTGCGCAGCCGGTCAAGTTTGTGGTGATCACGCATCATCACCAGGATCACAGCGGCAACACCCAGAACTTCGTGGATGCGGGCGCGAGGGTAATCGCGCATGACAACGAGAAGGCTGCCCTGGCAGTTTACAATCCGCCGACAGGCAAGGTCGGCGCGCCAACGGTAACGTACGCGAAAGACTATACGATCAAGCTGGGCGGCACGGAGGCCCGCGTTTATCACTGGGGCGGGGCCCACACCGGCGGCGACTCGATCGTGTATTTTCCGGACCTGAAAGTGGTGGTGGCGGGAGACACAGTGGTTGGAACCCCACCGGCGCCGGACTACGGCGGCGCGAACGGCGCCAGCATGGTGGAGTGGCGCGACACGGTGGCGGCGATCGAGAAACTGGATTTCGACACCGTCATTCCCGGACATCCGCCCAAGGATTCCGATGTCATGACGCGCCTGGAATTCCTGCAGTTCAAGAAGAGCTTCGACACTCTGGTTTCGCGGGCGCTGGAGCTAGTGAAGAGTGGCACGCCGAAGAGCGAGCTGCTGGCCAAGATCAAGACCAGCGATCTTCCGGACGGATGGGCCGTGGACAATGCAACGTGGCAAGCGCGGTTGGACGGCTTCTATGCGGATCTTCAGAAGGCCGCGGCGGCGAGTCCCGCAAAACCGGCGTCCGCAAATAACAAGAAGTAGTCGGCACGCAAGGCGGCTCGTCCGGCTTGTCCCCGCGCACGCAGTCTGGCCGATGGTGATAGAATCGAGGCGCTGCGTCAGTACGCCCGTTGAAGGGAGAATTACATGAGGCAACGATTTGTCAGCGTGGCGGCGGTTTTGGCCGCTTGCTCTCTCCCCATGGTGGGGCAGACCTCACCGGCCCAATCGCCAGTCGCCGCAAAGCCCGCACCTGCGGTGAAGTCGAAGGCCTACACGCCTCCCAAGACTCCGTGGGGCGATCCGGATCTCCAGGGGAACTGGCCGGCGCAGTTCAATATTCCGCGGTCGCGGCCCGAGAACGTCAAAGATACGGTCCTCTCGGATGAAGAGGTCGCCCAAAAAGAGGCTCAGGCGGAGGCGCAATATCGGGCCAGACAAACTGCCGAGAGGAATGGCGTGACTATCGGACCCCCGGCGAATTTCAACGAAATTGCCAAGGCTCACAAGCAAGCGTCGCTGGTGATCGATCCGCCGGATGGGCGAATGCCTCCCTTGACGCCCCAGGCGCGGGCCATTCTCCAGGCCGAGCGAGGCGGCCGCGGTCCCGGTCAGCACTTCCCCGACAAAGTCGATTCCTGGGTGGATTTCGATTTCTATAGCCGCTGCATTTCGCGCGGCTTCCCTTCCACGATGCTATACACGCTTTATGACTACGGAAACGAGATCATCCAGGCCCCCGGATATGTGGTGATTCGCTCCGAGATGGTTCATGAAACCCGCGTGATTCCGACCGATGGCCGTTCGCACGTGGGCTCGGGCATCAAGACCTACATGGGGAACTCGGTCGGCCACTGGGAGGGGAACACGCTGGTGGTTGAAACGACCAATTTGAGACCCGAGGCGGCCGCCGGCGGGCGTTATACCGACGCCGCGAAGGTGACGGAACGCTTCACGCGCACCGCTCCGGACGAGCTCATTTGGGAGGCCACGATCAACGATCCCAACGTGTGGACCAAGCCGTATACGCTCCGGTACCCATACAAGCTGGATCCGGAGTATAAGCTCTACGAGTACGCCTGCCACGAGGGCAATTACATGATGCTCGACTCGCTCAAAGGCGCCCGGCTCTTAGAGGCTCAAGGCCTGGATACAACCGTCGTCCGGCAACCGGGATCTCCGGGGAATTAGCGCTCTCACCGTGAAGCCTTGCACACCAAGTGTGGGGCAGGTTGCCAACCTGCGGCGGGTTGGTAACCCGCCTGGGCGAGCGCAAACAAGCCGCCCAGCGCCGGTTGGCAACCTGCCCCGCAGAGCAGCATAGCCGCAACCAAACAGACGAGGCGTTTCCTATTTCTCGGTACGATGTCGTTGTTCGAAGACAACAGGCACTGAGAAAGGAAGGAAACGCCATGAACGAGTTTATCTCACGCTACAGCGATC
>DATNJC010000058.1:0-13536 GCA_035604115.1 Bryobacteraceae bacterium | reverse complement strand
GTTGCCCTTCACCTCCGACCAGGAAGAGCAGGTTCGCTGCTTCGTGTCGCTTCTGCTGCGCCCTCTGGTCTGTCCCGCGGCGGGCAGCGAGCCAGCGAAATCCATGGAGATCCGATTCCTGGCCCCTGGCAGCCTGGTCAGCAACCTCGATTTCGTGGAGAGCATTTTCGGCAACGCGGGCGATCCCTACCTTCCCGAAAACGACGCCGCCCTGGATGCGCTCCACTGGACCGGCCACTCCGGCTGCGTCGTGCTGGCGCCTCACCTGGTAGGGATTCGCAAGAAACAACTGGGGCTGCCGCACGTCAGCGAAGCCACCGAACGCCAGCGTCGCGACGGCATGTGCTGGACCAAGGAAGATGAGCCGTACAACGGCGGGCGCGCGTTTAAAGCCGTGTGCCGCGATCACCACGGCGTCATGGTCACGATCATCGCCGACAACTATTACGGCTATTGCAAGAAAGAGGTGAAGACCCAGATCAGCTTCGCGGCCAACCTGTTTGGCCTGTGCGAAGAGGAGCACGCCGGCGGCGCCATGGCCTTCGCGACTTACGTTCTAGCGGATGATTTCGACGCGGCTAAAAGCGTGAGCCTCAAGAAGGCTTTCTTTAAGGACGCCCTGTGCCTGCTCGGCGACATGGTGGAGCGCAAGCCGGAAGGCTATGCGGTGGACCGGCAGTATCAGAACATTTATTACGTACCGGAAAATTCAGTGTTCCATCTTCGCAAGGGTTGCGTGGAATGGTCGAGCGGCGGCTTCAAGCAGAGCTTGACCATACGGCGTGACGCCACGTATGTCCTTCCTTCGGGCTTCCGGGTTCGCCTCGGGAAACAGTTTGCCGGCTCCCCGTGGCAACTGATCGGCTCCCGTCCGCGCGGCACACTGTGTCACAAGCCGTGCACCGTTTCGGGCGGAGGCAAGTCGGAAATCTCGAAGTCCCTTAAGAACGCTCTGTTGAGCGGCCCGGTGTTTGTGCGTGACTATCAAGCCGACATGGATCGTGTCGCGGAAATCGTCAAGAAGGATTTCTCCTCGATCTATAAGTCCCGGCCCGCCGACACCCGCACGCGGCGTCCGATTCTCGGTCTGGAGCGGACCCTGGGCTCCGTCATCCAGTTGTTCACGCCCTCCTCCGAATACACCGATGAACACAATTCTTGGATACGCGAGCAGCTCCAAACCACGCGCCAATTGCTTTTCACCGCGAAGAGTTACTACCGGCCGGAGTGGGGCGAGGACTGGCGCAAGCACTTCACCGTGGACCGCATCAACGGTTTTCTTGGCCACGAGCTGAAGTTCGACAATCAACGCCTGGTGAGCCACTACCTGCGCGTCGGCTACGATCAGGACGGCTCCTGGCGGATTTATAAGCTGCGTCCGGATTTCTACCCTGCGGACAAAGTGCAGGTGGAAGACGACATCACCGCATCGGTAGTCCTGCCCCGCAATAGCTTGAACGATCTCGACCCGGAGTGCGACAACCCCAGCGTCAAGCTGGTGAGCAACTGCGAAACACTGCTCTTCCAGCGCCCTGACGACGCCATCAAGCGGGGCACCGATCAGCAAGCGGAAGCGGACATGGCCGGCTCGGGAAATTTTCTGTCCAACTACGAGCCTCTGACCGCCGAGCAGGTACGCGCCATGACCGAACACGTGGTCGAGTTCGACCAATACACCGAGCCCATGAAGCAGCTCCTGGAGCACTTTGCCGGGGGCGACAACGGCTCGCACGCCTACGTGGTATCCTCCGCCCACCCGCGGATCGTCAACGGCAAGCCTTCAGCGAACCCGCGTTACTTGCAAAAGCGCTCGGACCTGGTGTCGCCGCGCGAATCCTATTTGGCCGAGATCGCGGCGCGCCTGGAGCGTGAGATCCCCGCCGAACGGCCGGTGCATTTCCCGGTGAACGCCGTCCTGGCAGGACGCAGAAACAGTCCGCCCGACCGCGCTGCTGGCCTGCCGCCACTGGCGGTTTACGGCCCCATTCATTATCAGGAACTGCCCGAGCTGTTCATGGAATTCACGTCCAGCCTGACGGGCAAGTCGCCGGCAACGACGGGTTTCGGCAGCGAGGGCGCTCTGACCAAGGGCCCATTCAACGCGCTGTGGCCAGTGGTGGATTTGAACAACGCCTTGGTCTCGGCGATCCTGACCGGCTATGCGGGCTTCACGACGTCGGCCGGCTTCATCGGACCGCACGTCCGAGTGGACCACGATGTCAGCTTGTTGGTCCCCGAGATCTGGTGCCGCATGCGAGTCGCCGAGCGCGATCCCCGGTTTCTCATCCAGCACGGCTTCCTCGAAAAGATCGGGGACCTGGAAGCCGCCGGACGCCCCGTGCTCGCCAGCCGCCTGGGTTACCGCATCACACCCCTGTTCGTCGACCGTTTTCTAGGCCGCATGTTCGAGACTCCGGGGACCGTGTTCCCGCCCGAGATGTTGCGGCCGGAACTACAGGATCTGGATCTTTTCGTGGCGGGCGTCGACGCCATCGTGGACACGCAGCGGCGGGTCGCCATGAACTATTTCGAAGATGGCAGTGTCGATGCGGCGTGCCCTCCCCTGAAGGCGCTGCTGCACATCATGGCGCACGGGCATTTCCTGGGTAAGGGCATCAACGATCCCCAGATCCGCCGCATGTTCGAGCGCGACGCGCTCCTGGCCAGCGACTGGTATGCGGAGCGGCTGGAGGTCAAGCAGACGCGGGACATCGCACTGTGGAGGCGTCACATCGAAGCGCTGGAACGGTTCCAATCTTCGGGAGGGCGTCTGCCCGCTGAAGACCCAGGCGAGATAGACGATCGGCTGTCGTTGGCGAAAACGCAGATGGCCCGCGTGAGCGCCGCGGCATACCTGGACGAACTGATCGGCACCATCGGCGCAGACCCCTTTTACCGGCAGATCTAATGTGGAGCACGCACTCGTGCGTGCCATGTCGGCACTCATGCCGACACGTGCGCCGCCGGCGCGCCGCCAAGCTCTCCTTACTCGTACAATGAAAAGGACACAGGCGTCACCAACGTGAAGACTTTCTACCTCGAAACCTTCGGCTGCCAGATGAACGCCCACGACTCGGAAAAAGTCGTCGGCACCCTCATCGGCCAGGGCTACCGCCAGGTCGCGACGCCCGAAGAGGCCGAGTTGGTAATGTACAACACCTGCAGCATCCGCGACAAGGCCGAGCAGAAAGTGTTCTCCCGCCTCCAGCAGTTCAAGAAGGATCACGGCCACGGCAAGCGCTTCGCCGTGCTCGGCTGCGTGGCCCAGCAGGAAGGCGAAAAGATCTTCGAAAAGGCCCCCCACGTGGGCCTGGTCTGCGGATCGGCCAGCTATAACAAGCTGCCGGAGCTTCTGGTCCAGCTCGAAACCGGCTCCAATCGCGTCACCGGTCTGAGTCTCGATACCGAGCTGGCGTTTGAGACTCCCTTGACGAGCCGCGACAATCCGCATCGCGCCTACATCACGATCATCGAGGGTTGCGATAAATCCTGCGCCTATTGCGTGGTCCCCTTCACGCGCGGCCCCGAGCGAAGCCGCACCAGCGCCTCCGTCATCGCCGAGACCGAGGAACTGGCCCGCGCGGGTTACTCCGAAATCCAGTTGCTGGGACAAAATGTGAACAGCTACCGCGATCCTTCGCCCGCCGCCTGGGACTTCGCCACGCTGCTCGATCGAGTGGGACGGGTGCCCGGCATCCGCCGCGTGCGCTTCACCACTTCGCATCCACGCGATTTCGGACGCGAAATCATCGACGCCATCGATCGCAATCCGGCGCTGTGCAATCACGTGCACCTGCCGGTGCAGTCGGGGTCCAGCCGCGTGCTGGAAGCCATGCAGCGCCTCTACACCCGCGATCAGTACATGCAACGCATTTCCTGGATGAAAGCCGCCCGGCGCCCCATCGCCATCTCCACCGACATCATCTGCGGCTTCCCCGGCGAAACCGAAGCCGATTTCGAAGCCACGCTGGCCCTGCTCGACGAGGTCGAATACGATTCGGTGTTCAGCTTCAAGTATTCCCGGCGGCCCAATACCGCCGCGCTCGCGTTGGACGATCAGATTCCGGAAGAAGAAAAAGGCCGCCGCCTGGCGATTCTCCAAGAGCGCCAGCGCAACATCCAGATCCGCCGCAACGCCGCGTTCGTAGGGACCGCGGAAGAGTGCCTCGTAGAGGGGTTCAACAAAGCCACCGGCCAATGGATCGGCCGCACCTCGCAGAACAAGACTTTGAACTTCCTCCGGCCGGGTCACGATCAGGACCTGACCGGCCAATACGTAGAAGTGCGCGTGACCCGTGCGGGTCCCAACTCCCTAGCCGGAGAAAGCGTAAACTGACCGGTTCACGCCCGCCCAAAAGGAGACCACATGGAAATCGAAATGAAAATCCGGGGCCTGATGGTAGACCCGATCAATAACAATCCCATCGTGGTGCTCAAGGACGTCAACGGCACATCCATCCTGCCCATCTGGGTCGGCGCTTACGAGGCCCACGCCATCGCTCTCGAAATCGAAAAGGTGCCCACGCCGCGCCCCATGACCCACGACCTGATCCGCAACCTCCTGTTCGGACTCGACACCGGCGTGAAGAAGGTAGTCGTCAGCGAACTCAAGGAGGATACCTTTTACGCCCTCATCTGGCTGGAGCGCGACGGCAAGTTGATCAGCATCGATTCCCGCCCCAGCGACGCTTTGGCCATCGCGCTGCGCCTGGACTGCCCGATCTATGTCGACGAAGCCGTGCTGAAAACCTCCAAGGCCAACCACGCCGTGGCGGAAGCCGGATCGAGCGACGAATTGCGCAAGTGGCTCGAGAACCTGAAGGACGAGGATCTCGGCGGCTACAAGATGTAGTCCGCTTCCGCCAAAACAGAAAAAGCCCGCGTCCGGCGGAAACCGAACGCGAGCTTCAAACTCAGTTACTAACCGGCGACCGTCAGCGAGCCGTTAGCCGCGCCTTAGTCGAACGACCCGCCCCACTTCCAGCCATCCGACGGCCGGGTGACATTCACCATGCGCAGCCGATGATCTTCGGGGTTGCGGCCCGGGTTGCCGACGATGATCACATGATCGCCGGGCTTCAGGGTCTCGCGCGTGACGCCCTGGCGGCCGAGCTGCCCGCCGGCGCCCCACTCCACGGCCCAGCGCACCATCTCGCCATTGGCGTCCTTGACTTCGACGTGGACGAATGAGTGCGGATTACGATACAGGAATTGCACCAGTTCCCCTTCGATGGTGACGCGCTTGTCTTCAAAGTACGTCGCGGCGAAGGAATGGTGGGCCCACGCGTTTACGCCAAACAGGGACGCTCCGGCGATGAGCATGGCAGCGAGCTTGTATTTCACGTATGTACCTCCAACCAGGGGGCCGACTTTTCTTAGATCCGCCCACCTTTCGAATATCATACGGGGCGATTCCATGTCAAGTTCCGGCGTCCACATCAGTCCGGGGCGGCCAGCACCGCGCCCCAGTGAAAGCCCGCGCCGAACGCCGCGAACACTATCGGGCCAGGTCCGGGTGCGGGGCGCGCAGCCGCCCATTCGGCCGCCGCGATCAGCATCGACGCCGAGGAGGTGTTGCCGTAGCGTTCCACGTTGGTGAACACCTTCTCCGGCCCCACGCCCAATGTCTTGGCGACGCGCGCCAGCAGATTCAGATTGGCTTGGTGCAGCAGGAAGGCCGCGACCTCGCCCGCCGCGACTCCCTGCCGCGCGAGCACTTCCGAAATCGCCGCCGGAATCTTGCGCGAGGCTTGCAGGATCACGCTCAGCCCGTTCATCGCCAGGGCTCCGCCGGGCGACCACCGCAACTCTTCGCGAAATTGCCCGTCGGTGTGAATGGCTGCGTCCACCAGCCGCCACGCGCCGGCGGTTGAATGGGGCCGCGCCGACACCAGGGCCGCCCCCGCGCCGTCGCCGAACAGGATCGCGGTGTTGGCATCCAGCGGCGAGGCCTCGATCAGCGCCGACATTTTCTCCGCCCCGATCACCAGGATGTCGCCCCCCGAAGCTTGGACGGAGTCGGCCAACCGCATCGCCAGCGCCAATCCGAACAGGCTGCCCGCGCTGGCCATCGGCACGTCGATCGCCGGCGCGGTGCTCAACCCCAGGCGCGCGGCGACCTCGGCCGCGGGTCCCGGGAACCCCCGGCTGCCGCTTCCGCTGGCCACCATCACCATGCCCAATGCGGATGCGTTCACGCCCGCCCGCGCCAGGCAATCCTCGGCCGCGGCCACCGCCAGGTCCGCGACGCTGGTTTCCGCATCCGCCCACCGCCGCTCGCGGATTCCCGAGGCTCCCTCGATCCACTCCGGCGTCCGATCCAGCCGCGCGGCCAACTCCGCGTTGGTCACCACGCGTGGTGGTACATGTGCCCCGAATCCGTGCAGGTAGGCACTCATTGCGCCCGCTTCATGCCAGCCGCGCGCCGATGTACTCGTCCATGCGCGCGACCGAGTCGAACTTGCGCGGGTTCAGGTCCGCGTCCGGAATCTTAACCCCGAAGTCCTCTTCAATCGCGCCCACCAGATCCGGCAGCGCGAAGGAGTCCAGCAGTCCGCTTTCGAACAGCGACTCGTCATCGTCGGCGGGCGCGGGCTTCCCGGCAACCTTCTCAACCAGGGCGCGCAACCGCGCGCGGCGTGTGGCATCGGACATGTTAACCATCGTGCCACTAAACTTGAATCGTCCACAACGCCGCTCCGCGCTCGTTGGGGTGCTAACCTGAAACCGGCGGCCACTCCGTGGACAACAGAATCACTACTGACCCAGGCATCCTCGCCGGCAAACCCTGCATCCGTAACACGCGCTTAAGCGTCGAGTTCATTCTGGAACTGATTGCCAGCGGAGCCAGCGCCGCCCAGATCGCGGAAGTATATCCGCAGTTAACGCCGGACGATGTGGAAGCGGCTGTGCGCTACGCAGCTAATTCCTTGAGGAACGACTCCCTCCTTGAACTCAAGGTCCTCGGTTGAGGCTTGCCGAGTTCCCGCTCCTGGCCGATGAGAACATCCATCCCGGCGTGATCGCCTTCTTGCGAGGCGAGGGAATCGATACCGTTTCTGTTGCCGCTCTGAGCCCGGTCGGTGTCGACGACAGCAATGTACTCCAGGCCGCGTTCGCCACTCAACGCGTAGTGTTGACCCACGACAGCGACTTCGGCCGGCTGGCCATCGCAGCCGGCGAACCTTTTAGGGAAATCGTTTACATAAGACCCGGACACATTCGGGCCGAGTACACAATTCAGACGTTAAGGGCACTGCTGTCAAGCGATTTGAACTTGACAGAGCCATTTCTCTTGGTGGCTGTACGGCGTGTGGATACCGTGCGGATTCGGGTTAGGCATCTGAGTTAGGCGTAGCGGTGCCGTTCTCGTCGGCGGGCCTCACTTCACCAGAAACGGAACTCGCACGCCACCGTCGGACCCGCCGCGCCAGCCGACCCGCTTGAGGTACTCGGTACCACCTTGTACTCCCGCAGCACGCGCCCGCCCGAAGTGGACAGCGCCCGCTAACAAACCCCGTTTGAAACGACGCCGGTGCTTACCGACCGCCCTTTGGGGCGACTCTGTCCGCCTTCAGTTCGGCGCGCCCAGGCTTTGCGCCGGCATGGTGACAACCACCGGGGCGGCAGTATACTGGCCCGCCATCCCGGGCACCCAGGTGAAGAGCGCCACGCCGCTCACCTTGACCTGCAGACGATAGTCCGGCGTCCCCGCGGTTCCCAGCGCCGCGTAGGACACTTGCGAAGTCTGCAGCCCCAGGTAACCCGATGGCGGGGTTCCCAGTCCGCTGGGAGCGGTAGTTGAGTTGTACACCAGGTAATTCGCGACCGTGCCGGCATCCCAATTGTTGACCGCCGCGGCGCGAACCGTGGCTTGGGCCCGTTCCGTGATGAACTGCTGGATCAGCATCAGGCGTCCAATGTCCATCACGAAAATGATCATCGCGGTCAGCGCCAGAAGCACCAGCGCGGATTCCAGGATCCCGTCGCCTCTCTGGCGCCGCCCGCGTCTCACTGGTCTAATGGATTTCACGTTCTCAACTCCCGCTCAACACGTCGAACACGTGACCTGTCCGAAATACAGCGTCGTCGCCCGGGGTTTGTTATTCAGCGTGATTCTCCCGAACAGCCCGTCGATGGTGTAGGACACGATCGTCACGGTCACGTCGCGCGGTATCCCTTGCGTGTCCGTGGACACGTTCACGCCGATCACTCCCGCGGTCAGCCCCGCCACGATGGGCGCGGCATTCTGCGCGGGCGCGGTTTCGTCGGCGTACAGAACCATGTTTTGCAGCGTGGCGGTGAAGGCGCCCGGATTCGCCGTGTCGTAGCCGATCCTCGAGCCCAGCTGCGCTGCGTTGGCGACCGCGATCATTAGGCGGTCGTACACATAGAAGGAGTACCCGAACTGATAGACCCCGGAAAACACCAGCCACAGGATCGCCCAACTCAACGCGAATTCCAGAGCCGCTATGCCGCGTTCCTTTGTCCGCTTTGGAACCGGCCTACTTGAACAGAACATTGTAGTAGATCTGGGTTCCATCGCTACCGCCGCCGGAGAAGCCATTCATATTCGCCGGCCCGATATAAGTGGCGCAAATCGCGCCGGAGCTTCCGCTGTAGGCCGGATCCAGAAAGAAGTTCGCAAACCCGACCACCGTTTCGCTCCCGTTGCCATTGCCGGACCAACTGTTGGGATCGCCGACCGGCATCGTAACGATGCGCCGGCCGTTACCGGTCCCGCCCGCGATGTAAGCGGCATAGGTGGCCGACACGTCGTCGGTATCCTGACTCGCCCGCTCGTTCAGCGCATCGAAGATCGAGGTGCCCCGGTTTCCCGGCACGCCACTCAGCGACATCCCCGCGTACACCGACGACGGGGTGGAGCTGGCGTTGGGATAACCGCCGTAAACGATCACCCCGCTCAGACTGCTGTTTCCGTTGCCCTGGCCCAGATCCGCGAAGCCGTGCTGTGAGGCCGGATTGGGGTCGGTCCAGCCCACGTCGCCCGCGCAGGTCGTGGCGGCGCCGTTCCCCTTGCCCTTCCCGTTTCCGCTGCTGTTTCCCCACTTCAGCGTGTATTCCGTGCCGGGAGTAAATCCCCAGTTCTGTGTATCGGCGGTGTTGTGCGCATCGGGAACAAAGGGCTCCAGCCCCCCGCTGGTGGCCGACGAGATCGCCTGCGAGCCCGCCGTCGCGTTCGCCGTGACGGTGTAAGATGCGCCGATTCCCGGCAACAAGCGCAGGAAACTGATCGGTACGTTGGCCGTCGCCGTCAGGGTGATGAAGCGATAATTGTTCGCGCCGCTCGCGTTAGCCGTGGCGTAGGTGGCTTGGGTTCCGTTGAGGCTGGTCGCGTAGGTCGCGGCCGCCGTGTTGATGGCCACCGTGTCGAAGTTGTAACCGTTGGGCTTGGTAGTCCCCAGGGGACCTGCTGTCGCGGTGGTATTGGCGCCTTGAATTCCCGCTTGCGTTCCGTCCAGTTGATGCACCGCGGCCAGCACCGAAGCGTCGCAAAAGGTTTGCAATTCGCTCTTGGTGATGAACATCCGGCCCATGTCATATGCCAGGCCCAGAGCGCCCAGCATTCCTACCAGGCACACCGCGAACAGCATCAGGCTGACGCCCCGCTCGCCGCGCCGCGGTTTCGTGTCGTGTTTGTATATGCGCGCCATTGTCTTCATACTCGTTCGTTGGTCTTATCGGCACGTGGCCGCAGGCCAAGAGAATTTTGTCTGCTGATTGGGCGCTTTTCGGAGCAAATATCGCTTTATTCCACCCCAAACGCCAGTAGTACGTTCCCGCCCATCCCGCTGGCCGCGCCCGGATACCCCCGGCTCCGCGGCGTGTGGCATCGGGAATGTGAACCTTCGTGCCATATCGCCGGCGATGCGCGCCCTGTTACTTGGGATGACGCCGCACTTTGATGATGCGGTACACGTCGTCGATGATCTTGAAGTAGAAACGCCAGTCGTCGTTCACGCGTGTTTGCCGGATGTCGCGCGCTTCATCGAATTTCTTGGCGTGGAGCGACGGGTGGTGGAGGTTTTGCTCGAGGAATCGAAGCTGCTTGAAGAAGGCTTTCGCGATTGCGGGAGGTGCGTCCGCCAGCGCTTCTCTCACCGGCTCGCCGTATTCCGCCCTCATCGCGACGGCTTGGCTTTTCTGATCCTCCGGCGCTGCTTCAGTTGCCCTTTGAGATGTTCAATCATCTCATCCATCGTGTTGAACGGGCCATGGAACGGCCCTTTCTCGGCTGCAGCCAGCTCCGCATCCAGCGACCGGCTCTGTTCCGGCGTGTACTCATCGTCGGCAGCGGGCAATTTCGGCAGGATGTTGATCACTCCGCCCGACACTTTGATTTCGAGCTCCTGCCCGCGCTTGAATCCAGCACGCCGCAACGCCGCCGGAGGAACTACAACCGGCGGACGATTCTTGAGGGCATGAGTCATAGACGGCAACCGATTTCATCTCAACGATAGCAGGTTACCGAACACCACTGCGCGGTTTCGCGCGGTTAGACGAGAACCGTTACGAGCTACGAATCGAACCGTTGTAGCCCGGCGTAGCCTTACTCCACGCCAAACGCGAGCAGCACATTCCCGCCCATCCCGCCGGCCGGGCCCGTATACCCCGAGCCCGCGAAGAGCATCCCGCCCGCCACCGTCGGACCCGCCGCGCCCATCGACCCGCCCTTGGCAGTGACGCCGTTGACGGTGAGGTACTCGTGCACCATGTTGTACTCCCACAGCACCCGCCCTCCCGAGGTCGATAACGCCCGCAGGACTCCATCGAAGCCGCCCGAAAACACCGCGCCGGGGATCGACGACACTGCCGCGTCCTGTCCCGGATACTTGTTCAGCGCCGGCACCGGGTCGAGCGGGGTGAACCAGCGGCGCTCGCCGTTCGATAGTTGCAAGGCCAAGATCCCTCCGCTGCGCAGTCCAAAGTACGCGCTCTGATCGTCGGCCGTGCCGCCCCACACGATCTGTCCGCCCGGTCCCGGAGCCGTGCTCGCGGTCGGCGCCTTCCACACCACCAAGCCCTTTTTGTCCGGATCGTGCCCCCAAACCATGCCGCTCTTCTGTCCCGCGATCAGCATGCTCTTGCCGCCCGGCAGATTCTTGAGGATCGGCGAAGACCCGAAATCGTAATCCGGCCCCAGATCCTTAGGGCAATTCTCGGGACGCTTGGTGACGTCCGCGGGACACCCCACCAGCCACGCATCCGCCGCCAGATCCTGCACCGACCACAACACTTTCCCGGTCGGCAGATCCAGCGCCATCAGCCCGTCCGTCATTCTCCCCGCCGGAGACGTGTAAGCATCGCCCGTGCCGATATACAGCGCGTGTCGCTTGGGATCGATGGTCGGCGAATTCCACACGCCCCCTCCCGCCGGCCCCCACAGATCCACGCCCTTCGAACTCTTCCGCACCACCCGGGGCGTCTCCGGAATCGTATACGTTCTCCAGATTTGCTTGCCGGTCGAAGCGTCCAGCGCCGCCACGCTCCCGCGGAAGGTGCAGCACGGATAGTTCGGTTGCGCCGCGGTGCCTTCTTCGCCCGAGGCCACCGGAACGTACACCCGGTTCTCGTACACCTTGGGCGCGCCCGTAAGCCGAGTCAGCGGATGATCGTCCACCTGAACCTTCCAGATCTGCTCGCCGGTGCGAGCGTTCACGGCGTATTCGAAACCTTTCTGATCTCCGAAAAACGCCGCGAATTGGCCGCCACTCACCGGAGCCACGCTGACGGCATTGCGCACGCCCCCGTCCGCGAGAAACGACCAATACACGCAGCCCGTAGCGGCATCGAGCGAATAAACGTATCCGGTATCGGCGGCCACGAACACCCGTCCCGCGACCACCGAAGGCTGCCCGTAAACGGACGTAGCTCCAGGCAGACCGAACGACCACTTGAGCTTCAACCGTCGGACATCGTCAGCCGCGATGCCGGCGTTCTTGGATGGCTGAAACCGGGTGTTTGACCCGTCAGCGCTCCAGCCGTTCCAAGAAGGACCGGCGTTGATGTCGCTCAACGGAGGATTGGCCGCACAGCGGTTCGACATGCCCTTGGCGTCGCCCGCCGGGGTGCCCTCTGGGCCCGTGCCCAGCTTACGCCCGCCGATGTACTCGGCGATCGCCTGCCGTTGAGCGTCGGAAAGACTCTGCGCGCGATCCTTCATCGACCCGTTGGTGATCGACTCGTACACCGCCTCCGGCGTCAGCATCCGCAGCGCCTTCCGGTCAGGGCCTTTAGCGGGATTTCCGATTTCGTGACACGACGCGCAGTTCTGGTCGAACACCGCGTCCACCCGCTGCGCCGAAGCCAGGCCGGCCCATATGAGAAACACCCCAAGGATCCGCATAGCAGTGCCAATTGTAAGTGCAGCCCGCGTGAGCCTGCAACCCTCATTCATGTTCATGTGTGGGGCAGCCAATACTAGCTGCAGCCGCCTTTTCAGGCGGCTCCTCGTATTCGTCGATGAGGGTGGCCGTCAGGCCATATCTGGTTCATTTATGTCCATTCATGTGAATTCGGGCCCAAAAGCTGCCTTTAACCCGACCCGCTAGCAGCCGGTCACAGCAATTCCAACAATATTCCCCCAGCAATCCCAACAACTTCCCGCCCAACCCCCCGAAATCCGCCCACCCCGCATGCTAGAACGTGGACGAGAAAGGATTCACCGTCCTATGTCTACTCCAGCCCAAGCCACCGCCTCCCGCGCCAACGGCGCCCTCTCCCACGGACCCATCACCGAAGAAGGCAAAGCCAAGTCCTCCCAGAACGCCCTCAGCCACGGAATGCGCTCTACCGCTGTGGTGTTACCCGGCGAAGACCCCGAAAAGTTCGTCCGGCACCAAGCCGATTACATCGAGTGCTTCCGCCCCGCCAATCAACCCGAGCGCGACTTAGTCCTGGCGATGTCCGCGGCCCGCTGGCGCTTAAACCGCCTGATGGCGCTCGAATCCCAACTCCTGCAAGAATCCGAAGATCTAGGCCGCGCGCTGAACACAGTCAGCCGCTACGAAGGCCAGCTGAACCGCACCTACAACACCGCCTTCAAACAGCTGGAAGTTCTGCGAGCCAATCGCCCGCCGTCCACCCCAGCCAACCCGAAACCCCCCTCCGTCGCGACGGGCGAATCCGTCCAACCGAACGAACCCGGCGACAGTGCGATGTTCGCCCTGCTGGATGCCCTGACGGCCCCTCCCGCAGCGAACACCGGGAGAAAATAAGGGCTAACAGACGGCTCAACCCGAGAGCCCAGCTTTTAGACCCACTTTCAAATAGACCCCTATATGAAAGCGCCGCTCCCGTCAAGCACTTTGTTTTTCTTCAGGCGCCCACCGTATGGCCCGGTTTGTCCATGTTGCGATACACTTCAAGCGACCTGAGCGGAGGATAGGGGTGCGCCGGGATAAACCGGCATGAAGTCGCCGATGAAAGAGCGGCACAGGAAAGGAGTAGCGAACCATCCTGACCCCGAGTTTTGCGGGCGTCATCGCGAGGTGGCGGTCGAAGCGTAAACAGGGG
>DATNJC010000057.1:0-49385 GCA_035604115.1 Bryobacteraceae bacterium | reverse complement strand
AGGTTGCGAGCTTGGAAGATCCGCCAACTGGAATTGCTGGAGCATGCCGTGGCCGCGGCCCTTACTGCGGTGAATTCAGAACACGCAACAGCCCATTTTCGCCACTGCGGCTATGGTCTATAAATACTCAGAAAATGGTCTTGGCCCGGGGGAAAGGGTATTACAAAACTGGGACAGCTGCAGACCTGGCAGGGAGCAATCGCTAATGTCGCGGCAAACTCATTAACTTTTTCTGAGAAGATGCGTTCGGTTTCCTTCTGCACCTCGGAAGAAGATAGTACTTTTTCAGCCATCGAAACTTTCTCCTGTTCTTGTGAAAATCGACAATTTAGTGTAGCTCCTTTTCTTCTCGTCCGAAAGCGTTCATCAGCCGGGCCGTGAAATTCGGGCGCATCTGAAACTCACCTGGCGGCAGATCGACCACGCCCGGAAGCTGATCGACGACGACTAGCGCCGTGAGGACGTAGCCGCTCTCTTGAACGTGGATCGGACGACCCCTTTTACCGGGCGCTCGCTTGCCGGTTACCGGGCCGTTCACTTGTGACTTGCATAACGACAGAGCTTTGCTGCAAGATGAAAGACGCATATGGTCTCCCAGATGAGCGCGGCGGATTGGGCAAAGATTACTGCTATTGCGGCACTCGCAGGCGCTGTAGGCACGTTCTTAGCTCCTCTGTTTGCGCTTCAGATATCAGCGTGGCTGGCCAATAGAAGACACAAAGTCCAACAGAAATTTGAGGTCTTCCAAACCCTGATGCAGTGGCGAATGGCTACTTTCGCTGAACGTCCCGTCCAGGCGTTAAACGTCATCGATATTCTTTTCCATGATGTAAAGCCTGTGAGGGATGCTTGGGCAGAGCTTTTCACGGCCTACCTCGATCAGCGCCTAAATACTAATGAAGGTGGGCGCATTCGGCAAGACAAGCTGAATGCGCTGCTTCGAGCAATGGCTGTCGACCTTGGTTATGCCCGACAATTTTCAGCGGCGGATTTCGAGAGGACGTACAATCCAGAAGTTTTGGCTCGCTTTTATCTAAACCAAATCGCGCAAACCAACAAAACCTTTCAAGAGCTTAACCCACCACAAGAGCTTAACCTACCACAGCCGCCGCACCCCAAAGGGGGATAAGAGCTAGCTTCCTAGAACCCGTAGTTATGTCCGCTTGGATGGCACCTGCCCGCGACCGTCGGCGTACTGGCACAGATAGTTTCATCCCCAGCCGCGTGGGTCGTGGTGGCATGACGGCTGGCGAGCCAATCGCTGCACGCCGGTTGGCAAGCGGAGGTGGACGGACCTGTTTGCACTCGGCACTTGTCTGGGCGGGTTACCAACCCGCCGCAGGTTGCCAACCTGCCCCACACATCAGAGACCTGGCGGCTGCACGGATCTCCTTCAGCCGCAACCTGCAACTCTGGTTTGCGAGGATAGAACGGAATTATGGTGCTCACTGCGCAGGAAGAATCGTTGATCAGTGTGGTGCGGGCACTCCCGCCGGAGGAAGCCGGGAAGGTGCTCGATTGGGCGCGGCAGTTGGCGGATCTTGCGGGCGGGCGCGCGGTGCAGTGGTCCGATACTTGGACTGACGAGGATCTGGCCGAGGCGACGGCCGCGGCAGTGTGGCGCTTCGAGGACCAAGAGCGGGAAGATCGTTGAGGCCCGGCGATGTTGTCGTCAGGGCGTTTCCTGGCGCCAACGTGACCTCGCTCGTGATAAGAGACTCGTCCCGCGGTGGTGCTCTCTACTGAGGACTAGCATCGGCACCGGCCTGACGTCGTGGTGGGACTGATCACGACGCAGGCTCCGACCGACTGCGCTTTGCTGGATTGGAAGCAAGCGGGATTGCACGCCGCTTCGTACTTCCGGTTATTTCCTGTAACGCTCCCGCAGCGGGAGGTTCGGTTGGTCGGGCGACTCTCGGATTCAGATTGGGGGTCGGTACGAGCGTGCTTTAGGGCGGGATTTGGCGCGGATTAGTTTTGCGCTCATTGGGGGCGGGTTTACCAACCCGCCGCAGGTTGCCAACCTGCCCCACATGCCGGAGATCTTCAATTGGTGCGCGTTAATGACACTGCGTCCAGCCACAGCGTTCCGGCGATTTTGTTGTCGAATTTCAGGGACGGTTGGCGGGCGACTTCGATCCGAACCACGCGGGTGGGCGGGCGGACTTCCACGCGCAGCTCTATGGCGTGCCAGTCACTTGATCCGGTCATTGCGGGGGTGCTCACATCTAGACGACCTGGGGCTTCTGGGTCTAGGATGCGAAGGCGCACGCCTTGGTCGGTCGTGATGTCCTGGATCTTGACCATGGCTTGGAGGCGGTAGGCGCCGGGCGGGACGGGCTGGGTCTGGCTCAGATGGTGGAAGTCCAGGTTCTGCTTTCCCTGGAATGTGATGCGCAGGGAGGCTTCGCCTTGTTGTTGAATTTGGGAGTCGCGCTCCATTTCGACTCCGTCCACGCGGTCGCGCCTCCAGTCCAGGGGATTGCCGTCGTCTGGCTCGGTCTCAAAGCTGCCGTTGAAGATGCGGTTGGGACGCGGGTAGTCGCCGGCGCGGGTGCCTAGGTATCCGGCCCAGGCCTCGGCGGCTGCGGCGAAATCGCGCTGGCGCCAGAGGAGGTTTACATACGACAGCGCTAGCGGGCTGGTGATTACGGATATTTGCGAGGGGGCTGAGGTCCAGCGCCAGGCTGCGGTGGCTGCGGCTTCGTCATTTCGTGCGAAGACGAAGCGGAGATACGAGCGCATTGGGTCGGGCTCGGGCGGTATTCCTCGGGCCAGGATCTCCGGCTGGGGCACGCCGAAGCGGAGGTAGCTGGAGAAGATGATGTCGTCGAATTGGCGGACGCGTTCCAGGATGCGGTAGGAGCGCTTTACGGCTTCGGAGGGTTCGCCGATTTGGTAGTGGAAGTTGGCGATGCGCTGCAAGATGATGGGGTTGGCCGGCGCCAGCGCCTCGGCACGGCGGAAACAGGCGCGGGCTTGGGTCAGGTACTCGGCGGCATGGGAGGCTGGGCGGAGGGCCAGATAGAGGTCGCCTAAGTCGCACCATCGAAAGGGCGAGGCTGGGTCGTTGGCTAGGGCCAGGCGCGACCAATGCAGGGCTTCTTCCGGTCCGGAGGAACCCGGTCCGGAGGAACCCGGGTCGGCGGGACCGGCGTCGGCGATGCGATCCGCCAGGCGGGCCGGCTGGTCGGGATCGCACGCTCGCAGGCGACAGGCTTGTTCCAAAAACGGGCCGTCTGGTTGGGTGTCCACTTGGGTGTCCGCGAAAGCTCGCCAGCCGCCCGCCAGGGCCAAAAAGACGCAGCACAGAGCTAGGAAAATCTGTGAGTAAATTGTGGAAAACGCGTGCGGGGAGGCGTCCTGTTCGGGCGCGGGAGTTGGAGGCGATGGATGCACTCTAGGGGATCATGCTAGCACGGGTCGCAAGCGTCGCCAACGGTATGACATATGCAGTACACTCTCGTCAGAAAGTGTCTTTTTTCCTTGATCTTATGAGGAACGATCCCGCATAATTGATGGGTGGTAAGCTCGACGGACTCTGGGAGGTAGGGTGAGGCGGCTCTTAACAACCTCGGTTGTGGCGTGCTGTGTTGCCGCGGTGGCGTTTGCGGCCGCTCCCGTGGGCACGGCATCTAGTAGCGCGGCGTTCGATTTGAACGGAGTCGCGATGCCGCCGGAGGGGGTTTCCTCGTGGCCGGTCACGGCCGGAGATGAGCTGCGCGCGGGAGGCGCCACGGTGGTCCTTCGCTTCCAGGACGGCTCGCGCATCGTGATCAGCGAACAGAGCCGCGTGAAGCTGGGTCGGAATGGGGACACGGTCAGTGTGAATTTGGCTGCCGGCGCAGCGCAGTTCAATTTGGCGCCGGAGTCCGCTCTTCAAGTTTTGAATCAGGGCCGGCAGGTGGGTGGACGAAGCGGCTCCATTACCGCTGGAACGCGGGCGGGCGGAACGCAGGCTGGGGTGGGCTCCAGTGGCGGGCCTCAGGCTGAAATTCGGCGACCGCCGCCGCCGATCAGCACGAAATAGGCCGATTCGTAGGAATCCAGAGCGTGAGAACACTTCTCAACAAGATCGGGCGCGGTCCACTGATGGGGATCTGTGCGCTCGCTTGGACGGTCGCCGGACAGGGCGCCACGCTTTATAGTGTTGGGTTGCCCTCGGGCCCAACCGTTAATGCCCCGGGCGTGGGGCGGTCGAATTTCGACTGGATCAATTGTGGAGATCTGGCTTGCGATAAAGGTGGCGGCGTGGCCACGAACGGCTTCATCTACGGCGACGCTTTTTCGCTGGCGGCCGGGAACAATTACATCGTCAACTCGATTACCGTTTTTGCAGCCGCCAATCTCGTAGGGGACAATACGGCGGCCGCGTTTCAGAGCGAGTTTAGCGCCATCAATTTGTACTTCGGGAGTTTCGCCGACCAGTCCAGCGCGTGCAGCGCGACTTCGGGGCCGGACAACTGCAGCTTCTCCTCCATCGCTTCGAATCCCACGATCACTGCGGCGGGCTACACCGGCGCGTCCAATTGCGCGGGCAACTCGGGTTATCTGGCCAGCGACGGGACTACTTGCGTGCCGATTTATCAGGTCACGTTCGCGGTGAACCTGCTGCTGATCGGGGGTAACACGTACCAGTTCGCCGCCGACGGAACCTTGGCCGGCGGACTGAGCGGATGCGTGGGAACCACAACGGGCTTCAACGGGTGCGGATGGTACACGCTCGCGACCACGGGCGGACCTACCGGCACGATTTATGGCTGGGATGGCACGGATTTGACGGGCGGGTCCTTTGAAACGACCACTAGTCCCGCGACGAACATGAATGTCATCATCACTGGGGACATTGCGACTCCGGAACCGGGATCGCTTACGTTATCGGGACTCGGGATCGCGGCGGTTGCTCTGGCGGCCATTGGACGCCGTCGAAGCATGCGCAAGAGTCTCTGCTAACCCTTATCGCTCCATCGTCCTGAAACTGCGGCGCGCGCGCCGGTATCCTGAAACTGCGGCGCACCCGCCGGTATCCTGAGAAAGCGGTACTCGCGCCGGCGGAAGTTGCCGCTTGTGTTCCGCGATGGGAGCCATGCCCCTGTTCACCCTGGCCGCGCTGAGTGCGATTCTGGCGGTGGCCGCGTTCAATAATGGCGGCTCCGACGTTCCCGCGTGGCATTACTGCGCTTCCGCTTTGGGGTCGCTGGGACTGATTTACATTGGCGTTCGCGCGGTTCAGCGCAGATGGATGGCGGCGATCTCCGGGCCTATGCTGGCGCTGCTCGGCTTCACTGTGGCGCTGTGCGCGCTGCAACTGATCCCGTTGCCGCGGGGTGTGTTGCAGATTCTGTCGCCCTCCAGTTTGGAGATCTACAGCGCGGCTGCGCAAGCGGGGGCTGCGAACCGATTTTTTCCCATCAGCGTGATGCCTTCGGCGACTTTGGATGCAATGCTCGCGTTGCTGGCCTGCATCGTGGTGTTCGCGCTGGTAGCGGACATGGCGGCGGAGTGGGCGTCGCGCGAGCCCCAACGCACTTGGCGGCTGGCGATTCCTTTGGTCGTGCTGGGTGTGCTCGAGGCTGTGTTGGGGATTCTGCAAGCTGCCGCGGGGTCCAAGCCGGGAGGCGCCACCGGGACGTACCAAAACCGCAACCACTTTGCCGGTCTGCTGGAGATGTGCCTGCCGTTTGCGGCGATGTTCGCTTTCGCCGCGTGGCGGCGCGTGACGCGGCATCAGGGCGTCGCCTGGAAGGCCGTTTTGGAAACCTGGGGCTGGCTGGCGGCGGTGGCGGTGATGCTGCTGGCGGTCGCGGCGTCGCTGTCGCGCATGGGATTCGCCGCGGCGCTGGCGGGTCTGTTTGCTTCGGGAGCCGCGGCGCTGGTGATCGAGCGGCGGGACGATGCTCGGCGGGCGGGACGCGGCGCATGGCTGCCGGTGGCGGCCGCGGCTGGGGTGGTGCTGCTGCTCGCCGTGCTGCTGCCGTCGATCAGTTTGATTCAGCGCTTCGATGGCGCTAGTGGAGCCGGCGAGATTTCCTCGGACGCGCGGCTCGGGATCTGGCGGGATACGCTGCATCTGGTGCGGGCGTTTCCGCTGGTGGGCTGCGGTTTGGGGGCGTTTCAATCGGCTTATATGCGTTACCAGACGGTGGCTCCGCTGCTGACTGTAAATTTCGCGCATAACGATTATTTGCAGCTTCTAGCGGAGTTGGGCGCGGCTGGGTTTCTGGCGTTGCTGATGGTGGCGGCGATGGTTTATCGGGCGCTGTGGCGGAAGCTCGGGGAGCGGGGTGAAACGTATTTCTATGCCGCGTGTCTGGGAGCGTTGGTGGCGATCTCTTTGCATAGTCTGGTGGATTTCAACTTGTACAAGCCGGCTAACGCTATGGTGGTGGCTTGGGTTGCTGGGATGTCGGCTAGCAAGGGGGGCAGGTTGTGAAAGCTGCGGCCGGAGGCGGGTTGCCAACCCGCCGCAGGATGACATCCTGCCCCACAAGCTATGGCAGGACAAGCTATGGCAGGACAAGCTATGGCAGGACAAGCTCTGGCAGGACAAGCTTTGGCAGGACAGCTATGGCAGGACAAGCTCTGGCAGGACAAGCTTTGGCAGGACAGCTATGGCAGGACAAGCTTTGGCAGGACAAGCTCTCGCAGGACAAGCTATGGCAGGACAAGCTATGCCAAGACAAGCTATGGCAGGACAACCATGGAATTGCGCGGGAAGGCGAAGTGACGGCCGTTCTCGTCGATTACATTCACTTGCGCTACGTACTGGCCGCCGGCGATCCGGGCTAACGGGATCTGGAAGCTGAACGGCGCGACGCCGGGGCGCGTGGTCGCTAGCTTGTTGACGCGCACGGGCGGCGAGGAGAAGGCCTTGCGGGCGCCTTGCAGCAGGTCGATTTCGGCGGTTAGGCTGGGGGTGCGCGCGCCTTCGCCGGACGCATTGGGCAACGCCGGATCGTAGACTTCGAAATACACGTATAGGGTCTGGTCCTTGCGAAATACGCGGGTGATGCTGGGCACGGTTTTTTGCCCGTTGTCGACTAGCGGATGTCCGGCCAGCAACCTCTTGTTGTCGCCCGCGGATCCTACGGCGGCCGCGACCGGTTCTTTCTGACTGCTCAGGATTACGCTGCTTAAGCGCAGATTGCGGCCTGCGTTCAGGTCCGGCACCGTGAACTTGGTTTCGAAGGTGCCCATCTTGCCGCTCTGATTCTCGCGCGCCAGGAAGCGGAGGGAATACTGGCCAGGACCTAGCGTGAGTCCGGCATCGTATTGCAGGTTGCGGTTACCGAGGCGTTCGGCATTGGCGTCGGTTAGTTTTACGGTGATGTTGTCGCGAACGCCGCCGACTAGTTTGCCGGATGCGTCGCGCACCTGGCCGATGAAATCGAGGTCCGTGGTTTGCTTGCCACCCTTCTTCGCCAGCGCCAGCACCGATCCGGGAATCTTCACCGAGATGGGGACGAAATAGCGGTCGCGCGCTACGCGGAAGTAGTCGACTTCGAGCGCTAGCGGCAGTTCGCTCACCGGGTCGCCTAGCGTGAGGGCTTCTTCAAGCTGGCGCTCCTTGTCGCCGGCGGTGAATTTCTGGAAGGTTTTCGCGGCGTAGTATCCGGCGCGGTAATCGAGCTTGGCTTGCAATTGCGGGGTCGCCAGCTTCACTTGGATTTTGCGATATTTTCCGTCCAGCGCGGAGTTGGAAGGATAGTAGCCGAGGATGTAGTAGCTGTTGATGTCGGTCTGGGCCTGGCGGATGCCCATGGTGAGGTCGTTCGAATCCAGCAGCGCCTTGCCGCCGGTGTCGGAGGAGAGCGAAGTCAACGTTTCCTGGGAATCGTTGAAGCTGTCGCGCTGGCTCTGCTGTTTGGTGCCGCTGAAGACGCCGGTGCCGCGCGGCGAGGCGGTGGAGGCGTCGCCACCGGGGGGCGTGGCCACCAGGCCGCGGGCGTCCACCGAATAGATCGACACGTTGGCGCGTACGGCCGCGTTCACGGTGGATTTGAGCTGGCTCTGATTCTCGACTCCGGTTTTACTGACGCCGCTGGAAAAATAAATCAGGGCTTTCTTTTCGGGATAGACGCTCAATTTCTTGGCGGCGTCTTCGATCGCGCTTAGCTTGCGGTCGGTGTTGAAGATGTTGAACTCGGTGTCGTCGGCGGTGAACGCGCCGCTATCGTCGCCCTCTTCGGCCGAGGTGGCCGCGGTGGCGGCTAGTTCGCTGGCTTCGCCGAGGGCCATCTTGTGGAGCGTGTCGAGCAGACGGTCGCGGTCGTCGGTGAAGTCTTCGACCACTTGCAGGCGATTGCCGAAGGTCATGATGGAGACCATGTCGGAGGCGGTCATCTGCGAGGACAGAAATTTTACGGCGGAATCGCGCGCGCGGACTTGATCGGGCTGCGGCATGGAGGAGAAATCGAAGAACAGCGCCATCAGACGCTTGTCCTGGTGACGGGTGGGGGCGGCTGCGGTGGGCTTAGTGACGCTCGTGCCGGCGGCTACTTCGGGCACTTTCTCTTCGATTGTGCGCGGGCTGTTGGCGGTGAAGGAGACGGGCGTGAGCAGGTCGCTGTTTAGCTTTTCCAGTTCGAAGACGGCTAGGGACTGCGGCACACCGTCCTCCAGCACCACGAAATCCTCTTTCTTGAGATTGGTGATGGGCGCGCCGTTGCGGTCGCGCACCGCTACGTTGACGATGACCAGGTTGCTTTCGACTTTGAAGGTGACATCTTGCGCCAGGAGAGCTGCGGTCAGGAGAAAGAGAAGGCGTCTCATAGAGTGCTCTTAGAAGCGGAACCTTATTGTCGCGGAAAGACTGCGCATTCCGACTGCGGATGTGGGAAGGCCGTACGTCAGTGAGTTCACTACCGTGCCTACGTTCGAGATGTTGACGTGGTTTAGGAAATTGGTGGAGTCCACGCGAATTTCCATGCGCTTGCGTTCGCTCAGGTTGATGCTGCGGGCTAGCGATAGGTTCATCGAGAACAGTCCTGGCCCGGGGATGGTGTTGCGGCCGGCATTGCCGAATTGTCCCGGAGGCGGCGTGGTGAATGCCAGCAAGTTGAAAAATCCGCCGCCGGCGTCAATCGGGAGTCCGGTGGACTCGGCCCGGCCGCTGCCGATGGAACCTGTGCCGCCGGTGTCGGATAGATTGCCCAGCACGCGCGCGGTCAGCGGCGTGCCGGTTTCGGCGGTGGCGTTGCCGGAGATGGTCCAATCCTTGAGAGCTTTCTCCAGCACCGGCTTGTTTTGGAACAGGCCGTTGCGCACGCCTACCGGGGATTGCCAGGTGTAATTGGCGGTCAGCACGTGGCGGCGGTCGAAGCTGGACAGGCCACGCTCGGCCGACAGATCCAGATTGTTTTGCGCGACGGTGTTCCCCGCCCCGCCCAACGTGGAAGAATCGTCAATGGATTTAGAGTAGGTGTACTGCAACTGGAACGAGAGGTTGTTGCGGAAGCGGCGATTCAGCCGCACCTGACCCGAGTGCATGATGGAGTTGCCTACGGGCGTGTCATACGTGAAGCCGACGGCGTTGCCGATCTGCAATTTCTGCTCGCTGGTCAATGGCGACGATCCGGCCGGAGCGCGGTTGGGGCTCTCTTGAATGTCCAGGCGCGTGCCTTTGGTGCCGGTGTAAATTACCTCGCCGACCAGCGATCCGGGCAAGTCGCGTTGGATGGAAAAATTCCAGCTCTGCGCGTAGGCGTCGCGATAGTTGCGATCGACCGCGAAGGTGTTGGTGACGGTCTTGTTCGCGGGCGTGGCCGTGAGGCCGCTGGCCAGCGTCAAGACATCCGTGGTGCTGGTGTTGACGGTGGTCGAAAGTGCGAAGGGAGGCTGGGCGGCGAGGCGGGACGCAAATTGGTTGTAGACGCCCAGGTTGTAATACCAGCCATAACCGGTGCGGATGACGATCTTGCCTTGCGGGCGCGGTTTCCAGGAGATGCCGATGCGCGGAGAGAAATTGTTGCGATCGGGATCGATCAATGCGGCGGGAAATTGGCCCGAGTACGGACCGACTCCGCCGGCGACCACGGGAGCTACCGCGGTGAAGCCGGGCGCGATGTCGAGATTCGCCAGCCGCCCGTACTTCTCTTTCCAGGGCGAGAAGAATTCGTAGCGCAGGCCGAGATTCACGGTGAGGTTGCTGCGCACGCGCCAATCGTCCTGTCCATACGCGTTGTACGCGTCGCTGCGGAAATACTGGCTGGATTCGCCGTAGCGCACGGAGGCGGATTCCGGAAGGCCCAGGAGAAAATCCGCGAAATCCCAGCCGGTTCCCGCCTGCGGCTGCAGATTCGCATTGAGCGCGCTGGTGGAGAGTCCGGTGAAGGTAAACGTCCCGCGCCCGTTGGCGTCGGTGATGGTGTTGTTCAAATACCAGGTGTAGCCTCCGCCGAACGAAAAATTGTGCTTGCCGCGGTTCCAACTGAAGCCGTCGGAGAGCCCGGAGTTCTGCACGGCGCTGGTTACCGGGCTCGAATCGCTGACGGATCCAAAGTTGGTGAACGACAGCGTGGGCGGGCCGAAATTGCGGGGGTTCGATGAAGTCCCCTGAATCCCGAGCAGCGCCGCGACGTTGGTGCCATTCGCGAAGAACGGATTCGTGAGGTTGGTGTTGCGATTGAAATTGACGGTCAGATTGTTGAACCTGCGCGTGCCCAGGTTGTGGGTCCAGGTGAGGCTGGCGTTGTTGCCGGCGCCCTGGGTGCCGTCGCGAAAACCGAAGGTCTGTTCGTTGATGCCGTTGCGATTTTGCAGGTTGTAGGTCAGCGCCAGGCGGTTCTTGCGCGTCAGCGTCACGCCGGTGCGCACGCTGAGATTCTGGGCATTCTGGGGCACCGAAGTGAGGAAGCGATAGTTCTGAACGGCGTTCTGGTTGGGCAGCGGAATGTAGTTCATTAGCCCGAGCGCAATCGCGCTTTGCTGGGAGAGCGGGATCTGGTTGTTGGGGAACGGCTGCCCGGTGGACGGATTGTAGATCGCGCTGCCGGTACCGGAGAAATCGCCGCTGCGTTGCGCGAGCGTGGGCACCGTGGTGGTCGAATCGAAGGGATTGCGCTGCAGGTTTCCCGAATAGTTGATGGTGAAATTGACCTTGCTGCCCAAATCAAACAGTTTGGGGATGGTCAACGGTCCGCCGAGATTGAAGCCGAAACGGTTCTGCGCGTAGGACGGCTTGATGTTTGCCTGTCCGTTGAGCGAATAGGGCGCGGCATTCACCGCGGAGTTGGCCACCGTATAGAAGAACTGCAAGCGGATCTGGTTGTTGCCGCGCCGGGCGCGATTGCCGATGAAGGCTTGGTTCTGGCCGCGTCCACCGCCGCGTCCGCCGCCACGGCCTCCGCCGCCGCGTCCGCCGAAACCGCCACCTCCGCCGAAGCCGCCGGGACCGCCACCGCCGCCGGCTGCGAAGCCGCCACCACCGCGACCTCCACCGCCACCACCAGGACCACCGGGCCCGCCCGCTGCTCCTGGGCCGCCCGGTCCGCCTGGTGCGTTCGGATCACCTGGTCCACCGGGACCGCCCGGAAGTGCGCCTGGCCCGAAACCACCGGGGCCGAATCCACCTGGACCTGGCGCGAAATCGCCGCCGTTGGTTTGCAAACCGGTGCTGACGGTGCCGTTCACCAGGAAGGCTTCGTTAGAGCTTTCGACCGAGGCTTGCGGCGCGGGCTCGGCTCCCGCGAACGCGCCATTCTGGTTGCCTTGCGTATCGACATTCTCCGCCGCCACAGGTTGCTGGGCGTTCCGTGCCGCGGCTTGCTGACTGGACGCGCGCGCCCGAAGTTGCAACGTCAAATCGATTTTCGTGGGCGACGTCCCCACCTGCACCTCGCGACGAAGATGATCGAAGCCGAACAAATCCGCCTCGACGATCCACTGTCCCGGCGACATGCCGTCGAACTGAAACTCGCCGTTATCGGCGGTGAGAGTGAGCAGGATCCGGTCGCCTTGGGTGGCCCTGACGGTCACGCCGGGCAGAGCTTGGCCCTCCGCTTTCACTGTGCCGGATTGCGCCGCCGCATGGGTCGCACACAGCCCCAGCGCCACGAGCAAGGTGAGGGCAATGCGGCAAGTTTGAAGATTCGTCATGAACGGCGTCGTACGGCGCGAGCCCTCTGCTTGTAGAGATGCCCACAGCGTCGCCACAGGTTACACACCAAACTTGACGCGCCCCTGCTAAGTAAGGATGACATCATTCCAAGACGTTGTGTGTTAGCGTAGAGATTCCGGGAGGAAGGGAACCATGGAAGCACTCGGCATGGTGGAGACCAAAGGGTTGGTGGGCGCGATCGAAGCCGCCGACGCTATGGTGAAAACCGCCAAAGTGGTGCTGACGGGGAAAGAATACATCGGCGCTGGATTCGTCACCGTTACGGTTCGCGGCGATGTGGGGGCTGTCAAAGCGGCCACCGACGCGGGTGCGGCCGCGGCGCGGCGGGTGGGCGAACTGGTGGCTGTGCATGTGATTCCCGCTCCCCATACCGACGTCGAGAAGATCCTGCCCGGCGCGCCTAAGGCCCCTAAGGCCGGCGATAAATCCGTGGGTTAACATGCTCACGAACGCATGTCCGCTCCGGCATCTGCACTAGCGTCCATTGAAGAAGTCCGCGCCAAGGTGGAGCAAACCTACCTGGCTTGGACGCGGTATCGCCACTTCTCGCAAGAACAAGTGGATGCGGTCGTCGAAGCCGTGTCCGGCGCCGCTCGCACACACGCGGCGCGCCTGGCGGAGATGGCCGTGGCCGAGACTGGCTATGGCAATGCGCGCGATAAGCTTGCCAAGAATATGCTTGCGGCCGAAACGCTGCCCCAGCGGATGCGCTCGATGCACACGCTGGGAGTGCTCAACGAAGACCGCGAGCAAGGGATCGTCGAAATCGGCGAGCCCATGGGGGTGATCGCCGCGATCCTGCCTACGACCAACCCGACCTCGACGGCGATTTACAAAACGCTCATCGCGCTCAAATCGGGGAATGGGATCGTGCTCAGCCCGCATCCTCGGGCTCGCGCTTGTACCTGCGAGACGGCGGCGCTGCTGGCCGCGGCGGCGGAACAGGCTGGCGCGCCTGAAGGGATCGTGGGGTGCATCGGCGGCTCTACCATTGAGAGCACTACCGAGTTGATGCGCCATCGCCGCACGGCGGTGATCCTTTCGACCGGCGGCTCCGGGATCGTGCGCGCGGCTTACTCTAGCGGCAAGCCGGCGTTCGGAGTGGGTCCCGGAAATGTTCCGGTGCTGGTGGATGTTTCGGCCGACATCGGCCACGCGTTGGAGAACATCATCCGGGGCAAGACCTTCGACTATGGCACTCTGTGTTCGAGCGAGCAGACCGTTGTCGCCGAGCGTTCGTTGCGCGATCGCATGCTGGCTGAATTCCGCGCGCGGAAGGCTCATCTTTGCGACGCCGGCCAGACCGCGGCGCTGGAGCGCCTGCTGTTTACTAAAGATTTCGCGATCTGTCCCGATTGTGTCGGGCAGCCTGCGTCGAAGATGGCGCGCATGGCGGGGTTCACCGTGCCCGACGATACTCCTGTGTTGCTGGTTGAGTTGGGCGGCATCGGAAAAGAGCATCCGCTATCGGCCGAGAAACTCACCACAGTGTTGGGGCTGTACTTTGTGGAACATTTCGACGCTGCGCTGGCCGCGTGCGAAGCGGTGCTCCACTTCGGCGGACTGGGACATACGTGCGGGATTTACTCCAGCGACGACCAGCGCACCCGGGAATATGCGCGGCGCATGCCGGCGTTTCGCGTGGTCGCCAACTCGCCCACGTCTCTGGGTTCCACCGGGGCGACGACCAATCTGTTCCCGGCGATGACGCTTGGCTGCGGAGCGGTGGCCGGCAATTCGACTAGCGATAATGTGGGCCCGCTGCATCTGGTGAATATCAAGCGGCTGGCTTATGGCGTGCCAAGCGTGGCGCCGGCTGGCGAACAAATGACGCGCGAACAGGTGATCGGCGCGGTGAAGCGCTACCTGGAGCGTCGCGGTATGACGCCCGCGACCGTACCGCTTGCTCACGCGCGCGGTTCGGCCACCGCGGGCGGTGCGGCAACGACTGCCTCGCCGCCAGCGACACCGGTTGCGGTGGTCGACTTTGTCTGCGAGGATGATGTCCGCCGGGCGGTGCGGGACTCGCGCAAGATTTTCATCGGGCCCAAAACCATCGTCACTCCCGCGGCCCGCGACTACGCCAACATGCACGACGCCCTGGTGATGACGGAGGGGCCGCGCCCACAAGGTAGACTAGATTCCGAATGACCAGCAACCTCAATACGCTTCGCGCCCAGATCCAGGAAGACCTGACTTCGCGCGGTCTGGTGGTGTTCCACGGATTCCTGGGAGCCTCCGGCCGTCAGACCTGCGCCTACTGGGACGTCACGCGGCATCCGGATCACCGTGAATTCATCGCGGCGGCCGAAGCGGCGGGCGCGCGAGTGGTGACTATGTACGCCAGAGACTTCAGCGCGGAGGAAGTCGACGAAGCTCTGGCGACGCTCGAGGACGCGCAACTGGAGGCCGAAGAGACCCGCGCCATCGAAGGCCGGCTGCGCCAGATGCGGGCCTACGACGGCTTCACCTGCTCGATCGAGTTGGGCTTCGATTACGCCGGGCGCAGCTACCTGTACGAACTCAACACGGAATGGCACGAGGAATTTAACGATTTGCAGGAACGGATCGACGACGCGTACTCGCACACCGACGATGCGGAAGAGGACGATGACGGGCCTGCGCTGGGCAGCTATTATTCCAAGAATTGAGTTCCCACTCGAGGGGGCTGCCGCTTGAAGTGGACCATCGCTCCCAGTGACGCTGGGGGAGCCGCGTCTCTGGAACGGCCCGTGGGTATCGCCGCTCCGGCGGCTCGAGTGCTGTGGGCGCGGGGATATCGCACGCCCGATGCCGCGCGGAAGTTTCTTTCGCCCGCGCTCGCCGATCTGCACGATCCCGCACTGCTGCGCGACATGGACGCGGCGGTCGCACGTCTGCACCGGGCGATCCAGTCGAACGAGCGCATTTTGCTCTACGGCGATTACGACGTCGATGGGACCAGCGCCATCGTAATTCTTAAGAAAGGGATTGAACTGGCGGGGGGAGCGGCCTCCTTTCACGTGCCCCACCGCCTGCGCGACGGCTACGGCATGCGCAGCGAAGTGGTGGAAGACGCGGCCGCGCAGGGCGTGTCGCTGATCGTCAGCGTCGACACCGGCATCCGCGCCAACGATGTGGTCCGGCATGCCGCCGGGCTGGGCATCGACGTCATCGTCACCGATCATCATTTGCCGGAGGCCGAGCTTCCGCCGGCGGTCGCGGTGCTCAATCCCAATCGGCCGGATTGCGCGTATCCCGAGAAGAACCTGTGCGGTGCGGCTGTGGCTTTCAAGCTGGTGGACGCGCTGCTTCGCGCGGCCGGCTGGGAGGACGCGAGGCGCGAGCGCACGCTGGATTCGTTTCTCAAGCTGGTGGCGATCGCCACGGTGGCCGACGTGGTGCCGCTCACCGGCGAGAATCGCGTGATCGTCAAGCGCGGGCTGGCTGGGTTGGACCAGGTGCGCAATCCGGGGCTGCGCGCATTGTTGGACGTGTCCGGATTCCCCGCAGGCTCAGCTCCGGGCGCGGGCCAGGTCGCGTTCCGCGTGGCCCCGCGCATCAATGCCGCGGGACGCATGGATAGCGCCAACGACGTGATCGAGATGTTCCTGACTGCCGACGCAGCGCGGGCTCGTGAGCTCGCCGCGAAACTGCACGACCTGAATCAGGACCGCCAGCAGACCGAGGCTGAAATCGCGCGGGCGATTTACGAGCAGTGCGCCGAGCAACCGGTTACCGATGGTGACGCTGCGCTGGTGTTCGCGGGCGAGGGCTGGCATCGCGGCGTAGTCGGCATCGTCGCCAGCCGCGTGGTTGAGCGGTTCCACCGCCCTGCGTTCGTGTTGGGACTGGAAAATGGGTTGGCGCAGGGATCGGGCCGCAGCATTGCGGCGTTCCATTTGTTGGAGGCTCTGGAATCCATGGCGGAACTCTTCCAGAAATTCGGTGGGCACCGGCAGGCCGCCGGGGTGACTTTCGATGCGTCGCGGCTGGAGGAATTCCGCGAACGTCTGCGCGACTACGCGGCGGAACGGTTGACGCCCGCGGATTTCGAGCGGGAGCTGGCGATCGATTCCACGATCGCGCTCGAAGAAATCAACTCTAAGTCTGCCGCCGCTGTGTTGAGTCTGGCTCCGTTCGGCTACGGAAATGCGGCCCCTTTGTTCGCCGCGCTGAATGTGGAACTGGCTGCGCCACCGGATATCCGCGAGAAGATCGTGCTGCTGCGCCTGAAGACCGAGGGACGTCCGCTTCGCGCCAAGGCTTGGGACGTGAAAGCTTGGGCCGCCGCCGAGTTGGAGCCCGGCGCGCACTTGGACTTGGCGTTGCAGATCGAGGAGGACGCCTACTCGGCCGAGCGCGGATACGACCCCTGGCAAGTGGTGGTGCGCGACATGCGCAAGGCCGTCTGAGCGCCGATCTCCCTCGCGTTGCGGCGTGCGGAGTATCCTGACGTTATGCGGGCACTCAGTGGGATTGCCGCGTTATTGCTGGCGCGCTTGCTTTGTGCGCAGAGCGGCGTCACGATCGAAGGCGTTGTCGTCAACCCTCTCACGCATACCGGAGTCGCCGGCGTCTCGGTGCAATTGGTGGGGCGGGAGGGCATGCAGGAGACCAAAACCGGAGAGTCGGGCGACTACCTTTTTAGTGGCGTAGAGGCCGGCAACTACCTTGCGGTCTTCTCTAAGCCGGGGTATTTCACGCCGGAAACCGCCCCCGGCAACCCAGTGTCGACCCGGCCCACTCCGCTCAAGGCGGGCGCCGATCCCATCCGGCTGAATCGGGAAATGCTTCCGCTGGGGGCGTTGCGCGGGCGCGTGATCGGCCCCGATGGAAAGCCTGCCGCGCATGTCAGCGTGGAAGCCAGTTTTATGTTCGAGCCCGTTACGGCCGCCACGAATGACGACGGAACCTTCCGGTTCGACAAGCTCCAGCCGGGCACCTACCGGCTGAGGGCCAAGCCGCCCGCGGCGTCAAAGAAGCCGGCTCCTTCCGGCACGCGCCAGGACAGCGTGCGCGTCGAGACGGTACCGACGTTTTATCCCTCGGTCACCGATCCGGCGGAAGCGCAGCCGATCGAGGTGCGGGGGGCGCTGGAACAATCGGGTCTCGAAATTCATTTACAGAGCGTCCAGGTGTACGGCGTTCGTGGAACAGTGCTGGATGACGTCGGCCACCCGGTTCGCGAAGCCCACGTGCGCCTGGTAAGCGCGACGCACAGTTCGTTGCTCAACGGTTATCTGATGATTCCTCCCGCCCGTTTCCTGATGATCGGCGAAAGAGCTGGACCGCCCGGAGAGTCCGAAGCCGATTCTACGGCCGCGGCGGCGGACGGGCGGTTCGAGTTCCCTGCGGTCCCCTCGGGCGAATGGCGGGTGCTCGCGGAATCGCCGGCTGTGACCGATCCCGTCACTCACAGCGAGGTGACCCCAACGGGTCACGCATCCGTGCTGGTTCCGCGCCACGATGTGGACGATGTTGAAATTCGTCTCTCCGGCCCCCTTTCGGGCCGAGGCGTCATCGATTGGGGCGATCTACCGGTCCCGCCCGGGCAGCGAATCTCTCCGTTTCTACGGCTGATCGGCGTGGACTCCCCCGAAGGCACGGTGGCCGGTCCTCGCTCCGATGGATCGCTGCATTTCCTGGACCTGAACCCGGGGCGATACCGGATCGTCACTCTGCCCACGTTGAAAGACGGATACAACGTGGCATCGGTGTGGCTGGGCGACCGCGAGGTTACCGGCCAGCAAGTGGATTTGAGCGCAACGTCGCCGCCGATCCGCGTGGTGATGAAATCCAATACGGGGAGCATCCGCGGGAAGGTGGATCGCGGGACGGCTGACGATGCAACCCGGCCAACGGTGCTCGTGGCGCCCGCAAATGCGAGCGATCCGGATATTTTGATGGCGGTGGAGTGCGCCGGCGATGGCTCGTTTCAGATCCCCGGCATGCCTCCCGGCGATTATTCGGTGGTCGCGTACGATCGCGTGGGGACGCCGATCGGGGCGCCGGTGCCGTTCGGGAGCCTGCTGGCGCCGGCGACTCGCGTCCGCGTCGAAGAGGGCGCTACCGCGTCCGTGCAATTGCAGATCCATTCCTGGCCGCAATAGTCCTTACACGCCGCGGCGTCCCGGCGCGTCATCATTAGCGGAGCTAGACTGGTCTCGTGCGAGCGTCCCTACTGAGTGCCGCGTTGTTCCTGGCCCACACTCTCTCCGGGCAGACCGGTGGAACCGTCGAGGGCGCGGTGGTCAATAGCGTCACCGGCACGGGTGTCGCGGGCGTCACCGTCCGCTTGTTTACCCAGCAGGGCGCGCACTACGAAACCACCACCGACGAATCCGGCACGTATCGCGTCACCGGAATGAGCTCCGGCGACTACGAATCGCGTTTTGAAAAAACCGGATTTGGGGAGGTGGAAACCGATTTTTCCACCCCGCTGGTCCCGCAGCGATTGCGCGTCAGTCCGGCGAAGGACGCCTTTCGGTTGAATCACCAACTGGCGCCTTTCGCCACGGTGCGCGGACGCGTGGTCGGCTCGGATGGAAAGCCAGCGGCGCATGTGGAGGTGACGATCGCGTTCGGCCCCGACGGTTTCACCAACACAAACGACGATGGCTCCTTCGTGTTCGACAAGCTGCGCCCCGGCTCTTACACCATCCACGCCAGTCCGCCGTCAAACGCCAAGGCGGTCGTGCGGGACGGCGTGCGAATTGAGGTCGTGACCACGTTTTACCCTTCCGCCACCGATCGCACGGATGCGCAGATGATCGCAGTGCACGGCGGCTCGGACCAAAGCGGCTTCGAGATCCGTTTGCAGGAAGCGCCGGTGTATCGTGTCCGTGGCGTTGTGGTGGACGATGCGGGTAAGCCCGTGTCCGGGGCTTATGTGCGGCTCGCTGGATTCGCGGACGGGTCCTACCTCACCGGCCAGATGATGTTGGGATATCCGCAGGGCGCGCGGTACCTGCTGGTGGGACGTTTGCCCGGGTTGGACGAGGCGTCGTTCACTACAAAAGACGACGGCCGCTTCGAGTTTCCTTCGGTGCGCTCGGGCGACTGGCGCATTCTGGCCGAGTCCGAGCGAGCCGGCGAGCCCGCGACTTTCTTCGCAGATGGAGTGGTGACGCTGACCGCAGCCGAATCCAAGAGAGCGCGCGACCCGGCGACGCATCGCGACATCATGTGGACCGGCCAGGCGTCCGCGCTGGTCGCACGTCACGATCTCGACGATATCGAAATCCGGTTGGCCCCGCCGTTTACCCGAGAGGGAATCGTCGATTGGGGGGATCTTCCGGTTGCTCCGGCGGAGCGCCGGTCGTACGTGCGGCTGATTGACGCCGAGTCTGGGCGGGTTGCGCTCGGGTTCGGGAGCCAGACGGGAACCCTGCGCTTCGAGAATCTCGCGGCGGGGCGCTATCGCATCGTCCCCATGGCGGCATTGACGGCGGGTTATTACCCCGCTGCGGTGTTTCTCGGCGACCGCGAGGTCACGGGACAAGAGGTCATGCTCAACGCGACGTCGCCGCCCGTGCGGGTGGTCATGAAGGCTAATCCTGGAACCATTCGGGGCACCGTCGACAAGGGAGCGGGCGCAACGGTGTTGCTTGCGCCGCAGAGTCCGACTGAGCCGGATGCTCTGCTGGCGATACAATGCGGGCTCGACGGCGCGTTTCAGATTCCCGGCTTGCCGCCGGGGGACTATTCGATCGTGGCGTTTGACCGCGTGGGAAGCGAACAAGGGTCGAGCGTGCGCGTGTCGACGGTGCTCGCGGCGGCTGCGCGCGTCCGCGTGGACGAAGGCGCTTCGGCGACGGTGCAACTCCAAGTGAACCGCTGGCCCGAGTAGCCGTGTGGAGCACGCACTTGTGCGTGCCGGGGCGCCCTCTGGGCCGGGCACTCGTGCCGATGCGCGGCGAAATTTTCGGACGGCCCGCCGAGCGTCGCGATGAGTCGCGACGTGGCACGCATGAGTGCGTGCTCCACGGCACGGCCCAGCCTAGCCAGTCTAAGCGGTGCGCATGGTTTCGCTCTTGTCTCCCGAAATCGCCGCTTGCGCGCCTGCCAAGCGCGCGATCGGCACGCGGTACGGGGAGCACGACACGTAGTTCATGCCCACCTTGTAGCAGTACTCGACCGAAGATGGATCGCCGCCGTGCTCGCCGCAGATGCCGATCTCGATGTCCGGACGCGCGCTGCGGCCGAGCTTGATCGCCATCTCGATCAGTTTGCCGACGCCTTCCTGATCGATGGACGCGAACGGATCGGCCTTGAACACTTTCACCTGTTCGTACAGGCCGCTGAACTTGGTGTAGTCGTCGCGCGAAAGACCCATGGTGGTCTGGGTCAGGTCGTTGGTGCCGAAACTGAAGAACTCGGCCTCCTTGGCGATCAGGTCGGCGGTCAGGCACGCGCGGGGGATCTCGATCATGGTGCCGACCAGGTAATGCAGCTTGGGCATGCCGGCCTTCGCCAACACTTCCTTGGCGACACGCACGACGATTTCCTTTTGCAACTCCAGTTCGCGCGGGCTGCCCACGAGCGGGATCATCACCTCGGGCAACACCTTTTTGCCTTTTTTGGCAACCTGCACGGCCGCTTCGAAAATCGCTTGCGCCTGCATCTCCGTGATCTCCGGATAGCTGATGCCCAGACGGCACCCGCGGTGGCCGAGCATGGGGTTGAACTCGTGCAGCTCCTCCACGCGCTTCAGCAACTCGGGCAACTGTTTTTTGAGTTGTGCCGGCGGGATGCGGTACTTCTCCGACATCTCCTTCTTCATGGGCGCGCCGGCGTGCGGCAGCCGCGCGAGATCCACCATCAGGTCCTCGCGCTTAGGCAGGAATTCGTGCAGAGGCGGATCGAGCGTACGGATCACCACCGGGAATCCGTCCATGGCTACGAACAGGCCCGCGAAATCCTTGCGCTGCATGGGCAGCAATTTCGCCAGCGCCTTGCGCCGCGATTTTTCGTCGCGCGCCAAGATCATGGCCTGCATGAACGGAATACGATCCTCGGCGAAGAACATGTGCTCGGTGCGGCAGAGTCCGATGCCCTCGGCGCCGAACTTGCGCGCGGCCTGTGCGTCGCGCGGGATGTCGGCGTTGGCGCGGACGCCGAAGCTGCCGCGAAACTCGTCGGCCCAATGCATCAGCTTGCCGAAGTAGGACGAGTTGGGATCGGGTTCGTTGGTCACGGCCTGTCCCAGATAGACGTTGGCCGTGGTGCCGTCCATCGAAATCCAGTCGCCTTCCTTGACCGTGATCACTTTGCCGCCGGCTTTGACGGTGAACTTCTTCGCGCGTTCTTCAATCGCGATGGAGCCCGCGCCCACAATGCACGGCCGTCCCATGCCGCGCGCGACCACTGCCGCGTGGCTCGACTTTCCGCCGACCGCGGTCAGAATGCCCTTGGCCACGTCCATGCCGTGAATATCGTCGGGCGTGGTTTCCTTGCGGACTAGAATCACGGGCGACTTCGTGCTCAACTCCACCGCATCCTCGGCCGTGAAGGCCACGCGTCCCACCGCCGCGCCGGGACTGGCCGCGATCCCCGTGGCGATCTGCGTCAGCTTGCGCAGCGATGGCACGTCGAACACCGGATGCAGCAATTGATCGAGCTGCTGTGGTTGTACGCGCAGCACGGCTTCGCGTTTGTCGATCAAGCCTTCCTCGACCATATCGACCGCCACTCGCACCGCCGCCGGACCCGTACGTTTGCCGTTGCGCGTCTGCAGCATGTACAGCTTGTCTTCTTCGACGGTGAACTCGAAGTCCTGCATGTCGCGGTAGTGGCGCTCCAGGTTCGTGGTGATCTCGCGCAATTCGCGATAGGCGTGCGGCATCACCTTTTCGAGGTCGGAGATCGGAGACGGGGTGCGGATGCCCGCGACCACGTCTTCGCCCTGCGCGTTGATCAGGAATTCTCCATAGAACACTTTCTCGCCGGTTCCGGGATCGCGCGTGAAGCCGACGCCGGTGGCCGAGCTATCGCCCATGTTGCCGAACACCATGGTCTGCACCGTGGCCGCCGTGCCGATGTCGTCGGGGATCTTTTCCATCTTGCGATAGTAGGAGGCCTTCGGATTCCACCAGGAGCGGAACACCGCGTCGCGCGACATCGTGAGCTGGTCGTGCGGGTCCTGTGGAAACGGCTTCTTGGTTTCCTTCTCCACCAACTTCTTGTAGTCGGCGATGATGGCCTGCAAATCCTCGGCCGTCAGGTCGGTGTCGAGCTTCGCCTTGGCCTTGTGCTTACGCGAATCGAAAATGTGATCGAATTTCTCCATTCCGATATTCAGCGCCACTTCGCCGAACATCTGGATGAAGCGCCGATAGCTGTCGTAGGCGAAGCGCGCGTTGTTGCTGCGCTTCACCAAGCCTTCGACGGTCTTGTCGTTCAGCCCCAGGTTGAGAATCGTGTTCATCATGCCGGGCATGGAAAAGCGCGCGCCGCTTCGGACGCTGACCAGCAGTGGATTCGCCGGATCGCCCAGCTTGCGCCCGATGCGGCCTTCCAGCTTCTCAAGCGCGGCGAGCACCTGCGCGTTGATTTCGCTCGGAACCTTGTTGCCGTTCTGGAAGTAGATGTTGCAGACTTCGGTGGAAATGGTGAATCCGGGCGGCACCGGAATTCCCGCGCGGCACATCTCGGCCAGGCCAGCGCCCTTGCCGCCGAGAACTTCCTTCATCGTGCCGTCGCCATCGGCCGTGCCTGCGCCGAAATTGTAAACGTAGTTTTTCATGATTTCTGTTCTCCTGCCGTGACGATCTCCGAAAAATCGGCGATCGTGGAAAATTCGGTGTACAGCTTATGCAAAAGCGTCAGGCGGTTGGTGCGGACCCGCGCGTCGGGCGCATTCACCAGGATCTTGTCGAAGAATTTGTCGACGGCCGGACGGAACCCGGAGATGGCCATCAGACGATTGGAATAATCGGTTTCATTGGCCATCACGAACTCGGCCAGTCGATCCGCCAATTCGCGCTCGGGTCCGGCTTCGAGCAACGCTTCATCGATCGCGCCGCCGCCTTCGAAATTGGCTTGCTTCAGAATGTTGCGGATGCGTTTGCAGGCGGCCGCCAGCGCCTCGAAATCTTCGGTCGGCCGGATCGCGGCCAGCGCCGTCAGGCGCGCCTCGACGTCCCACAGTTCGCTGATGCCGGGCGCCAGCACCGCATTGACCTCGTCATATTTGAAACCCTGCACCTCGCGGAAATAATGTTGAACTCGCTCCTCGAGGAACGCGCGCAGTTCGCCGGTTGCCAAGTGGTCGAGCAGAAAATCCAGCTTCGCCTCCACCAAAATCTTCACCACGCCTTGAGCCGCACGCCGCAGCGCGAAGGGGTCTTTCGATCCCGTCGGCGCCAGTCCGACTTCGAAGCATCCGCGCAACGTATCGAGCTTGTCGGCCAAAGCGACGATCTGGCCTTCCGCCGTCTCGGGGATCGAATCCTCCATGCTGAGCGGCTTGTAGTGTTCATAGATGGCCCGCCACACCGGCTCCGGCTCTCCCTGGAACTTGGCATAGAGGCCGCCGACGATGCCTTGCAGGTCGGTGAATTCCTTCACCATCTCGGTGGTCAGGTCGCACTTGGCGAGCAGCGCGGCGCGCTGGGCATGGGTGTTGCCGCCCAGCTCACCTACCAGGGCCACTACGCGATCGGTCTTAGCTTTGTACGAACCCAGCTTGGCCTGGAACGTTACGTTAGCCAGATTGTCACCGCGGTCGATCAGCTTTTTCTGCTGATCCACATCCCAGAAGAAGCGAGCGTCGTTGAACCGCGCGCGCAGCACTCGTTCGTTGCCTTTCTTGACCAGGCCATCGGGATCGCCCGCAGTATTCATCACCGCGACAAAGTGCGGCGCGAGCGAGGTAGCGCCGGCTTCAGCCGGCGAAGCTTCCACGGAAAAATATTTCTGGTGATGCCGCATTACGGTGGTCAGCACCTCGGCTGGTAACTCCAGATAAGCCGGATCGAAGTCGCCGCGAATGGCCGCCGGGTACTCGGTGATGAACGTCAGGGTTTCCAGCAGGTCGCGATCGATCTTCGCGCCCAGCTTGGCGGCTTCGGTCTCGATCTTATGCCGCCGCTCGTGAGCTGCTAGAATCACATGATTCTTGCGCAGCTCGCTTTCGTAACTGGCGATGGTCACCGGGATCGCGGACGACCCCAGCTTGCGATGGCCGCGCGTCACGTTGCCGCTTTTCACGCCGGCGATTTCGAAGGGGATCACCTCGTCGGCCAGCAGGGCCACGATCCAGCGAATCGGCCGGGTGAAGCGCGGTCCGTTCTTGCCGCCAGTCCAGTACATGGTCTTCGGCCATTGCAGCCCGAGAACCGCGCCGGGGAGCGATTCGGCCAGCATATCGCGCACGGCGCGTCCCGGAATGCGCTTGACTAATTCGTAGTAGTTTCCGGCTTGGCGCAGCGCGGATGCGTCGGCACCCTGCTTCTTAGCGAAACCTTCAGCGGCCTTCTCACCGGAGGCCAGCGGCGGCCCCTTGATTACTTGTTCCCGATCCGGCGTGCGCTCAGGGATGCCGGAAGCGCGCACGACTAATCTCCGCGGCGTCGCGTCCACGCTGATGTCGCCGCCAAATAACGCGAGCTTCTGGAGTTGCGCCAGGGCCCCCGGAATCATCCAGTGCGGAATCTCTTCCGTACCGATTTCCAACAGAAACTCGAGGCTCATGCCGCAGCCTCTTGCTGCTCAGCCCACAGCTTGGCGGTGCCCACGGCCAAATCGCGCACGCGCTTGATGACGCCCACGCGCTCGGTCACCGAAATCGCGCCACGAGCATCGAGAAGATTAAACAGGTGCGAACACTTCAGCACCTGTTCATACGCCGCCAGTACCGGGAAACGGTGCTTCTCGGGATACTTGGGGAATTTCGCCAGCAGCTCCTGGCACTCGGCTTCATACTCGGCCAGCAGCCGCCACAAGCGATCGACCGTCGCCATTTCGAAGTTGTACACCGAGAATTGCAGCTCATCATTGAAACGCACATCCGAGTACTTGAAACCCGGCGCCCACACGATGTCGTACACGCTCTCGACGCCCTGCAGAAACGCCGACAAACGCTCCAGCCCGTACGTGATCTCGGCCGGAACCAGTTCCAGATCGATGCCGCCGCACTGCTGGAAGTAGGTGAACTGGGTGATCTCGAGTCCATCCAGCATCACCTGCCAGCCGACGCCCCAGGCGCCCAGCGTGGGCGCTTCCCAGTTGTCCTCTTCGAGTTTCAAATCGTGCTTGGCAAGATCGATGCCGATGGCTTCCAGACTGCCCAGATATTGCTCGATCACGTCGTCGGGCGTGGGCTTCAAGATCACCTGCAACTGCTGGTGCTTGTACAGGCGGTTGGGATTCTCACCATAACGTCCGTCAGCCGGACGGCGGCTGGGCTGCACGTAGGCCACTCGATACGGCTTGGGACCCAGCACCCGCAGAAACGTTTCCGGACACATGGTCCCCGCGCCCACTTCGACGTCGTAGGGCTCTTGAATAATCGCCCCGCGCTCGGCCCAATAGCGCTTCAGTTTAAATACAGTTTCCTGGAAAGTGTCCATAACGAAAAGGGGCCAGACGCCAGGGGCCAGTTACAGCGCCTCCAGCAGCGGTACCGTTAGAAATCGACGCTCCGTGTGCTGTTCCATCGCGCGGATCAACTTCCGGCGCACGTCCGACGCAGTGGCTTTGCTCCACTCCCGCGGCGTCAGCGCGGACACCGATGTATGAAACATCTCTTCGACAATTTCCGCCGACTCCTGGCTCACGCGCATCTCCGGCAACACGCCTGTCAGACGCACCGCCCACACGCTGAAATAGGCCACGGCGGCCCACATGTCGCCTCCGGCCCGCAGAAAATCCAGCACCGCTCGGAGCAGCCGGAAAAACTTTTCATTCGGTTCCTGCGCCGGAAGCAACTGCTCGGTGGCCTCGCTGAAGTAATCCAGCGCCACGCCGCGCCCGTAATCCGACTGCATGGCGAACGGTGAATCGATCAGTTCGCAGCCGTTTAAGTTGACCAATTCCCCGCCCTCGCGCTGGAAATATGCCATGTGTACGTGGGAGAGCCGCTCCAGCCCGGAACCAAAGGCGCTCTTGGGACGCCGGGCGCGCCGCGCGACCCCGCGCAGCTTGCCTTGGTCACGCGTCAGAAAACTCACGATCAGGTCCGCTTCCCGGTAAGGATAGGTGCGCAGGACCAACGATTCGCTTTCCCGCGCGGGCATAGGTTCGGCGCAAAGTATTAGGGTAGCACGGGCGTTGGCGCGCAAACGCGCGATTCGTTACCGGCGTTGCAGGCTTAACTCAGGAGTTTAGTTGTGGACGACTAAGATGCCCTGTACCTGCCGCGTGCCGATGGTCAACGTAAGGATGTCCGAGCCGGCGGGAAGGCTCCCCGACAAAGTGAACTGCACCAGATACGAATTCGCCTGGCCGAGCTGAGTCAACGGGGCGAGCGTCTGGGGTACTCCCTGCACCGTGACGCTCACGCCGGCAGCCGAAACCGGTAGCGTCGGATCCGATCCCAAGCCGAAGACCTGGACGGAAACCAGATCGCCGATGCCGACCGCATGGGCCACGTCGCTGGCCGGGCCATTGGGACCGGAGATCGCTCCCAGGGACGGCGGCGGCGTATCCACCTGCATGGCAATCTGTGGAATCGTGTCGCCGATGGGGGAAATCAAGTGAACCAGCACCGGTCCCGTCGGAACACCCTGCGGGACGAAGGCCCGGATCTGATTCGGCGCGGCCAGAACAGGCGTCGTGGAGATCCCGCCGATGGTGAGGGTCCAGCCTGCCAAGATGCCCAGCGGTGAGCCCGCCGGTATGCCGGTAGTGTCGATCACCGCGACGTTGCCGACGCGCACGCCGGCCAAGCCGGTGGAGGCGTCCACCACCGGGGCGCGCAGACTGATCTGCGGATTCGCCGACTGCACCTGCAACACGCCCGCGAGGGTAACTAACTCGACTCCACTCTCGACGCTGACCGTGAACGGTCCGGAAGAAGCCTGCGGGCCTACGGACACATTGGCCAGGACCTGCCCGCGGCCGGTCACCCAGGTGCGCTTGACCTGAAGATCGCTGGAAGCAAATCCGGTTACCGTTTGCCCATCGACGAAGTCCGTGTTGACGCCGGCGATCTGGACCACCTGGTCCGCGCCTAGCGCGAGCGACGCGCGGGAGGTCAGGGCGAGCGACGGATTGGCCGGTCCGCCGTAGGTGAACGTGGCTGGCTGCACCGTACCGAGCGCCATCGCCGAACTCTGGCCGTCCGGATTGACGGCTTCGACGAACGCGGAATATCCGCCAGCCCCGGGCGGAGCCGTCACCGTGAGCGATCCGTCGGTATTCTGCTGCACCACCGTCGCCGCCGCGCCGTCGAACAGAATCGACGCCGACGATAGATTGGTTCCCGCCACCGTAACCGTCGAGTTGCCCAAAGAATCGGTCGCGCCATTCACCGCACTCACCACGGGCGGGGCGAAGGAGGTTACCGTCGCCGCGGCCGGCAAAACATACAGGTCGGTGTTCGTGGTCACAGCCAGCGCCACGGGAGTCGGGGTAGTGGTAACCACGGCGCCGGCGTCGATCTCCTGATACAGGAATCCCTGCTGATAATATGTCGGCGTCCCCACCATGCGCGCCGCCGGGCCGATCGCGCTCACACTCAATCCAGGAGTCAACTGCGTGGTTCCGTTTACCAGCGCGCCATTGGCCGTGAACACCAGATTCTGACGGCTGCCCGCCACCAGGTACGGCGAGGGAACCGGAATCAGCCCGCCCACCCCCTGGTAGCCGTAGGTCTGGAGATTGTAGATCGCGGGACCCGCGCTGGGCTGCACCGCAAAGTTCACGGCGGCCGTTTGTCCGGCCCGGACGCCGACCTGCTGGGCCTGCGTCCAGTCGCGCGTGCCGGGGGCGAAAATGGTCCCGAAACCGGTGTTGGCGGGAAACGCATTGTTCTGCAAATCCACCGGCGGCACGATATTGTCCGGGTACGCTTCGCCCTGCTGGGCTGGAGGCAGCGGATGCACGTAAACGTAATATTGCCCCGGAGGAATGCCGTTGATGGTGTAGCTGCCGTCCGGATTGGTCAGGCCGCTGATGGCGGTCCCGGTGGTCGATAGGGCGACCACGCTGGCCAGATTCACGCCCCCGCCGTTGTTGGCGAACGTCACTTTGCCGTTGATGCTGCCGGTGGAGGCCACATAACCCGCCGCCGGGTACAGCAGCGAAACCGCGGCCACATCGTCCGGCGTCAACGGATTCCCCTTGGTGGTGGCGCGCGTCACTTGTGTCGCCATCGCGCCCGACACCAGCGAATGTTGCAAGCCCTGCGCGTGGCCGAATTCATGCACCAGCGTGGTGTAGAACAGTTCCGAATAGCTGGGTTGTCCTTTCACGATGCCCACCGTCGCCGTCAGATCGCTGCGGAGTTGTACTTTGCTCCGCAGCAGCGGCACGAAGCCGCCGCCAACGTACGGGGTCGCATCGGCTGGCGTGGTCACGCGCGTATACGCCAGCAGGCCCGCCGGCAGGTTGTCGTCGAACACCACGTCGATCCCGGGCGTCGATTGCGGTGTGCCGATCGTCGAAACTCCGCCGTAGCTCAAACGCAGCGTGGACGTCGAAACGCCGTTCCACACCGCCGCCGCCGACCGGATCTGGCTTACGATCGCCGCGTAGCTGTCGCCCGGCATCATCGCCGCCGGCGGCTGATCGGAAATGAAGTAGGAAACCGTGCTTCCCGTCAGCGCGTTCAGATCGAAGCGCACCGGGATTGGATTGAACGGAGCATTGCGGCTGGTGAAATAGACGAAATTGTAATAGCCGGAGGCCATGGAACCCGACAGCGAACACAACGCCGCAAGCCCCGCGGCCAGGCTCAGATTCCGGGCCAAGCGGCGTGTCCACGCCTGTCCCAGAGTCCGTCCCAACCTGTGTTCGAATCGGGTCGTCATGCTACTGCGCGCCCCCCAACGTGCTCCGCGTCTGCGCCCGCAACGCCGCCAGGCTGATCGACAAGGCCTGATCGGTGACCGGGTTGCCGTTCTTATCCACCACGGTTTCGCCGCTCGCCGGCCGGACCAGCACGGGATTCCCGTTGGCATCCGCCTGCACCAGGAACAACCCCTGAGACAGCCCGATCACCTGGGTCAAACCCGACCGGCTGGTCCACATGAAGACCACGTACTCCTGCCCAACCACCATCGACGGCGAACCAGCCACGGTCTGGCGCACTCCGCGAGCCACGCCGCCCGGCACCGCCACTTCAATCTGCTGCGGAGCCGTCGGCGTCAGCCCGGAAGCCCGCCAGTCTTCCGATACCTGTAGCTGGTAGTAGGTGTAGATATCCGCCCCGCGATAATCTGTGCGAACCCCCGTCACCTTGGCCCGAACGATCCCGGAGGAGAGTGTGATCAGGTCGTTCAGGCTGAGTTGGATCAGGGTAGTCGCACCCAGCGGAGCCACGGCGGCAGCCAGAGCGGCCACCAAGCCCAGCAGGATCGAACGAGTGCGCATACGTTCCACTAGCCCTGGTCGAGCATCTTCCATTCCACTATAGAGTGCTGAATCCAAATACTTTATCTCGTACCAAATGTACTGATTTGTAGCCCTAGGACACGCGCTTGGGACGAAATGCCCCAGCCCCCAAAGCGCAGGCCAGCGGGCATTACAAAACGAACCCGAGAACGGCTCGAAATGCTTCCCGGTGAACAGCTTCCGCTTCGGTTGGTCCATCGGATGGCACGGTGGGCGTCAGCAGGGTAATAGGTAAGAGTTATTCCAGGTATAGCTCAGCCCGTTTTCCGCAAGACCACCGTCATCTGGCCCACCAGCGCAGGGACCAACCGGCACGCCGGGAAGTACAGCCAAGAGCAGTATCGCGAGAGCGCCCGGCCCAGCGGAGGGATCAGCGCCCCGTGGGTGCGGCACACCACGGAAGTGCGGGTTCCGACGCCGAACAACCGGGCGATTCTCCCCGGCGAAAGCGCCCGATACCCCTGGACGGCCGAAGCTGTAGCGCCAGTCGGTCAGCATGATGTAGCCGTTGGGCTTCACCACGCGCAAAATTTCCGTGGCGATCCCCTGACAGATCGACTCGTCCATCAACTGGATGAACATCGTCGACTCCATGGCCAGATCGAAGCTGTGGGACTCGTAGTCCATCGCGGTGGCATCGCCGTGGGTCAGGTGTAAGGCGGGGAACCGCCGGCGGCCGCGCGTGACTAAGTGTTCCGCAATGTCGATTCCGTGCAGTCGCTCCGGCTCGATTCCGTAGGCGAGCAGCCGCAGCAGGCTGAACCCTGCGCCGCATCCGACGTCGAGGATCTTCCACGAGCGTTTGTCCCCGTCGACCCGCTGCAGCGCCTGCACTACGGACTTGTCAAAAGCCAGGTTTTGGAACAGCGTGCCCGGATTTCGAAGCGGGTCGTTGCGATCGTCTCCCTTGGCGGCGTAGTACTGTTCGAAGCACTCCACCACCTGCTTCTGTCTGGCCGCTTCCACAGTCGCCATGAGCAACCTCGTTTAGGTAGTGGGATGGAGGGTGAACTTTCTCGGGTGAACTGGAGCTGGCTCGGCCTGTGCGAAGCGTTGCGGACAAATTACAGAACGAACCCGAGCTGGGCCTGTAATACTTCCGGGCGAACGGCTTCCGCTTCCTGCAATTATGAATGTGGCCTATGATGATGGTGCGGAGCGTGACTGGGACCTGGAGACACCTTTGGCGGTCGCTGGATCGACGGCCGTACCGGCAAGGATGGCGTCCCACACTGAATTTTGAACGTAACCGGTGGTGGGCGGTAGTTAGGAGTCGACAGGATGGTGCGGTACACGTTCTTGGGGCTCGGCCTTACGGTTAGCTACGCCCTCTGCCAGAATTCAATTCGAGTTGGCCCAAACATCGACATTTCGGGCACGCTAGGCGCTCCGGTGGCCTCTTTTTCGCCCCCCGTCGGGACGGTGTTCGTTAACGGCGGCCCCGCCAATGTGAAGTTTAAGTTCACAGGGGTGACTTCCCTGGAGCCGGCTGTGCCTGTCCCTTTCAACTTTGTGGTTGTATCGCCCAGCAGCGGGACCGCGGGTAGCGGGGTGACGAGCGTTGCGATCGGTCTAAACGAGAGTGTTCTGCGCAGTATGGACACGGGAACTTTTCCATTGAACGTCATCTTTTCTACGGTGGATCAAACCCCGCCTGTAACGGCCGCCGTTATGGTCACGCTGCATTTATCCGGGCCGCCGGTGCCAGTCATTGGATCGGTTTTGAACACCGCGTCGTATCAACCTGCCATTTCGCCCGGAGAGATGGTCTCCATCTTCGGATCCAACCTCGGCCCGCCCATGTTGTCGACCGAGTACGATGACACGGGTGCGTTTCCAACCTCCCTGGGCGACGGAAGCGCTGGTAGCGACACCACTGTGTTGTTTAACGGCATTCCGGCGCCATTGCTTTATGTGAGCCCGGGGCAAATCAACGGCGTCGTCCCGTATGGAGTGGCGGGGCAGAAGACGGCCAGTATTGTCCTAACGCGATACTTCCAGACGAGCGCAACCTTTACCGTGGCGATCACGGACACCTCGCCCGGGATCTTCACCGCCACGCAGAACGGGAGCGGACAGGGCGCGATCCTGAACTATCGCCAGGCGCAGTCCGGCATCCCCATATACACATACAACAGCGTGGACAATCCCGCACCGCAGGGTTCCGTGATCGAGATGTTCGCCACAGGTGCGGGCGTCTGGAATCCGCCGGCTCCGGACGGCGCAATCAACTTAGTGTCCACCGATTTCACGACCCAACCGGTTTCGTTAACCATCGGCGGGCAACCGGCCCGAATTTACTACGCCGGATCGGCCCCGTATGAGGTGTGGGGAATGCTCCAGATCATCGCCTTTGTGCCCACGGGAATCGGATCGGGACCGCAGCCGGTGGTGCTTACAGTCGGGCAGCAGGATAACTCACAGCAAAGAGTCACGATTGCGGTTCAGTAACGCGACGGTGCGTTGATTGAACACACCGCCCGCGTCAACAAGTCCGGTACCCGTCATCCACCTTCGGGCAGGAACCGGAAAATCTCAAACCTCGGTCGGCCGTTGGAATCGGCGACGCTTTGGAGCACTTCCTTGCGGAACCCGTAGCCCTGCGCGGCGCGGTCCAGCCGCGGTGTACGATGATGGTACGGTGCGCGACTATGGAGATCTGCTGCCGCTGAACGTTCCGTTGACCGTCACCGTAGGGAGCGTCCGCGCCGCTCTCGTGGACCAATCCGGAGTCGTTTTCAGCGCCCAAGGCAAGCCGTTTCAGATCACGCCCGCCGATTTCCAGAGCAGCACCGTGGCCTTGGGGCCGACCTGGAACGTTCGGCCGCCCCAGGCCAAAATGATCCACGTTTTCACTTCCGGTATCCATTAGGGGCTAGTACGAGGTTTTGTATGTCTCGGTGTCTCGTGTACCTTGCGTTGATCGTTGGCGTTTGTCCGTCGGCCTGGTCGCAGCTCAAGATCCAAGCAGTCGTGAACGCGGCGTCGTTTCAGCCCGGAGTGCCGGATGTCGGCGGGCTGGTTTCGATATTCGTCTCCGGCCTCGCGGGAACGCCCGGATTACATACCGCCTCCTCTGCGCTACCCCTGCCGTCAACGCTCGCCGGAATTATAGTCACAGTCAACGGTCTGCCCGCCCCAATTCTCGCCGTTTATATTCCGCCGCAGGGCCAAAGCGCTTATGGCCAGATCAATATCCAAGTGCCTATAGAGTGGAACACGTCGGCGAGCACCGGCCAGGACAAAGTCGTCGTGTCCCAGCAGTCCTCATCGGGCGGCGTACTGCTTGACTCGTTCGGCCTTGTCGTGGTGGTGCCCCGGTGGGGCGGATTCTTCTCGGACCAAAACGGATTCGCAATCGCCCAGCATGCCGCCGACTACAGTACAGTAACGTCTCAAAATCCGGCTCACGCGGGCGAGACCATTCTCGTTTACGCCACCGGCTTCTTTAGGGTATGGCCACCTTCGCCAGTCGGATTCCCAGCGCCACAGCAGCCGCTGTTCCTCTCAACTGATCCCATCCCGATGAACACTGGTTACCTGTTCCTGCAGTCCGCTCCGCAGGCCATCGGACCGGGTCCTGGAGGAGCGTTTCTGAGTGGCTCCTGCGCCGACACTCCTGCGGTGCAGGTCACTTTCGAAGGTCTGGCGCCTGGCCTGGTGGGCGTCGAGCAGATCAATTTCGTCGTGCCAGCAAACCAGCAGCCGGGCGACTGGACGCTGTTCTTCAACACCGGCACCAGTGCCGATGGCAAGACCTGCGACGCTTTGCACAGCCCATCCTCAAGTCCCTACGTAAAACTCCCCGTCCGATGAGGACCGAACCGGTGGGTTGATACTACACACGGTCTGAGTCGATCAATTCCCGCATCCCCGGACTGCGAGTCATCGACCCTCGGGCAGAAACCGGAAAATCTCAAAGCGCGGCCGGCCGTTGGAATCGGCGATGCTCTGGATCACTTCCTTGCGGAACCCGTAGCTCTGCGCGGCGCGGTCCAGGCGTTCGTTCACCAGGGGGAACATCTCCTGGCCCGCCACGCGGCCGAGGAACACCGCCGCCGGATTGGCGATCATGGCTCGCAGCGCTTTCTGCTGGGGCTCCGGCGGCGCGTCGGTCATCAGCGGCTCGCTGGCCATGGACAGATCCACGCGCCCCTGATGCAGGAACTCGAGCACGTTCACCATCCCCCAATCGATCACGTAAATCGGCCGCCCGGCGAACACCGTGACCCGGTCGGAAAGCGGATCAATCGCATCGGTGAAGGTTTCCGCCGGACCGTTGCGCGCGAATTGCACCAGGTACTGGTTCAAAACCGCCAGGTTCATGGCCACCAGAGCCACGCCCACCGCCGCTGCAGGCCATTTGCCCGCGCGAAACTCGGCCAGCCGCGCGAGTGCGATCGCCGCGAAGAGCAACGGAAACGGCCACAACAGGATCACATGGTGCGCCGATCCGCCCGCGTCCCGGGTCACGGCCATGGCCAGCCACGCGACCGCGACAAACACCAGCGAGAAGCGCGCCGCTCGCGACCGCCACCACAGCGGAACCGCGGCTATCAGCAGTCCCAGGACGTAGGCGAAGCCGGTCCAGCGGCGCGCTCCCAGATGCTCCCGTAACCATGCCGAGGCCCGGCCCGCGGGGCTCGCCGCAGGTTTCGGCTGGGGCATCCATTCTTCTGAGACCATGTAGCCGAACAGCGAAGATCCATTCAGCGCGAGCTCCAATTGAACCAACTTGGGAACCGCGCCGCGCAGGTCCAGGTGCGCGTTGTCACGCAGGGTCGCGTTCCGGTGCCGGACGTTGTAAACGATCAGCGGCAGCGCGCCCAGCAGGAAGGCCGCCGCGCCGATCCGTAGATGACGGCGCGTCGTCAGACGGCGAACTTCGGTCGGGAAGACCGTCAGCGCCCCCACCGTCAGTCCGCTCAGCGCCCACAGAAAGATGGCCTTGTTCCACAGTGCCAAACCGAGACACAAAAATCCCAGGGTGAGATGTTTCCCATCCACTTTGGCATTCGCCTCGGCACCCGCCGCCCGGGCCCAGCGGAACAGGCTCCAAGTGCCGGTCACAAGCAAAACGTGTTCCAGGGCCACGGGTCCCCAGTCAAAAGTATTCGTGAGCAGGAAAATGGGGTCGGTGGCCAGCAGAAAAGCCCCCAGCAGCGCCGCCCAACGGCCCGCGATCCCTGCCGCTAAGAAGTAGAAAACAAAAACGGTAAGCGCGCCTAGGAGAGCCACGGGCAGGCGCAGGGTCCAGGGGTTGGTTCCGAGCCGCGAGAACACCGGCGCGAGCAGCATGGTTTTCAGCGCGCCGATGTAACTGGTGACCATCAGGAACACGTCCCGATGCAGAATCCGGACAAGGAACTCCTTTCCTATGTGGAGGTAAAGCGGAGTGGTGAACAGCACCTCGTCGTCCTGGATGCCGGCGTAAGGGAGCATCAGGACGCTCAGGGCCAGGAACAACACGGAAGCCGCCAGGGCCAGCGCGAGCGAGCGATGCATGCTACGTGTCCATGCTAGACTTCAGGCGGCTAGAATTCAGGTGGCCGGAATTCCGGCGGCTGAAATTCCGGCAGTCGAATTCCGACCGGTTTAAGTTCAGGGTGCTAAGATTCAAGGCGTTAGAATGCGGAGCGTAGATGTTTTCTTTGAGATTTTTGCCCGCCCGACGAACCAGTATACGTCAGGTCGGGAATGCACACGCGGTAAGAATTACCGTAGAGGACTGCTTGATCCGGTTGAATCCAAAAGCGCGCGTAGACACGTAGAAATGATGCAGGACCCGTAATGGATCATGTGGCATCGGACGATTAGATATCTCATCCAGGGCAGACCAAGTGGTCCTGAAGACGGGAATTCAGAGTGGCACGAAGATTGCTTGCAACTTCCCGAGGTTTGTGTTAGGATCTTTGAAAGCTTTCCGGCCAAGGCCATTCGAGGCGTCCCAAGGTCAGGGCGTCCTAGGGTAAAGACACGCAGACAGCCGTGGGGCTGGCGTGATTGGATCCTTCACAACTTCGCTAAGCAGCGAAACAACGGGTGCAGCGGGCAGCGTGAACTGAGCGGTTAGCCACTCAGCATAGCCCGCGAGCTCCGCGCAAGAGTATCGGAACAGTTAGTGAGGATGGGGTAAGAGGAAACACCTGAACCTTTTCCCAATCCGTTGCGTCTAATGACTTCGAGAGACAGACGAGTTGCAGAAAAAAAAGCAACTGGACAGACTGGACAGGGTTAGAGAACCGAGACCGGAGACGTTGTAGAGAGCAGAGACGAGAGTAGAGACGAGTAAGTTAGAGACAGAGAATCTGGAACAAAAAACAAGACGGAAAGGCAGACTATGACAAAGAGTGAACTGAACAAATACCGCAACATCCTGGAGGCCAAGCAGACCGAGTTGGAGCAGTTGGTGCGCAATCGCGACGGTATCGCCATCGAAAAGAGCCCGGACGCGCTGGATGAAGTCCAGCACGCGGCCGAGCGCGAGTTGGCGATCCGCAATCTGGACCGCGAATCGAACCTGCTGCGGAACGTCCGCGCAGCGCTGCGCCGCATCGATGAAGGCAGTTTCGGTGTGTGCCTGCATTGCGAAGAGGACATCAGTCCCAAGCGGCTGGCAGCCGTGCCGTGGACCGCGTTCTGCATCCAGTGCCAGGAAATCGCCGACCGCAACCAGAGCGGCGACGCGGAGTCGTTCGACGAGCTGCTAGTCAGCGCGGCGTAACGCTTCCCTCGCTTTCCGGATTCTCTCTACGCGGGCGCGGGACCCTCACATTAAGCTGGCAGCTTAAGCCAACAGCTTGAATGGTCCCGCGCCCGAAGTGTTTCGTGAGTGGGGCAGCAATTTGGGCTGCGCCACTACGCGCCTCCGTCTGCCAGCAGCAGATTTAAGAACGCCTGTGCCGCCTGGTGGAAGCGTTTCTTCTTCCGGTGGATAATTCCCAGTGGGCGGTACAACGCGGCGCCCGCCAGCCGAATCGTCACCAGCCGCTTTTGGCGGATGTCTTCCCGCAAGGCCCGCGCCGGCAGAATGCTGACGCCCACCCGCTGCACCACGGCTTCCTTCACCATCTGCAGATTGTCGAACTGCATCGCCAGGTTCACCTCAACGCCGTTTTTCTTGAGGAACGCATCGATGGCGCGGCGGATGGGCAGTTCCTCGTCGAAGCCGATGAAGTCGGCGTGTTGCAATTCGCGAGGTGGCAGCGTGCCCTGAATCGCCGCCGCCTTCCGCGCCAGAGCATGATCCGGCGCGGTGGCCAGTACCATCTCTTCGCGGCGCCAGGGGATGGCTTGAATGACGCGGCTCGCTTCGGGGAAGCTGACTAAGCCTAGGTCGGCCCGGTCTTCCGTAACCGCCTCGTACACTCTCTCCATGCGCAGGTATTGAACCTCCAGCTGGGCGTCCGGATGGCGGCGGGCGAACTCTTTCTCGATCTGCACCATCTCGCTGAAGCCGATGGAGTAGATCGAGGCTACGCGCGCGGTGCCCTCCACCGTCTGCTTGATGTTTCCCAGGGCGGCCAGCAGTTCGTCCCGCCGCCCCAGGATGTCCCGGCAGTATTCGAGGTAGATCTGCCCTGCCGCGGTGACCGACAGCGGCCGGGTCGACCGGTCCAATAGCGCGACCCCTAAACTCGACTCCAGATCCTGCACCATCTGGCTGGCGGCCGACTGGCTCAACTCATTCATTAAAGCGCCTTTAGAAAAGCTGCGTGCCTGGGCGATGTCTCTGAAAAGCTTGAGCGAGTCGGGGCTCACGGGTTCATTCTATATCAGTCCTTCTAATATTACAACGGCGTAAAATCTCTTGACGTGATAATCTGGCGTCTGATATCTTGGAATATGTCTTCCCTGCCAGCTTGGCCTTCCGTCCCTTCCCAACAGGGCTTATACGACCCTCGTAACGAGCACGACAACTGCGGCATGGGGTTCATCGTGAACCTCAACGGCGAGCGCTCCCACGAAATCATTAAGAAGGGCATAGAGATCCTGATCAACCTGACGCACCGCGGGGCCTGCGGCTGCGACCCGGAAACCGGGGACGGCGCGGGGATTCTGATCCAGATTCCGCACGAATTCTTCTCGCGCGAGTGCTCGGCGCTGGGCTTCTCGCTACCTCCGGCCGGACTGTACGGCGTGGGCATGATGTTCCTGCCGGTGGAGCCCAAGCAACGGCTGATCTGCGAAGGCATTGTCGAGCGCATCGCCGAAGACGAAGGCTTGACGGTGCTGGGCTGGCGCGACACGCCGTTGAGCGGTGACGCTATCGGACGGCAGGCGCGCGCCACGCAACCTTATATCGAGCAGGTGTTCTTGCGCGGGTCGGCCAACCAGGATCAGGACGAACTGGAGCGCAAGCTGTACGTGGTCCGGCGGCGCTGCGAATCCGAGGTGTCCGCGAGCGATATGACGGACCAGGATTTCTTCTACATTCCGTCCATGTCCTCGCGGATCATCGTCTACAAAGGCCTGCTGCTGGCGCCGCAGATCGCCGACTTTTACAAAGAACTGCAGGACACCGAAACGCGCAGTTCGATGTGCATGGTGCACCAGCGCTTCTCCACCAACACCTTCCCCAGTTGGAAACTGGCGCATCCTTATCGCTACATCTGCCACAACGGCGAAATCAACACCGTGCGAGGCAACGTGAACTGGATGAATGCGCGCGAAAGCGTGCTTCAATCCGACATTTTTGGCGACAATCTGGAGAAAACGTTCCCGGTGATCCGGCCCGGGCTGAGCGATACGGGATCGCTGGACAATGCGGTCGAGTACTTGACGCTGGCCGGCCGCAGCCTGCCCCACGTGATGGCCATGCTGATTCCGGAGGCCTGGGATGGCGATCCCACCATGCCCGAGGAAAAGAAAGCCTTCTACGAATATCACGCGTCGCTGATGGAGCCCTGGGACGGCCCCGCGGCGGTGGCTTTCACCGACGGCAAATGGATCGGCGCCACGCTGGACCGCAACGGCCTGCGCCCGGCGCGTTACATCGTCACTAAAGATCAGCAATTGATCCTGGCGTCGGAGACTGGCGTGCTCACGGTGAAGCCGGAAAACGTCGCCTACAAGGGCCGCTTGCAACCCGGCAAGATGCTCCTGGTAAGCCTGGAAGAGAAGCGCTTGGTGCCGGACGAAGAGATCAAGCACCAGTTGGCGTCACGGCAGCCCTATGGCGAATGGCTGAAGCAAAACCAGATCATGCTGGACGCGCTGCCGGCACCCGCGCGCTCCTATGGCTTCGATCCCGACACGCTGCTGACCCGCCAACGTGCCTTCGGATACTCGGAGGAAGATCTGAAGATTCTGATGGCGCCCATGGCGGAAAAGGGCGAGGAGCCGGTAGGCTCCATGGGCACCGACACGCCGCTGGCGTGTCTCTCGGACCGGCCGCAATCGCTGTTCAACTACTTCAAGCAACTGTTCGCCCAGGTGACCAATCCGGCCATCGACCCGATCCGTGAAGAGCTGGTGATGTCGCTGACCAGCTACATCGGCAGCGAGCGCAACATCCTGGAAGAAACGCCGCAGCACTGCCACACGCTGAAACTGCGGCATCCCATCCTGACCAACTTCGATCTGGAAAAACTGCGCCGCGTAAGCTGGGGCGATTTCCTGGCCACCACGCTGCCTACCACGTTCCGTCCGGAGAGCGGCGAGAAGCTTGAGAAGGCGCTCGACAGCCTGTGCCGGCGCTCTTCGCAGGCCATCAAGGATGGCTACCGGTTGTTGATCCTTTCCGACCGCAGCGTGGACCACGAGCACGCGCCCATCCCCAGCCTGCTGGCCTTAACCGCGGTGCACAATCATCTGGTGCGCGAGCGGCAGCGCACGCAGGTCGCGCTGATCATCGAATCCGGCGAACCGCGCGAAGTGCATCACCTGGCGCTGCTGATCGGCTACGGCGCGAGCGCCGTGAATCCGTATCTGGCCATCGAGACGCTCGAAGACATGGCCCAGCGCGGGCGGCTGAGCGTGAGCTTTGAAACCGCGCTCAAGCACTACAAGAAAGCGGTCAACAAGGGCCTGCTGAAGGTGTTCTCGAAAATGGGAATTTCCACCTTGCAGAGCTACCGCGGAGCGCAGATCTTCGAGGCCATCGGGCTGAACAAGGGTCTGATCGATCGGTACTTCACCGGAACCGCGTCGCGAATCGAAGGCGTGGGCCTGGACGTTCTGGCGCGCGAAGCACGCATGAAGCACGAGCACGCCTTCCGCCCCACCACCGATTCGGAGACGGAGCTGGAGGCCGGCGGAAACTATCACTACCGCGTGCGGGGCGAGTATCATCTGGTGAACCCCGACACGGTTTCCAAGCTCCAGCACGCGGTGCGGCGCGATCAAGTAGAGGGCGGCTACGAGACCTTCAAGGAGTACGCCGCGCTGATCGACCGGCAGAATCAGGACCTGTGCACCCTGCGCGGACTGATGGCGTTCCGGGAGGCGGCGCGTCCGGTGAAACTCGAAGAAGTCGAACCCGCCAAGGAAATCGTCAAGCGCTTCGCCACCGGCGCGATGTCGTTCGGCTCCATCAGCAAGGAAGCGCACGAGACGCTGGCCATCGCCATGAACCGTATCGGCGCGAAGTCCAACACCGGCGAAGGCGGCGAAGACGAGGAGCGCTTCAAGCGCGATCCCAACGGGGATTGGCGGCGCAGCGCGATCAAGCAGGTGGCATCGGGGCGTTTCGGGGTTACCGCCAACTATCTGGTGAACGCCGACGACTTGCAGATCAAGATCGCCCAAGGCGCTAAGCCCGGCGAGGGCGGGCAGCTTCCCGGACACAAAGTGGACGAGGTGATTGCGCGCGTGCGCTACTCGGTGCCCGGCGTGGGATTGATTTCGCCGCCACCACATCATGACATCTATTCGATCGAGGATCTGGCGCAGTTGATTTACGATCTGAAGAACGCCAATCCGAAAGCGCGTATTTCGGTGAAGCTGGTGGCCGAGGTGGGCGTCGGCACGGTGGCCGCGGGCGTAGCCAAGGCGCACGCCGACGTGGTGCTGATCTCGGGCCACGATGGCGGTACGGGCGCTTCGCCGCTCACTTCGATCAAGCACGCGGGCATTCCGTGGGAGCTCGGCCTGGCGGAAACGCAGCAGGTGCTGGTGCTCAACGATCTGCGCAGCCGCATCACGGTGCAGACCGACGGGAAGCTCAAGACCGGCCGCGACGTGGCCATCGCCGCTCTGCTGGGCGCCGAGGAATTCGGCTTCTCCACCGCGCCGCTGGTCTCGATGGGCTGCATCATGATGCGCAAATGCCATCTGAACACGTGTCCGGTGGGCATCGCCACGCAGGATCCGGAGCTGCGCAAGAAGTTCACCGGCAAGCCGGAACACGTGATCAATTTCTTCTTCTTCGTGGCCGAGCAGCTCCGCGAGCTGATGGCCAAGATGGGCTTCCGGCGCATGGAAGAAATGATCGGGCGCGCGGATATGCTGGAAATGCGCCCGGGCATCGAACACTGGAAGGCGCGCGGGCTGGATTTTTCGCAGTTGCTGTTCAATCCTCCCGCGCCCTCGCGCGTGGGGCGGCGCTGCACCATGGCCCAGGATCACGGCCTGGATCAGGCGCTGGACGCCAAGTTGATCGACCACGCCCGGCCGGCGCTCGACAACGGCACGCAGGTCGAATTCGTGTTGCCCATCCGCAACGTGCACCGCACCGTAGGCGCGATGCTGTCGGGCGAGATCGCGCGCAAGTACGGGGCGGCGGGGCTGGAGCCGGGGACCATCCACTTCAAGTTCAACGGATCGGCGGGGCAGAGCTTCGGAGCCTTCTTGGCCCGCGGCGTCACGCTGGAGCTGGAGGGCGACTCCAACGACTACGTGGGCAAGGGGCTGAGCGGCGGCAAGATTATCGTGTATCCGCCGCGGGCTTCCACGTTCGCTCCGGAGAAGAACATTTTGATCGGTAACGTTGTATTGTACGGCGCCACATCGGGCGAGGCGTTTTTCAACGGGCGGGCTGGCGAGCGCTTTGCGGTGCGGAATTCTGGTGCCACTGCGGTGGTGGAGGGCGTGGGCGACCACGGCTGCGAGTACATGACTCGCGGGCTGGTGATCTGCCTCGCGGACACGGGACGAAACTTCGCAGCCGGAATGTCCGGCGGGATCGCTTACGTGCTGGATGAGACCGACGAGTTTCACAGCAACCGCTGCAACCGCTCCATGGTGGATCTGGAGCCGGTGGAGGACCCCGCCGACATCGAAACGCTGCGCTACTGGATCGCGCGCCACGCTGAGGAGACCAGCAGCCCGCGGGCCAACATGATTCTGGATAACTGGCAGACATTGCTACCGAAGTTCGTCAAGGTGTTTCCGCATGAGTATAAGAGGGTGCTCGGCGTTAAGCGGCGGGAAGAACCGGTGTTGGCGTGAAGCTCATGTGGCCACGCGTCGGCACGAGTGCCGACGTGGCACGCACGAGTGCGTGCTCCACGAGACAAAATGGGTAAAGTGACTGGATTTATCGAATATCAGCGCGAGCTCCCCACGCGGCGGCCGGTGGAGGAGCGCATCAACGATTGGCGCGAAATCTACCAGGATTTTCCGCTCGACAAAGTCCGCACGCAAGGCGCGCGCTGCATGGATTGCGGCGTGCCTTTCTGCCACACGGGCTGCCCGCTGAACAATATCATTCCGGACTGGAACGACTTGGTGTATCGCGACCGCTGGCGCGAGGCGGTGAAGGTGCTCCACTCCACCAATAATTTTCCGGAGTTCACCGGACGCATCTGCCCCGCCCCGTGCGAAGCCGCGTGCGTGCTGGGCATCAACGAACCGCCGGTCACCATCAAGGTGATCGAGCGGTCGATCATCGATCATGCTTTCAACGAGGGCTGGATCAAGCCGGAGCCTCCGCCCACCCGCACCAGCAACCGCGTCGCGGTGGTGGGATCGGGTCCGGCGGGCCTGGCGGCCGCGCAGCAGTTGGCGCGCGCGGGCCATTGGGTGACGGTGTTTGAGAAGCACGACCGCATCGGTGGCCTGCTGCGCTACGGCATCCCCGATTTCAAGATGGAGAAGCATTGGATCGACCGGCGCCTGGAGCAGATGCGCGGCGAAGGCGTCGAGTTCATCGCCAAGGCGCACATCACGTCTCTCGACGAATTGCGGAAGGAGTATCAGGCCGTGGTGCTGGCCATGGGCGCGGAGCAGCCTCGGGATCTGCCCGTGCCGGGCCGCGAGCTGAAGGGCATCCACTTCGCGATGGACTTTCTTACGCAGCAGAACCGGCGCGGGGCGGGCGACGGCGAAGACCAGAGCAAAGCGATTCTCGCCACCGGCAAGCACGTGATCATCATCGGCGGAGGCGATACGGGCGCGGATTGCCTGGGGACGTCCCATCGGCAAAAAGCTGCCAGTGTCCATCAGTTCGAGATCCTGCCGCGTCCGCCGGAGGAACGCGCGCCGTCCACGCCGTGGCCGCTTTGGCCGCTGCAACTGCGGGTCGAAAGCTCGCATGAGGAAGGCGGCATCCGCGAATGGGCCGTCGCCACCGCGCGGTTCGAGGGCGATGCGGACGGCAACGTCAAGAAGCTGCACGCGGTGCGCGTGAGCCCGGCGCCGAAGTTCGAGCCGATCCCCGGAACCGGGTTCACACTGGATGCGGAGTTGGTTCTGCTCGCCATGGGCTTCACCGGCCCGGTGCGCAAGGGACTGGTGGAATCGGCAGGATTGAAGCTCGACGCCCGCGGCAACATCGCCACGGAGAACTATCAGGCGTCGATTCCCGGCGTGTTCGCCGCCGGCGATTCGCGGCGCGGGCAGTCGCTGGTGGTGTGGGCGATCGCCGAGGGGCGCAAGGCCGCCGAGGCCGTGGACGCTTACCTCAGCAAGTGAAGTCGCCTGGCCCCGCGATGCCAGGTTCGGTCGCCCTGTGAAGTCCGGAAAAGACCCTGTTGACTTACCCTCCAGGTTGAGTACAATCGAGAAGTCGGTACTTTTATCCCCAAAACAGAAAGCCGCCATTATGTTCAAAGCCCGCAAGAGCCGTACCGAACCAGCCGTTCCTGAAAAAACGTATTCCTCGAGCGATGTGGCCGGGGTTGCGCAGGTCAGTCTGCGGCAGCTGCAGTGGTGGGATGAGAAGAAAGTGGTGTCCCCGCGGCACGAGGGGCACCGGCGGGTGTACTTCCCGGCGGAGGTGATCGAGATCACCGTGATCGCGGAATTGCGCCGCAAGGGTTTCTCGCTGCAGAAGATTCGCCGCGTCCTGCGCTTCCTGCAGCGCGAAATGGGCCGGCGTCTGGCCGACGTGCTGAAGGCCGAGTCGGATCTGCATCTAGTCACCGACGGCAAATCGATCTACCTGGAAGACCGGTCCGAGCGGATCATCGATATTCTGAAGAACGCCCGCCAGCCCATGTTCCTGGTGTGCGTCACCGATCAGGCCAAGCGCCTGAGCGAGTCCGAACGCAAGCCTGCCCGCATGGAGCCCGGCACCGCCGTGCGCCGCGCCCGCGTCAGTTAGCTCTGTCTACGCCGGACTGGCGGCGGGTTCCACTACCGCCCGCATCGAGCCCTTCGAAACCGCCATACGCGGATCGGCCCCATACGCCCGGATCTGGTCGCGTCCAAACTCGGCCTGCGCCAGCTCGCAGGTGATCACGATGGTGCGGCCGGTCGCGTCCACTTCGACGGCGTGGCGATAGGCCGTGTCCGGCGGCAGAAAGAAAATGTTGACCAGCATCTCGACCACGTACTCGTAAGTGTGCTCGTCGTCGTCGAGGAGGACGACGTGGTACAGCGGGACGATCTGGTCCTTATCCGCGGTCCGCGTGCCGGTTCCCGGAGACGCAATGGTCGCGGTGCCGCTGGTGGGCTTGGTCGTCGGCCTGGTGCTGGGCATCTCCCGGTTCTGGTTAGATTCTACCAGCCCCATCGCGGTTTCGGCCCGCGCCGTCGCGGTCGCCGGATGGAAACTTGGCCCCGGATGCTAAACTAAAAGAGAAAGGGGGGCGCAACGGATTCGACGGGATTGCATTTTTCGTGGGAAGTCGTGCCGGGTTCCGAGCTCCCGTAAAACGATCGGAAAACAACAACTGCCAACAATCAGCAGTTTGCATACGCTGCCTAATTAATTAGGTAGCCGCTCTCCGCCGCAGGGCCTGCACGCGGTGGTGGAGCGTCATCCAGCAGGATTGGGCCCAAGGCTTCCGTCTGGAGCCGAAAGCTGACGACAATCAGGCTAAGCTGCTTCTCTCTTGCCGGTTTCGCATGAGGCGGACGAAAAATACCGAACCGGAAACGCACGTAGTCTTTTTGCGGGGAACTTTCTCGGACGCGGGTTCAACTCCCGCCGCCTCCACCATTACTTCTTATGTCAGTTCGATACCGGCTGGAATACTGGAAGGACGGGAAATGGTTCGTAGGGCGCCTGCCCGATGTGCCAGGGGTATTCAGCCAGGGCGCAACGCTCCAAGAACTGGAAGAAAATATTCGCGACGCTTACCGGATGATGCGCGCGGAGCAGAGCCCATCTTCGGTCACGTCCTCGGAGTTTAAGGAAATCGAAGTCGAGGCGTGAAGCGCCGCGAGTTTGTCAGGCGGCTGGAGCGCGATGGCGTGGTCTTGAAGCGCCCCGGTGGCCAGCACGATATGTATTTGAATCCGAAGTCGGGACGTTCCGCGCCTGTTCCTCGACATACCGAGATCCCCGACACTCTCTGCGCGCTCATTCGGAGGCAGCTTGGGTTGTCCGCCGCGTCCGAGCAAGACTGAAGTCCAGCGGGCGCGCCGGCCCGAAATCTTCAACCCCGTCCCCGAGCCGCCAAACTCCGCTCGTAAGCCTCTTGCAATTCCTGACGCGCGGTTTCATTCAACGCGCCGGGCAGCTCCGCCGGCGAATAGCGGCGGCACAGATCCACCGTCTTGCGCAGGCTTGCCACGAACTCAATACACGGCGGGCACCCTTCCAGATGCGCTTCCAACTCCTCGCAAGCATCCGGCGGCAATTCCATATCCAGGTACTCGGACAGCTTGGCGAACACTTCTTTACAGCCTTCGCGGGGTTGCTGCAGACTCATCGGGACGCCACCTCCTTCACTCCCCGCAACCGCTCGTCGAGATGCTTTCGAACCGCCAACCGGGCCCGATGCAAGCGGGTTTTCACCACATCTTCGGAGACGTCCAGGATGTGCGCGGTTTCCTCCGTCGACAACTCTTCCAGATCCCGGAGCAGAATCACCGAGCGATACATTTCCGGAACGCTCCGGATCGCGGCCTCCAGCTCCCGTTTCATCTCGCCTTGCAGGACTTGGTCGTCCGGCAATTGGGACCAATCGGCGATCTCGATCGTCGTGCGTCCGTCCCGCTGGCCCTGAGCGGGCATCAGTTCATCGAGCGAAATTTCTTGCGCCGCGGTGGGAGCAAAGATGCTCTTGCGGCGCTTGGTCAGGCAGGCATTCTTGGCGATGCGATAAATCCACGGCCGCACCCGGGCCGGATCTTTCAATTGACGAAAGCTCTCGAAGGTCTTGAGCATCGTGTCCTGCGCGACCTCCTCGGCGTCCTCGCGTTGCCCGCACATCAGCCAGCTGTATTGGAAAATCTTGGCGCGGAAATGCTCGACGAAGGGCTCGAAAGCCTGGGCCTCGCCGGCCAGTACTCGCCGGGCCAATTCGACTTCCATGTCGCGGTCCACGCTGAAGGTTCCCTGCCTGCGATTGTAACGGTGACCGTGCCTGCTCGCGTGGTCTTGCTGTTAGAGACGCACTTTGAAGAGAAGCGTGACACCGGTCATCGGAGTTACGATTGACCCATACTCTCGCCGGGCCGTATACTCACAACCGGAAGTGAAAAACGAGGTGAACTGTGGGAACTGACAAGTCTTCCCGCCGCGGACTGCTGAAGACCGGCATCGCCGCGGTCGCCGGAGGCGCGGCCCTGGCGCCCCAGAGCAACGCCCAGTCGAAGACCCAATCTCAATCGGCCGCCGTCTCCACCGCCCGTAAGTTCCGCGCCTGGATCTCACGGGGCGACGGGCCCGGCAGAACAACGCTCCAGGAAGTCACCCTGCGCCCCATCGGCGGACGCCAGGTGGTGGTCCGCACCGAAGCCTGCAATCTCTGCTACTCGAACGCGAGCGCCGTGCTGGGCGTGCAACCTCCTGGAGGCGCCGCAGCGCCCGGGGCTTTCGGACGAACCAATGAGAAAGCGATCATCCAAGGCCACGGCGGGGTCGGGATCGTCGAAGCCGTGGGACCCGAAGTGCGCCGCGTGCGCGTGGGCGACCGCGTTTGTGTCTCCGGCACGCCCCAGTGCGGCAGCTGCTATCAATGCCTGCGCGGGCGCGCCGATATGTGCCAGTTCCTGATCCGCATCGCGGCCGACGACCTGGTGCCGATCGCCGACCTGCGCGACGGCACCCCGGTCTACGAAAACTCCCACATCGGCGGGCTTGCGGATTTGATGATCACGTTCGAAGAGTGGGTGGTGCCGGTGTTCACCTCGGCGAGCGCTGTGGACCTCGGCATGGTGTGCAGTTGCGTCAGCGTCGCGGGATTGGGCGCGACCGTCACGCACTCCCTGGCGACGGTCGAACCCGGTTCCGTCGTCGCCGTCGTCGGTTGCGGACCGCTGGGACTCAGCGCCATTCAAGGCGCCCGCATCGCCGGAGCGTCCCAGATCGTCGCCATCGACCCGATCCGGGCCCGCCGCGAGCTGGCACTCAAAATCGGTGCGCACATCGCGCTCGATCCCAACGCAGAAAAAGACAAGCTGGTCGACAAAGTCCGCGATCTCTCCAAAGGCCCCACCGACCGCCTGTGGGCCGGAGGCCGCGATCCCGGCGGACGCCGCCCCGGCTCCGGCGCCGACTTCGTGGTCGAAGCCGCGGGCATGGACCAAGCCAAACCCAAGCTCGAAGCGGGCCCCGATCCCACCGGCATTCTCCCCATGCAGCAGGCCTACGAAATGACGGCCCCCGGCGGCCACGTCACCACCACCAGCCTGGTGCGCGGAACGTTCTCCCTGCCCGGCAACGTGTTCTCGATTGGCGGCCGCACGCATCACGCCGGGCAGGCAGGCGGCGCGAATCCCATGCGCGATATTCAACGCTTCGTGGAACTGCTCAAGGCCGGGCAATACGACGCCAAGAGCCTCGCGACCACCGTTGTGCCCATCGAGCGGATGCTGGAGGCGTATCAGCAGGTGCTGGATCGCACCACCGTGACGGCGATCATGACTGCGTAAACCGAGATGTGTGACCCGGAGTCTTTCCAGTACGACCTGTTTCTCAGCCACAACAGGGCAAACAAGCGCTGGGTGCGAGATCTCGCTGCTCGCGTCGAAAAAGTCGAATGGCAGGGGCGGAGCCTTCGGGTCTTTCTCGATGAGTGGGACATCCGCCCTGGTGAAAACATCCCCATTGCTTTAGAGAATGCGATTCCCGCAAGTCGCAAGATTGGTCTAGTCATGTCGCCAGCAGCTAGCCAATCACCCTGGGTAGAATTGGAACGGACCATTGTAGCTGTTCTGGATCCATCCAATCGTCAAAGGCGGCTCCTGCCGCTGCTGCTGCAGAGCCCAGATCAGGTCGTTCCCCCGCTCGCTCGTCCTCTGAAGTACATCGACTTTCGTGATCCGGCGTCCTTCAATGCAAGTTTTAGCAGCCTTATCGGGGCCCTCAAGGACGAACCAGCAGTCAGGTCCGTCGGAGCGCCGCAGCTCTACGACCAACCTGTGAGCGTGAACACGCCGTTCGAGCAGTTTCTACTTGGCCAGTTCGGGCACGAATGCTGTCTCTGTCGTACCCACTTCGACGTTCATCTCTTCGCAGTTGATCCGTCACATCCGATTCGGGACGCCGGTTACCATAATGTCATCGCTTTATGTCCATTGTGTCTCCAACGCGCCCGAGATGAGGCCTACGCTCCTGGTCAACTTGAAGCCATCAAGGCGTTTAGAACAGTGGTCTCCAAGGCCCCTGATGGTGACTCATCCATCAGTACCCTAGTTACGCAAGCGTACGCTGATGCACTTCGCAACTCCCTGAGTCCTGACCCAGTCGATTTGAAGAAAGCTGCCGTTCAATGTCGCCGGATTTTGATGATCCAGCCGTTTCACATCGATGCCGAACTTCTGCTGCAACGCCTCCTGGAAGCAGAACGCGCATTCGATGCAAGGAGTGCCCGGCGAGACAAGCCGCTCTACTCGTCATTTGGGCTCACTATTAGCCGAATCTTAACGCGCGCCTCCAGCCTTAATCGGATCTACTCTGTGACTCTGGCGTCGCTCATCACTTTCGGAACGGGTTGGCTTTTGTGGCGCAGCTTTTTGCCGGCGGCCCTCCTTACTCTCATCGCTGCTTTGCTCTCATTTCGTTATACTTCACTGCCATGGATGGCCCTGTATATGCTGTTCTTTCCTTATCTCGTGTACCACGAACTCAGCCATCTCACCGAATCCGGAGTCGCGGGCGTAACCAACGCCGTTGGTCAGCGGCTGCCGCTGAGGCGCTATTGGAAATACTTGGAAGCCGAGGTAAACGGGGCTTGCGTTGATGGGGGCGTTTTGGGCATTCTCCGAGGGATTCTCAACCGGGGTGAATTTCCAGCATCGCGAGTCAATATAGATCGAAGTGGGGTATTTACTTCACTCAGGTGACCCCTACCGGTTGTGGTCGGCGTCTGAGCCGACGGCGGCACACCTGACCAGAGATTTGTATGGCACTGGATCGACGACAACCGCCTGCTGCACGAGGCGGTAGAAGAGT
>DATNJC010000056.1:0-18951 GCA_035604115.1 Bryobacteraceae bacterium | reverse complement strand
CTGTCATGAGAGCCGCAGAAGAAGTTTTTCGCCAGGATCGGCTCACTCCCAGCCACAGTGACTCACTTTTCGACAATCACGTCGCTGATGCCTGATATTTTGGCTAGTCGCCAAACTGCCAGTTTAGACACGGGCTGCTAGGTAAGTCCTGTGGTATCTGCTATGTATGGCCGAAGATAGAGATCTGGCTCGCCTGAAGTCTGTGTCTTTCCCAGCAGTGGGCGTGCCCAGTTTACGCGTACGCGATACACATTTTTGTTGTGGTTACGATTGGAATCTTCCATCTATACTTTTTATGATTTTTTCACGCCTGCGACCTCATACTGCCAATGAGCGGGTCATCGAAAAACTGCCGTAGCGCGGTAACCAGCGCAGCCGGGTTCGCTGTGTGCTCACCGTAATCCGAAGTTGGATGCCTTGGTTTAGTTGGGGTATCCCTCGCAAAATCGAGAAAAGTAGCGGCGAAGGTGTGTTCATTCGCCTCCGATTGCAGGCATCCCGATGGGGTGCACCTTGTCCGTTGTGTGTCTCCGCGAGGAGATATTTCCAAGAGTGACCGAGGAAGGAATGAAGAACAACTCCAAAAGAATGGCTTCCGCGGGTGTACCAGCCAGCGCTGCATTCTTGTTTGCAGCGTGGTCCCCGGCGGCGTTCGGACAGCAGGCCGTGGGTCTCGTGGGCGGCACGACCCGCGATTCCGCCAGCGGGAAGCCGGTGGTGGAAGCGCTGATTATTGCACACGGCCTGGACCAAGGCACGGATCGTATCACCGTCAGCGCCGCGAACGGAATTTTTACTTTCACAAATCTGGAGCCTGGACCGTATGAAGTTACGGCCAAGAAGGACGGGTTTCAGAAATCCTCAGCGCACGTTGAAGTCGTTGCCCGCCGCACTGCCCGGGTCGATCTTTCGCTGCAAGGCACGCGCCTGGAGAAATCGGACAACCAGGCGCTGATGGAGATGGTAAAGCAATTGCTCAACCGTATTGATCGGCTGGAGGGACGCCTAGCCACAATAGAATCCGTTGCAACGGAAGGGAAGGACGCGAACGCAACGCGGGCGGACGCCGGGACTATCTTGCGCACGAGACCCCTGGTGGCTTCCCTGAGCCCATTCGCCGCTCTGCCTCCAGCGGCGCCTTTGCCCCAAACCCCACCGGCAGCCGGTCCTACTCAGGCTCCCGCTTCTCCGCAGCCGGCCGCCCCAGCGTCGCCCGCTCCGTCTGTTCCGGAGGCCCTGCGGACCCCTGACGATACGCCCGGAGTCGACACGTTTACCCCGTTCGCCTTTGGCGACTTTACCTGGCTCAACGGAAACGCGCGCAACAGAGATACCGTACTGGATACGAAATTCTTCACGCCGGAAGTCCGGTTCGACACCAACTATATAGAAGATTTTAATCAGCCGGTCGACCATACTGTTGTCGGATCGACGGAGTCACACCGATCTGGCGAAATCCAGGTAAAGCAGATCAGCGTCGGCGGCGACTTCCACTGGCAGAACGTGCGCGGCAGAATCCTGACGATGTGGGGCTTGTTTGCTACCACTACGCCACGCAATGACGCAAGCGACGGAGTCGGCCAATGGGCCCTCCAGGACGCGTATAAATATGTCTCTGAAGCGTACGGCGGCTACCACTTCGACGTAGAACTTCTGCGCACTGATTTCGGTGTTTCTCTCCTCTTACACGAAGGTGGACCTACCCTGTTCGGCAGATTCGTGGCAGACGGCTGCGTAGACGAACTCTTCCTTACAATTGCGCCACAAGTGGCCGGCCGAAACCAGCAGCCACTACGGCCGGGATTCGTCGCAGGTGTGGAGTTTCTTCCCGAAACAGCACCCTGGCTGGACATCCTCAGCGTGAAACAAAGAGGGAACCATCTGTACTTGCGGTATGGCGCGAGGTACTGAGAAGAGGAACGAAAGGGACCTAGTCAGGCGCGGCGACATCCTGCTCTGGCTCCTGCCGGGTGGTTCATACGCGGTCAATGCGAAGGTTAAGTTTGGCCATGTTTCTTCGGAACTTGAAGGCGCTGCCCTGAACCACTACCTGATAGGGCAGCGTTTCGAGCGCACCAGTCAGCCCTCATCGCATCGGCTTCATCTGCGCATGGGATTCGGCGGCATGACGATCCAAGAGATTGCGCCAGAGGCGATCGGTCCTCGCAGTGAACGTTGAGTAAAGGGAGACACCACTTGAGATCGATTATTCATCCGGTTCTGCTCGCCATAATGGGGCTGTGCGCGTCGCCCCAGGTGATCCGAGCGCAAGAGGTCGCAGCGTACTTTGGCCTTGGCACCACATACGTCAGCTCCAACGGCACGAAAATCGACACCTTCGGGGACGGCAGTCTTTACAAAACGCCGGCCATGGACGGTCTGTTTGCCAGCCTGGGCGCGAGCGTGTTCTTCACCAAACGTTTCGGTGCTGGCGCGGAACTCTCTTGGAGGCCGTCGGAAGGCGATTACGCCGGTCTGAAGTACCGCCCTTCGTTCGCCAGCTTCGATGGTATTCTCCGCCCCAGCTTCGGCAGTACTGAAGCGGCTCGTGCCAGAACTCCACGCGGGGATCGGGTGGACGCGCTTGCGGTACGACTTTAACGGCCCGATGACCTGCGATCAAGTCCCGGGATGTCCGGACACGACCCATTTCCAAGCGCACTTGGGGGTGGCGGCGCGCTGGTACGCCAACAACCACCTCTTTTTCCGGCCCGCGGCGGATGTGCACTATGTACACAACCTCTTTGAATTCGGGAGTAAATGGGTACCGCGGTTTTCAGTGGGCGTCGGCTATAGTTTCGGCAGGTGAGCTGGAGCATTTGGTCGTTTGTGCTCGCAAACAACCGGTACGGCATGCCGTGGCCGCGGCCCTTACTGCGGTGAATTCAGAACACGCAACAGCCCATTTTCGCCACTGCGGCTATGGTCTATAAATACTCAGAAAATGGTCTAAGTGTTAGTTCCCGCCGCTGCCCAGTTGCGGCGCCAAATCCATCACCAACTTCTCGAATTTGGCGCGTTGCGCGGGATCGAGGACTTGAACAATGCGGTTTCTACCGGTCGCCCGCAGATCGTCAAGCTGATCCTGCAGACTCTGGTAGTAGCGGCGGTAATCTTCGAGGACCATCGTTAGCTCGTTGGTTTGCTCCGTGGTGAGTTCGAGCTTGGTCTTGAAGTTCTGCAGTATGACTTCACGGCTGGGTTCGCGCGACGCCATCGCAACGGGTGGATGGGGTTTCTCGTGGAATCCAAAATGCATCGACAGCGCGCCCGCAGAAGCTCCCGCCAGGAACACTGCCACCAGAGTCAAAACCGCGCGAGCGTTCCGCCAGGGCGCCGAGGCCGGAAGTGTCATAGCGTTTTTCCTCCCGGCAAGTAACTAGATTCACCAATACCGGGTCCAGGCCCGGTCGTGCCGAGCCTGAGCCGGATCATCCCGACCGAGCAGTGGCGATTTGCTGTTACCATCTGATGAACCATCTACCTTCCTTTCTTGAACCGTGACAGAATCAAACGGACCTCCCTACCAGTGTCAAGCGCGATTGGACGGGTTCTTTGGGCTGAACCAGGGGTAAAGAGCGGGCAGCAAATACAGGGTAAGCAGCGTAGACGTAAGCAGGCCGCCGATGACCACGGTGGCGAGAGGTCTCTGGATCTCGGCTCCGGTTTCGGTCGAAGTCGCCATCGGCAGAAACCCGATGCTCGCTACTAGTGCGGTGATCAGAACGGGTCGCAGCCGGTCGGCGGCTCCCTCGATCACGGCCAACCGGGTTGCGACGCCTCGCTCGCGCAATGAATTAATATAGCTCACTAGCACGATTCCGTTGAGCACCGCTACGCCAAACAGGGCGATGAATCCGATTGAAGCGGATAGATTCAGATTCAAGTTTCGCAGCCACAAGGCCGCAATGCCGCCCACCAAGGCGAAGGGCACATTGAGAAGGATGAGCGCCGCTTGCTTGACCGAATGAAACGTCGCAAACAGTAGAGCAAAAATAATCGCGATCGAAACCGGCAGAACAAACGCCAGCCGCCGGTTGGCACGCGACTGATTCGCGAACTGGCCGCCCCATTCCATCTCGTAGCCGGGCGGGAGCTTGAAGGCGCTGTTCACCTTGTCCTGAGCCAACCGGACAAAGCTACCCAGATCGGTGCCACGGACATTCGTCTGCACCGCCACCCGCCGCCGGGCATTTTCGCGGGAGATCACCTCGGGACCCCGAATGACGCGGACTTGCGCCACCTGGTTCAGCCGAACCAGCTCGCCTCCGGGAGCGCGGAGCACGAGTTCCTTCAGCGCGTCCGGATCGTTCCTCAGGTTGTCAGGAAGCCGCACCGAGATGGGAAATCGCGCCTGCCCGTCGATCATTTCTGACACCGGCTGGCCCCCAACCAGAGTCTCGATGACTTCCTGAACGTCGGACACGTTCAGTCCATAGCGCGCCAAGGCGGGTCGAATCACGTCCACCTGCAGTTCGGCGACACCGGATGTTACCTCCATCTGCGGGTCGGCGGCGCCGTGGATGGACGACACCAGCGCCAGCGTGCGCTTGCCCAACTCTTCCAAAGTCTTGAGGTCGTTCCCGAAGATTTTAATGGCGACATCACCCCGAATTCCGGTCACGGTTTCGTCCAATCGCATTTCCATGGGTTGGCTGAACGTGTAGGTGACGCCCGGAATCTTTTCTAGCGCTTCGGAAAGTTTCTCGACTAATTCCTGCTTGGTCCGGCAGCACCGCCACGCGCTTCTGGGGGCCAACTGAAGATAGGAATCCGACTCGTAAATCCCCATCGCCTCGGTCGCAACATCCGGCCGGCCGAGTTTCGTCACAACAGCTGAGACTTCCGGAAAGCCGCGGATCGTGCTCGCGATCTCCTCACCGACCTTGATCGACTCGGTCAGCGCGATTCCAGGAAACCTGCGAGCCGTGATCAGTATGGAGCCCTCATCTAGCTTGGGCATGAACTCAGTCCCAATGAAGCGCAATGAAACCAGCGCGCACACGACCAGAACCAAGGCCAGCGCCACAAGAATCGCCCGGTGATTCAGGGCGGAATCGAGCGAGCGGGCGTAGGAGTCGCGCGTCCGCTGCAAGTATGCATACCACTTGTCGCTGAGCCTTTTGTCGGCACTCGCTCTGGCCCGGAGGAAATACGTCGACAGCGCCGGAACCGCGGTGAGCGCCAGGATCAGCGAACCGAGCAAAGCCGAGCACACGGTGATCGCCATGGGCCGGAACATCCTTCCTTCCAGACCTTGCAGAGTGAAGATCGGCAAATACACCGCGATGATAATGGCCACACCGAAGAGAATCGGCCGAGCGACTTCGTGCGATGCCGCGCGGATCGAGTCCAGGGAGGGCCGCCGCTGGCGCGATTTTTCCAGATGGTGTACGGAGTTCTCGATCATCACCACGGAACCGTCGACAATCATTCCGAAGTCGATCGCGCCCAGGCTCATCAGGTTGGCGGAGACGCCAAAGAGGGCCATGCCCATGAAGCCGAACAGGATCGATAGAGGAATCGTCATGGCGACGATCAGCGCAGCGCGTAGATCGCCCAGAAAGAACAAGAGAATGACCGTCACCAACAGACCGGCCTCCAGCAAGTTGTGCAGGACCGTGTGAATCGTGCCATTGATGATTTCCGACTGATCGTAGAAGGCGCGTAGCCGATAGCCTTCGGGCAACCGCAACTGGGCCAGCCGGGCTTTGATGCGCCCGATCGCCGCTCGACCGTTCTCGCCTTTGAGCGTAATGACCGTCGCCGAGACGACTTCGCGAGCGTCCTGGAGCGTGGCGCCGTAGCGCAGAATCGGAACCGTTTCCACCCTGCCTATGTCGCGAACCAGGACCGGCACGCCATCGTGAGCCAGCACGACGGTGTTTTCCAAGTCCGCCCGGTCGGACACGCGGCCGAGGCCGCGCACGGTGTATTGCTCCTCGGCGTGCTCGATGTAGCCGCCGCCGAAATTCGAATTATTGTTGGCGACCCGCTGCACGACGTCATGAACGGTGAGCCCGTATCGCCGCAGCGCGGCAGAATCGAGCTGGATCGAATATTGCTTCGTTCGTCCGCCCCATGCGTTCACCTCGCTGACGCCGGGAACGCTGCGGAGCGCGTACCGCAGCGTCCAGTCCTGATACGTCTTGACGTCCATCAACGACTGGTTCGAACTCTCCAGAGTGTACTGGTATACCTCGCCGAAAGCGGTGGCCATCGGCCCTAAGGCCGGTTGCACATTGCGCGGGAGGCGGGTGCGGACTTCCTGCAACCGTTCGGCAACCAGTTGCCGCGCCAGATACTGATTTTGCGCGTCCTCAAAGATCAACGTAACCATGGACAGGCCCAGCTTGGATATCGAACGCACGGTTTCAACACGAGGTAATCCAACCAGCGCGCTCTCGACCGGATACGTGACCAGCTCGTCCACTTCGGTCGAGGACATCGAGGGGCATTCGGTTACCACCACAACCTGGTTATTGGTCAGATCCGGAAAGGCGTCGATCGGAAGATTCAGCAGAACATATCCGCCGGTGATGACGACAGCCACGAGACACAGGAGTATCAGCCAACGGTTTCCCAGCGTGAAGTCAATGATGCGCGTTAGCATGTCGAAACGGCGCCCTGCCGGCTAGTTCTCCTGAATGGTGCTTTTCAATAGTTGAGACTTGAGCTGGAAACTGCCCCCCACAACCACAGTTTCACCAGCGGTCAGGCCTTCCAATATTTCCGTCCCCTCGTCAGTGTGTTGGCCCGTTCTCACCGTGCGGGCTTCGAAATCGTTCGGGGCGCGACGAACGAAAACCACCGACACCCCGTTCACCTCCTGAATCGCTTCTTCCGGCACGAACAGGGCCGGACGCACTCCGGACTCGCGGACGAGCGCCGACGCGTACATCTCCGGCTTCAGCAGGCCTTGCTGGTTGGGGACCAGAATTCGGACTTGCAAAGTATGGGTGTCGGGGTCCAACTGTTCGCCGAGCTTGAGAATGCGCCCGGCAAATTCGCGGCCGGGATAGGCGCGAACTGAAATCCGAACCGGCTGCTCGGGATGCAACTTCGATAAATCCGCCTCATTGGCGGCCGCAATCATCCACAAGCTACTGGTATCGCTGAGGGTGAACAGTTCGTCGCCCACGTTGACGACGCTTCCGACCGTGGCTTTGCGCTCCCAGATCAGCGCCGCTGCCGGAGCGAAAACCGGTACGTCGTCTTCTTCGCCATTCCCGTCATCGCTGGCCGGATCCTCCATCGGCACGTGGAGGATGGCCAGGTGGGCGCGCTCCTTTTCCAGCTCGCTCTGCGCCTTTTCAATCGCGGCGTGGGCGTTGCGTAGGTCCGCGTCCGCGGTTTCAAGGTCCTGGCGTGAGCCGGCCTTTAAGTCCAGGAGCCTCTGCGCACGATCCCGCCGCTGTTTTGCGTAGACTCCGGCAGACCGTGCGCGCTCCAGCTCCGTCGCGGCCTGCTGAAATCCCGCCCGGGCCTCATGGACATCGTGACTGTGAATGCGGCCCAGGATCTGGCCGGCGCGCACCGAATCGCCCAGGCGCACGGACACCTCGTCCACCCTTCCGCCGGCAATCGACCCCACGTGCCAGGTCTGGTCTTCACTGATGCTCAGCTTGCCCGGAACAGTGAGCGTGGCGGCGGCCTGCCTAGCCCGCAGCGGTTCCACGACAATGTGCCCCTTCTCCTGCGCGGTCTGATCCAACACGATGATGCCGACGTCGCTCCGATCCTTCGATGCGGCCCCGGACTGGGCATTTCCGGCGGGCGTGTCCGCCTTGGATGCGGCGGCAGTGCCCTTCGATTGGCACGACCACAGCGCCAGGGCGGCGAACATCACCAAAAGTAGTTTCATGGCAGACTCCCCTGCGCGGTCTCCAGGGCCACCGCGCTCTGTTGCAATTCCGAAAGCGTGCGAGCGAACATTAAGTCCGCCTCGATCCGGGTGCGCTCCGCATCCAGAAGCCGGAGAATGTCCGATCCCGTCTCCCGATACGCGGCGTCCACAATCCGATAAACCTCGCCGGCACGGTCGCGCATCGGCCGCAGCGTTTCATCCAGCAGTTTTTGGCGGGATTCATAGTCCCTTTTCGCGCTTTCCAGCTCCGCGCGAACGAGCGCTTCCGTGGCGGCAACGGAAGACTCCGCCGCTTTGACCTCCGCTGCCGCGGCTTCCACCAGGCCCTGGTTCCGGTTCCGAACCGGAAGCGGAATCTGGACGGCGGCGTAAACCGAGTCGAATTCCTCCGTCCGCTTGTAGCCCAGGTGGACGTCGGGATCGGGTCTCCCGTTGGCCTCCTGCAGCCGCAGGTCGGCGCGCGCCTGCTCCACCGCTTCGCGAGCCAGCTTCATCTCGGCACGCTGATCGAGCACTTGGCCGAGCGTGAGGTAGGCGACGGGATGCGCCTGATCGAGCGCCTCCCCAAACTCGACTGCTGGGAACTCCGTCTTGCCCATTTCCCGAAACACGGCGATCCTGGTTCGTTCGGCATCTTGCACCGCCGTTTTTGCCGCGCTCTCCAGCCGGTCTCGCTCCACTTCGATCCGCAGCAAATCCACTTCCGGAGCGGCTCCCTCGCGCACCCTGTCGCGATGGAATTGAACCACTTGGTCGAAGCTTGCGACCTCCATTCGCAGCAGATCCTCGACCCGTGCCGCCCCGGCTGCCGCCCAGTAAGCAGTGCTGACCCGGCTAGTAATTTGCCGCCGGTAAAGCTGCACCTCGAGTTCGCTACGGCGGACGTTCTCAGCGGCCAAGGCCACCCGGCGATTGCGTTTTCCGCCGGTTTCGACGGTCTGCGCCAGAAACGCGTAGGTGTCCCGGTCATGCTGAGGCCCGCTGGGCGGGATGGCTGGAAATCCGCTGGTCTCCGACTGGAAAATCAGTCGCGGATTCGGACTCAGCCCCGCCTGCCGCCGAAGTCCTACCGTCGCGGCCGCACGCGCCGCAGCTGCCGCGAGCTGGGGATGACTCGCCAGAGCCTCGGAGACGGCCTCCGCCAGCGTCAACCGCGTCTGCGCAAAAAGCGTGGGCGCCGCTGCGAGCAGGAATACGTACGTCCGCACGGACAAATGCATGATGGCCTCACGAACTGGACCCAGACAACCAAAGGAACGCGCCGGAGGCGCGGGAAGCCGGTGAAGGGACTAGGCGGGGGGAGCGCGGGGATTCTTAATACACAACCGCGGCGGATCGTAACCGTGAGGCAGCGGGGCTGCGGCCGTCCATCCACTGATTTCAGGGGCCTGGATGCAGACGCTCTCGGCGAGGATCGCGGAACTCAACTCGTCATCCGCTGAAGTGGCGGAGAACCAGTTATGAAACTGCGCATCATCGTCCGGGTCCAGACTCCGGAACTCGGGCCCGCGGCCCGCGGGATGGACAGATTCCAGGTGCAGATGCAGGAAAGCGCCGGGATGCTTCTGCGTGGCCTCGTGCTGGTGAACGTGCAGGAAAGGTGCCTGCACGAAGGCGAAGCACAACGCCAAGCTCACAGCGATGGCAGTAAACGGTCGCACGGCATCTATCCTTATATCACAAAGCGGCGACGGGAGCCAGCGATTTTCGCGGTCACGCGGACTTTTCTTATCCAGGTGCGGGCGAATTTAGTACTGGACGGGTAGCTTCGGTCTTTCGGCGGGAAAATCGGGAGTTGCAAGGAGGTGCCCTCTTGCGGTCGGAGCAGAACCGTGAATGGATGTGATTCATCTGTGAGCGGCGGATGCGCTTGGTCATCTGTGCTCCCAAACCGCAGTTCAGCGCTAAGTCCGCTGGTCTATCTTTCATGGCCACTCATAACCGATTTAGGTCCGCTTGCAATTTTTCACTCGTTTTCCAGCGCAATCCGGTGTACAAGCGAACTGTTGTGGCTGTTCCCCCTTTAAAGACACTGATCGTCGACGACGAACCCATCGCGCGTCAGATCCTGCGCGAGCAGTTGGAAACCTTCCCGGACGTCGAAGTGGTGGGCGAGGCGGAGAATGGAAGGGAAGCGCTGAAGAAAATCGCCCAGACTCACCCGGACCTGGTGTTTTTGGATTTGCAGATGCCGGTGATGGGCGGTTTTGAAGTGGTCAAGGCGCTGGGCGGCGATACCGGTCCCATCATCGTTATCGTGACTGCCTATGACGAATATGCGATCCGCGGATTTGAGGCGGGTGCCGTGGACTATCTGCTCAAGCCTGTCAGCGAGGCGCGCCTGCACAAAGCCGTGGAGCGGGCCCGGAGCTTGCAGAACCGGCCTCTCGATATCGCCAATGACACCGCCAAGATTGCCGGGGCGATGGATGCGCAGGTTTCCGTCGGACGGCGAAAAGTCGTGGGGCGCTCGAACGGCGAATACGTGCTGCTAGATCTGGATGAAGTCCTGGCATTTCAGGCCGAGCGGGAAGTGGTCTGGATCATCACCGCCAATCAACGGCTGGTGTCCGCGCAGCCGCTTTTTGCCATTGAAGAAAGCTATGGCGAGTACTTTCAACGCGTGCACCGTAACGCCATTGTGAACGTCAACCACGTGAGGAAGATGAGCGCCCTAACCAGCCAGCGTTGGCTAATCACGCTCAGCAATTCATTGCAACTGACGGTGAGTAAGCGGCGGGCACGCCAGATCCGCAAGCTGCTGCGGTGGTAGGCCTGGGCCGTCCGGTCAAGGTCCGCCTACGGCTCTTTTTAGGCCGCTCAGTAACATTCTTCCGCCGCTTGCAAGAATGTCTTAGGGGAATCGAGTAGTTTTGGACGATACTGTTGCGGTATGAAAATCCTCCTCCTTCTGTCCCTGGTCCTGGTGTGCTGCGCAGTTGCTGCGCGCGCACAATCGCTCGGCAATGCTGGCACCATAGAAGGAACCGTAGTGGATCCTAGCGGGGCCGCCGTGGCCAAAGCCCAAGTGACGCTCCACAACGTAGTGAGTGGGTATAACCAAACGACTACGTCGGGCACCGATGGCGCCTTCCGACTCAGCAACATCCCGGCCAACCCGTACCATCTGGAGATCACAGCTCCAGGCTTCAACCAGTTCGGGCTGGAGGTGGACATAAAGAGCTCGGTTCCGGTTCAGGTGAAAGCCACTATGGCGGTGGCCGGAGCCCAGACCACCATCCAGGTGGAAGGCGCCGCCGAAGCCCTGGAAACGGACCCCTCCGCGCACGTGGACGTCGATAGAACCCTCATGCTGAAGCTTCCAGCTTTTGACGCCGCGGGCGGATTGAGTCAGGCCATCATCTACAGCACGGGCGGTGTGGCGGCTGACGGCAACGGATTCTTTCATCCTTTGGGCGACCACGCGCAAGCTGCGTTCGTGATTGACGGCCAGCCCATCAGCGATCAGCAGAGTAAGGTATTTTCCACCCAGCTTCCCACCAGCGCGATCCAGAGCATGGAAGTCACCACCGGAACCCCCAACGCGGAATTCGGCGACAAGAGCAGCCTGATTACCCAGATCACGACGCGTTCGGGCCTGGGGGCGGGCCGGGTCTTTGGAAACCTGGAAGGGACCTGGGGGTCCTTCACTCAACGCGCAACCGACGGCGGACCGCTCCAAGGGTTGGCCGGAGGTAACGCCGGCCTGGGTTACGGCACTGCGAAATTCGGGAACTTTCTTGGCGTGGAGGGTTTGACCGCGGGGCGGTTTCTGGACACGCCGGAGTTCCGGCCGTTCCACGACACGGGCAACAACGCGAGCATCTTCGACCGGATGGATTTTCAGCCTACCGGCAAGGACGCATTGCACCTGAACATTTTCCTAGCCCGCAATTGGTTCCAGATTCCCAACTCGCTGGATCAGGTGGCGAGCAGCCAGGATCAGAAACAACGGGTGTTGACCTGGAGCGTCGCGCCCGGCTATCAGCATGTGTTCAGCGCGCATACGGTCTTGAGCATCAATCCGTACATGCGGAAAGATCAGTTGAACTACTATGCCAGCCGGGATCCGTTCGCCGATACGCCGACTACGCAGAGCCAGAGCCGCCAACTCTTGAACTGGGGTGTGAAGGCCGACGTTTCCACCACTCAAGGCCGGAATGTGATCAAGTACGGAATCGACGCAAAGCAGACCCGGCTGCTGGAGAATTTTGGGTTCGGAATTACCGATCCCACATTGAACGATCCGTGCGTCAACCCCGACGGGAGCCCGGTGGGCGATCCTACCATCAAGACTCCGGGCCAGTGTGCCGCGGCGGGGTATGAACCCAACACGGCAGACAATCCCGATTCGGTCAATCCGTTCTCGGTGGGGCTGGCCCCTTTCGATCTGACGCGCGGGGGCAAACTGTTCGCCTATCACGCGACCGGCAACATCAATCAGGTTGCATTCTACGCGCAAGATGGCATCACGTTGGGAAGCCTTCTGGTGAACATCGGGTTCCGGTTTGACCGCTACGACGGTCTGACGTCGAAATCCAGCCCTCAGCCCCGTCTGGGGCTGGCGTACAATATCAAGGGCACGGGGACCGTACTGCGCGCGGCTTATGCCCGGACATTTGAAACGCCGTTCAATGAGAACCTGCTACTTTCGAACGCGACCGGCCTGGGCGGTCTGGCGGCCAACGTATTCGGGTCTGTGGCGCAGCCCATCGAGCCGGGATTCCGCAACCAGTTCAATACCGGTCTGCAGCAGGCGCTGGGGAAATTCATTCTGGTCGACGCGGATTACTTCTGGAAATACACGCACGGCGCCTACGATTTCAACACGCTGTTCGCCACCAACATCACCTTCCCCATCTCCTGGCACAATTCCAAGCTGGACGGCGTGACGGGCCGGGTGAGCACGACGAGTCTCAAGGGGTTCCAGGCCTACTGGACGTTCGGGCACACACGCGCGCGGTATTACCCGCCGGAAACCGGCGGTTTGATCTCGCAAGGCGCGCCGCTGGCCTCCGGAGTGTTCCGCATCGATCACGACCAGGCGTTCCAGTCCACGCTCACCATGCGGTACCAGCGCCCCAAGAACGCCGAGTGGGTTTCTTTCACGTACCGCTTTGACAGCGGGCTGGTGGTCAGCGGTGTTCCCGACGCGGGCTTTGCGATGAGCGGTCTTACGCCGAACCAACAGGTGTCGATCGGCCTGGCGTGCAACGGCGTGTTCGCCACCGTCGACAATCCGATTTCGGATTGCGTGAACAAGAACGGCTCGCAAGGGACGGTTACCTCCAAGCTGCTGACGCTGCCCCAGGGCGGATACGACAACTTCGACAGCAAGGAGAACGACGATCACAATCCGGATCGGGTGAAGCCCCGCAATGTGCTCAATTTGGGCTTTGGAACGGACAACCTTCTGCACACGGAAAAGAAGACGCGCCTGACCGCGTCGCTGGCCATCGACAACCTAACCAACGTCGTGGCGCTGTACAACTTCCTGTCAACGTTCAGCGGGACGCACTTCCTGCAGCCGCGAACGTTGGTGGCGAAGTTCGGCGTGACGTTCTAAGTTTCGGAGACTCCCGAAGACCTATCGAGCAGCCTCCGTTTTATCGCAGCTCCTCGTGGTGCAAGCATAGCCCCGTTTACGCCCGCGGCGACGCGCCGGGTCATCACGTCCATCTCGCGCGGTCTTTCCCCAATCTCCCCCATCACATAGGCGCTTCCGAACCCAGCCCGATAGTCCCATCGGCACTAAAATAGCTTTGATGATGCACCGCTCCCTTAAACCCAGCCGCAGGTTGTGCGTGCAACCCGCGCAAGAAAAAACAAAACGAACCCAAGCGGCACGCTCTGGGACTCTCGCAAACTATAAAACGAACCCAAGACCCCGCTCGCCAACCCGCCGAGCAAAACTACCAAACGAACCCAAGACCCCGCGCGCCAGCCCGCGAAGCCAAACTACAAAACGAACCCAAGGCCCCTCCAAAGTACTCATGCACAACGACTTCTTAAAAGCGAGACCACCCCATTTCAAGCCTCCGGCCCACCCGCTAACCCCGCAACCTCAAGCCGGCTTCAGTCGCCGATTCTGGTATGCCGGTGGCGAAAGGGGGGCCGCAATCTGGGAACCGGCGGGCCTCGTCGCAACCCGTCCTGAGCACCGCCAAGCAGGCTGAACCTCGCCTTGGGATCGCATACAACATCAAATCAACGGGCACCGTTTTTCGCATATCCTATGCTCGAACCCTTGAAACTCCTTTCAATGAGAATCTGGTTATTGGTAGTACCGGATGCAATGACCGGTTTCTCGCAACGCTCATCCCGCCGCCGGGTGTCACCTGCAACTTGGGGCTATTCATGCGGGCTGGCGCAACGAATTCCACGCGGGCCTGCAGCAGGCCTTCGGGAGATACCTGGTCATCGACGCCGAGTACATCTGGAAATACACGCACAACGCCTTCGATTTCGGTATCGTGGGTGCCACGCCCATCTATTTCCCCATCGAGTGGAGCAGTTCCAAGATTCCCGGATACGCCATTCGCGCCAGCGTGCCGAACATCCACGGCTTCACGGCATTTGTGGTGATGTCCGGCGTGGCCGCGCGCTTCTTCCTGCCGCAAGTAGCCGGCGTGCCCATTATCCCGGTGGCGAACGAGGTGTTCCGCATCGATCATGACGAGTTGTTTAACCAGACCACACACCTCCAATATCAGCCGTCGAAGCGCTTGCCGTGGGTGGGTTTCAACTGGAGATATGACAGTGGACTGGTGTCAGGCGCGGCACCGTGTTCCGCGCCGACCGCGACCTGCTTCGCTTCGACGCCGATTGCAGACGGGGGAGGGGCCAGTATTCCGAGCGGCCAAGTGGCGCTGGTGAACGCCATCACCGGATTGCCGCTGACTGCCGATCAGGAGTTTCAGGCCGGCCTCACCTGCAATGGCAAGCCTGCCGCTCCGGATCCCCCGTGGGGCCGCACTTGCGACGTGCAGCGCGGCAGGGCTCGGCTCCATATACTTGCAGATACCGAAGCCCGGGAAAGAAAATGACGATCACAGTCCGCAACGAATCCAGCCGCGTAACTTGTTCGACCTGTCCCTGGGACATGACAATATCTTCCACGGCGACAGGAATAAGTGGAGCGCCCGCCTGACGGTGGTCAACCTGATGAACAAAGAGGCGCTGTACAATTTCCTGTCAACGTTCAGCGGGACGCACTACGTGGCACCGCGCACCATCTCCGCGACGATCGGATACCATTTTTAGAGATCGCGAAAAATTTACAACAAACCGTGCGGAAGGCTCCGCCGGGTGCCTGCTCGATCCCGACCTGATGCTGCGGCCGCCTGTGGGCGTTTGGTAAAAATCTTCAGGAACAGATCGCCGCGCGGAAGGCTGACGCGGAGCGCAGAGTTGCAGCATTGCAGGCTCAACAGGCCGGGGCTTCGGAGAAAGGGACGGCCCAGTTGCAAGCGCAGATTGACGCGTTGAAGGCCCTCGTGAGCAGTCTCTCCGCTCGGCGACTCGTTAGCCCGGAAGGCGCGGTCATCGTCGTGGACGTAGTTCGCGCCGCAACCGATCCTTCCAACGCCTGCCTGTGGAAGCTTTCCCCCTGGCTCAAATTTGTGGTGCGCACCGTTAACCAAACGACCGCCCCTTAGCGGAGACTCTGAGATGGGCACCCCTGAAACGCCCGGGCGAGGCGACTTGGGCCAAGCCGACGGGAAGTGCCGGCGAGCTTGAGAGAGCCCTTCCCGCAAGTATTGGCCATTTCCAGCAAGTCCATGCCGCGGCTGTCAACCAGAGGTGCAGAGAATCCGAAAGTGGAATTCGTTTGGCTCCCCAGGAATTCGGCCGACACTCTCATTCTCCAGAGACCGTTGGCTGACGCCGCGTTAAAATAACGCAAAATAACGCAAACCCGGCCCATAGTTGGCCTCGTACGCGGGCGCGGCCGAGCGGTGATGAGGTGTCAACACGAGCGAATGTAAACGCTTCCGAATGAAGCGGTTGTGGTACCAACAGGCCGAGGGAAGCACGACAGGATGTGGCCGGTGAGAACCGCAAATGCGCCGCGGTTGGCCCGCGTTATTCTGGCGTTATTTTGAGGCATGCTCGCGTTCAGATTAGCGTCAAGAGAGGAGAGCCTGCCGACTAAGGCAGGCGTGCGCTTGCTGAAGGAGGAAGCGACGGCCGCCGATATGAATGGGGAAGGGGCGCTTCTAGAAAGGGCTGATTAGAGATGCGAGACGGTTCCGCGTCGGCGAATCGGAAACTGACCCGCGAGCTGCAAGTCGGCACAAAAAGCTCAGGAGTTTGATCGACCAGGACGGGCTCCAGCATCAGCATCGCCTCTAAGCCTGGATCGAGTCCTCCTTCGGCCCGATCCGCGGAACGCTCTGGTGGCGGCAGGCTGGCTTCCACGTACAACCGATTCGCCAAAGAAGAAGTTAGGATCTCACCGGCCCACCAAGCCCCGGACCACTGGCGGTGAGGAGTCGCGGGGCGCGGCGTGCTTCAGTCGAAGATTCGCGAGTCTCTTCGCCAGCGTTCTCCTTGCCTTCGACGCGTCTGGGCTCACGTCCTGCCGGCCCAGGTAGCGCGCGGCTTCGGCATCAGACATAGGCTTGGCCTTCAACGCGGCTCTGGCAGTCCTCCAATGCAGGGGTTTTGGAGTGATCAGAGGCTCGGCCTCCTGAGCCGTCAGCAACGTGTCCTGACACAAGATCCAGGCCGCTCGTCGGCCTGGGGGGAGCTGGACCAAAGCGGCTAAGTAGCGTTCGCGGATCGTGCGACGGAACGCGCGAATCAGCAGCCTCTTCTCGGGGTTGATCGAAGCCTTCAGTAGCCCCGCGTTATCGCTTTCGCTTCCGCGGTACGCAGGTCCTCGTCCCCCGAGCAGTCCAGCTTGTTCTTGCGCTTCCGGCAGTAGTCGTTGAAGACGTTTTCGGCAACGACCTTGAGCCACTGCCCCGTGTGCCTGAGCACGCGATCGGTCGGGACCGTCCCGCGCTGCTGCAAGTCTGACAGGCTGAAAGACTGATCGGCGATGATCTGCTCTCGACGAAGATCCTCTTCGAGGTCTTCCTGCGTGATTTCATCGAGACCGTAGAACTGATCCACGAGATCCTCGTGCTGGCCGTGCAGAAGGTAGTCGCGCTTGACGGCCTTAACGGAAATTTTGAGTCGTCTGGCGATCCAGCGAAACGCAGGGTTCAAGGTGTCTTCGTCGAGCGGCATCCCAAGGTGTTCAGCCCGCCACAGCGTGGTTTTGACGTAAGCCAAGTACTTGACGAACGTTTCGTTCACCAGGTCGTCCGCCGCGGCTTGGTCGCGCCCGACCACTTTTCGAAACCACCGGCGAATCCAAGGGTAGCTGCGTTCGAATTCCGCGGTCAAATCACCCGCCCGCGCCTGGAACTCGGCCTCGAACTCCGGCGTGGGCGTGGTAGCTAGAAGCATTCGTTCCAAAAGGTCCATTGCACTTCTCCCATCGACAAAATCTATCGCCGACTGAAGGGGTTAGCGACTATTGTTCAGACCCGAAGCAGGACTCCGAGAGTTAGCCCGTTTGCACAGACGGCAGGTAGTGGAAACGTGAGGCAGAGGAGGAACGAATGGCAGCTACAGAAAAAACCGATCAAATCGTCGCAGTGTCCGGGGAGGAAGTGACCTTGAAGGCAATGGCGGACAAAATTGAGACTTGGGATATCGCGCGCTTGATACCATCCGCACGAAACGCCCGCACCCATTCCGAGAAGCAAATCGCCGAGCTGGCGGGCAGTATCGCCTCGTTCGGCTTCATCGTGCCGGTTCTGGTAGACGGTAAGGGCATGATCCTGGCAGGACACGCGCGGGTTCTGGCGGCGCGCCAGTTGAAGCTCACACGAGTGCCGGTCATCGTGGTGGACCATCTGACGGAGAAAGAGAAGCGTGCCTACGCCATTGCGGATAACAAGATTGCCCTCAACGCCGGCTGGGACGAAGATTTGTTGCGAGTCGAGCTGGAAGTTCTCCGGAACGATGGCGTGGATCTGGACAGCCTGGGCTTCAGTGAGGATGAGTTTAATAATCTCCTGGATCAGCTGGGCCCTCAACCCAGCCCGGAGGAAGATTCCGTTCCGGAATCGCCCCCCGTCCCTGTAAATCGCACCGGAGACGTTTGGCAGCTGGGCGAACACGTGCTGGTGTGTGGCGACGCGACGGATGCAGGTAGCTACAGGGCGGTGCTGGGGGATGAGCTCGCCGACATGGTGTTCACGGACCCGCCCTACAACGTTGACTATCGTGCACCGGGCTTGGGTATCGGCATCACTAATGACGACCTGGGAGCTGGTTTTGAAGCGTTCCTGGAGACCGCCTGCACGCACATGCTGGAGAACGCGAAAGGCGCGCTCTATATCTGCATGTCCTCTTCGGAACTGCACACGCTGTACAGCGCATTCCGGAAGACGGGCGGCCACTGGTCCACCTTCATTATCTGGGGAAAGAACACGTTCACGCTGGGCCGATCCGACTACCAGCGACAGTTTGAACCCATTCTTTACGGCTGGCAGGAAGGAAATCCGCACTATTGGTGCGGGGCACGCGACCAGGGTGATCTGTGGCTCATCGATAAGCCGCAAGCCAACGACCTGCACCCGACGATGAAGCCGGTGGCGCTGGTGGAGCGGGCCGTGCTGAACAGTAGCCGGCGTGGGGCAATCGTACTGGATCCCTTCGCAGGCTCCGGCTCGACGCTCATCTCTTGTGAGAAGACTGGGCGGAAAGCACGCCTGATCGAGTTGGAACCGAAGTATTGCGACGTCATCATCTGGCGCTGGCAGGAGTTCACGGGCAAGGAAGCCATTCACGCCACGACGGAAGAAACGTTCGCGCATATGTCAGCAAGGCGGTCTCCGGCTGGGGATTCGGCTTCGCCCACTGGCGCTTGCGAACCCGTTTCCTAAGGAGGGATCGATGCCGGCAAGAGGAAAACCCTTCGCGCCTGGAAATAAGCTCGGCCGCGGTCGCCCTCGTGGCAGCCGCAACAAAACCACATTATTGGCTCAGGAGCTCTTGGATAGTTACGCCGAACCTCTGGTGCG
>DATNJC010000055.1:0-76896 GCA_035604115.1 Bryobacteraceae bacterium | reverse complement strand
CTAACTCTTCCAGGCTCTCTTCCCCCTGCTGATGCGCCTCCAACAACTTCCGTCGTAGATCGTCAGAATAGGCCTTCGCCATCTCTTGCTTGCAGCCGGATCGCCAGAGCTGGTCTATATTATCTCAGAAAATGGTCTAATATATTTGACGACCTACATCTCGACTCTCTTGTTCCTTTGCAGCGGCGGAATTCTGCTCGGGTTTTGGCTCATCGAGCGGTACGGGGACCGGTGATCCGCCGGGATGTTTCCGGGGGCGCCCAGAATGTTGCAGAAGGATGAGGTCGGAGTCTAACCCTTGATCCCGTCGAACGCGGCCTCGATTTCGCGCTGCGCCTGAGGTGTTACAGGCACGAGCGGCAAGCGCGGCGGACCGCCGTAGTAGCCGTTCAGATCCATCGCGTACTTGAGCCCCGGCACGCCGTACTTGGTAGTCACCAGTTGCGCCGCGCGCGCGATGCGATTCTGCCAATCGAGTGCCGCTTCGGTCTCGCGCTGACGGTGCGCGTCATAGATCGTGATCAGCGAGTAGGGCGCGGCGTTGGCGAACGCGAGCACAGCGCCCACGCAACCAACAGCGAGGCACGGCGCGAGAGTGGGAGCTGACCCCGTCAGCACCTGGAACCCCGCCTTCACCTCGCGGATCATCTGCATCACTTTTTCGAGGCTCCCCGAGCTTTCCTTGACCGCGATGATGTTGGGATGCTCGCTCAGCATGGCCACGGCCTCGGCGGGAATGTCGACGCCGGTGGCTTGCGGCCAGTTGTAGATCAGCAGCGGGAGCTTGGATTGGTCGGCGACGGCCCGGTAGTACAGCACCTGCGCGGCGCAGTTGTTGACCAGGTTCTTGTAGTAGTGCGGCGTCCGCACCATCGCGACTTTGTAGCCCATCTCGGCGGCGCGATTGGTCAGCGCCACGGTCTCGCGCACGCTTTCGACGCCCGTGCCCGCCATCAGTAGCTTGTCGGACGCGGCGTATTGCGCCACCCACTCCCACAGTTGAATCTTCTCTTCGGTGGTGAGATACACGCTTTCGCCCGTCGATCCGCACACCACGTAGCCGCCCAGGCCGGTGCGGTTCCACTTCTCGACGTTGTGCTGGACTTTGGCTTTGTAGAGATCGCCCTTGTGATCGAAAGGCGTGACGATGGGCGGGAAGATACCGTGGAGTTTAACCATGGCGGTCCAGTTTGATCATGCGGTTACTGCGGTAGGGCGGCGGCTCCCTTTGATGGAGCCGGTCCGCCCCATTTTGGAAACTAACCCTTCAGAACTAACCCTTGAGCACAATAGCCAGTGCGTAGATGGTCAGCGTTTCGATAAACACCAAACCAAGGATCAGTGCGAAACGGATTCCGGCGGCGGCTCCCGGGTTGCGCGCGATGGCTTCCGCGGCGCCGGCAACTGCCTTGCCCTGGCCGATCCCGCACAGGCCTCCGGCGATTCCCAGACCCAGCATCCCGCCGAGAAATTTTACTTCTCCCGGACCCATGCCCGAGCCGCCCGGCGCTTGCGCGAAAACCGGGCAGGCCGCGAGCAGGATCAGAGCCACCAGAAACAACATCTTTTTGTTACTCATTTACTGTGTACCTTTCTTTATTAGAGTTGCGCCGAGGAGGTGGTTCCAATCCGAACCGGGGGGAACGGCGGCTCACGCTCGGCGCGATCATGCCAGATCATTCTTTCTTGCGCACAACGGACTCACGCCTGTGCGGTTAGTGTTCATGCGAAGTTCCGATGCTCACGTAAATCATCGCGAGCAGCGTAAACACGTAGGCCTGCAAAAATGAGACGAAGACGTGCAGACCCATAAAAACTACGGGGACGACGATGTAGGTCAGACTGATGAAGACGTTGGTAATCTGCTCGCCCGCGAACATGTTCCCATACAGACGAACCGAGAGCGAGAGCATGCGCGCAACGTGGCCGATGATCTCGATTACAAACATCAGCGGCGCCAGCCACAGAATCGGACCGCCGAAGTGCGCCAGGTATTTAAGCAGTCCGAGCTCGCGCACTCCCATGACGTGGTAATAGATCCAGGTACACACCGCCAGAGCGGCGGGCACGTAAATCGTCATGGTGGGGGATTCAAACGCGGGAATAATCCCGATCAGGTTCATCGCGGCGATGAAGATAAACAAAGTTCCAAAATACGCCGAGTATTTCTCGGGGTGCTCGATGCCAACTTCGGATGCCTGCGTCTTCAGAAATCCATACAGCATTTCGAAAGTGTGCTGGACCTTGCCGGGTTTGTCGGTCGAGAGGCGCGGCCGGATGACGGCTACCAACACTACCAGGATCGCGAACACCAGCAGTTCCATCACCAGCCAGGTTTCCCACGGATGCGCGGGATCCTTCGCCGTAATGCGGAACAAACCTAACGTCGCATTAGCAGGACCAGCCAGATATTGGTTGAAGAGTGCAGTAAGCCAGTTTTCTTCCATTCCTTACCCGCGCACAACGGACTAACGCAAGTGCGCTCCTCTTTTACTCGCGCACAACGGACTAACGCCTGTGCGCTCCTCTTTTACTCGCGCACGACGGACTAACGCCTGTGCGCTTCTTGCCCGTGAAAGATCAACTCGCAGAGAATTTCGAGGACCACGGCTCCGAAGGCGGCCAGGAGACCCCACAACACGGCCACGGGCGTGAATCCAAGAAGCTTCACTATAGCATAGATCGCAGCGCCGATCAGCAGATACCGCAGCGCGATCAGCATGGCCGCGAACACCCGCGGGCTGCCGGTCCCGCCGAGGGCATTGGCCATGCTCGCCAAGCCCTGGAAGTTTAGAAGAGAAAGCGCCGCGCCCGCCAGAAACCCGGAAGCTGGACGAACTCCTTGAGCTACCAAAACGGCAATTGTTCCCCCTAAGCCCACTGCAACCGCCAGCCAGCGGATGCGCCGCAGCGCGCCCGCATAGAAATCCTGGTTCATGACGCATCGCGTCCCAGAATGCGAATAAGCTGTACGATGCCGGAAACCACTCCCAGGATCAAGAACACGTAGCGCAACGTTGTGGTGGAAAACACATAGTCGAGACCGTACCCGATCGCGTATCCCGCCAGCACGCTCGCGGGCATCAGCCCGATAGCCGGCGCATAGCGCGCCATCAGGCGGAAGAACTCGTCCCGGCCGGAGCCATTCGAATCCGGCGTATCGCTCTTCTCACTCACTGCGGCTTTTCACTCACTGCTTCGATTGTAGAGTCTCTAGCGCCGGTTGCCGGGCCGGGGTGAAAGAACGTCATGCCGAGGCGGTCTCGCGGGCGGGGAGGATCGTGTCCACGACGCCGGCCAGCGCCTCGCCCAAGGCCAGATGCTGATCCTCGTCGAGGTGAATGCCGTCGACCTTACTGGACGTCGTGACCTCGGCTGCATCGAAGAACGGGCAGTTTTGGGCCGCGGCCATCTCGCGGTAGGCGGTGGCCAAGCCCAGGCACCGGCTGTCGGCTCCTTCGAACTTTGCAGCCACGGGACCTTTCGGTGTTCCGATCGGCGGCGGACACACCACCAGGATCGGGGGCACCGGCATTCCAGGTTCGATGGGCGCTTGCCGGATCGCATTCACCAGCGTGGCGACTCCTTGCGCCGCCGACCAGGCCGTGTTGTAGGGATGCGAAAACTGAAAGTCGTTGGCGCCGAGCATCAGGATCACCAGGTCCAGCGGCGCATGCACCTCCATTTTTTGCGCCAGGCCGATGAGGCCGTTGCGGCCGGGCTTGAACGGATCTTCCCACAGTGTGCGGCGCCCGTTGAGGCAATCCTCGGTCACGCCCACACGCTGGCCCGCGATGTGGGGCCGGGCTTCGTTCAAACGGTTCTCCATCACGCCGGGCCAGCGCGACTCGAACGGGAAACGGCGGCGCGTTAAGGGAATAATGCCCCAGGACAACGAATCGCCGTACACGAAGATGTGTTGCTGGCTCATTTCTGCTTATCCATGCGCTGGTTCCCCCCGGCAGCGCATGGCGCTGCCCCACTGGGTTCACTGCTTCGATTGTAGAATCTCGCGCGCCCGGCGGGCCGTTTCGTTGACCAGGAAACCCATTTTGGGATGCGAAGGTTCCAGATCCGGCGCGACGCCGAATTCGCGCAGCGTTTCGGACGTGGTCGGGCCCACCGATCCGACGACCATGCGTGACAGGGCTTCGACGATTTGCGCTTCCAGTTTCTCCTCGGCCGCGACTTTCATCAGGTGCTGCAACTGGACCGATGTCGTGAACAAGATCACGTCGAACTCAGCCGCAGCCAGCCGCCGCGCGGCTTCCCGCAGCGGGGCGGTGTCTTCCGGCAGATCCCACTGATACACGGGCACAGTGGTCACCTCGGCCCCGCGGGCTCGCAAACCAGTGACCAGCTCGGTGGCCGGGCGTCCGTACTCCTGAACCGCGATCCTGCGCTCCGGACGGCCTTCGGTGGCCGCCAGGATTTCACGCCAGGTGTTGGGCTCGGGAACAGTGACCGCCACGGGAACGCCCCATTCGCGCATCACGGCGGCCGGTTTGGAACCGCGTACGACCACCGCCAAGCGATGCAGGGCGGCGACGAAGGCTCCCGCCGGATATCGGGTGTCGATGATCTGGTTCAGCAGCCGAGCCCCGACGCCCGTAAGGAACATCACCATGTCAAAAGCAGAATCGCCGTCCGCAGTGCTCGGTTCGAGCACCCGGGCGGCGAAATCCAACGCGATGGAATTTTGCTCCAGCGGAACTTCCCGCATGGAGGGAGCGACGAACGGAATTCCAGACTGGCCCCGGATCAGCCGCTCGATTTCCGCCGCACGACGGCTCTCAAGCGAGAGAACGCGGAGCCCGCCGAAACCTTCCGCGCGCGACAAACTTACGTCCACGCGCGGGTTCATTCCGCGAGCCGCCTTAAAATCGGAACCAGCCGCCGGCCAACTACGGCGCCAGCTTCGGGGCGGTGTCGCCGCGATGGCAGGTGTAGCAAGCCACGTGCTCCTTACCGTCCGGGAACTTGGAATTGATGTCCTTAACCATGGAGATCATCATCCGGGCCGTGAGCTTCTGTTCCTTTTCATCGCTGGAACGATCGGCAGCGTGGCAGTAGTTGCAGCCACCCTTGTCGGCCAGACCCAAGCCAGCGACAAAAGTCTGCATGGTGGGGACGAGGTTCGCGTCCGCGGGGAGGACCTTTAGGTTCTTGGGCGGACCGCCTTTGCCTTTCGCCTTGGGGGCGTCTTGAGCGACCAGTGCCAGAGCAAATAGAGAAACCGCAGCAGTGAGTGTAGCGAATATACGCATGGGGTCTATTATACACAGCCTCACGCCGTTGTCCAGCGGTCCGGGCGAACTTTCGTAAGCCGGTCGTAAGCCGGGGCGCAACTCAATAAAGGGAAACGGATTACGCGGCGGTGGGTTCGTTTTGTAATTCCGCGAGGAACGGGGAGCGGCCCAGCTTTGCGTCCTGACCGCTCCCCAACCTCGGATCGAAACTTACTGGTAGGTGACGCTAATGTCGGTGAGAGCTGCCGCGGTAACGTAAGCGTAATCCAGGCCCGATGCGGTGAAGCTCTGAGGATTGGTCTGATTGGACATATTCAGGCCCCCGGCGGTCGAGGCCGGCAGGGCCAGCAATACCCAGGATGGAATGTTGAATTGGCCCGCGCTCACCGGGGCATAGCACTCGAATGTGACCGCAGTGATGAATGTGCCTGATGCGGAGAGCAGCTCGGATTGTCCTCCGATGGAGACGAAGGTTCCCGGCGCGCCTCCGGTCCAGGTGACTGTCTGGCCTTGAGCGCGGTTGACCGTGGTGATGGAGCTCTGGTTGGTCCAGACCAGAGGGGTCGGGAAGTTCAGCGTGGTGTTGAAGGACCCGACGTCCTTGCCGCCGGAGCCGGTGAAGGTGTAGGTAGCTCCGCTGCTGGGAACGGCGGATATCATCGCGTAGAAGTCTCCGGCTTCGCTGGGGATGCTTTGCAGCGTGGTACTTGGCGTTCCGCCCCCGCTGAACGTGATTGTGCCGGGGTCCAGGCCGGTCGGCGTGAGGCCCACGCCGCCCCCTCCGATGATGATGCAGCTTCCGATGGAGGGAATGCTGGCAGACGCATTTGCAGCGGCTAAGAACGCGGCTCCGGGGTAGCTGAAAAAACCGGCGAACGCCTCGTTAGAGGTAGTTTTTCCGGTGGCTGCGGTGACCTCGGTGGATTGTATGACCTCCAGGAAACCAAAACTGACCTTGGCTTTACCAGTCAGCGACTGCAGCAAGCCGGCGTTTGTCGGCGAGGCAGGATCGGAGCAGGCGCCACCGCCCGGCGCAACCGGAACCGTGATGGAATTGCTGACGATGTTCCCGCTCACGGCCACGATGGAAACGCCGCAGCCCACCGGCACATTCGACGGGATGACCACGTTGACCTGGTCCACGCCGGGGTATTGGGATCTGCCCCGGTACTGGATGGTCGCCTGAATCCCTCCAATCCACACCTGCATGGGGATGGTGGTCAGGTTGTCCTGCTTCAACGGGTAGGTCTTGTCATCGTTGGCCGTGTCGGCGCCCACGCCGGAGCCCCACAGAATGATGGTCTGGCCGGGACTGGCGGAGGCGGCCTGCGCAAAGTAGTTGACATTGGCGTCGGTGGCCACGTCCAGGCCCAGGGCGCTCGCCACCACGACCATCTGTGCGGACGAGCTGGTTTGCCCGCTGTTGGTGACAGTGATGGTCCCGGTGCCCACCGGAGTCGTGGACGGAAGAACCGCACCTAACTGGCCCGTAGAGGTGTAGTAAAGCGCCGGCGTGACGGTAGTTCCGCCGACCGTGACCGAGATGCTGGCGCCGTTCAGCGAAGTGGGCAAGGGAGAAGAGAGGGACTGCAAGACAGGCGTCGTGTTCGTTGCTAGATTGGTGCCCTTGACGATGAACAGGCTTCCCGGTGCGATGCCGTAGTTGGGCAAACCTGGGAGGATGAAGCTGTAGTTGTTCTGCACCTGGCTGATCGTGGGCGCCCCGGCTCCGCCGCCTCCACCGCCACTCGAATTGCCCCCGAAAGTTGTGTACTCAAAGGTGATCGAAGTGGAGCTAGCGGTCACGATAAGTTTGGCGTAGTTCCCGCCATTGGTGTGGACCGCGATGATCCACTGCGCAAGGACGTTGACCGTGGTGATGGGCGACTTCGAATACGGCTCACCGGCGAGCTGCTGTTGAGTCAGAGCTGTGTACGCGGACATACCCAGGGTACTCGCGGGGAAACCGTATCCGGTGGCGTTTCCCTGGAGCGTTATACCGGTGGTGATGCTACCGGTCCACAGAATGTCGCCGCCGGAAGTCCCGACCGCGCCCGTGTCAAGATTGAGCGTCTGTCCGCTGTTGAGGGTAACGCTTTGGTTGGTAATATCAGCCCATGCCGCGATGGGAAACGCCAGCGTCACCAGAAGGCACGCGGCTTCTTGAATGCGAAGTATCATCTGTTCACCTCTGAACCCCGCCAGTGTACACCAAACCGCATCCCTCGTTCTCGGTTGCGTTTTGCTCCGGCGCCGAATCGGGATCGATTTGACCAAACCAACCCAGGCTTTCCGTATGTAGTCGCAAGCGCTCCCGCTTCGGAAAAGTGCGTTACAGGCGGTCGGGTTTGTTTGGTAATTTGGACCTCGGACAAGGACCGGGGAGGGCCGGTTTTGAGCCGAGTCCTCCCCTTGGATACTAACCTATCGTGTGGCGCTACTGGAACGCGGCCTGTCCCGCGATTCCTAATAGGCTCAGGAATGTCCCAGCATCAATCGATCCGCCCGCGGTCAAGGGCGCCGTAAAGCTCGAAGGTGTGACCGTGGAGGCCACCTCCAGGATTCCGCCGGGACCGGTCGAGGTCGCGACGGAGGCCGGCAACTGGGTCAGAATCGACGCCGGTACCGTAAACGAGCCTTGGCCGGCGGTAGTGAAGCAGATGAAGCCCCATGAGTCCGTCACGGCGCTGGAGCCAGAGCCCGTCGTAGTGGTGGTAGAACCGACGATCTCCACCAGGTCCGAGGCATTCCCGCCCGTCCAACTGAGCGGAAGGCCGGCGCTCCGGACGACGGTGGTGGGCAGGGGGCTGGTCAGGGTGAGAGGCGAGCCGATGGTGATCGACGTGTTGAACGCTCCCACGTCCTTGCCACCAGCGCCGGCCAACGAATACGTACCAGCCACGATCTTGCCGTTGCCTCCGCCCGGGATGCTGATGCCTTCGGTACCGATTGTTAGGGAATAGTCGTTGAATGCATCCTGGTTGAGCGGTGTGTTGCTTAGGTTGGAACCGCTGGGCCCGCTGAGCGTGATGTTACCGGCATCCAGGCGAACGCCCACCCCGCCGCTAGTCTGGCCATTGGCGGTGGTCGTATTATGAGTGACGAAGCAACTGCCCGATGCGGTGTTCGGAGGCTGGTATTGCCCGATCCCGCCCAATTCGAATGCGGTGAACTTCGTGAATGTCCCCGCAATCTGGTCGAACTTCCCGGTCCCGAACTGCGGGATGGTTTCCGATATCTGCAGCATGTTGAAGGAGCCTACCGTATACGAACCGCCCTGATCGAAGTTCTGCAGCTGGCTGGTGGTGAAACCGGGAAGGACGCACGCGGTGGAGTTGGCATCCGGCGCGATCGCAATGTACGTGGGAGCGCTTAACTGGCCGTTGACCGACACCTGGAACGACACCGTGCACCCGGTGGGTACGTTGGCCGGTAGCTGGAAGTTGATCTGGTCGGCGCCCGCCAGGCCTGGTGCGCGTCCCGCGTACTGCGGCGTGATGGTCATCCCGCCTACGATCGCCTGCACGTTTACGCCGTTCTTGGTAAAGTCGAAACCCGGCGAGGCGACGTTATCGCCACCGGTCACCGGACCCATCCCGACGGCCCACGCGATCAGCACTTGCCCTGGCTTGGAGGGCGAGAAGGTAAACCCGCCGGACGCGAAGGTGGTCAGCCGGTCGATGTCCAATTGCGATGCCGAAATGTAGTTCTGAACCACCGCGAGGCCGCTGCCGGTGCTGTCGGCGGAGATTAACCCAATCTTGCGCTGCACGACTTGCGCCAACAAACCCGCGCTGGTCGAGCCGTTGTAAGCGACCGTGACCATGTAGGAGCCGGTGGCGGCGGTGGAGGGCAGAATGCCCGCGAGTTGGTTCACGCCGCCCTGGTTGTAGAGGTAGACCAAGTAGGCGCTGATGCCGGCGCCGCCCGTAACCGGGGTGAACGTGATTTTTACGCTGCCCGTGGCGGCGGTTGAAGTGGTAGGCAGCGGAAAGCTCATGGCCGTGTACCCGCTGCCGCTCAAGTTGGAGCCTTTCACCACGAAAATGCTTCCCTGTGCGATGTTTTGCGTGTAGCTGGCCGCGTCCTGCACGGCTGTGATCGAGGGCGTGCTGCCTCCGCCACCGCCGCCACCACCGCCGCCTCCACCACCACCGCCGCCGGGAATGTTGAGTGTCCCAGGTCCGGTGAGTTTGAAACTCCCAGCGCCCGACCCGGTAGTGCCCGCGCCCGTGCCGGAGGCGGTGACGTTGAAGGATCCCGTGGTGCCCGCAAAGCCCCCGGTGCCGCTGGTGATGGCAATGGTTGCAGGTCCACTGGCGCTTGGCGATCCGGCGAAAACCTGCACTAGCAGGGATGCAGAACCGGTGATGGTACCGGTGAGCGTCCCGGTCGGACTACCACTGGTCACGGTTAGGGTGAGCGGTGCAGAACCTGAGGTTGCGGCGGAGAGCAAGCTGAAGCTCGAGCTGATGGTGCCGCTCCCAATTCCGGTTAAGTTGACGGTTCCAGTGGCGTTGACGTTGGTGCCCGATACCGTTCCGCTGCCGTTCACCGTTATGGTTGTACTGACTGCGGCGCCTTGCGCGCCCGCTCCGATCAGGATAATAGACGCGGCTACAAACAAACCCCTATTCATCGAAATCTCCTTATTCATCTAGGTAAGTGTTCGGCTCCCTGAAAGCCTCGCACTTCCTCCTCTCGATGTGGTCAGTGTACACTAACCCGAAGCCCGCCGCGTCGAAAATCTTCAGGCCCAATGGGGACTCCGGATCGGTCTGGCCGTACTGCTGATTTTGCAGGTCGCTCGGCGAGAGAACAGTGGCGATACGCCCGCCTTCTCCAACCTGATGCCCGGCGGCCTGCGGGTCATTTTCGTCTTTCAAAGGCCTCCAGATCGCGCCGGTGCACAACCACGCGACCCGCATTTGGGCCACTGGGCTGGAGGGGCGTAAAATGGAAAGTATCCTGCGGGAGCCGGGGCGATTCTATGAGAACGATCTACACTCTGTGCGCAGTTCTTGTCGCGGCCATGGCGGCGCACGCCCAGACGCCCGCCATCACTGCGGTCGAGAACGCCGCCACCAACATTCAGCCGGGTCTTCCCAACGCGGGTATCGCACAAGGCTCGATGTTTGTGGTGAAGGGATCGAACCTGGGGCCATCGACGACTGTGAAGGCCACCGTTTTTCCGCTCCCGACGAATCAGGCTGGGACATCGGTGCAAGTGACGGTGGCGGGGAAGTCGGTCGCCTGCATCATGTACTACACATGGAACCAGCAAGTCGCCGCGGTGCTGCCTTCCACGACGCCCGCCGGGACGGGAACGCTCACGGTGACTTACAACGGAGCCACCAGCGCCCCAGCGCCGATCATTGTGGTGAGCAACAATATCGGCGTATTCACGGTGGCGACCACCGGCTCGGGCGATGCCGTCGCCACGTTGCCGGACAATACCCTCGTGTCTCCGACCAATGCTCCGAATCCTGGAGACACGGTGGTCTTGTGGGGCACCGGAATGGGCGCGGTCGCGGGCGACGAATCCCAGCCCGCGGTCGGCGGGAACATGGTGGGCGTGCCGCTTCAAGTATTCATCGGCGGGCAGTCCGCAACGATTCTGTACCGCGGCCGCAACGCGTGTTGCACGGCCGTGGATACGGTTTACGTGACCGTCCCGCAGGGCGTCGGCGGATGCGCCGTGTCGGTGATCATGCAGATCGGCAATCTGGTTAGCAATGCCACTACGATTCCGGTAGCTGCGAGCGGCCGCATTTGCACGCCCACCAACCCGGCCATCTCGTCCAGTCAACTGACGCAGTTGCTGGCTAAGCAGGGACCGCTGGCGGTTGGCGGAGTGAGTTTGACCAGGACCATCTCCAGCATGGCGGCGGTCGCCTTGAGGCCTGCCGGCACCACCAAGTTCGATTCCGCATCGGCGCGCTTCGTGCGCTACTCGGCGCCTCAGGCAGTGCCGGCAGTGGTGTTAGACGGCCCGGCCGCGGAGGTGCTGTCGTACGGGTCATGCTCGGTGATCACGTTTCAGGGCACTACTCCGGACCCGCTGGCGCTGCTCTCGCCCACGTATCTGGACGCCGGCGCGAGCTTGTCGGTAAGCGGGCCGAACGGAACTCAGAGCATGGCCAAGACCGGCTCGCAGGGAGGGATTCTTTACAACGGCCAGTTCGACAGCACCGCGACGTACCTGTCTCCGGGCTCCTACACGATCACGGGGCCGGGCGGACCGGACGTAGGTTCATTCAACGTGAACCTGACGGTTCCACAGCCGGTGGTCTGGAGCAATCAACTGCAGGTGATTAGCGTGAGCCGGTCTCAAGGTGTCACAGTGAATTGGACCGGCGGCGACCCCAACGGTTACGTGTTCATCGTCGGTCTCAGCGCGGTGGGAACCAGCGCGGCCAATTCCATAGGAGCGGGCTTCACGTGCGCGGCACGCACCACGGACGGGAAATTCACGGTGCCTCCGAACGTATTATTGGCCCTGCCCGCCAGCGCCGTCGTTTCAGGATCTACCGTACCGGGAACGTTGGGGATTTATGGGAACTCCGCGCCAGTGGAGTTTTCGGCGACGGGGCTGGACCTGGCCGTCGCTACCGACACGGTGATCACCACGAGTACGGTGGTGTATCAGTAAAACCTACGGGCCGCTCGTCACTAAGCGGTGCGGTCACTTGCACGCCGCACGGCCCTTTTCGATCGAGCACCCGGCCAGCGTATGCCCCTGGGCGTTCGTGAGCGAGAGTTTCCATTTCGCGCCCGGACGCTCCGGACCCGAACGCTCCAGCACCGTGTAGCCGAACTCGTGCCGGCTTTGTCCCGACACCATGGCCCCGCCTTCGACCGTGATGCCGTTCAAGGATTGCGGCAGCGCGCCTGCCAGCATCGTACCGCCGTCGCCGGCCACCAGTTGCGGAGGCCGTGTGTCGAAGTTCAGCAGCTCAAACAGGTGCACGTGTCCCGACAGAATCATGGTGATGCCGCGGGGCGCAGCGCCGGGAAACGTCCGGTTCCAAGCGGCGCTGAGCGGAGCGCTGATAGGCGCGGGTGCGGCCTGGCCGCCATTTTCGTCGGTTTTGAAGCCCCAGAAGGGATGATGATCGACCAGCCACGCATTCGACGGCGCGAGCGATGCGAGCTGCGCGGCGAATTCGCTCACCTGGGCGGGTTCTGCGACGCTCTCGTTGACCGCGGCGGAATCCAGCATGAAGAGCTCGAATTTGCCCAGCCGCACCAGGTAGGGAGGCGAATACGTCAGGCACCCCGGTGTTGTTGAGTGTGTCGGCCAGGGACGCGGGTCCAGATAGTAGAACCAGCCGCGCCAGGAGCGTTTGCAGTCCTCGTGATTGCCACGCGCGAAGGCCCACGGAGCGGCGGCCAGGAGCTTGGCCGCGGGCGTGAAAAAGTCGGCGTTCCAGGCGTTCCAGTTGTCGCCAGCGGGCGTGCCCGCGCATTCCTTCTGCTTGCCGGCGGGGCAGGGATCTTCGCGATACAGATAATCGCCGACGTGAATCACCAGGTCCGGCTTGGAGGCCGCGGCGCCGGCCGCTACCTGCGCGAAGGGCCACTGGGCCGGATCGTTGCAGTCCTGCACGCGGGCTCCTTTAATGCGGCAGCCGGTGTCGCCGAGCACAATCACGCGGGCGGGATCGGGGCGGGGAAGGGGCACGGTCTGATTTCCGTGGGAGGTTTTCGCGATGACGCGGCGCGCGCTTGCCGGAAGCGCGAGTTCGCAGGCGGGCTTCAGGCCATCGGGGACCGGCGAGCGGACTGTCATCGTCCGGCTCGCGCCATCGATGTCGCTGTCGATAACAAGCGCCGGGCAGTCCGCGGCCTGATCGACCACCACGCGCGCGATGGCTTGGCCGTCAGGTCCGGTTTCGACCCACACCGGGGTGAGCGTTTCACTCCACACGCACAGCGGTGCGGACAACGCCAGGAGGGTGCAGATCCGCTTCATTTACGCTCCAGATCGTTGCGATAAATGACGCCTTCCTTCATCACGAAGAAGACCTTCTCAGCCTGGCGGATGTTCTGCGTGGGATCGCCGGGCATGGCAATTACATCGGCGGTTTTCCCCACTTCCAGGGTACCGATGCGTTTTTCGAGGCCCAGTAGTTCGGCGTCGACGGAGGTGCCGGCTCGCAGGGCCTGGAGCGGGCTCATCCCCAGCCCCGCGAGCAAGTGGAACTCTTCCGTGTTGCGGCCGTGCGGATAGACCGCGGCGTCGGTTCCCATGCCAACCTTGACGCCCTTGGCGATCGCTTTCCGAACCACTTGATTTATGGACTCGAGCGCCGCCGTCATCTTGGCCGCGACGTACGGCGGGTAGCCGCCCTTGGCCAGAATCTCCTTGCCGCCTTCCAGCGCCATCAGCGTGGGGATGTAATACGTCCCGCGGGCTTTCATCAGGTCGAGAGCTTCGTCGTCCAGGAACGATCCGTGCTCGATGGAGTCGATGCCCGCGCGAATGGCTCGCTTGGCGCCCTCGGCCCCGTGGGCGTGCGCGGCGGTCTTCTTGCGGAGCGTGTGGGCTTCGTCCACGATGGCGTCCAACTCGGCTTGCGTGAGCTGCGGTATGTCCACTTCGTCGGTCAGCGACAGCACGCCTCCGGTGGCGCAGACCTTGATCACGTCGGCTCCATACTTAACGTTGAGGCGAACGGCCCGGCGGCCTTCGTCGGGGTTGTTGATCACGCCTTCCTCGGGCCCGGACTCGCGGCCGAACAGGCCCGCGCGGAAGCCGTTCTGGTCGTCGCAATGGCCGCCGGTCGCGCCGATGGCGTGCACGGCCACCATCATGCGGGGTCCGGGAAGGATGCCGGCGGCGGAGGCGTTGCGCAGGCCGACATCCATGAAGTGATCGCTCCCCACGTCGCGCGCCGTAGTGATTCCCGCCATCAGAGTCTTCCTGAGATTTTGGGTAGCCAGCAAGGTTTGCTCGGGGATGGACTTCTGCAACTCGTCGAGTTCCTGTTGCTTGTAATCGGCGTTGTACATGTATGAGAGATGCGTGTGGGCGTCGATGAAGCCGGGCGACAGGGTCGCGTCTCCGAGGTCGATCACTTGGGCCCCGGCGGGGATGGCCGCCGCGGGTCCAGCGCCCCCGCCAACGCCGATGATACTCGAACCGTTGACGACCACGAGGCCCGGCGTGCGCATCTCGCGCCCGTCGAACATGCGGGCGGCTTTGAGAACGATCGCCTTCTGCTGCTGAGCGAGGCTCGAACCGGCCAGGAAGGCCAGCGTGGTCACTGCAAGAAAGCTCCAGCGCATTCTCATGGCCGGAGTATAGCAAGGCATGTTGGGTGACGCGTGGAGCGGGCTTTAGCCTGCAACGGGGACTTGAGTCCCCGACTTGACGTATCTAACGATCGGCGCGGAGGCTGAAGCCTCCGTTGCAGGCTGAAGCCCGCTCCACGTGAGCAAACAGGCTACTGCAGCACAGGCAGTAGATTCGAAACAGGCGGAACGAACAAACTGCCCTCGGTGACGCCCTGCGGCGCGAGTTGGCGCAAGCGGGTTTGTAGGCGCCCGGCGTCGGGGCGCGCGAAATATTCGCGGAACGCAGCGGCGATCCGCTCCACGTGCGCGGCGGATTCGTGGACGAACTCCAGGCGGAAATGGCGGATGCCCGCTGCGAGCCACGAGTCCAAGTGGCGGCTGGCCTCCTGCGCCTCCGAGCCAAAAACGGTGTTGCGGCAGCCGACATCGGCCATTACGGGATGCGCTCGGGCTTCGGTATCGCGCAAGGCCACGCGGTGCCGCTCGCACGGCCGCCCGCAATCCTTGTAGCTGGTGCCGGTCGAAAGGAAGCGGCAGAACACGCAATGCTCGGTGTGGAAGACGGGCAGATGCTGATACGCCACCACCTCGACGCGCGCAGGTCCGATGGCCTGGGCCAGCGCGGCGGTCTGCGCGGCGTTCAGGTCGTGGGTGGGCGTCAGGCGATCCAGCCCCTGACCGAGAAGCGCCGCGGCGGAGATGGCGTTGGCGGCGTTCAGGCTGAAGTCACCTGTTAGAGGAGCATGTGGCCGGCTGCGTAAAGCATGGAGCAGGCCCGCGGGTCGCACCAGGATGGGGACGTCGCAGCGCAGCAGGAAGTCGACGATACGCTCCTCGCCGGGCTTGAGGACGCGAGGGCTGGCCACGCGCGCTTCGATGTTCCGAGCCTTGATGCGGTCGAGCGACGGCCGCAGCCCGTAAAGGTCCAAGTAATCGAGCGTGATGCTCGCGGGTCGGACTTCCAGGGCGGCGTCCAATTGTTCGGGAGTACGGACCAACAGGTGTAGTTGCGGGACACCCCAGGACTGGTACGAAGGCGCGCCGCGCAGTTCGCGGACGGCTTGCCCCGGGTCGCCGATTTCGATCCGCTCCGGCCGGGATTGAAGATCGCTGAGGCGTTCCACGGCGTCTCGGCGGAGTTGGTTCAGCACGGAGACAGGCACGAAGGGCGAGCCTTGCGCGTCCAGCGTGACCTCTTTGAGAGCGTAGGGCGTGTTACCCAAGCGCCCGAGTTGTTCGCGCAGCACTTCCTGGTTCAGTCCCCGATGCTGGGCGGCTTCGAGGGTCGTTTCGGAGCAGACCTCGACGCGCACGTCCGGCCGTGCCGCGAGCGACCAGTCCAGCCGCAGCGCCGCGCCCACGTGCGCCGTCACCCTTACGTCCACCCCTTGCCGCGCGACGGGCGCAGAGTTTTCCAGGAACGGTCGAGCGGCCTTGTCCACGGCGGGCGAGTGTGTGCGCCACACCAAGTCTCCAGGACGGATGCGCGCGGCGTTGATCGCCCCGTTGGCGAACTGCAAAGTCGCTCGGCCGCGTGAGACCGCTTCCACGCTGAACACACGTCCGCCCTCTTCAGGCTCCTGGGGGCTGCGCCAGTCGGCGGCATCGAACACTAGACCGTCGCCGGGATCGAGGCGCGGCGCTTCGGGAGCGGCTTCGACAATGACGCCAGTAGACGATGCCGACACCACCCGGCCGATCAGCACGCCGCGATGCCGGGGAGCGCGGCCCTTCACCACCGCCTGATGGTTTGTACCGGTGAGAAAGTACGGCCCCAGTCCGCGCGAGTACACCTGCTCGAGTTGCAATTCTGTCTGAGCGGCCGGCCTGGAAGCCAGCTCTATCAACGCCGGCGCTAACCGGGCCGCGTCGACGGCCTCGCGGTAGGCGCGAGTGGTCAGCGCGACGTACTCGGCATCCTTGTAGCGGCCTTCGATCTTGAGCGCCGCGACGCCCATCTGCACGATCTCCGGCACCTGCCGCAATGCGAACAGATCGCCGGGCGAGAGCAAATAGCGCGCATCGCCCAACGGCCGCACGATGCCATCGACCAGCATTTCGTAGGGCAAGCGGCAAGCCTGCGCGCACTGTCCGCGATTGGCGCTGCGGCCTCCCCACGCTTCCGAGGAAAAGCACTGCCCCGAATACGACACGCACAGCGCGCCGTGAACGAACAGTTCAAGCTCCACATCGGTCGAGGCTTGAATGGCGCGAATCTCATCGAGCGAAAGTTCGCGCGCCAGCACCACCCGCTTCACGCCCAACTCGCGCGCCTGGTTGGCGCCGTCGGCGCTGGTGATGCTCATCTGTGTGCTGGCGTGGATGTCCAGACCGGGAGCGATGCGCCGCGCGAGCTTCACCACGGCCAGGTCCTGCACCAAAATGGCGTCGGCTCCGGCCTCCGCGATGGCAGCCAAGCCTCGCGCGGCGGATTCGATTTCGCTATCCCAAATCAGCGAATTGAAGGTGACGTAGCCTTTGACGCCGCGGCGATGCAGCGTGCGCAAGGCCTCGGGCAGCTCAACCAGCGTGAAGCCCGTTTTTGCCCGGGCGGTGAAGTGCGTCAGCCCGAAGTACACGGCATCCGCCCCAGCTTCGATCGCTGCGTGCAACTGCGGCCAGTATCCGGCGGGGCTCAGAACCTCAGGCTTGGTCACTGCCTTGAGTCTAGCTCGGATGGAGCGGGCTCCTGGCCCAGAGCCCGCGTCAGGCGATGATTACCAGCGGCGTCCGAACCGGCCGTAAAATCCGATTCCCGGTCCATAGAAGCCCGGCCCATAATAATACGGGTATCCATACGGATACGGGCCATACGCATACGGACCCACATACGGGCCATAGCCGTAGGGGGAACCTACGCGGCGCTGCAACACCGGACGCTGCTGTTCGTAGTCCGACTGCCGAACCGGCTCGAAGGCTTGCGCCGCTCGATCCGTCGAAATCGTGATCGGGGCCGTGGTCCGGAAGGTCAGCCGGTCCTCGGGAATGACCACCGTCTCCTTGCCATGCGTGGTCAGTACGCCGATGGTCGAAGCGATCGCGCCAGCCCCGGCTCCAGCAGCCGCGCCGATGCCACCCGCTGCGGCGGCTCCAATAGCCGCGCCCACGCCCGTGGTCGCGCCGATGGCAACCGCGTCGCGTCCCTTAGAAGGTCCGGCTTCGTAGCGAGCCAGCTCGGTCCGCACGGGAACCTGCTGCCCGTCGACCAGCGTCATATCCGTTAATTCCAAAGACAGGTGCGAGAGGCCCTTAACGCGGCCACCTTCGTCGGATTCCGCAACCCGTCCCGCCAACGTCTGCCCCCGGCGAGCGATCACGTAACCATCCGCCACCAGCGGTTGCGCCAGCGTGGCGCTATAGGAATCGCCGGGATGATTGTGCTTGCTCGATATCGGTTCATTCACGCGGACGGTGAGCCAAGTGCCGGCCGGAATTGTGATCTGAGGAGGGACCGAGGCCCGCACCGGTGCGGCCCCACTGGGAGCCGATGCCGCTGGTGCTTGTGGACCCGCCTCGCCCACCGCTGGGTCAGCCGGTTGGTTCGTGGCAGGGTCGAATCGACGCCACCCGCCGGATGAAGAATCCTTGGAAGAGGTTGGTTCCTGCGCGAAGCCGATCCCCGTCAGCGCGCCGGTCATAGCGATACCCAACGCTATCCGGAAAAATGTGCGCTTGATGTTTTGGTGTTTCATAGCACCTTGGAGAGTGCATCCCACATGCCAAAGCGCAACTGCTTGATCCAACAGCAGATGCCGATCGCGCGCGGCGGTGGAAAGCGGCCAGTGTGGTGATTTTCGGCCACCTGCTAGTGTAGTGCGGCTGAGAAGTACCATCGGCTTTGCGGCCCATTGGGTGGGGCAGCCCTTTCAGGCTGCCGCCGGCTTTCAGCCGGCGTTTTGGCAGCCCTAGGATAAATGTCATTCTGCTTGCCGCACTACAATAGGCGCTGAAATCCACCGGCTACTCTTGCTCTTCAGTGGTCTCCGAGTCGGACGCCGCTTCGGCTTGCTTGGCGAGCTCCTCATCGGAGATCGGGTTCGCCGCCATCGATGCCAGACACTCCCGGGCGTCCTCCAGCTGACTCACCGGAACCAGCAGCCGGATCGCGCCAAACGCCCGATCGGCCACAACCCGCCGCCCGTATGCATCGGAATCGTTCTCCACGCGGCAAGGGATCTCGGCGGACTCCAGAATCATCCGCGCGAGCTCCGCTTCCTGGAACGACGTGTACTCGCCGACCGAGGCCATTTCGGTGTCGGCGGGAGACGCCTCAGCGGCCTTCTGTGCCCGGACCAATCCACGCTGCGCCAGCTCGACTTCGTAGCATTGCCGCGCCGCGTCGACCAGCTCGTCAACGTCCAGATCCAGCAACGCCGCATCGGACAACTCGGCGTAGTAACGGCGGAAGTCCTCGGCGTCGACGTTCAAGAGCGGCCTCGCATGCCGCTTATTCTAGTACAAGTGCCTCAGAGATCTTGAGAGGTAGCGCGGACCCCGTCCGCGGACGAGCCCACCCGCACCATTTACTGGTCAACCCGTGCGACGCACTACATTGGTGTCCCGAGTCAAACGCTCTTCACAAATCCTAGACTCTTGGATCTCTCCAAGACGCGAAGGCGCCAAGAATGAAACAAAGGTTTCAGGTTCCTTTGCGCCTCGGCGTCTTTGCGACGAAGTCTCCGATTTTTTGCCGCGAATTTGTGACTCACGACACTAGAACACCAACCGGATCGCCACTTGGGCTCGGCGAGCCGTGGTCCCGTCCGGCGGCGTGGAGGCCGCGGAAGGGGCGCCATAGAGCCCGTAGGGCGCGAGCGCGATGGTTCCGTTGGCCTCTTTTACGGTCGAGTATTGCTGCTGCGTGCGGCCTGTCAGGATCACGTGATTGAACACGTTGACGGCTTCAAACATCAGCTGCGCCTGGTAGCGCTCCTTGAACCTGAGCGTCTTGGTGATGCGCGCGTCCGTCCGATAGATGGGCGCGACGTTGAGCGCGGAAATGGACTCGAACGGTACCCGCGTGGACCCGCCCAAGCCGTTGATGCTGGAGGTGCTCAGCAGCGTAACGCCCGCGGGGAACGCCACGTTCGAAATCGTCGGAACCAGCGGGAATGATGACGCGAACGTGGAGATCGCCGCCAGTTGCCAGTTGTTGATCAGGTAACGGTCGATGACGGTGTCGCCCTTCACGAAGCGGGGGTTAAACACGCCGCTCAACACCAAACGGTGACGCTGATCGTTGCTGGAGGAGCCCTTTTCATCCCGCCAGTCGCCGTTGGCATAGGAGTTGGGGAACGACGGTGTGTACAGGATTCCAGAGTTGCCGCTGGCTCCCGCGGCGCCGCCGACGTTGTAGTCGATCGAGTGGGCCCAGGTGTAATTGGCTTGGCCCTCGAACCATCCGCTGTAACGCTTGGTCAACTGCACCACCAGGCCGTTGTAAAAACTGTTGGCGCCGGAGCTGATGTCCATCACCGTGCCGTAGGCTGGGTTGACGCGCGTAGTGTACAGCCCGGTGGTGTAGCTGGAAACGGTAGCGCCGCTCGCGTTCAGGATCGGGTAAGTATAGCTGGTCGTCGGAGGAGCGGCGTTGATGTCCTGACCGGTGATGATGTGCAGGCCGCGGCTCCAAATATAGGAAACCGTCAGGCGCGTGTTGCTGGCCAATTGCCGCTCCACCGCGAAGCTCGCTTGCTCCGTATAGGAATTGCGGAAGCCGGAGTCGGCAAACGAAATGCTCGCGGCTCCGGGCACATTGGGCGCCGCGCCCAAGAAATTCGGGAACACCGGTCCGCCCGCCAACTGCGCTGGAGTGTTCGAACGCAGCGAGTAGCTGGGCTGGTACAGTCCGTTATTAAAGAACAAACTCTCAAACGACGAGCTGATGTAGCGGTTGTAGAACATCCCGTAGCCCGCCCGGATCACGGTTTTGTCGTTCAAGGCATACGCGATGCCGATGCGCGGCGCTAACTGCAGGGGAGCGCCCGGGATCTGTCCGGTCTGCGGCCATACCGGGTTCACCTGCGTCGGCTGCGGGATGCTGTTCCATTCATAGCGCACGCCGGGGGTGATGGTCAGCTTGGGCGTGACGCGGTATTCGTCCTGCGCGTACAGCGAAACCTGCTTGACCGACCCATCCCAGAACTTATTGCCGAATCTCTGCGAGTACGTGGTCCAGTTTTTGCCAAGAGTGGGGCTGCTGAAGTCCTCTGCGAATTGCGTCAGGCTGCTGTAGGTATAGGTTCCGTATTGGTTAGCCAGCGTAGCGACGTAATCCTCCACATGGTCGAAATCGAATCCGAACTTCATGCTGTGCTTGCCTTTGGTATAGGAGAGCGCTTCCAGAATCTGAATGCGCAGCTCGCTCGGCAGCGTGCGCGGATAGCTGGTCGCATATCCCACGTTGGTCAAATTGCCCACGGTTAAAGCGATCGGGCCGATCGAAGGTAGCAGGCTGGGGCTGGCCGGATCGAACTGGCGGTCCTTGAAAATGCCCAGCTTCAGTTCATTCACCATGTTCGGTGTGACCACGGTGGTTAGGCCAACCTTCTCAGTGCGGTCGAACACGGTCGTATTGCCGTTGTTGCCGACCCCTGCGCCACTGGTCGAAACCGCGCCGGTTTGGATGCCGTTGGGGGAGCGAAAATCCAGGTAGTTCTCTTCGAGCGACAGCCGGTTGCGGTCGTTGATGTTGTAGTCGATCTTGCCGAACAAGAGATTCACATCGGAGGTGCGCGGCACCTGTAGCGGCTCTACGCGCGAGGTCAGATAGGCGATGGCGGCCTGGCACTGCGCGCCCGTGGCCGGAGCGCCGCAATTGGGATTGTTGGCCGGGCCCGGAATGTAGGCGCCGTTCTGCGTGAAGTAGCTCGAAAAACCGTTGGAATCGGTAATGGGAAAGTTGCGGCGTTGCAGTTCTCCGTTGAAGAAGTAAAACAGCTTGTCCTTCTTAATAGGTCCGCCTATGCTCAAGCCGGCTTGATGCCGCCATTCCGGAGGGTTGAATCCATTGGCGAAGATGTCGGTGGCGTTGAGGGTCCGATTGCGGAAGAACCAGTAGGCCGTTCCGTGAATATCGTTGCCGCCGCTGCGGGTCACCGTGTTGATCACGCCGCCCGAAGCATGCCCGTACTCGGCGGCGAAGTTGCTGCTCACCACTTGGAATTCCTGCACCGAATCCTGCGAAATGTTGTAGGTCCGGCTGCGTCCGGCGTTCTCGTCGTAGAACTGGTTGGTGGTATCGACCCCGTCGGTCAGGAACGAATTGCCCCCGGCAGTGCCGCGGAACGTCAGCAGGCCGAACGCGGCGTCGTTGGTCACGCCGGGTTGCGTGAGCACGAAGGCGTCCACGCGGCGGCCGTTGATAGGCAGGTCCGCGATCATGCGCGAGTCCACCACGCCGGAGACGTCGGTCTTGGTCCCCTCGATCACCGGCGATTCCGACACCACCTGAATCTGCGTGGTCGATGAGGAGACGCTCAGCGCCGGAGTGATGCTTAGTTGCTGGCCGACTTCCAGCTCGATGCCCTTGAGCTCGTAGCCGGCGAATCCCGGCTTGCTCACCGTGACCGAGTAGCCTTCAGCGGGCACCAGGGCCGGAGCGTTGAACACGCCCGCGCCGTTGCTCACCAGCTCCCGCCGAATGCCCTTGGACATGTTTTCCACCACCACGTTGGCGCCCGGCACAACCGCGCCGGTCGCATCCTGCACGGTGCCGGAGATACTGGCCACGCCGCCTGAGTTCTGTCCCCACATCAAGCGATGACCGAGCATGAACAGCGCGACCGACAGCACGGCAACGCGCACGAATGCGTTCGTCATTGTTGTAACGTTCCCCCTTCAGAAAATAGATGAGACCGACAGAGTCTCCCCAACCTCGAACCTAGTGGTAGCATATCAGAATTACACTGAGTTTACAGCCCACCGCCGGGGTTTCAGGAAGCAGAGCAACGCTACTATTTACAATAGTTTCGCAACTCTTTCGCCATGAAAATCCAGGGGGTTCACCCGAGTGCAACATTCCTTGGGTTACACTGACCCTATGCAGAAACTCGCTTCTTTCGCTCTGGGTCTATGGGCGATCACCGCTACCGCGGCATTCGCTCAAAGCTCCGGCTCAGGGACTATAACGGGTACGCTAACGGACCCCAACGGGGGGGTTGTACCGGGAGCCGCCGTTTTAGTCCATAACACCGATACCGGCATCGATCGTCCGTTGCAAACCAACGACGCGGGCCTGTATAACGCTTCCTTCCTTCAGCCGGGTAACTACGAGGTTACTGTCAGCAAGGCCGGCTTCGCCACGGTTCTGCGAAAAGATTTAACGCTCCAAGTCGGGCAAACTCTCGCTCTGGATTTCAAGCTGCAGGTTCAGACCACCGCCACGACCCTGACCGTCACCGGCGAAGCTCCCATTGTGGACACCGAAAAGACCGACGTGTCCCAGGTGGTGAGCAGCGGCTTCGTTTCGAATCTGCCGATCGCCGGCCGGCGTTGGGAGAACTTCGTGCTGCTTACCCCCAACGTGACCACGGACGGCACCGGCGGACTGGTCAGCTATCGCGGCATCTCGGGTTTGTACAACTCGACCGCCGTCGACGGAGCCAATAACGAGCAGTCGTTGTTTTCGGAAACTCGCGGCCGCGCCACGGGCATCTTCTATGTGTACAGCCAGGATTCGATTCAGGAATTCCAGGCATCGACCAGCAACTACAGCGCTGAATTCGGCCAGGCCGCCGGCGGCGTGACCAATGCAGTGACCAGGTCCGGAACGAACACTATCCACGGTGATGCGTTCTACTACCTGCGCTATCCCACGTGGAATGCGCTGGATCCGGTAGCCAAGTCGCAGGGAATCAAGACCCAGCCAATCCACCAACAGCAGCAGTTCGGCGCCAGTATCGGCACGCCGATTATCAAGGACAAGCTGTTTTTCTTTGGCACCTACGATGGGGCGCGGAAAGTGGCCCCCATTCTGTACACAGCCACGAACAAGTATCCGTTGGCGTGCCAGGCGGCGATCCCCACCGCTCTGTGCTCGGCGGCCAACGGGTTCCTGGCAGCGCAAGTTGGGGCCTTCCCCCGGTCCTTCAATCAGGACCTGGGCTTCGGCAAGCTAGATTACCAGGCCAACGCGAAGAACCACATCAGCGCGTCCTTCAACCTGGTGGACTTCCACGCCCCGAATTCCTACAACTCCGCCGCCACCTCGTCCAACAGCTCCGTTACGCAAAATGGCCCCAACGTCACTCACGAACGCATCTTCATCGCCAACTGGGACACCACGATCTCCCCCAGCATCGTGAACAATTTCCGCTTCCAGTGGGGCCAGGATCTGGAAATCACGGGCGCCAACTTCGGCCCGCCCAGCGTCGGTCTCAGCGGCGTGATCACCTACGGCATGCCCAACGCCTTGCCGCGCCCGGGCGAACCGAATGAGCACCGCATTCAGCTGGCCGACATCGTGTCGATGACCCACGGAACCCACACCTTGAAACTGGGCTTCGACGGGAACTTGATCCACGAAGTCATGATCAACCTGTTCCAGGGTGGAGGCATCTACACCTACTCGCCCTCCGGTGGCGCACTGGGCGCGTTTCAGGCCTGGGCCGCCGACGTGGCCGGCGTCAATCTCGGAGACGGCTTGACCGGCCGCCACTGGACCACCTTCACTCAGGTGTACGATCCGGTGACGCACGTCGGTAAGGACGACTTCTGGATGCAGGATCTGGCGGGTTTCGCGGAAGATGTCTGGAAGGCGCGCCACAATCTGACCATCAGCCTGGGTGTGCGCTACGACATTCAGCTGGTGCCTCAGCCGCCCATGCCGGTGACGACCACGCCGCTGACCACCTACTACACGTCCAAGATCAACATCGACAAAAACAATTTCGCCCCGCGCATCGGGATCGCGTGGCAGATTGGAAACGGCATGGTGTTGCGCACCGGCTATGGCATCTCCTACGCGCAGACTCCGGGCAGCACCTACTACGCCCAGCGGGTGGAGAACGCCAATATTCAGGCCACCTACGTTTGCTCCAGTCCAGCGCAGTGCCCGCAGTTGACCTTCCCCAACGTGCCGTTCGCGCCTCCGGGACCTCCGATGACCGCGCCCTTCGCCGGAGCGCTGACGCCGACCGTCACGCCGTTCAACATCTCGGCTGGAACCACGCTGAATCACGGCATGGTGCCGGATTTCGTCAATCCCCTGGTCCACCAGGGCGACGTGACGTTCGAGAAGCAGTTGCCGGGCAACATGGCCTTCACCGCCGCCTACGTCGTCAGCCGGGCTCTGCGCCTCCCGGCTTATCTCGACGCCAACCTGGCGCCCTCCACGGGGACCAAGACCTACGACATCACCAACCTCAGTGGCGCGACGCAGAGCACCATCACCTTGCCGGTTTACGGCGCGCGGGCCAATCCCCAGACCGGACAGATCCTGGCCGGCTTCAGCGACGTGAATTCGTGGTACAACTCCATGGCGATCAGTCTCCGCAAGCGCATGAGCCATGGTGTCGAGTTCCTGGCCAACTACACGCTGAGCAAGGCCATCGACGGCGGCCAAGTGGCCGGCGCGAACGGCACCTTCTTCGGCACCGATCCGCCCATCGATCCGGGCAATCGCAAGCTGGAGTACGGGATTTCGGATCTGAATCAGACCCACCGCTTCGTGGGCAGCGCGGTGTACCAGCCGCGCTTTAAGGTCGCGAACAGGGTCACCGGGCAGGCCGTGAACGGCTGGAACTTCTCGACCATCATTACTATGTCGACGGGCCAGCCGATCACCGAGTTGATCAGCGGCATGCCCTCGGGCGTCGGTCCGGATGGCGGGCTTACCGGCGGTTTGGTCACCAACACGGGTGGTTTGATCGGCGGCCGAGCGCCCTTCATTCCCCGCAATTCCATCAACAACCCGAATCTCTACGACGTGGATTTCCGTATTTCGCGGGAGTTCAGGATCCTGGAGCGGGCCAGGCTGGAGCTGACGGGCGAGGCGTTCAACCTCTTTAACCACACCAACGTCACGCAAATCGGGCCGACCAGCACCAACGGCGGTGCGCTGGCGTTCAACTACACGGCGATTGGCTCGGGCGTCTGCGCGGGGCACACCAATGCTTGTATCGTGCCCAACGCGGCGTTCCCGACCAACACCACAACCACGACGGCGATTTTTGGGCCGCGGCAGTTGCAGATCTCGGGGCGGATTAGCTTCTAGAAAGTCAGAAGCAATCCGGGCAAGCAGTGAGATGGGGGCGATCCGATCAACTCGGACGCCCCCATTTCTTTTGCCGGTTATGCGGAAATCGAGCTGGACGACGGGGCCAGTCACGCGGCTTGGGTTCGTTTTGCTATTGTCTTAAATGCCATTAATTTCTATAGTTTATGCCGATTTATGCGGCCGGTTCCAGCCGACCGCTCCGGGAATTGTGTCGCAGTGTGGTAGGTGTAATGCAGAAGTGTAGCATGAGTAGCATCAACATCAGGAACGAAGACGTGTGCCGCCGGGTTGGCGACCTGGCGGGTGTACTGGGAACGACGCTTACGCAAGCCGTCGCGCTTGCCGTTCAGGAGAAACTGGCCGTCGTGTGCGAACAGCCAGCTCGGCGGGAGATGACCGCGAAGCTGGCGGCGCTGGGGGCCAAGTGCGCCAAGCATGCTCCGAAGGACTGGGTGAATTGGGATTACGATGGCGCGCTGTACGACGGGAGGGGGTGGCCGCGATGATCGTGGATACCTCGGTGGCCATGGCGATTCTGCGGGGCGAGCGGGAGGGGCGGAGTTTCGCCGAGATTATGGAGCTGGAGGAGGGGGCCAGGGGCCAGGCGCCGGGGGCCGGGCGGAGGGCGGCGCGGCAGGCGACATTGAAAATGTCGGTGGCGAGCTACGTAGAGGCGGGCGTGGCGATGGACGCGGCGCGGAATCCGGTGGTGTCGCGGCAACTGGATGAGCTGATCCGGATTGCGGGGATCGAGTTGCGGCCGGTGACGGTGGAGCAAGCTCGGCTCGCGAGGGAGGCGTATCGGGACTTTGGGCGGGGGAGCGGGCATGCGGCCAAGTTGAACCTGGGCGATTGTTACGCGTATGCGCTGGCGAAGGAATTGGGCGAGCCGCTGCTGTTTCAGGGGGCGGGGTTGGCGGAGACGGATGTGGAGGCGGCGGTGTAGGCGGCGAACGAGCGACCCCACGCGGTTTCGCATCTAACCGAATAGCGTGGTCCGCGGCAGTTGCAGATGTCGGGCCGCTCCTCCATTTCACTAGCAAGTTCACTCGCAAGTTCCGAAGCGGCACCCGGCTGCGACTAGTTGGGCTTGGATCGCTTGGGCTTCGCGGGAGCGTCCATGGACGCTCAAAAAGTGACCGTAGGCGATGAGCGCAGTGGTGCGAATTTGCAGCGACTCCTTGGGATCGACGATGCCCGGCGTGCCGGCGGTTTTCCAGTACGCGGTCCATTTTCGATAGATCGCTTCAGCGGCGGCGTTCTGCTTTCGAGCGCTCATCAAACGCGCCCGGAGCAAGTCGCGATCCTGCTGATTGGCGGCCGGTGGGCGGCGGCTCTCGGCGTCAATCTTGGCTTCAAACTCGGCCGCCTCGGGCCTGTGCCCGGCCTCCTCCATCGCCACCGCGTGGGTGTTGAAAAAGGCCTCGTGAAAGGAGGGCCCAACGTAGGAGCCATCCGGATCGACTGCGGGCCGCGAGGCCATTTCAGCAGTGGCAGTCTCTCCGCGGAGGATCAAGCACTCTACAAAACCCAGCTCAGTGCGCGTCTGGAAATCCGCCGGCAGTCGGTCATCGAGCGCGAGCAGGCGCATGTAAAGCGGATACGCGGCGGCGTGTTTCCCCTGCAACCGGTACAATTCCGCCAGGAACGACATATAAATGGGCAAATGTCCCGCGGCTGCGGCGCCCCGGGCCTCCGCCGCGCGCAGTCGCTCACCCGCCACACGTTCCGCTGCGGCGTAGTCGTGCGCCTCCAAATAGGAATACCCGACCATGGCCCACAGGACGTCATGAAACCCGGAGGTACTGAAAATCCCGCCGCCGTCAGACGGCTCCTCCTCGGGCTTCGGAAGCAACTGGCGGATCAGCCGTTCGGCCTCGCTGGTGCTGCGGGCTTCGAGCAATCGACCCACATCACTGAGTCGCTCATCCAGCGAGGGTGACGCGGCATTCTGCGCCAGGACGGCGCTGGACAGCAACACGACGGCTAGGAACAGTCGCAGCATAGATTCACTCACGGTCGCGAGTGACTTTCACCTTTACGATAGCTTGACGGTCCAGGTGACGAACCACGATCGTCGTCGAGCCGGGGGCGACAGCTGTGACTAACCCTTCGCTGCTAACCGAAGTCACGTCCGCGGATGTGAGCTCATACTTGGTCCGAATAGAACTGCTGAGATCGACAACAGAGCCATCGCTGTAGGTCCCAAACACCCGAATGCTCGTCTTATCACCGATCGACATTTGCAACAGGGCGGAATCGATAGCGATGCTTCGCGGAGAGTCCGCCCGCTCTACGTCGATCATAACCGGGTTGGAAAATATCGGCGAGCCTGATCCCATGCCTAAGGCCTTGATCGTGTAAGGACCTGGTGTTGTCCGCGAAGGTATGCCGAGTGAGAATTGATACGGCGGAGCGTTGAGGATTAGTGTGCTTGTAATTTGAAGCTCCGGCGCCGCAAGCGACACTCCGCCGAAGGGCGAACCAGAAGTCGAAACATACACCACAATCGTTTGACCGGGATTCACGACCGTCCCCGCCGCCGGCGTTATGATCTGGAGAGTGGCCTGCGCGGGCGCGGAGTTCTGAGCTTGCACGGAAACGCCCGTGGCAACCAAAATCCCTAGGCTGGCCAGTGTGCGCATGCCCCAGTCTATCGACGCTTTTCCCTGCATCCTCGACCGCCGTTTTGGATCTAATCAGGTAGCATCGGCGCGATCTCCCCTATGTTGACTGACATAGTGGGGATCTTTACAATGAAGGTTCAACCATGGCTTTAGCCGTTTCGAAAAATGTCCTCCGGCCGGCCTCGTCGCTGCTGGATCAGATCGGTAACACGCCGCTGCTGCGGCTGGCCAAGCTGGATGCCCAGTTTTCGGGCGTCGAGATCTACGCCAAGGCCGAGTTCTTTAACCCGGGCGGGTCGGTGAAGGATCGGGCGGCATTCAATATGATCCTGGATGGCGAGCGCAGTGGGCGGCTGACGCGGGACCGCATCCTGCTCGACGCCACTAGCGGGAACACCGGGATCGCTTATGCGATGATAGGCGCGATCAAGGGCTACCGAGTGAAGCTGTGCCTGCCTGCTAACGCCTCGCACGAGCGCAAGCAGATTTTGAAAAACTACGGCGCGGAGATGGTGTACTCCGACGCGGCGGAAAGCTCGGACGGGGCCATTCGGCTGTGCCGCGAGATTTACGAGGCCGATCCGGACCGCTATTTCTATCCCGACCAGTACAATAATCCGGCCAACTGGCGCGCGCACTTCGACGGCACCGCGGTCGAGATCATGGAACAGACTAACCGCGCTATTACTCACTTTGTGGCTTGCATGGGGACTAGTGGAACCTTCACTGGCAACTCGCGGCGGTTGAAGCGCGATATTCCTGGAATCCAATGCATCTCGGCGCAGCCTTCGTCGGGGTTCCACGGGCTGGAAGGCTTGAAGCATATGCCTACGGCGATCGTGCCGGGCATCTATGACTCGTCGCTCGCAGACGACAATCTGTGGATCGAGACCGAGGACGCTTATCGCATGAGCCGGTGGCTGGGGCGCAACGAAGGCTTGCTGGTGGGCATGAGCTCCGGCGCTAATTTGCACGCGGCTTGCCAGGTCGCCAAGCAATTGGTGAAAGAGCATCGCGACGGTTTGATCGTGACCGTGCTCGCCGACGGCGCTACTAAGTATCTGAGCGAGCCTTTCTGGAATGAAGACTGAGAGTTTTTTGGTTCTCGCAAAGGCGCCAAGTCGCAAAGGAAGGCACGGAACAATTCATCTTGGCGTCTCTGCGTCTTGGCGAGAGATATTCAATGATCAAAATTGACCCTCACGCGTGGGACACAATGGTGGCTCACGCCGAAGCCAAATATCCCAACGAGTGTTGCGGGGCGATGCTTGGTTCTATTGGGATCGGGCGCATCGATGACGGCCAGAAGCTGGTCTCGCAGGCCGTGCCGATAGAGAACGCCTACGCTGGCGCCCAGGGCGCGCGCTATGAACTGCGCCCGGAAGATTTGCTCGAAGCTGATCGACGCGCTCGGGCCGCCGGGCTGGACTTGATCGGCATCTTCCACTCGCACCCGGATTGCGACGCTTACTTCTCGAAAACCGATCTCGAAAACTCGTGCCCGTGGTATTCGTTCGTCGTACTATCTGTAAAGGGAGGCAAGTTCGACCATGCGGCCAGCTTCCTGCCTAACCCCGATCAGACCGCCGCGGAGAAAGAAGAACTGATATGGCCAAAGTCCTGATCCCCACCCCCTTGCGGCAATTCGCCGGCAAGTCCGATTCCGTCCAGGCGGATGGTTCGACGGTCGGCGAGGTTCTGTCGTCGCTGACCTCTCAGTTTCCCGATCTGCGCAAGCAGTTGTTTAACGACGAAGGGAAAATGCGGAGCTTCGTCAACGTGTACCTGAACGACGAGGACATCCGCTACCTGCAAAAAGATTCGACGCCGGTAGGCTCGGGCGACACCGTGTCCATCGTGCCGAGCATCGCCGGCGGGGCGGTTGCCGAAAAAGGGGTGGCCGAACAAACGGGTCACGCGGCTGCGCCTCCGGTTTCACTTTCGAAGGACGAAATTCTGCGCTACTCGCGGCACCTGATCATGCCGGAGGTCGGCATGGAAGGGCAGATGAAGCTCAAGAACGCCAAGATCCTGCTGGTGGGCACCGGCGGGCTGGGCGCGCCGCTGGGCCTGTATCTTTCGGCGGCGGGCATCGGGAGAATCGGGCTGGTGGATTTCGACGTGGTCGATTTCACTAACCTCCAGCGCCAGGTGATTCACGGCACCAAGGACGTCGGCCGCAAGAAGCTGGACTCCGCCGCCGAGAGCATGCACGACATCAACCCCAATGTTGAGATCGACCTCTATGACCTCGCGCTGACCAGCGAAAATGCGCTGGAGATCTGCGCCAAGTACGACATCATTATCGACGGCACCGACAATTTCCCCACGCGGTACCTGGTCAACGACGCTTGCGTGCTGCTGAAGAAGCCCAACGTGTACGGCTCCATCTTCCGCTTCGAAGGGCAAGCCAGCGTGTTCGCCTTTCCCGGCGGGCCGTGTTATCGCTGCTTGTATCCCGAGCCGCCGCCTCCCGGCCTGGTTCCCAGTTGCGCCGAGGGCGGAGTGCTCGGCATTCTGCCGGGTTTGATCGGCATTGTGCAAGCCACCGAAGCGGTGAAGCTGATCTTGGGCAATGGCGAGCCCCTTGTCGGTCGCCTGCTGCTCTATGACGCCTTGGCCATGCGCTTCCGGGAACTGAAGCTCCGGCGCAATCCCGAATGCCCGGTGTGCGGCGACCATCCGACCATCACCCAGTTGATCGATTACCAGCAGTTCTGCGGCGTGAACATTCAAGACGAACCGCCCGCCGCGGGCAGCAAGGAAAGCGAGATCGAGCCCCAGGAAGTGAAGCACAAGCTGGAGCACGGCGACCGCTTCTTGCTGCTCGACGTTCGCGAACCTCACGAATACCTGATCTGCAACATTCCCGGCGCGAAACTCATTCCGCTGGGCGAGCTGCCGAAACGCGTCAATGAGCTCGACACGGCCATCGACATCGTCGTGCACTGCAAGAGCGGCATGCGCAGCGCTAAAGCCTGCGACTTCCTCCGGCAGGCCGGATTCAAGAAGGTCCGCAATATGCGCGGGGGGATTTTGGCTTGGAGCGATAAGGTCGATCCGTCGGTGCCGAAGTACTGATACCTCCGTGCAGTCTCCCTGGAACTGGCGATAAAATAGGGCCAGTGACAGTACGAGAACAAATTCAGCAGCATCGCGAGGATATTCTGCGCGTCACAGCGCGTCACGGCGCGGGAAACGTGGGACTCTTTGGTTCTGTCGCGCGAGGAGAAGAAACCGCTGAAAGCGACGTGGACATCCTGGTCGACGTAACTGGAGAGACGACACCATGGTTCCCTGGCAGTCTTGTCGTCGATCTTGAGCAATTGTTGAGACGGCCCGTTCAAGTCGTCATTCGCCGATCTCTGAGCCCGCTGATCCGCGACGCTGTTCTTCGTGAATCCGTCCCGCTGTGAAGTCACAGCGAGCATACGTTGAACACGTCCTTGAATGCATTCGGAAGGTACATGACGACTCCGCCCAGGGGCGGCAGGTTGTTTTCGCTTCGCGGACGCTTCAAGATGCGATCCTTCGAAATCTCCAGATTCTCTGCGAGTCTGCCCAGCGTGTGGATGAACGATACAAGCAGGAGCATCCGGAGATCCCTTGGCAATCGATCTCTGGAACGCGAAACGTTCTGGTCCACGATTACTTCGAAGTGGATTTTGAGACCGTCTGGCGCATCGTGGAGCGGGATCTGCCGCACCTGGAACAAGCGATGCGGCTGATTTTGGTCAGACTGCGCGAATCGGACTAAGCGCCAGAATGCTGCTCTAGGACCACGGGAGCCACCTAACGTGGATCGGCGGAATCGCACGCCAGTCCACGGTCGTCACAAGGATATAGATCGTACATCCTATGATGTAGACCGTAAGAACACGTCTGACCGCGAGCCAAGCGGCAATTCCCTTGGATGGCGCGTCTGCTGCGATAGCGGGCTGTTCCTCCATATGGTTCAGTTTTTCTTTCGCGAAAATCCACAGCCCGATAGTCAGAATCGAGTTCACAGTGCGGGCAATATGCCAGCCGTCCAGTTCGATACCATTCGGAATCGTAAATAGGAACAGGGACGGCAGACGGATCGCGGTCTGTGGGATGTGATCCTGCGCCCAAGCGACGAGCTCACGCCACCACGCGCGCAACAAAAAGTAAACTGTGGCCGGGATGATGTTCAGGCAGAATATGACGAATGCCGAATACAAGCGCTTGAGTTTCTCGATCTCAGAGAACGCCAGGTCGCGAAGCTGCAAGCGCAAATTTCCGCTTGGGTGATCGGCGATGATAAACAGCAGGGGGAGATAGATGATCGAGGTGGCCTTCACAGAGAATCGATACAAAACCGCAGGGAGATAGATGAGGACCGCAACGGCAACCTGCATTGCTCCACCAGTACTGTGTGTCGTCACTCGTTCTTTGATGCTTGAACGCCATACGTTGAAGCGCAACCAATCCACCAATTCTAGTGTCTTAAGCAGGGGGTGCTGTTCGGCCCCAGGAATTAGCTCGGGTGTGCAAAAAAAGTCTGTGGCGAGTACGACCCGCCTCCAGTTTGAAGGTAGCTCCCGAAGACACAAAAAAGGATGTTGAATCACGGTGACGGCGATCGACGCGCCCCGGACCACCACTAGAACAAGGGGCACGCCCGCAAGTGCAAAGGTAAATAGGAAGGCTATTAGTTGCAAGCCATCGAGACGATCGCGTTCCGCCTTCGCCAGCCGCATAAAGCCTGCCATCCAGCGGAGAGCGAGTTCAGTGGAGCGTTCAGTGCGCAGCAGCAGCAACGGAGCGAGACAGGCTCCGACCTCGACGTGGCGCAACGAGTGCCGGTGCCAGGCAAGCCAGATCGAAATGCCCACTGCGACGGCCGTCTCCAGCATCGCAAGCAGCGTGATCTCGCCCGCCGCCGCCGTCTCTGTCGTCGAGTGAACACGCACAGAAACTAAGCATATCGTCCCAACCACTCTGGCGTCACCACTAACTGCGGCCAAGCAGCGAGCTGTTCCAAAGAGTGAAAATCAGTTCCCCAGCTAAATCCAATCGACCCCCGGACTCCGTATACCGGCTGAAGTCACAAACTTCAATCCCAAAGGAGAACCCGCATGAAGTTCACTCTGCGCCCGGTTCTAGCGCTCGCGCTAGCCGGGCTCATCGTTCAACCGCCCACCTTCGCGGCCAGCCACCGCGAAGCACCCATCACCGCGCTGGATCAGAAAGCCGACATCACGGACTGGTTCACGTTCGTCAGCCCCGAACACCCGGACCGCGTCGTCATGATCCTCAACGTGGACCCCTTCCTGGAGCCGGCCAACGGGCCCAACTACTTCCCGTTTGACCCGGGCATCCTCTATGAAATGAAAGTCGACAACAACCACGACGGACTAGCCGAAGTAACCTTCCAGTTCCGCTTCCAGACGCAGATTCGCAACGCTGGTCTGTTCACCGGTTTCGCCGGCGGCATCGCCGGCATTCCGCCCATCACCGCGCTTAGCGGACCCGGCTCCGACGGCTTGAACCTGAGCCAGACTTACACGGTGACCATGATCGCCAACGGCCAGCAGCAGGACATCACGGTGGGCCAGACCTTGTACGCGGTTCCGTCCAATGCCGGGCCGCGCACCATGCCCAACTACAATGCGCTGCGCCAGCAAGGCGTTTACACCTTGTCGAATGGCATTCGCGTCTTCGCCGGTACCGTGGCCGATCCTTTTTTCATCGACCTCGGCGCGGCCTTCGATTCGCTCAACTTCCGGATGGCTTCGGGTGGCGGCGTGTTGCCCGCGTCGATCGACGGCGACGACGCGAATAATTATTCGCCAAACACGCTGGCCGGATACAACGTCAACTCCATCGCTATCGAAGTTCCCATCAGCATGCTGACTGTCGACGGCGGCGTGCATCGCGCTTCCGACAAAGCGGCGGTGCTCGGTACCTGGGGAACCACGTCGCGTCACGCCATCCAGATTCTGGGCGGTGACGACAACGACGGCGGCTACGGGTGGGCGCAAGTGCAGCGCATGGGCAATCCGCTGATCAACGAGCTGATCATCGGCACCGGATACAAAGACCGCTTCAGCATGGATTATCCGCAGAACGACGGACAGTTTGCGAATTTCTTCCTGAATCCGCTGCTGGCCACGGTCTTCGGCTCGCTCGGAATTCCAGTGGCGCCAGCTCCGCGCAAGGACCTGCTGATTCTCGGGCAGTACCAGGCACCGATTTGCCCCGGCTGCGGCCCCGGCGACGCCGGACCGGTGGCAGATCTGTTGCGCATCAACACTGGCATTCCGCCTACGGCTGCGGGTTCGGTGAAGCGCATGGGCTTCCTGGCGGGCGACACCGCGGGTTGGCCCAACGGCCGCCGGCTTACCGATGACGTGGTCGACATCGCCGCGCGCGCGGTCGCCGGAATCCTGGTGGACGGCACCAAGTACGGCACGGCCATCGGCGACGGGGTGAACGCGCCTGCGGTTGCGCCGTCGGCGACGTTCCCGTTCGTGGCTCCGGCTTACGATGGGCGCGGAAGCTCCCACAACGCCGGTCCGGGACTGCCCGGTTGTCCCGTGCGGGCGGGAGGCGTCTGCCCGGCCAACTAATGCAGGTGGAGCGGGCTTTAGCCTGCAACGGGTACTTCAGCACCCGTGCCCAAGCGGAGGCTAAAGCCTCCGTGGCAGGCTAAAGCCCGCTCCACGCAACGAGAAAACAAACTAAACATAGGAGTCATTTATGAAATTCACCGCTACCCTTTTATTCTGCATCGGCTCGCTTATGCTGGCCGCAACCACCGAGACCCCCGCGGAACTCAGCATCCGCAAAGCGCAACTGGAAATCGACAAGCAACCCGATCACGCGCCCTACTACAACAGCCTGGCCATGGCTTACGCACGCCGGGCTCGCGAGACCTCCGATGTGACGTTCTACGAAAAGGCCGAGGAGACTCTCCAGCAATCGCTCAAAATCGCGCCCGGCAACTTCGAGGCGCGCAAGGTGGAGACCTGGCTGCAACTCGGACGTCATGAATTCGCCAAGGCTGTGGAGCTGGCGACGGCCTTGAACAAAGAAACTCCCGACGACCTCACCGTGTACGGGTACATGGCCGACGCCAACGCCGAGCTCGGCAACTATCCGCAAGCCGTCGAGGCGGCTCAGTGGATGCTCAATCTGCGCGCCGGAAACGTTCCCGGGCTCACCCGCGCAGCGTATCTGCGCGAGCTTCACGGCAAACTCAGCGGCGCTATGGACCTGATGCAGATGGCTTACGATTCCACTCCGTTTGAGCAATCCGAAGACCGGGCTTGGCTCCTGACGCAGATGAGCCACCTGGCTCTGGCACAAGGAGACCTGCACAGAGCCGAGAACTATGCCGCAGGGGCTCTGGGCTTGTTCCCCAAGTATCATTACGCCCTGGGAGTGCTCGCGCAAGTACGCCAGGCGCAGGGGCGCAACGACGACGCCGTTGTCTTGTTGCAACAGCGTTTCGAAGCCGCTCCGCACGCCGAGAATCTGTATGCTCTCGCCCAAGCTCTTGAAGCTAGCGGCCGTCACGAGGAAGCTGTGAAAGCTTTCGCTGAATTCGAGCGCAAAGCGCTACTCGAATCCAAGCTTACCGACAACGCTAACCACGAGTTGATCGCTTACTACGTCGACGTGGCTCACAAGCCGGAGGAAGCGCTGCGTGTCGCGGAAATGGAGATTGCCCGCCGTCACGACGTCTTCACGCTGGATTCTTATGCCTGGGCCCTGGCTGCAAACGGCGACTTCGCTCGCGCTGATGCCGAAGAACACAAAGCCCTCGCGGTGGGAACCAAGGACGCCGGCATCCTGCACCACGCCGAAGTCATCGCTGCGCGCTCGAGCGCTACGGCCAGTCGGTAAGTCATGTGGAGCACGCACTGGTGCGTGCCACGTCGAGACTCGTCTCGACGCAGGACGGTCCTGTACGAACTTGCCAGGCGTCGGCACGAGTGCCGACGTGGCACGCACGAGTGCGTGCTCCACATCAAAAACGGTACAATTTTATGCACCGGTACTTCATTCCTAGGATTAGCCGTCCCGCAAGGCAGATGCTCTTCGTACCCTTTATTCTGGCCGCGATGATCGACGGAGACACCGAGCTTGTGCTCCGCTTGCAGCGGCGGGAGCCGGACGCGCTGGGCGAGTTGTACGATCGTTACGGGCGGTTGGTCTATTCGTTGATCCTGCGTGTGGTGCGCGATTCCGGCACGGCTGAGGATCTGGTGCAAGAGACCTTCATTCGCGTGTGGAATCGTGTGCAGTCTTTCGACGCGCAGAAGGGGTCCATCGCGCCCTGGATTCTCGCGGTGGCCAGAAACCGGGCCATCGACTACCTGCGCTCCGCCCAGGCGCGGCACGATCCGATGGAACTGAACCAGATGGATCATCCTTCGCTCTACAGCGAGATGGAAAGCGATCTGCTCAACCGCGACAGCGCGCGGCGGGTGCAAACGGCCATGCAAAAGCTGCCCGAATCCCAGCGCCAGGTGATCGAGCTGGCTTACTTCGAAGGAATGTCGCAGTCGGAAATGGCCGAGCGCATGGGCCAGCCGCTGGGCACCATTAAGACCTGGGTGCGTACGGCGCTGCGCGTTTTGCGCGAGGAACTCAGCACGGCGGTGACGGCATGACTTGCGAAGAACTTCGGGATCACTACGAGCTCTTCGTTCTCGGCGTCGCCGAGGATGCGGAGGCGGGCGAGATCCGCGCGCACTTGAAGCGCAACTGTGACGTCTGCGCGGCCGGCGTCAAGGGCGCCCGGGAACTGACCGCTTTGCTTTCGGCAACCGCGCCAACCGCTTCGCCGCGACCCGAGCTGCGCCGCCGCATTATGGCCTCGGTGGCTCCGCCCCCTCCGGTGGTTCTGGAAAAGCGCGGATTCCGCTGGGCGCCCGTGTGGGCCGCGGTAGCGGGCTTGGCTGCCCTGACCGCCGTGTACTTCGAAGTTCGTGTCCGCCAGGAGATGGACCAGTCGGCCCAGCTCCGCGCCGAACTGAACCGGCAAGCCGCGGAAGCCGCGCAACGCACCGCGCAGTTGTCGCGATTGAACGACGCTCTGGCGATCGTCAACAGTACCGAGGCGGTCGAGGTCACTTTCGGTCCTAAACAACAACCGAGTCCCGCGGGCAAAGTATTCGTTAGTCCGCAACGGGGTGTGCTATTCATCGCGTCGCGCCTGCCCGCTGCGCCGGCCGGAAAGATCTACGAGATGTGGATCGTTCCCAAGCGGGGAGCCCCGGCACCCGCGGGGTTATTCCAATCCGGAGCCGACGGCGTGGCGCTGCATCTGCAACCCGGGCCGGTGGATTTGAACGCTGCCGGCGCGGTCGCGGTTACGCTGGAGAATGCAGGCGGCGCGACTGCACCCACGCCGCCGATCCTGATTGCCGCCGCGTTGCCCCCGCGCTAGTGTCGTGCGGCAAGCAGAATGACATTTATCCACGATGCCAAAACGCCAGGCTGAAAGCCGGCGGCAGCCTGAAAGGGCTGCCCCACAAACCGGGATCACCATCTTCCGACTACGGGCGTATCGGTTGAAGTCCCGAAGACGCCGGACAGGTCAATCCCTGGATCCCAGGCCAGATTGCCGTTCAAGTCCAGGCCCCAGAGCGCCACGCTTTGGCGGTAGATGCCGGCTCTGATGGCTCCGGTGCCGTCCCAATCCCCGACTACCGGGAGGTCGCCGGGCACTCCGAAGACCCCGGCCGTATCGGTGCCGGCTTCCCACGTCAGATTGTTATCGACGTCCATCGCCCACAGCGAATTGGAGGCCCGGTAGATTCCCACCTTGGCGATCCCATTGCCGGTCCAGTCGCCCACAATCGGCGAGTCGCTGGGGATGCCGAACACGCCGTATTTATCGATGCCCGGGTCCCAGGCCAAATTGTTGTTGATGTCTTCCGCGAACATGGATGTCGAAGGCCGGTAGATTCCCACCTTGGTGACGCCGTCTCCGGTCCAGTCGCCCACGATCGGCATGTCGCCGGAGATGCCGAAGAACCCGGCTTTGTCCGTGCCGGCTTCATACGTCAGGTCGTTATTCAAATCCAGCTCGAACAGGTTGGAGCCGGGCCGGAAGATGCCGACCTTGGACTTGCCGTCGCCGGTCCAATCGCCGACCAGCGGCATGTCGCCGTTCTGGCCGAAGATGCCAAAGCGGTCGCACGGCGGTGTGCCGCATGGCGCTGGGTCCCACACTCCGTTGTTGTTCATGTCGAGCGCGAACATCCCGGAACTCGGCCGGAAGATGCCTAGTTTCGTTCTGCCGTCGCCAGTCCAGTCGCCGGTGATGAGAATGTCTCCGGCGATTCCGAAAATGTAGGCGTGATCTATGCCGGGGTCCCAAGCGATGTTGCCATTGGCGTCCTCGGCGGTCATGAAGGAGCTGGCGCGGAAGATGCCGACTTTGGTGGGCACTTTGCCGGTGCCGAGGAGGATGCTGACGGTGTTGCTGCCACTGTCGGCGACCGCTAGATCTGCCCGGCCGTCTCCGTTGAAATCCGCCACCGCCACGGAAATCGGATTTGCTCCCGCAGCATAGTTCACCGCCGCCCGGAAGGTCCCGTTGCCGTTGCCTAGCAACACGCTGACGTTGTTGCTGGTATAGTTTGCTACCGCCAGATCCGTCTTGCCGTCGCCGTTGAAATCCCCTACCGACACGGAATACGGATTCGTTCCAGCGCCGTAGTCCACCGCCGTCTGAAAGGTCCCATCGCCGTTGCCCAGCAGCACACTTACGTTGTTGCCGCTAAAGTTTGCCACTGCCAGGTCCACCTTGCCATCCCCGTTGAAATCTCCCACCGCCACGGACTCCGGACCGGTCCCCACGCCGTAGGTGACGCCCGCTTGGAAGGTCCCATTGCCGTTACCCAGCAGCACGCTTACGTTGTTGCTGCCATCGTTGCTCACCGCAAGGTCCGTCTTGCCGTCGCCGTTGAAATCCCCGACGGCGAGGTATTTTGGAGAGGAGCCTGCGCCGTAGTTCACCGCCGTTTGGAAGGTCCCGTCGCCGTTGCCCAGAAGCACGCTCACGTTGTTGCTGTTAACGTTGGCGACCACCAGGTCCGGCTTGCCGTCCCCGTTGAAATCCCCCAGCGCCACAAACTGCGGGCCGGTTCCCGCGCCGTAGTTCACCGCCGTTTGGAAGGTCCCATTGCCGTTGCCCAGAAGCACGCTCACACCGCTACCGTAGTTGGCCACCGCCAGATCCGTCCGGCCGTCCCCGTTGAAATCCCCCACCGCCACGGACTGCAGTAAGGACCCGGCGCCATAGTTCACCGCCGTCTGGAAGGTCCCATTGCCGTTGCCCAACAGCACGCTCACGCCGCTGCCATAGTTGGCCACCACCAGGTCGGCGATCCCGTCTCCGTTGAAATCCCCCGCCGCCACGGAATCCGGGTTCGTTCCCACACCGTAGCTCGCCGCCTCCGAGAATCCATTCCCCGGCACAGGATTCACCACCTGATGGACCACATTCGACACACTCGCCGGCCACACGTTCGTCCCCGTATACCTCGCGTACAGCGAGCGCGTCCCCGACGCCAGCAGAATCGTCGAAATTTGCGCAAAGCCGGAATTCACCGGAGCGGCGCCGATCACGGTGGTCCCATCCAGAAACTCCACCTGACCGATGGCGGCGGACGGTGTGACTGTCGCTGTCAACAGCACCGCCTGCCCATATCTGGATGGATTGGGACTCGTTTGCAGCGACGTCGTGGTCCCGGATGGCACCGTGCCCAACAGCACGCTGACGCTGCCGCTAAAGCTGTCGGAGTTGGCCACCGCCAGATCGGCGCGGCCGTCGCCGTTGAACTCGCCCACAATGATGAACTCCGGGCTCACGCCCGCGCCGTAGCCCTGCTGGCTCGCAAACGTTCCGTCTCCGTTGCCCAGTAATACGCTCACGTTGTTGCTGCCTTGATTCGCTACCGCCAGATCCGGCTTGCCGTCCCCGTTGAAGTCGCCCACCGCGACCGATGCGGGAGCGGAACCCGCGGCATAGTTCACCGGAAGCTGGAACGTCCCGATGCCGGTGCCCAGCAGGATGCTGACGTTGTTGCTTCCGTTGTTGGCCACCGCCAGATCGGGCTTACCGTCGCCGTTGAAATCGCCCACCACGACCGATTGCGGACTGGTGCCCGCGGCGAAATTCACCGCCGGGTGGAAGGTCCCGTTGCCGTTTCCCAGGAAGATGCTGACACTGCCGCCGCCGAGATTGGACACCGCCAGATCCGCGCGGCCGTCTCCATTGAAATCGCCGATGGCCACCGAATAGGGACTGGTTCCGGTGGCATAATTCACGGCGGTCTGGAACGTGCCGTTGCCGTTGCCGAGCAAAACACTCACCGTGTTGTCGGACGAGTTAGCGATGGCAAGATCCGCCTTTCCGTCCTGGTTGAAGTCGCCCACCACGACCGATTGCGGGGAATTCCCCACGTTGAAGTTGAGCGGCGCCTGAAAGCTTCCGTTGCCGTTGCCCAAAAGCACGCTCACGTTGTGGGTGCTAAGGTTGGTCACCGCCAGATCCAGCCTTCCATCCGCGTTGAAGTCAGCCACCGCCACCGCCGACGGATTCGATCCGGCCGGATAGTTCATCGGCGTGGCGAAGGTCCCGTTGCCGTTGCTCATCAGGATGCTGACGTAGCCCCCGACCAGGTTGGCGACCGCCAGATCGGCCTTGCCGCCACCGTTGAAATCGCCTTCGGCCACGGCCACCGGGTTCGATCCCGCGCCGTAGTTCACCGCCGGCAGGAAACCGATGCCCCCAGTCGCGGGAATCGGATAGGGCGTGATTCCGGATTGGCTGGGATTGTAGCCGCCGGCGCCGCCGGGATAAACCGCACGGAGAGAATGCGGTCCGGCCGCGAGCGTCACCGTGGTCATCTGCGCGATGCCGACGCTGTTCAGCGTGCCCACGCCCACCAGCAGGGCTCCGTCCATGAAGGCGACCGTGCCCGGCGCCGCGGAGGGACTTACCTGCGCGGACAGAGCGACCAACTGCCCGAAGACCGGCGCCGCGGGCGTGACGCTGGTCAGCGTCGTGGTGGTGGCGATCTGCGCGTTCGCCAGGCCGCCGGCTAACAGCGACGCGGCTGCCCACAGAGTTGGTCTGGACATTGAGCCCTCCAGCACTAGACTAATGCCATCGGCCCACCACCGGTGAATCGCCCGCGGCACCGAAGACGCCGGAAAGATCGATCCCCGGATCCCAGGCGAGGTTGCCGTTCAAGTCCAGTCCCCACAAATCCACGCTGGGACGGAAAATGCCAACTCTGACGATTCCCGAGCCGTCCCAATCCCCGAGCACCCAGATGTCGCCGGGCACGCCGAAGACCCCGGATTTGTCGATGCCGGCGTCCCAGGCCAGATTGTTGTCGGTGTCCAACGCCCACAGCGACACAGAGCTCCGATAGATCCCGATCTTGGCGATACCGTTGCCGGTCCAGTCACCAATAATCGGCGTATCGCCGGGGATGCCGAACACGCCGGACTTGTCGATGCCCTGGTCCCAAGCCAAGTTGTTGTTGATATCTTCGGCGAACAGCGCGACGGAGGGCCGGTAGATGCCGATCTTGGTGATGCCGTCGCCGGTCCAATCGCCCAAGATGGGCACATCGCCGGAGATGCCGAAGTGGCCGATTTTGTCGATGCCGGCTTCGTAGGCCAAGTCGTTGTTGACGTCCAGCGCGAACAGGTTGGTGGTGGGCCGGAAGATGCCGATCTTGGACTTGCCGTCGCCGGTCCAATCGCCGACCAGCGGTAAGTCTCCCACGGCCCCGAAGAAGCCGAATCTGTCGCACGGCGGTGTGCCGCATGGAGCTGGGTCCCACACGCCGTTGCCGTTCATGTCGAGGGCAAACATCGCACCGCTGGGGCGGTAGATGCCGATTTTCGTGCTGCCGGAGCCATCCCAATCGCCGGTGATGAGGATGTCTCCGGCCATGCCGAAGACGAACGCGTGATCCGGCGGAGAATCCCAAGCGATGTTACCGTCTACGTCTTCGGCGGTCATGAAGGAGCTGGGGCGGAAGATGCCCACTTTGGTGGGCGTTTTTCCGCCGAGGCCGAGGAGGATGCTGATATTGTTGCTGCCATTGTTAGCCACTGCCAGGTCTGCTCTGCCATCGCCGTTGAAGTCTCCGACGGCCACCGAAAACGGATTAGTTCCGGCGCTGTAGTTCACCGGCGCGAGAAAGGCCCCGCTACCGTTGCCCAACAGCACGCTCACTCCGCCCAAGCAGGCTACCGCAAGGTCGGGCTTTCCGTCCCCGTTAAAATCGCCCACAGCCACGGACTGCGGGCCGTTTCCTGCGCTGTAATTCACTGCCGCCTGGAAAGTCCCGTTGCCGTTGCCCAGCAACACGTTCACGCTGTTACTCATCGAATTGGCCACAACCAGGTCCAACTTGCCGTCCCCGTTGAGATCTGCCACAGCCACGGAAAGCGGATAACTCCCTACCGCGTAAGTCACGGCAGGCCTGAACGTGCCGTTGCCGTTGCCTAGCAGTATATCCACACTGCCGAACTCTACCATGACTAGGTCTGCTACCCCGTCTCCGTTGAAATCCCCAACCTTGACGTCCACCTGCATTCCCCCCCCACCTGCGTAGCTTACCGACGACTGAAAGGTGCCGTCGCCGTTTCCCAACAGTACGTTCGCCGTGTTACCGGAGTCGGCTACTACCAGGTCGGACTTACCGTCCCCGTTGAAATCGCCCACGGCGACCGACTGCGGGCCGGTTCCCGCGCCGTAGTTCACAGCCGTCTGAAAGGTTCCGTTGCCGTTGCCCAGCAGCACGCTCACGTTGTTGCTGACGTTGTTGGCCGTCACCAGGTCCGGCTTGCCGTCACCGTTGAAATCCCCGATAGTCACGAAAAACGGGGAGGACCCCGCGGCGTAGTTCACCGCCGCCTGAAAGGTCCCGTTGCCGTTGCCCAGCAGAACGCTCACGTTGCTGCTATTCGCGTTGGCCACGGCAAGGTCCGCTTTGCCGTCGCCATTGAAATCCCCAACTGCCACCGCGTACGGACCGCTCCCCGCACCGACGCTAGGCGTCACCTGGAACCCGGTCCCTGCTACCGGATTCACGACTTGGCTTTGCACGGTGGACAAGCTCCCCTGCCAGACGCCCGGAACACCGTCATACTCGGCGTGAAGCGATTGTGTTCCCGAGGGCAGCAAGATGGTCGCCAGCTGCGCTGTCCCCGAGAGGTTCAGCGTCCCAGTACCGACCACCGTAGTCCCATCCAAAAATTCCACTTGACCGGTCGCATTGGACGGAGTCACGTTCGAAGTCAGCGTAGCGGTGTGGCCGTAGGTAGAAGGATTCGGCGTCGACAACAGCGTTACCGATGTCGGGGTCGGAACCGTCGCCAGCAGGACGCTCACGTTGTTCGTGCCCTGGTTGGTGGCCGCCAGGTCCGCCCGGCCATCGCCGTTGAAGTCTCCTACCGCTATGAACTCCGGAGCGGTGCCCGCGCCGTAGTTCACCGTGGTCTGGAAGGTTCCGTTGCCATTGCCCAGCAACACGCTCAGATTGTTGGTTCCCGAGTTGGCGACGGCCAGGTCCGTCTTGCCGTCGCCGTTGAAGTCCCCCACCGCGATGGACTCCGGGCTGGACTCTACGCCGTAGTTGACCGCCGTCTGGAACGTCCCGTCGCCCTTGCCGAGCAGCACGCTCACGTTGTTGTCCCCATTATTGACTACCGCCAGGTCCGTCTTGCCGTCGCCATTGAAATCTCCCACCGCGATGCCCTCCGGAGTGGAGCCTACGGCGTAATTCACCGCTGTTTGGAACGTCCCGTTGCCGTTGCCCAGCAGCACGCTCACGCCGACGATGTCGTTGGCGTTGGCCACGGCCAGATCCGCCTTGCCGTCGCCATTGAAATCGCCCACCACCACCGACCAGGGGCCGAACCCCACGGCATAGTTGACCGCCGCCTGGAACGTTCCGTTGCCGTTGCCCAGCAGGATGCTCACGCTCCCGGCGCCAAGGGCATTGAAGTTCACCACCGCCAGGTCGGCCTTGCCATCGCCGTTGAAATCTCCCACCGCGATCGAGAACGGATTGGTTCCCGCGGTGTAGTTCACCGCAGCCTGGAAGGTTCCGTTGCCGTTACCCAACAGGATGCTGACGTTGCTGGTGCCGGTGGTGTGGGCGCTGTTGGCTACGGCCAGGTCCAGCTTGCCGTCGCCGTTGAAATCGCCCACCGCTACGGATTGCGGGTTGCTGCCGACGGCGTAGTTCACCGCGGTCTGGAACGTCCCGTTGCCGTTGCCGAGCAGTACGCTGACGTTATTGCTGTCGAAATTGGCCGTTACCAGGTCGGCCTTGCCGTCGCCGTTGAAATCCCCCACGGCTACCGAGAAGGGAGCGGTCCCTGTGCCGTAGTTCACCGCCGTCGCAAAGCCCGCGCCCGATACCGCGGTCACGATGTAGGGCTGCGCCGCCGACTGACTGGGTTGATATCCGCCCGTGCCGCCTCCATACACCGCGCGGAGAAAATGCGTGCCTGCCGGCAACGTCAGGGTGGTCATCTGGGCAACGCCGCTGGCGTTCAGCGCGCCTACGCCAACCAGCACGCCTCCGTCCATGAAAGAGACTGCACCGGGCGCGAGCGCCGGAGTCACTTGCGCGGACAGGGTCACCACCTGCCCGAACGCCGGAGCGAGCGGAGTGACGCTGGTCAGCGTCGTGGTGGTCGCGATCTGTGCGCTTAGCAGACTGGCTGGCAACAACCAGGCGGCGGTAAAAAGAGTTTGCTTCAACATTGGTCCTCCGAGGGTGCGGGCGCGTTATGGACGCGGCGCGGCGGGGATCGATCTGCGCGACCCCGCGCCGTTCCGCGCCTTGGCGAACATCCTAGTTCACCCTAAGGCCGGCGAAACCGGCCTCAGGTTTGGGGGAGGATAAAATTGTGACGTGTCCGGCGGCTGGCCTCAGCCGCGGTCCACTATTTCCATCTGCCGACTATGGGCGCATCGGTGGAAAGGCCGAAGGCGCCATAACGATCGATACCTGGATCCCAGGCCAGGTTGGCGTTCATGTCGAGCCCCCACAGTCCCACGCTGGCGCGATAAATGCCGGCCCGGAAGATTCCGGTGCCGTCCCAGTCTCCGATTACGGGGACATCGCCCGGCAAGCCGAAGAATCCCGATTTGTCGGTACCCGCTTCGAAGATCAAATCGTCGTTGATGTCGAGCTCCCATAGCCCGCTGGAACTCCGGAAGATCCCCACCTTGGCGATTCCATTGCCCGTCCAGTCGCCCACCACCGGCGTGTCGCCGGGGCTGCCGAAAACGCCGAACACATCGATACCCGGGTCCCAAGCCAGGTTGTTGTTGATATCTTCGGCAAACATGGAGGCCGAGGGCCGGTAAATCCCGATCTTAGTGATGCCGCTGCCGGTCCAATCGCCCACGATCGGCTGGTCGCCGGCAATCCCGAAGTTGCCGGATTTATCGATGCCCGGGTCAAATGTCAGGTTGTTGTTGATGTCCAGAGCGAACAGTTGGGTGCTGGGCCGGAAGATCCCGATCTTGCTCTTGCCGTCGCCGGTCCAATCGCCCACCAGCGGCATGTCCCCGCTCTGCCCGAAGAAGCCGAACCGATCGATGCCAGGGTCCCACTGTCCGTTGCCGTTCTGGTCCAAGGCAAACATGCCGACGCTCGGCCGGAAGATACCTATCTTGGTGCTGCCGGAACCGTCCCAGTCGCCTAAGATGAGGATATCCCCGGCAATTCCGAAGGTGTATGCGTGATCAATGCCGGGATCCCAAGCGATATTGCCGTTTACATCCTCGGCGGTCAGCATCGAGCTTTGCCGGAAGATGCCGACTTTCGTGGGTATCTTGGCGCCGGTCAGCGCCAGCAGGACGCTCACGTTGCCGTTATAGTCGGCGACCGCGAGGTCTTGTCGGGCGTCTCCGTTGAAATCGCCAACCGCCACCGACACCGGGCTGGTTCCAGCGCCATAGTTCACCGCTGTCTGGAAAGTGCCGTTGCCATTGCCGAGGAGTACGCTGACGCTGTTGCTGTTTTGATTGGCCACCACCAGATCCTGCTTGCCGTCCGCGTTGAAATCGCCCACCGCCACGGCGTACGGACCGGACATCACGGCGTAGCCCACCGCCGGCTGGAAGGTGCCGTTGCCATTGCCGATCAGCACGTTCACGCCGTTGTTGCCAAAGGTCGCCACGGCCAGGTCGGCCTTCCCATCCCCGTTGAAATCGCCCACTACGACCGAGTTCGGCGCGGGCGCTGTGGGGGAGTTTATAGCCAACTGGAAGGTGCCGTTACCGTTGCCGAGCAGCACGCTCACGGTGTTGCTGTTGGCGTTGGCCACCACGAGGTCCGGAATGCCGTCCCCGTTGAAGTCTCCCACCGCCACCGACTGCGGATGGCTTCCCACGGTGTAGCTCGCAGCGGCCCCAAAGGTCCCGCCGCCCGTGCCCAGCAACACACTCACAGTGCCGCCGCCGAAGTTGGCTACCACTAAGTCCGGGTAGCCATCCCCGTTGAAATCTCCCACCGCCACCGACTGCGGATTGGTTCCCGCGGCGTAGTTCACCGCAGTCTGGAACGTGCCGGCGCCGGTGCCCAGCAGCACGCTCACGTTGTTGCTGTTGTAGTTAGATACAGCCAGATCCGCGAGCCCGTCGTGGTTGAAATCCCCCACCGCCACGGAAGAGGGCGTAGTGCCGGCGGCGGCGTTCAGGGGCGACTGGAAGGTTCCATTGCCGTTATTGAGCAGCACACTTACGTTGTTGCTGCCCTGGTTGGCGACCGCCAGATCCGGCTTTCCGTCCCCGTTGAAATCGGCCACTGCTACGGAAATTGGATTCGTCCCCGCCACATAATTCGCCGGCACCCCGGGGAAGCCGGTCCCGGCCACCGGGTTGACCACTTGCAGGATCACGTTGGACACACTGGAGGAAAAGTTGCCCCCGGGATTGTTAAACAGAGCGCTCAAAGAGCGCGTTCCCGCCGGCAGTAAGTACGTCGTCAGCACGGCGGTCCCGGCCCCGTTCGGCGCCGTTTCGCCGAGGATGGTTGTACCGTCCCGAAACTCCACGATGCCGGTGGCGTTGAGGGGAGTCACGGTCGCGGTCAACGTGACCGCTTGGCCGTAGGTGGAGGGGTTCGGAGAGGTCGCCAAAGTAATGCTGGAGGACTGCGGAGAGAGGGCCAGCAATATGCTCACATCGTTTTCGTTGTAGTTGGCCGTGACGATATCCGCCCGGCCATCTCCGTTGAAATCCGCCACTGCCACGCTCCGCGGACTGGAACCGGATGACGATCCCACGCTGTACGAGGCCGCACCCTGGAAGCTGCCGTCGCCGTTACCCAGCAGCACGGCTACGATACCGCTGTTATTGTCGGACACCGCCAGGTCCGCTTTGCCATCGGCGTTGAAATCCCCGAGCGCTATGGAGATGGGCCCGTTCCCGGCTCCGTAGGACACCGCCGCCTTGAAGGTCCCATCGCCGTTGCCCAACAGCACATTCACGCTGCCGTTTTTAAGGGCAGCCACCACCAGATCCGGCTTACCGTCGCCGTTGAAATCCGCTGTCGTTATCGAATACAGGAACAGACCCGCCACATAATTCACGGCCGGCTGGAAGGTCCCGTTGCCGTTGCCGATCAGGATGCTCACAAAGCTGCCGGTGTAATTGGCCACCGCCAGGTCTGGGTGGCCGTCCCCGTTGAAATCCGCGACGGCCACCGAGGAGGGCAGCGAGTTCACCGCGTAGTTCGCCGGCGCCTGGAACGTCCCGTTGCCGTTGCCGATCAGCATGCTCACGTTATTCCCGCCAAAGTTGCCCACCGCCAAGTCCAGTTTGCCGTCAATATTGAAATCGCCCACCGCCAGGGACTGCGGAGTGGTTCCCGCGGCGTAGTTTACCGCCGCGCGGAAAGTTCCGTTGCCATTGCCCAGCAGGATGCTCACGTTGTTGCTATTGGCGTTGGCCACCGCCAAGTCCAAGTTGCCGTCGGCGTTGAAATCCCCTACCACCACGGCGAACGGATTGCTTCCCGCCGCGTAGTTCACCACGGAGTCCAAGGTCCCATCGCCGAAGCCCAGCCGCACGCTAATGTTGCCGCTGAATGTGGCCGTGGCCACGTCGGTAATGCCGTCCCCGTTGAAATCCCCCACCGCCACCGACTGCGGACCGGACGCCATGGGATAGTTCACCGCGGGCGCGAAGCCCGCGCCGGGTACCGATCCCACCAGGTGGGTGTGGGGCGCCGATTCACTGGCGCTAAAGCCCCTCGGATCGCCGGCATAGACCGCCCGGAGAGAGTGCACACCCGCGGGCAAGGTGGTAGTGGTCAGTTGCGCGACGCCGTTGGCGTTCAGCGCAGCCACTCCGATCAAATCGCGCCCATCCATGAAGGACACGGTGCCGGGCGCCGAAGCCGGCTCCACCCGCGCTGTCAGCGTGACCGCCTGCCCGAACCTGGGCTCGCGCGGCGTGACACTGTCCAGCGTCGTGGTGGTCGTGATCGCCTGCAGTAAGCCGCAGGGCAACAGCAAAGCGGCCACAAGAAAAATCTTTCTATGCATTGGTTTCTCCCAAAACCCGTTATTGACAAGTCCGGCGGCTTCTGTCGTCCGCATCCGCTCTACCATCTTCCTACGATTGGCGTATCCGCGCTTGCCCCGAAGACTCCCGACAGATCGATGCCGGGATCCCAGGACAGATTGCCGTTCAGATCCAAGCCCCACAATCCCACGCCGGGGCGGAAGATTCCCGCTCTAACAACTCCGGAACCGTCCCAGTCTCCGACCACCCACTGGTCGCCCGGCACGCCGAAGACCCCGGACTTATCTATACCGGAGTCCCAGGCCAGATTGTTGTTGGTGTCTAACGCCCACAGCGAAACCGAGCTCCGGTAAATCCCAATCTTGCTGATACCATCGCCGGTCCAATCGCCCACAATGGCCGTGTCGCCGGAGGCGCCGAACACGCCCGACTTGTCGATCCCCTGGTCCCAGGCCAAGTTGTTGTTGACGTCTTCCGCGAACAGCGAGACGGACGGCCGGTAGATCCCGATCTTGGTGATGCCGTCGCCGGTCCAGTCGCCCAGGATCGGCAAGTCGCCGGAGATGCCGAAGTGGCCGATTTTGTCGGTGCCGGCTTCATAAGCCAGGTCGTTGTTAATATCCAGCGCGAACAGGTTAGTGCTGGGACGGAAAATCCCGATTTTGGATTTGCCGTCGCCGGTCCAGTCGCCAATGAGCGGCGTGTCTCCCACAGCCCCGAAAAAGCCAAACTTATCGATGCCTGGATCCCACTGCCCGTTACCGTTGCTATCCAAGGCAAACATCGCGGCGCTGGGCCGGTAGATGCCGATTTTCGTCTTGCCCGAGCCATCCCAATCGCCCTCGATAAGAACGTCGCCGGGGCTCCCGAAGAAGTACGCGTGATCGATTCCGGGGTCCCAGGCGATGTTGCCGTCGGCATCCTCGGCGGTCATGAAGGCGCTGGGGCGGAGGATGCCGACTTTGGTGGGCACTTTCGCGGCGCCTTGACCCACCAGGATGCTCACGTTGTTGCCATTGAAGTTGGCTACTGCCAAGTCGGCCCTGCCGTCGCCGTTGAAATCTGCCACCGCTACGGCCGCCGGACCGCCGCCAACGGCGTAGTTCACCGCGGTCTGGAAGGTCCCGTTTCCGTTGCCCAGCAGCACGCTTACGTTGGCGCCGCCATTGTTGACCACTACCAGATCAGGCTTTCCGTCTCCATTGAAATCCCCCACCCCCACCGCAAATGGAGAGGACCCCGCGCTATAGGTCACCGCCTTCTGAAAAGTCCCGTTGCCATTACCCAGCAACACACTTACTTGATTGGAAGGAATATCGGCGGTCAGCAGGTCTGCAAAGCCATCCCCGTTGACATCCGCCACCGTCACGGAATTCGGCCGGAGTGCTCCCGCGTCGTAGTTCACGGCCGTCTGGAAGGTCCCGTTGCCGTTGCCCAGCAACACGCTGACGTCGTGATCGCTGAAGTTGGCTACCGCCAGATCCGTCTTGCCGTCCCCGTTGAAATCTCCTATCGCCATCGAAAACGGAGAGAATCCCGCGGTGTAGTTCACCGGTGATAGGAAAGTCCCGTCGCCTTTACCGATCAGCACGCTCACGTTACCGTCGGAAGAGTTGGCCACCGCCAGGTCGGCAATGGAATCCTGATTGAAATCTCCTACTACCACGGAATACGGCGCGTTCCCTACGGCGTAGTTCACCGCTGCCTGGAAGGTGCCGTCCCCATTGCCCAGCAATACGCTCAGATTGTTACTGCTAGAGTTGGCTAACACCAGATCCGCTTTGCCGTCCCCGTTGAAATCTCCCACCGCTACGGAAGCCGGACCTGTTCCTGCGGCGTAGTTCACCGCCGCCTGAAATGTGCCATTGCCGTTGCCCAGCAGCACGCTCACGTTGTTCCCGGTCTGATTGGCGATCGCCAGGTCCGCGATGCCGTCGTGGTTGAAATCCCCCACGGCCACCGAGCGGGGACCGGAGAGCGCCCCATAGTTCACCGCCGCCGCGAACCCCGTCCCTGCCACCGGATTCACCACCTGGTTGTCCACAACAGATAGACTCGGCTGCAACATGCCCGGAACGCCGCCATATTGGGCTTGCAGGTGGCGCGTTCCGGACGGCAGCAACGTAGTCGTCATCTGGGCGGTGCCGGACATGTTCAGTGTCCCCGCGCCCACCACCGTCGTCCCGTCGAGGAATTCCACCTGGCCGGTGGCATTGGAGGGTGTCACATCCGCGGTCAACGTGACCGTGTGGCCATATGTAGACGGGTTGGGAGCCGACATAAGGGTCACGGAACTGGAGGTTATCGCCGTGGCCAGCAGTACGCTCACGTTGCCGTTGCTGCCGGTGCCGGAATTGGCCACCGCCAGGTCCATCCTGCCGTCCGCGTTGAAATCCCCCACCGTCACCCAAACCGGATTGACTCCCACAGCGTAGTTCACCGCGGCCTGGAAGGTACCGTCGCCCTTGCCCAGCAGCACGCTCACGTCGTTATCCATGAGGTTGGCCACGACCAGATCCGCCACGCCGTCGCCATTGAAATCTCCGGTGGTCACGGAGTAAGGTTGGGTACCCGCGCCATAGTTGACCGCCGTCTGGAACGTCCCGTCGCCCTTGCCCAGCAGCACGCTTACGTTGTTGCCGCCGCTGTTGGCGACCGCCAAATCCGACTTGCCGTCGCCATTGAAATCTGCCACTACCAGGGAAATCGGACTGGACCCTGCACTATAGCCGACCAGCGTCTGGAAGGTCCCGTCGCCATTGCCCAGCAGCACGCTTACGTTGCCGCCGCTGTCCGCCACAGCCAGGTCCGCTTTGCCGTCGCCGTTGAAATCCCCGACCGCCACATATTGCGGACCCGACCCGGCCGAGTAACTCATCGGCGCTTGGAAGGTTCCGTTCCCGTTACCCAGCAAGACAGTCACGGTGGGCGTGTTAGTGCCGTTGGCCACCACCAGATCGGCTTTGCCGTCGCCGTTGAAATCCGCGACCGCCACAGAGGGCGCTTGGGTTCCCACGCCGTAGTTCATCGCGGCCTGGAAGGTCCCGTTGCCGTTGCCCAGCATCACGCTGATGTTGCCCCCGGTGGCGACCACCACCAGGTCCTCTCTCCCGTCGGCATTGAAATCCCCTACCGCTACTTGCCGAGGCCCCTGCCCCACGAAGCCCGTGTTCACCGCGGTTTGGAAGGTGCCGTTGCCATTGCCCAGCAACACGCTCACGTTGTTACTGCCGCTGTTGGACACCGCCAGGTCCTGGACGCCGTCGCCGTTGAAATCCCCCACGGCCACGGAACGCGGAATGGTCCCGGCAGTGTAGTTCACCGCGGACGCGAAACCAGCGCCTGAAACCGCCGTGACGGTGTAATGTAGCGTAGCGGATTGACTTGCGCTGTAACCGCCGCCGCCGCCGTAAACCGCTCGGAGTAGGTGTGTTCCCGGAGCCAGGGTGGTGGTGGCCAGTTGCGCGATGCCGCTGTTGTTCAGCCCGCCCACTCCCACCAAGACGCCTCCGTCCATGAACGACACCGCGCCGGGGGCCAGAGCCGGGGTTACCACCGCGGTCAGGGTCACCACCTGCCCGTACACCGGCGCGGCCGGTGTGACGCTGCTGAGCGTCGTGGTGGTCGTGATCGCTTGCAGCAGACCGCAGGGCAATAGCAAGGCGGCCACCAGGGCTGGTTGTCGTAACATACGACGTTCTGGACGCCCATTCTATCACCATGCGACGGCCGTTGTCTCAATCCCCACAACAAGATCCCGCCACCCCCGAACGCCAGAGCTCGAGCCGGCACGCGGCATCCGCTGCGGGGTACACTCCGGACTTGCCCGGGGTGGCACTGCCGGATGGCTACCAGCGGATTTAGAGAATACGGATGCTGCCGCCGGTATGGGCGCGGCCTGGCCAAGAATCTGGCACGGGCCTAAGGCGGCAACCCTAGTGGCGAATAAGTAGGAACTGCATCGCTTGCCGAGCTTACTTACTCGATTTCGATCGGCAGGTGCTGGGACCGCAGAATACTGGCCTCTTCGAGCGTCATTTCCTGCTCTTCGGGGCGGTCTTCTTTCTTACGTTCGATCCGCTTGGCAACCTTAGCGAGTTGCTTCTCTACGCGGCTGGCTTCTTTTTGCCGTTTCTTGAAGGTCGTGTGTGACACGGGGGTCTCCTGCTACAACTTAAGTGGCGTTGTTCTACCCGCTGAAAACGGGGATCACGCCAAGGATCGTTGCGACAACTTCATCTTAGCACGAACGTCACGCTTTGGCCCAATATCGCTCGCGATATTGCACCACCAAGCCCTTCTGTTTCGTCGAAAGCTTCAGCGCACGGAACTCGGAGATCTGGTTGGGCTGGTCGGAAATAAACCCCAGGCTGTATTGACTGCGGAGTTCCTCTTGAATCGCCTGGTAGATCTGTTCGATCCCCTGTTTTTTGGTGACTTCGAAAAACGAAGCGCCGGTCTCTTTGGAGAGCTTCTGGAGGACGCCTTTGCCGTCCAACGCCGCGAAAAGACCTCCTCCATACGACGGATCCGAGAAAAGGATGGAATAGATCAGCGTATCGGCGCGTTGCGCGGCCTCAATCGCGTCCGTCAAGGTGGCGGTGCTGCCGTTTTCCCCGCCATCGGATAGCACGACCATGGCCTTGCGGTTTTCCTGATCCTTCAGAACTGTGTTGGAGGCTTCGACCACGGCGTCGTAGAGTAAAGTGCCACCTCCGGATTGCAGGCTGAGGTCCCGCCGGGTAGGCGTGTCCACGTAGGACAGGATGTCCTCGAGCTTCTTGCGCGAGCTGGTGAGCGGCTGGCGCAGCAGCACCGCCATATCGAATTGCATGACGAACAACTGGTCTTTGGACTCGCGCAGCACCTGATCCAGAAAGCGGAAGCTGGCGGTGCGCTCGGAGTCCAGCACGCGCTGCTGGCTCATGCTGGTGTCGATCATCAGGCCGACGGTTAAGGGCAGGTCGGATTCCTTCGAGAAATAGCGGATGGTCTGCGGCCGGTTGTTTTCGAGCAGTACAAAATCGTCTTTGGTGAGGTCGCGGACGATCTCGTTTTTCTTGGTCCGCACGGTCGCCAGAACGTTGACCACTTTCACGCCAGTGGAGAAGGTTGGCACGTCTTGACCGCGAGCCAGCGAGGGTGCGCCGATCAACGACGCGGTGGACCATAGAAACTGCCGCCTGGAATGCATGTTGTGAAGGCCGAAAACGATTCCAGTGTACCAGCGTGCCGCGCCGGCTCGTGGGACAATAGACGCGTGGGACAATGAAACCGGTGCGGCAGTCCTTCACAGAGCCGGTCACGCGGCGCCGGGCGCTGGCCCTGGCTTCGGCGGCGTTAGTGTCGGCGTCGTGCGGCAAGGATCGCGCAAATCGAATCGCGGAGAGCGGCGCGACTGGCGAAGTCACCATCATGCAATTCGACGACGCCGGAAATTCCCTGGGCGCCGCGCGCGTCGAAAAACTCGTGCGATCCGACGTTCAATGGATGCGGCAGCTCAGCCCGCAGCAGTACTACGTCACGCGCAAACAACACACCGACCCGCCGTTTGCTGGAACCTACGACCGCATGCACCAGCCGGGCCTGTTCCGCTGCGTGTGCTGCGGAACGGCGGTGTTTAGTTCCGATGCCAAGTACGACTCCGGCACCGGCTGGCCGAGCTTCTGGGCGCCTATCGCCGCGGAAAACGTCGCGATCCAGGCGGAAGGAAACCTCACTTTGCACAGTGGCCTGGAAGTGAGTTGTACACGCTGCGACGCCCACCTCGGACACGTCTTTGATGACGGCCCCGCGCCCACGCACCGGCGCTACTGCATCAACGAGTCGTCGCTGCGTTTTGTCCCGGCCGCCGGCGCCCGCCGTTCGTGAAGTTCTGGCGGAGACGCTGCAGCAAGTCTGGCCTTACATCCGCGGTTAGCATGGTAGGCAATGGACGAGTGGCTCCAGCACCACATGGTGTGTCCCCGGGACCACCTTCGGCTCAAATTCGACGGCGGCAACCTGGTGTGCCCGGAGCAGCATCGGTATCCGGTGATCGACGGCGTGCCCGTGATGCTGCTCGACGGAGTGAGCCAAACGCTGGAGGTCGCGCGTGACTCGTTGCGGCTGGCCGCGGCGAGACCCCCCGACGACCCGTTGTTCATCGACTCGCTAGGGTGCGACAAAGAGCAGAGGGACGCCATCCGGAAACTCATTGCCACGAGCGACGCTGGAGCCGTCGATCCCGTGGTGCAGTTCATGGTGGCAGCGACGAACGGGATACTTTATGCACCGCTGCTGGGGCGCTTGCAGACCGTCCCCATTCCCGAGTTGAGATTGCCCGACGGGTCCGGGCAAACGTTCTTGGACATCGGATGCAACTGGGGACGCTGGTCCATTGGCGCCGCCCGCAAAGGCTACAACGTTGTTGGTATCGATCCTTCGCTGGGCGCGATCATGGCCGCCAAACGCGTCAGCGCGTGCCTGGGTGCCGCGGCCCGGTATGTCGTGGCCGACGCCAGATTCCTTCCTTTTGCGCCCGAGAGCTTCGCAGTGGTTTTCTCCTACAGCGTTTTGCAGCACTTCAGCAAAGGCGATGCGGCGACCGCTTTGAGTGAGGTTGCGCGCGTGCTCGAGAGCGGCGGCGCCAGCCTGATCCAGATGCCCAATGCTCTGGGCATACGGAGCCTGCAACATCAACTGCGCCGAGGATTCCGGCCGGCGGAAGGGTTTGAAGTCCGTTACTGGACGCTACGGGAGCTCAAGAAAACGTTCCAGCGCTTGATCGGCGAAACCAAACTATCAGTGGATGGGTATTTCGGTTTAGGTCTGCAGGCAGCCGACGCCTCGATGCTGCCTTTCAAGTACCGGGCGGTTGTCCGGGCTTCGGAACTGCTTCGATTCATCAGCCGGAAGATTCCGTTTATGTGCTGGTTCGCAGACAGCGTCTACCTGCATTCGCGATCGCCACACGAGTCGGCGCCGGGGCATAGCTCCGGATAACGCTGGCGGCACGCGACGGAGACGAAAGCCATCGATGATGGCGCGGCTGAGAAATGTCGCGGGGCGCGGCTACCATGGTATACGGGCTCCGCTTTGGAATCTCACGACCTTCATCGCCTGCTGCACAAATACTGGGGTTATTCGGAATTCCGGCCTAAGCAGGAGGCCATCGTGCAGGCCATTCTCGGCCGCCGGGACGCCGCCGTGGTGATGCCCACGGGCGGCGGAAAGTCCCTGTGCTACCAGCTTCCCGCGGTGGCCATGCAGCGCACCTGCGTGGTAGTGAGCCCGCTGATCGCGCTGATGCAGGATCAGGCCGCCAGCATGCGAGAGATCGGCATCGAGGCCGCGTTCCTGAACAGCACGCTCGATCCCGCTTCTCAGCGCGAGATCAAACAGCGGGCCGCTCGCGGTGAACTGCACTTGCTCTACATTTCTCCCGAACGGATCGTCCGCGAGGACATGCTGGCGTGGCTGCGGACGTTGCCCATCGGATTCTTCGCCATCGACGAAGCCCACTGCATTTCGGAGTGGGGCCACGAATTTCGCCCCGAGTACCGGCAGCTCGGCGTGCTGCGGGAGCGGCTGCCGGAGACGCCCATCGCGGCCTTCACCGCCAGCGCGACCCGCGTGGTCCGGCACGACATTCTGGCGCAACTGAACTTGCGCGACCCGGCGCGGTTCGTGATGAGCTTCCACCGTCCGAACCTGCGCTACATCGTGCGCGAGTGCGGCGCGGAGGAGCAAGACCGGTTGCTGGACGCCGCGCTCGACGAGTATCTCGACAACGGCGACGGCAACCTGATCCTGTATGCGCCCACCATCCGGGGCACCGAGGAAGTCGCGTCCCGGCTCGCCGCGCGTGGTGTCGCAGTGGTGCCGTATCACGGCAAAATGAGCAACGAACTGCGCCAGAAGAACCAGGAGCAGTGGATGTCGGGCGAGGCGCGCGTGCTGGTGGGCACGGTCGCCTTCGGGTTGGGCATCAACAAGCCGGACGTGCGCGCAGTGGTGCACCTGTCCTTGCCGAAATCGCTGGAGCAGTATTATCAGGAAGCCGGGCGCGCCGGCCGTGACGGCCAGCCCGCCGATTGCGTGCTGCTGTGGCAGAAGCGCGACGTCGGTCTGCTGACCCACTTCGTGCAACAGATTCAGGACTCGGCCGAGCGGGAGCGCGCCTGGCAGCGCTACCACGTCATGCGCCGGTTCGTCGAACAACCGCGCTGCCGCCATCGGCAAATCTGCCTGCATTTTGGCGAAACGCCAAAGTGGGAGACTTGCGGCGCGTGCGATCGTTGCGGCGTGACGCTGGATTGGATGCAGGCGGAACGCCAGGCCGCGGCAGCGGCGGCCGCGCGTCCGCACGCAGGTGACTCCGCCGTGCGGCGCAGGCTGGCGCGGGCCGAAACACGGGCGGCCGGCGAAGCCGCTCCGGTGAACGAGAAGCTCCGCGCGGCTCTCAAGGAGTGGCGGCGCGACTCGGCCAAAACGCAATCGGTTCCGGCCTACGTCATTCTGCACGACACCACGCTCGAAGCGTTGTGCCGTATGCAGCCCCGTAACGCGGCCGAACTGCTAGCGGTCCCCGGGATCGGCGAAAGAAAAGCCGAGCGGTTTGGATCTCGGGTTTTGGAAATCGTAGCGGAGTTCGCGGACGCCTAAGACACTCCCTCATGGACTACCGAGCCGCGACTGTGAAGGAGCGGTACGGGCCGCATCAAAAACAGATACGCTCCCACGCCGGCAATCAGAATCACCCAGATGGCCTGCATGGGCACCGCATAACCGCCCGAGACTTCCTTCAACCATCCGGTAACAATCGGCGCGACGATTCCAGCCAAATTGAGCGACGTATTTTGAAGTCCGGCAATACGCCCCGCGCCCACCTGCGGCAGCACGGTTTGCGTGATCGCCCAGTAGTTAGCCGTAGCCAGCCCCAGCCCGGTCATGGAAAAAATGGCGAAGAACACCGCCACGTCGGCCGACTCCGACAATGCTCCCGCGATTTCGGTGGACGCGGCCAGCAGCCCGGCGATGGTGAACCACCGGCGCGTGTTGACGGCGTCATATCCGCGCTCGATCATCTTGTCGGCCGCGTAACCGGCAAGGATCGCCATCAAGCCCGTACCCGCAAAACTGAACATGGTGTACACGCCCATGGAATTGAGCGACAGATGACGGCGTTCGACGAAGTAGGCCGGAAGCCACGTCAGCGAGAAAAACACGAAGTAGTTGTAGCAGAACGTGCCGATCAGCGTGCCCCACAAGGCGCGCTCGCGGAACAGCGATAGGAACGGCGGTTCAGGCGGCCGCACGCGCGCCGGTTGTGCCACGCCTCCAGGCGCATCGCCATCCCGCCGCGTCATCCACAGCCACGGCAGCATCCACACGGCGCCGCCGCATCCCAGGATCAGGAACATGGGCCGCCATCCGTAGCGTGCCAGCAGCCACGCCGACAGCGGCGCCGAGACCGCCGGTCCCCACTTGGTGCCGGACATGAAGATGCCCACCGCCAGGCCGCGCCGCTGCTCCTCGACGTGATCGCGAATCCAGTGCAATCCAGCCGGGACCAGCGCCGATTCGCCCACTCCCAGCAGCACGCGCAGGGTCGCCAGTTGTCTCAGCGATCCGGCCGCGGCGGTGGCTCCGCTCATCGCGCACCAGAACAGCACGCCCAGCGCCAGCGGCAGCCGGGGCCCGAAGCGATCCACCAGGAAGCCGGCCGGGATCTGCATCAGCGTGTAGGCCCAGTAGAACGCCGAGTTGAGCACGCCGCGCCCGGAGTCGCTCAAGCGAAAAAAGCCCGCGAAGTCGGCGGAGGCCAGAGCGATCGCCAGATTGGTGCGATCGATGTAGCCGATGATGACGCCCAGGCACAGCAACGAGACGACGGACCAACGATGTATGCCTTGGCGGTGCAGGGCCCTGCGCCGGGCATCCTCTCGTGGGGCGAGCATCGCAGGTTGAGTATAGGCGCAGCAGAGCGGGCTCCGCAAGGGCGGGCGCACGGCGTGTCGAGCCATAGCTGTCGGCCATAGCGCTGCCACCTTGCTTCCGGCTTGATACACTATCCCGCATGACACCCGAACCGGCCCCGTCTTCGCCCCCGCCGTTCGAACCGGCCCCCGCGCCATCCATCGCGCCGATGAGCGAGATTTCCCGCTTGGCGAACGTGTTTTTTTCGCCCTCGGCGGCCTTCCGCGACATCGCCCGGCGGTCGAGCTGGTGGGTGCCGATCGTGTTAGGCGTGCTGGCCTCGGTCATCTACATCGCGGCGTATTCGAGCCGCGTCGGATGGGACCAGCTCATTCGCCAGCAACTGGAGCAGAATTCGCGCATGCAGAACGTGAGCGGGGCACAGCGTGAGGCGGCCATTCAGCTGGCCGAGCGCATCGCTCCCATCACCAGCTACGTCGGCGCGGTGCTGGGGCCGCTGGTGATGGTGTTTATCATCGCCGTGGTGTTCATGTTTTTGTTCGACAACATCATGGGGGCCGACCTGGGACTGAAACGCATGATGGCCATCGTGTCCTACGCGCAGTTGCCTCGCCTGATCGTGACCGCGCTGTCGATGCTGGTGATGTATCTGAAGAAGCCCGAGGATTTCGATATCCGTAATCCGCTGGTGTTCAACCTGGGCGCTCTGCTCCCCAGCGACGCCCCGCAATGGCAGCGCACGTTGGGCGGCTCCTTCGATGCGTTCACGTTTTGGATTCTCGCCCTGATCGCCATCGGTATCTGTGCCGCGTCGCCCAAGATGAAGTCCGGCAAGGCTCTGGCTGGCGTCCTGTTCCCGTGGGCCCTGTGGGTGATTCTGGCGACCGGCTACATGGCCGCCATGGCCTGACGTGGAGCGGGCTTCAGCCTGCAACGGGGACTTTCAGTCTCCGTCCCGACGTGCCTCTTGATCGAAACGGAGGCTGAAGCCTCCGTTGCAGGCTAAAGCCCGCTCCACGTTGTTACCCTAGTTGTGAGTGAGTTCCAGCCCCCGTCACATAAACCCCTGGATCATAGCGATGTCGGTGATGTTCTGCACCTTCATGGAAGTGCTGGATACCACCGTAGTCAACGTGTCGTTGCCGCATATCGCGGGCAACCTATCGGCGACCATCGACGAAGTCACCTGGGTGCTGACGTCCTATCTGGTGGCCAATGCGATTATCCTTCCGATGACCGGCTGGCTGGCGAACCATTTCGGCCGCAAGCGTTTGCTGATGGCGAGCGTCGTGGGATTCACCGCCGGCTCATTCCTGTGTGGCGCCGCGCCGACGCTGCCGCTCCTGATTTTGGCGCGCGTGATTCAAGGCGCGTGCGGAGGTGCGCTGCAGCCGCTTTCGCAAGCCGTGTTGCTCGAAGCCTTCCCGGTGGAGGAACGCGGCAAGGCCATGGGCTTCTGGGGCCTCGGCATCGTGGTGGCTCCCGTGCTCGGCCCAGTGATGGGCGGATGGCTCACCGACAGTTATAGCTGGCGCTGGGTGTTCTACATCAACCTGCCCATCGGGATTCTATCGATCCTGATGGTGCAAGCCTTCGTCTTCGATCCGTCCTACATCCGGCGCCGCGAGGAAGCTTCGATCGACTATTGGGGCATCGGCATGCTGGCGGTCTGGATCGCCGCGCTGCAAATCGCCTTCGACAAGGGGCAAGAGCTGGATTGGTTCAGCTCGCCGGTGATCGACATTCTGCTGCTGACAGTGGCCCTTTTCCTGACCGCGTTCATCGTACGCGAGTTGATGGCGGATCACCCGGTAGTGAATTTCAGCGTCTTCAAGGTCCGCAGCTACAGCGCCGGAGTGTTTCTGATGACTGTGCTGGGATTCGTGCTATACGGCAGCACGGTGATTCTGCCCATCTGGCTGCAGACGTTGATGGGCTACCCGTCCACGCGAGCCGGTATCACCATGGCGCCGCGCGGCCTGGGCTCCATGCTGGGCATGCCCATCGTGGGTACGATTCTGCCGCGCTTCGATCCGCGCAAGTTCCTGGCGGTGGGCCTGCTGATGGGCGGATTGTCCACATTCCAACTGGCGCGCCTGGATACCGACGCGGGGTTTTGGGACCTGTTCTGGCCGCAGTTTATGCAGGGGCTGAGCCTGAGCATGATCTTCGTGCCGCTGACCACGATCTCCATGGGCCAGGTGCCTCGCGAAAACATGGGCAATGCCACCAGCCTCTTCAATCTAATGCGCAACCTGGGCGGCAGCGTGGGCATCGCCAGCATCGTGATGATGTACACGCGCTTCCAGCAGAAATACACCAACATTCTGGGGTCGAACGTGACCGCCACGAATCCCGCGGCGAATGAGTGGTTGGGATCGCTGCGGCAGATGTTCTTGTCCAGCGGCTCGGGTCCTGGACTGGCGGACACGCGCGCCTACGGGGCGGTATTCGGCATGGTTCAGCGGCAAGCGGCGATGCGCGCGTTTATCGATGTGCTCATGATAGTCGGTGTCGTCTTCCTGGCGATGATCCCTCTGGTGCTGATCATGAAGCGTCCGCGGGCAGGCGCCGGGCCAGGTCCAGCCGCGCACTGAACGATCAGACCTGCTCGCATCGCCACGTCGCTGTCTGCTAAACTGAACGTCTGAGCAGCAGCCTGCAACAGGAGTTCTTCGCGTGGATCGTATTACCCGCAAAAACCTGAAGTCCGACAAATTCTCCCAGGAAGTTTCGCACACCTTCCAGTTGTTGAGCACCCACCCGGCCGAAGTGAAGCGCTACGGCGCCATCGCCGCCGCGGTGCTGGTACTGGCGGGCGGGATCTTTTTCTATCTCCGCTACCAGGAGAACCAACGCCGGGCCGCCCTGGAGCAGGCGCTGCGCCTGGATGATGGCGTGGTTGGACCCGTACAAAACGAGGTCATCGGCCAAGTCAACTTCCCCAACCAGGAAGCCAAGGACAAAGCGCTCAAGGAGGCCTTCGCCGGCCTCGGCGCCAAGTACCGCGGAACGCAGGAGGGCGCCATCGGTGAGTTATACCTGGGCGCGTCCACGGCCGACCGCGGCGACCTGAAAGAGGCCGAGAAAATCTACAAGGAAGCCGCCGATTCCGCGCCGGCCGAGTATGCTGCCGTGGCCAAGATGTCGCTGGCGCAGATCTATGCGGCCAACGGGCAAACCGCGGAGGCCGAGAAACTTCTGCGCGAGATGATTCAGAAACCGACGGTCTTCGTTTCCAAGGAAGAAGCCACCATCGTTCTGGCGCAACTGCTGATACGTTCCAATCCCCAGGAAGCGCGCAAGCTGCTGGAGCCTCTGCGCAACTCGCGCACGGCCGTCAGCTCGAAGGCCATTGCCACGCTGGGCCTGATTCCGCAAACGCAAAACAACTAGCAGGCGCACAGGTGCCAGCCGCGCTCGCCCATCTTCGCTTCCCAGTGGAGCGCGCGCGAGGCCGCCGTTATCCCGAGCTTCCCCACCCCTACCGCAACGAGTTTCAGCGCGACCGCGGACGCGTGGTCCACTCCCGTGCGTTCCGGCGTCTGGAGAACAAGACGCAGGTATTCACGCCGGGGCTATCGGATCATTTCCGCAATCGCTTGACCCATACGATCGAGGTCACGCAGCTCGCGCGAACAATGGCGGCGGCTCTGGGATTGAATGAGGATCTGACCGAGGCGCTGGCCCTGGCCCACGACATCGGCCACCCGCCCTTTGCGCACTCGGGCGAAATGGAGCTGGATCGCGTGATGCGCCGTTTTGGGCGAAGCTTCGATCACAACCTGCACGCCCTGCGGATCGTCGAGAGCTTCGAAAACCCCTACGCGCGCTTCCCCGGCTTGAACCTGACCTTTGAAGTGCGCGAAGGCATGGCCAAGCACTCCCGCGATTTCGCGCCGGGCGAGATTCCCGAGCTCGATGAGTATCTCCCGGGACTGCGTCCGCCGCTCGAGGCGCAACTGATCGATCTGGCTGACGAAGCCGCCTACAACACCGCCGACCTGGACGACGGATATAACGCCGGCCTGGTGAGCCTCGAGGCCGCCTGCCGCGCCGTCGACAAATTCGCCGAGCTCAACGACCAAGCCGAGATGCAATTCCCGGGCGCACCGGAGCGCGTGCGGATGCACGAAATCGTGCGGGCGCTGGTAGATTGGCTGGTGTCCAGCGTGATCGAAGGCACAGTCGCCGCGGCGCAAGGCCTGGCCGATGTGGATGCCGTGCGGTCCCATCCGCAAAGAGTGGCCTGCTTCACCGCACCGGCCGCCGCGGGCGCGGAGCAGTTGAAGCGATTCCTGCGCGAGAACGTGTACCAGTCTCCGGAGGTGGTGGCGGGGAGAACCGATTTCACCGCGCGGATCGCCCGCTTGTTCGAGTATCTGCTGCAGCATCCCGAAGAAATGCCCTCGGCGTACCGCGAGGACGCTTCGGGCGAGCCGCTGTACCGCCAGGTGTGCGACTACATAGCGGGCATGACCGACGGATTCTTCCTGAAGACCTGCGCCCGCTTACCGATTCTGTGAAAGCCATTTGTGTGAAAGAATGGCAGGAGTCCCATGCGCAAACATTCCTTCCTCGCGATCGCCGGCGTCTCGTTAGTAGTAGCTGCTATGGCTGCCGGCCAGGGCAAGAATCAGCCCAAGCCGCCCTCTGGTCCCGCCCCGCATCTGGCGAGCGGCCGCGTCAGCTTCGCCGGACTATGGCGGCCCGCCGACATTTTCCTGATCGAGGACATCTCGCTCGGCCTCCCCAAAGGCGAGACCGTTCCGCTGAATGCGTGGGCGCAAGAAGTGATGAAGAAGCACCTGTCGAAAGACGACCCGGAAGCCAACTGCCTGCCCACCGGCGTCCCGCGTCACGCGCCCTATCCGTGGAAGATCGTCGAAGACCCGCCCTACATCTACTTCCTGTTTGAAGGCAACATCCACAGCTACCGCCAGATCTTCATGGACGGCCGCAAGCACCCCGCCGAGCCGAATCCCACCTGGTACGGCCACTCGACAGGCAAATGGGAAGGCGACACGCTGGTGGTCGATACCGTCGGTTTCAACGACCTGTTCTGGTTCGACTTCGTGGGTCATCCCCACACCGAAAAGCTGCACACCATCGAGCGCTACACGCGCCCGGATTTGGGCACGCTCAAGGAAGAAGCCACCATCGACGATCCCGGCGCATACACCAAACCGTTCACCGTGTACGCGTCCCACCGCCTGCTACCAGGCGACGAATTGATGGAATACATCTGCCAGGAGAACCAGCGCGACACGTCGCATCTGGTCGGCCCGGCCGGGCGTCCGTAAGACTACAAGACTTGGAACCAATGCTGTCTCAATGTGGCGCAGGCTGGCAGCCTGCGGACGGATTGTCAATCCGTCCGTTTTGCTGGCGATGCTGCCATAGCGGAGCAGCCAGTCCTGGCCGCAGCGGCCTTTTGAGGCGGCTCTTGTCCGGAGGTCACAACGGCGGACGCCGGCTGAAAGCCGACGGCAATCAGGATTGCCCGCCCACCTTACTGCGACGGCGCCCCCGGAGTCCCCGGATCGCCCGATGACCCAGCGTTAAACACCCGCTGTCCATTGGCCATCTTCACCGTCCGCGCGTTAGCCCGCTTGGACCCGTCCTTCGCCGCCGAGCCTTCAACGATAATGCCGTCTCCAGGCTTGAGCGTGTCCCGACGCCAGCCGTTGCGCAGCAGCAGATTCGGACTGCCCAATTCACACTGCCATGCGGTCGCATTGCCGGCCTCGTCTTTGACTTCCAAGTAGATCCAAGCGTGCGGATTCACCCAGTCCAGCATGGTGACGGTGCCCGAGAGCTTGACTGGCTTCTCACGGTCATACTCGGCCGCGAAAGAATGATGCGCCAGAACCGGCACAGCCGCCGCCAGCAAACCGCCCGCCAGGATATAAGGAATCGATTTCATACAAACTCCTCGCCTGCTCACTTAGCTTGCGGCCCCACCATGTGCTGTGGATCGTCGTTCTTCTCGCACACGAACTCGATCAGTTCGCTGTCCGGGATGAAGTGCTGCTTGATGGTCGTGCTCCACGGCTTGCTGTAGGCGCCCGGGTCGGTGATCGTCACGCCCACTTCCATGTGGCCATAATCTTTACGGGTAAAGCGCTCGGTGACATGCAGCTGCTCAGTGTGCGGATGGCCATTCGTGTCCATCCACATCTTGTCGTTGAAGCCCGCGGTCTCGACCACGAACACATCGCCGTCCCACTTACCCACCGAATATCCCATCCACGCGGGACTCAAAACCTCTTTGGGAAGCTCGCGGCCATCGATGTAAATCTGGCGATACAGATAATACATCTCGTAGAGAATCACCACCCGGTCGGGCGTGTTGATGAAGCGATACGGATACGGCAGCGTGTTGACCTTGGGGACGCCCTGCGGCATGCAGCGGGACTCCGGATCGTTCTTGCCTTGCTCGGCGCGGCGCTCGTTGTACTGCTTTTCGGCCCACGGCAGGAACGGGACATCCTTGACGTCCGCCGCCAGGTTCCCCAGTTGCCGGGAATTATCGGCCACCCACAGCCCCGATAGATCCGGCTTGCCGCTAGGCAAGCGCGGCGCGGGCGCGGTGAGATTGGGCTTGCCATCCGGCGTGCGCGGCAGGCCTTTGGTTGGATAATCAAGCCACTGTGCGGGCGCCAGCGCCGCCGTCGCGCACAGCAGCGCCGCGCCGGCCAGCGTGACAGGAAACCGTGCTGTCATCGGCTACTTACTCTTGGCCTGCGCAATCCAGTCGGCGATGGTCTTCCAGTCCGGGTCGGATTTGTTCAGAAACTGGCGTCCGCCGCTATGGAACTCGTCGCCGCCGCCGTCCTGGGCCAAGGGATGGAACAGCAGAACGCTTTTGTCGGGATCGCCGGGGATCACCAGCTTCGCGACCACGTCGAAATTCTTGCGCGACTGCTCTTCGGTGTACGAGGCTCCCTCAGCCAGCGGCTGCAGCCGGAAGGAATTGTTGGCCGCCGAGTGGCACGCCACGCAGCGCGCATGGCCCGGCCGCTTCTTGTAAAAAACAGGTTCCACCCGCGACTTGTAGGTCGCAAAGTCGAGCGACTGCGCCTGGGCGGCGGCCGCGGCCGCAACCCCTACTGCCAACGCCAAAACCAGCCGGGAGCCGAGCATAGTTTACATCTCCTTGCTTCGAGTATCAGACGGAAGTCCGCCGATCATCGTATCAGATTTGGCCCTGAATGTTCTTCCCCGCTACTACGCCAGCCACTCCCGCATCGCCTCGGCGACTTCCGCCGGGCGCTCCATGGTGGACATGTGGCCCGATCGCGGAATCAATGCGAGCCGGGCGTCGGCAATCGCAGCGGCCATTTCGCGGTGCCGCGCGGGAGTGCTCCAGCCGTCGTCCTCTCCGGTCAGCACCAGAGCCGGACACCGGATCTGCGCGAGGATCGCTCGCGCATCCGGACGCGCCAGCAAGGCCTTCATCTGAATCTCAAACAGGTCGGGCGTTTGGCCCGCAAACATCCGCACGATGTTCTCGACCAGCGCCGCGTCGGTCATGCGGTACGGCGGAATCATTCCGGTGAGCCACTCCAGTGCCATGGACCGCATACCTTGGTCGCGAGCCAGGGCCAGCAGCGTGCGCCGTTTGCGCTCTTCGTCCGCGCCCGCCTCGCCCGCCGGGCGCGCGTCGGCGCCGGTATTCAACAGCGCGATGCGTTCGACGCGGTCGGGCGCCATCCGGTACACCTGGAAGGCCACGCGTCCGCCCATGGAGTGGCCCGCCAGAGCGAAACGCTCGGGAGCCAGCCGCAGCACGTGTTCCGCCATGGCTTCGATGGATCCAAGCGTCCCCCAATCCATCACCATGCACTCGGCGATATCGGATAACGCGGAGATCTGAAATTCCCACACAGTCCGGTCGCACAGAAAGCCCGGCAACAGGACAAGTTGTTGCCGATCAGCGCCAGCGTTCATCGAGACCCATTATGGGTGGAGCAGGCTTCAGCCTGCAACGGGCGCTTCAGCGCCCGCGCCGGGGCGCAGGCAGGTCAGCCTACAGCCCCAACATCTTATCCATCTGGGTCTTGATCAGGATGGCAGCCGGGCCCAGTGTCACCAGGATCACGGAAGGAAAAATCAGGAAGAAGACCGGGAAGATCAGCTTCACCGCCACCTTGCGCGCCTTCTCTTGAGCGGCCTGGCGGAACCGCGTGCGCAGGTATTTGCCGTGCGCGCGCAACGCCGGACCCAGGCTGGTGCCAAAGCGGTCGGTATCGATCAGCAAGCCGGTGAACTTCCGCAGCTCCGGCTCGCGGGTACGCGCCGCGAAGTTGCGCAGCGCGTCCACGCGGGATGTGTCGGCGCGCATCTCCAGTTGCAGGAGCGTGAACTCGGCGGACAAATCCGGATGGCTGACGCGCAGGCCGCGGCTGGCGTCGGCGATCGCGGCATCCAGGCTCTGCCCGGCTTCGATCGCCAGCACCATCAGGTCCACCGCCGCGGGCAGAGCCCGGCGCAACCGCTCCGTGCGCTTCTTCGCCAGGCGGTCCAGCACGCGGTCCGGGAGCAGGTATCCAAAACCCAGACCGCAAACGGCCGCCATTACCACTCCCCATCCACCGGCCTCGGAAAACGTGGCGGCGGCCCAGGCGCAGGCGGTTGCCAGCATGATCCCGGAGGCGTACTTAATCCCTAGAAACACCGCTACGGCGGAAGGCCAGCGGAAACCGGCCGCGCTGAGTTTCCGGCGGGCAGCGCTCGCTTGGGGACTGCTTCCCGGCGCCGCTTCCCCCATGATGCGGAACAGGTTCACGGCCGCCGATTGCACCGCGGGTAAACGGTTCTGACCCAGCCGCAACCCCTCCGGGATTTGCGGTTGCTGGGCCGCAACCCGGGACTGGACAAACGCATACCCGGCGGCGCCCACGGCGCAGAGTACAAACAGAAAGAACGAAACCAGCACGGCAGCAGGGGTCATAGGTGAATGTCCACCAGCTTCCGGATCACGAAGTGCGCCAGCACCAGGCAGCCCACCGCGCCCGCGATCAGATCCTTGCCCCAAGGATGGTTCAGCAGCACCATCATGTAATCGGGATTCACGAAAAACATGATGCCCGCGATCGCTATGGGCAGCACGGTAAGAATCGCTCCTGTGAGTTTGCCGTGCGCCGCCAGCGCCCGCACCTCCCCGTGCAACGCCATCGACTCGCGCATGGACTCAGCCAGCGCGGAAATCACCTCGCCCAACTTGCCGCCCGTCCGCGAGTGCAGCAACACCGCGGCGCCGAACAAATTGACCTCCAGCACCGGAACCCGCCGGCCCAGGTTTTCGAGCGCGCGGGGCCAGCCCATTCCCAAGTTGGCCTCCGCCGAGGTTCGCTTGAGTTCGGGCCCCACCGGAGCGGGCGCTTCCGAGGCCACCAGATCCATCGCGGCGGCCAGCGCGTAGCCGGCGCGCAAAGCCCGAGCCAGCGAGTCCAGCGTGTCCGGAAACGCCTCCAGGAATTTGCGAAAGCGCCTGTCGCGGATGCGCAGAATCACTGCGTAGGGTGCAAACGCGGCCGCCACGGCTCCCGCCAGTCCGACGGGCGCAGGCAAAACCTTCTGCAGCGTCAGCATCGATACCGTGCCGCACAGCAGCATGATCAGCGTGACGCGGCCCACCGACCAATCCAGGTCGGCCTCGGCGATGCGGCGTTTCAGAATCTCGACGAAGTCGAAGCGCGCCAGCAGATTGTCCCAGAAGTTCATCGAGCTCAAACGCTCGGTTCGAAACAAGGGCGATTCGTCGTCCAGAAACTGGGCGTCGATGGGCGCGGCGCCGGCTTCCCCGGCCTCTTCGCGAGCCGCCTGGCTTTGTTCCTCGGTGCGCTTGACGAAGCCCATCCAGGCGATGGCCACGGTGATCGCCGCCAGCAGGAAGATCACGGCGAAGAAGCTCAGCATCGATAGAATCAGCATGGCGCCTGCTCGGGGAACGCTCTACGGCCGGCCGGACGCGCTGGCGCCGTGCATCACCGTATCCAGCGAGAGCGTGGAGCCGCCCCGCATTTCCAAGTCCAGCGGATTCCGCAGAATCAAGCGCACTTTGGCTCCGGCATCGGCCGCGGCGAGCACATCGGCTTGGGAGGGTTTGGCCAGCAGCGTGACCACCGGTGCGTTCTGGCCCTGGGAACTTTGCTCGGCCGGATTCACGGAAAACACTTCCAGGTTTTGCAGTGCCGTGCGGACTTCCGTGGCTCCGGAGTCCTGCTTTTTCACAACCTGCACGTCCACGCGATGACCGGCTCGCAGCAAAGCCAGGACGCCGGCGGAATCGGCGACGTGCACCGACACGGCGCGCATCCCGGCCGGAACCCCGGTCGAAGGCGGTGCCGGAGCGGGAGCCCCTTGCGACGCCGCCAGAGACAAGTGCGGCGCAAGCACCGGCTCGTCTTCCGCGATGGTGTCGAATACCGTGCCGCCCAGCACTTGGTCCACCGTCTCGAAACCGCCCTTAGGAACCTCGGGAGCCGGCCAGGGGATCGTTTTGACGTCACCGTCTTTTACCAGCGTGCCGGCCTTAAGCCAATGGGCGGCCACCACTAGAGTCTTTCCGCTTCCCGTGCTGCTGCTGAGTTTGTTGACAAACAGGCCATAAAAGACGCCCGTCGAAATGATGGCGACCGCCAGAGCGATCCCCAGCAACGTCACCACGTTGTTCTTTTTCATATAGATCCCATCGGCCCGCTGCCCCGACCCGCACGCCTCTCTAATTCGGGCGGAACACAGTGTCTAACCGCAGTGTCAGACAAAGACGGCTACGGAACTTAGATCGACCACCCGTGGCAGTTTCTGTAGGGTTGGATTACGGCAAAGGCCCTAGATTGGACCGGGCAACCATTCGTAGAACCTCCCGGGTTGGGGGTCTAGCCAGCCCGGGATTGCCCCGACTCACAAGTCACTTCGCTCGGCGTTGGCGATCGAACTCGGCCGCGAGCTGTTTAGCGATCCGGTCCGCCACGTCCGCGCTGGCGCCGCGGAATTTGGCGCCGTTGCTCTCCTGCGTTGTAGACCAAAGCACGTCGCCATCCTTGCCCACCAGCCGCACCGTGGCCAGGGCTTCGTGCTTGCGCTCCTTGATGTTGTTGGACTCGTTTTCGCCTACCCCCAGGCTCAGCCCCCGGGCGGTAGAATTGGCGGCGTTGTTGCTATTGGTGCCGGCCCGCGCGGAATCGCTGGAGCGCGTGGTGTCGTTGCTGGAACCCCGAATGTTGGTGCTCTCTGAATTCGAATAGGTGTCGGTGTACACCAAGTCCTCGGCGGCCCCGCGCAGGAACGCGTCGGCACGGTCGGCATTCTCGGTGACCACAAACAGCTTGGTGCCCTGAAGCGCGGTGATGAGCAAGTCGCGCATCTGGGCCGCGGTTTCACCGCCGGTGAGCCGATCCACATAGACCCGCTTGACCGCCAGAAGTTGTACCGAAACGGTCTGCGGAGACGCCTCGTCAACGCCCCCGGCGAACGCGCAGGCCGATGCGCACAGGCCGCCCATCAACAGTGCTAGCAGTTTCATCCATCGCTTCATCCGCGCCCCGCCTTCCTCGCTTCTTCGTCCTGAAACTCGATCCTGCGGCCGGTGCGCGCTTCCAGACTGGCCAGCGCCGCGCGGACACCGTGCTTGTCCACCTCGAACACCAGCGCCTGCTGCTTGCCGTCGTCATCGCTGTATCCGATGGTCAGAAAGTGCTTGCGCGACTTGCTCAACATGAAGGCGGGCGAAATCGCCACCGCCAGCAGCACGCGCCGGTTGACGGTCTGGCCGTACTCCAGCAGGTTGACGTGATCGTAGGCCACGCGAACCTGCACCTTCTTGGAATAGAACGCCAAGTAGCGGTCATCGGTTAAATCGATGGAGCCGCCGGACCCGGCCTGGATCTGCGCCGACGTACCTCCGATGTAGGACACGCGGGCTTGGGCCTGAGCTTCGGTAGCCGCAGCCAGCGCGCAAAGTAAGCCCAGCACCACACGCAAGTTTCGCACGTAGACTAGTCCGGCGGAGGCAGGAAAATTCTCAGGGATTACCGCTTCGATACACTTAAGACAAAGATCTCAGCCCCGGCCCGTGTGAGGGCGGGGATTAAGGTTTGGCCCCTATGTTTGGCAAAGACTCCCCGAAACACCAGCCGGTCCCCGCGCCGGAATCCGCCGGCGAAGGCGTCATCGTCAGCCCCGACACACGCCGCGCCGAGCGCATCCCTCCGGGGCAATCCCGCACCATCAAGTGGCCCGTGCTGGATGCCTCCGGCCCACCGCGCCTCGACATGGCCAAGTGGAAGTTCTCGCTCGCCGGACTGGTCGCCACGCCCGTGTCGTGGTCCTGGGAAGAATTCCAGAAGCTCCCGCGGGTGAAGGTCTTCTCCGATTTCCATTGCGTGACGCGCTGGTCGCTGCTGGGCAGCATCTGGGAAGGCGTCTCCACGCGCGAGCTGGTGGCCCGCGCGGGGGGCCTGCTGCCGAACACGCACTTCGTGCTGGCCTACGGGTACGATCACGGCTGGACCACCAACCTGCCGCTGGAGCACTTCATGGCCGAGGACGCGATGGTCGCCTTCACCCACAATGGCGAGCCGCTGTCGCTGGGGCACGGCGGGCCGGCACGGCTGCTGGTTCCGCAGCTGTACGCCTGGAAGAGCGCAAAATGGGCGGCTGGGGTCGAGTTTCGCGAGACCGATCAAGCCGGGTTCTGGGAGCGCAACGGGTACCACATGCGGGGCGATCCTTGGGAAGAGGAGCGCTTCGGGTTCTGAGGGAGGGGCGGGCAGGCGGACTTGGGTTCGTTTTGCGCTTCAAGTAAGTACAGTATTATCAATACTATGGGTAAACCATGGGGACTTGGCGGGGCGGTTTGGGCGGGCGGCGGTGTAGCAGAATAACAGGTGTGGGATGCAGGTGTGGTAGGTGTGGTAAGCGCGCCTACCGGGCCGCCAGCCGACGCACGAAATCCACGTCGCCTTCGAGGAAATCGTAGTCGGGAAGACGCCGCGGGTCCTCCCAAACGATTTGAGCGAAATCCAGGTTGCGAGGCTCGCCGGAGAATGCGCTCACGTGGAAGAAGCGCAGGTGCGTGACCGGGCCTTCGCCATAGCGGAAATCGTAAGCGTCGATTTCGTCGCCGATCACGGCGTCGATCTGCAGTTCCTCGCGCAGCTCGCGAGCCAAAGCCGCGCGGTCGTCCTCGCCGGGCTCGACTTTGCCGCCGGGGAACTCCCATTTGAGCGGGTGGCGGCCGCTGGGCTTGCGTTGGCCGATGAGGATCTTTCCGTCGCGTTCGATGACCGCGGCGACTACGCGCACGGCGGGGGGCTGGTGGGATTCGGAGTTGATTCCGCTGCGTCTCATAAGATCCTTAGTCGAGTGGAAATGCTCTCTCTTCGAGGAGCGCTTCCCGTAGCGCGAAGAAAATCCGGGTCGTTGATCGCGAACACATGAATCGTGACGCGGCCTATCGATGTCCGGCCAGCCAGCGCAGCTCCGGTCCATTCGTGTCCGTTCCACCCGTCCGTCCGCGGCACGTCGAACTTTAGACGATTTGAGTCCTGTCCACCATCATCACGCGCCAGCGGGCCGGCGTGGGTTGCTCGGAAAAGGACGCTTCGGCCTAGCCTCCTTAATAAACAAGGTCCTTCCGTGTAGCGTTAAGGTGCCGGAGACTCGCAGGGGAGTTGTCTTCCCTCCCCGCGCCGGTTCGGGGGACCGGGGCCGGCTACACGCGGACCATCCGGGGACTGGTGGCTTTCGGCGAAGATGATGCCGCGGCTTTCGCCGGCCTGCAACGCGGCGTGGACATTTCGCGCGGGGCGAACGCGCTGTTGGATCCGCAATTCCGTTTCGGAGTACTGTTCGCCGAATCTGGCGCGGGCAAGACCTCTCTGCTGCGCGCCGGGGTTCTGCCGGCTCTCAAAAGTCAAGGCTACACCCTGTTTATCAACGACATCGACAATCTGGAGGAACCTGTTCAGCTGGTTACCCGGCTGGTGGGCAGCCCGGAAAATCCCTCGTGGCTGGCACTGTTCGACTCCGCTATTATTGCAAACGATCATCCCAAGCCTGCTGCATCGATTTTTCCAACTTGTTCTGGTTCCTGCCAGATGAGATTCCAAAGTTCTTCTGACCGTGCGTCGGCTCGAACATGATCGATGCCTTTCGCAATGCCTTCTAACGTGCGCCGACTGGCGCTGACCGCCCGTCTCTATCCCTTTATTCCGCCACCACTTTAAAGAAGAAGAGCTTTCCGCCCGGTTCTGGCGGCAGATTGCCGAGATATTTCTTCGCCTGCGCTCGCCATTCGTCAATAGTTGCCTCGCCGATCACGACCATCGGTCCGGGAATGCGTTCATAGTCGGGCCCGCAATCGGCAAGGGGAATCATCGAGCCCAGTGGATACGAGACGTCGGCGGCCAGGATGATATAACCTTGTTCTGCCAGAATTTGCTGAGCGGGAGCCGGTTTTTTCACTCCTTACCTCGCACTCGTTATCAATTCGACCGCCCTGTATCCTGTCCTCACCACTGCGAATAGGATCATTTTTGCGGATCTCGAATTGTAATTGGGGGTATGGCAGCCGCCGCGTGAGCCGCGGATTCCTGACTCAGTTGCTGCACCTGCCGATTGGGCATCGCGGTTGGGGCCTCCAGTTCGTCCGACGGACGCTCGGCGCGAAGGGACCGATCCTGCATTGATTTATTGAAGGTATTGTTTGAACCATTCGAGGACCGGTTTCATAGCTTCATTTGTCCTCTTCCCATACACGTCGAAGTGTACGCCGCCTTCTAGAGTGAAGAGCTTCTTCGGTTCCTTAGCCTTACCATATAATATATTGGCGTCATCAGCCTCGAGCTCGTCCTTCTCAGCTTGAACGAAGAGGATTGGTGTTGGAGACACCTTGTCAATAATCTCTTCCGGCTTGTAGCCCAGCCACCCATCAACGGTTGCTAGAGTTGTTCTGTTGCCTTTTTCCTTTTCCACCTGTTCAGCACTCTTCAAGGAAGAGCTCAGATCAGGAGGCATTATCAGTACCGAATCGGTCCCCTCTCCCAAAAACCCATGGAAGTCTTTGGACTTGCCAGTCAAAACCCTGTTTATCCTGTCCTCTTGAACTTTTTGCATTAAAGTTTCCCACTCCTGCTCGGTTCGAAATCTTCGCATTCTCCGCTCGCCCTCACCGACGAGGACCATTGAGGCAACACACTTTACTCGTCGGTCTTGAGCTGCTATGTATGCTACTTCTCCACCTCCCAAACTTACACCTAACAGGGCGATTTGGTCAGGGTTAACTTCTGGTCTTGATTGCAAGTAGGATATGGCGTTTCTAGCGTCATAGATCTGTAGGTATGGAATTACCTCGCCGGGGACGCCTTCGCTCTCTCCGAATCCTCTGAAATCCATAGTTAGGGATACAAAGCCACCTGCGTTCAACTCTTCAGCGAACCCAGGATAGAAAGCGTCCGCCGTGCTCATGAAACCTGGCACAAGCACGACACCAGGAAAACGTCTTCCTTCTAGGGAATTGTCAGGCGTAGAAAGTATTCCGGACAGTTTTAGGCCGTCGCTATAATAGCTTATTCTCTTCCTCATCGATCCATGATACGAGGATCTGCGTGAAGAAGCAAGTGACTTCACCTCCAAGACGTTGGTGCTAAGAACAGTCTTTCGGTCATTCCGTCGCGGCCTCACAGGGACGCGCGAGTCCATCTCTTCAGATGAGCGCCCCGCACGCGGATGCGAGGCTTCGGCCAGTTGGTCGGCGACTCGTACAAAGCTCAAAACTGATCCCGCGGCCCCCAGCGACTTCGCAATTGGCCGGAAACGGCGTTCTGGGATGTTACCCCTGGTAAGTCGGCGTCACGGCAGTAACGAAACGCCTACACCGGCCCTCGGACACTATGAGCTGAATCCCTTTCCAACACCAGTCCGCCGGTCGCAGGTTCACAGTCAGATTGCTATGCGCTGCCCGTGCTATGGTTACTCTTTCGGTCTCCAAGGACTTCAAGATGCACAACCGCACAACTCGCCGCGATCTCCTCGCGCTCGCCGGAGCCGCCCTCGTCCCTCCAGCCCTCCGCGCTCAGTCCCAGGAAAACCCCGCAACCGCCTCCCCTGACCTCGTCGTCTTCAACGCCCGCGTCACCACCGTCGACCCCCGCCTGCCCCGCGCCGAAGCCTTCGCCATCAAGAACGGCCGCTTCCTCGCCGTCGGCTCCACCGCTGACATCCGCAACCTCGCGCGAAAAGGCACGCCCACCTGGGACGCCAAAGGAGCCGCCATCGTCCCCGGCTTCATCGACACTCACAACCACGCCCCGGGAGCCACTCTCCTCTATGAAGTCCTGGTTGGCAATCCGTATGAAGTCGAATTCGTCACCGTCGAAAGCATCGTCGAAAAACTCCGCGCCCGAGCCGCCCAGACCCCGCCCGGAACCTGGGTAGAAGGCTACTTCTTTGACGACACCAAGGTGAAGGACGGTCGCCAGCTCACCATCCACGACCTCGACCAGGTCTCCACCGACCACCTAGTCGCCGTCCACCATCGCGGCGGCCACACCTCTTTCTATAACTCCAAGGCCTTCGAAATGGCCGACGTCAATCGCCAGACGCCCAACCCTCCGGGAGGCACTTTCGACAAGGACGCCACCGGAGCCCTCAACGGCCGCGTCACCGACACCGCCACGCGAGCCTTCGCCCGCATCGGCAACCGCCAGCCCACCGCCCCCGATCGCGATGTCGCCGGACTCGCCCACATTTCGAAAATGTTCGCCCGCTACGGCGTCACCACCGTCCATCATGAAGGCGGCAGCCTCGCCGCCATGCAGAAGGTCCGCGCCGATGGCGATCTCAAACATCGCATCAGCTACGAAGCCTCGGGCAGGGAACTCGACGCCCTGATCGCCGCCGGAATCCAGTCGGGCTTCGGCGACGAATGGATCCGCTTCGGTGCCACCTCTGAGCACACCGTCGACGGCTCCTTCTCCGAACGCACCATGGCCCTTAGCGTCAACTACCCCGGCACGAACTACAAGGGCAACGTCACCACCACCCAGGACGACCTCAATGCCTGGGTCGAAAAGACGCACCGCGCCGGCCTCCAGATCAACTGCCACGCCAACGGTGACGTCGCCATCGACATGTACCTCACCGCCTTCGAGCGCGCCCAGAAACTATTTCCCCGACCCGACGCCCGCCCTAAGATCACGCACTGCACTCTTATTAATGATGAAATCGTCCGCCGCATGAAGGCCCTCGACGCCGTCCCGTCACTGTTCACCACTTACGCCTACTACAACTCGGACAAATTCAGTTTCTATGGCGAGGACCTCATGAAGCGCTCCATGGCCTTCCGCACCCTCCTCGATGCGGGCATCCAGGTCGCCGCCGGCTCCGACTTCAGCCCCGGACCCTTCGACCCCCGCATGGCCATCCAGGGCATGGTCACCCGCACCGGCTGGGACGGCAAGACTTGGGGAGCCAACCAGAAGATCACCCTCGACGAAGCCATCCGCGTCAACACCCTGAACGGCGCCTACAACGCCCACGAGGAATCCATCAAAGGCTCGATCACTACCGGCAAACTGGCCGACTATGTCGTCCTAGCTGAAGACCTACGCTCTGTGCCGGTCGACAGGATCAAGGACATCAAAATCGTGCGCACCGTCGTAGGCGGTAAGACCGTCTACGACGGATAATTCCAGACCCGCCGGTGCAGGGAGGCCCTTAATGTGCCGGCCGTAGGCGCCGAGGGTCTAGCAATCCCTGCCCTCAACGTGAGTATGTGAAGCTCTTGTTCTGCCTGGAGCCAATCTACGTCAGGTGACCCTTCGGGGCATCCTCTTGCTTGCCACAGCGCATAAGCGAGCGCAGCGATTTGCCCTCCGTGCCAATATCGATGAGACACTTACCGCGGCCATAATTACAGAGCAGGGCGGCAAGGAGAAACATCGTGAGCGAAGCCAAGAGTATTGTTCCTTTCCTAGCCAGTTCGCCTAATCCGGAGGTGGCGGCCAAGCC
>DATNJC010000054.1:0-49768 GCA_035604115.1 Bryobacteraceae bacterium | reverse complement strand
CAAATTCCAGTTCCAAGCGGTCCTGGAGCACGAATCGGCCGGCCACGGCCGTCAACCACGGCCAGCCCCCCGCGAAATTCGCATTACCCAGCCACTCAGCTTTCAAGCCCTTCACGCGTTACTCGGACAGGCTCCTAGGCGGATGCAGCGGCGGATGCCGGCGCCACTTCGCGCGCCAGAGCCGCATTCAGCTTGCGCCGGGCGCTCACGATGTACGCTTTCGCCCCGCTCTTATTGGTGAGCCCCAGCGTACGGCTCACCGCATCGAGAGGCATCTCGTCGCCATAGTGCAACACCATCACGCGTGTTTCGACGTGGTCCAGCGTGCTCCGGATGAAGTCCCAGCTCTTCTTCCGGCTCTGCGCGCGCTCCACCATGGCGTGGATATCCCCGGCCGAGTGGTCTGGGATCTCCACCGTCAGCGCTTTGGCGCTCCAAACCGGCTCCGTGGCGCGCTTGTGCAGGGCGCTCATGCAGGAATTGCGCGTGATGGCGTAGAGCCAGGTGGAGAAACGGCAGTCGCCCCGGTAACCGGCGACATTGCGGAAGGCCCGCAACAGAATCTCTTGGGCCAGATCCAGGGCGGCCTCGCGATCCCGTGTAAACCGGTAGCACCACCGGGCCACGCGCGCGTGATGACGCCGGAATAGTTCGTCCGCGGCTTGTTCGCGCGCGTGGGGGCATTCGCCGTCGCGATAAAGGGCGACCAGTTCTTCGTCGGACGGCTGCTGATGTTCGATAATCATGCATCCATGTTGCTCCTGGATGCAATGGGAGGTCGTTTCCGGCTTGTAAAATTCTTGTAAAAAGGGGTGCGGTCCAGGCTACCGGTGAAGCTGTCTCTGAATCCCCGCCCTCACGGGGCGGGGCTATAGCCACGGGGCGTGAGCGCGGGATTCTGTTGCTCACGGGACGTTTTTGCGCTTTTTGGCCAGTTTCGACAGCACCGCTAGTTGCTCCAGGTATTGTTTCAACGGACGCGCTGGCGTGCCCCACATGACTTGGCCGGCGCGCACGATCTTGGAGGTGAGTACGCCGCTGCCCGACCCCAGCACGGCTCGCGACTCGATCCGCACTTTGTCGCCGATGCCCACCTGCCCGCCGATCACGGCGTAGTCCTCGACGACCACGCCGCCCGAGAATCCGGTTTGCGCCGCCACCACTACGTGCTTGCCGATGCGGCAGTTGTGACCCACGTGCACCAGGTTGTCGAGCTTGGTGCCTTCTCCGATAGAAGTTACACCTAGAGCCGCGCGATCCACGCAGGTGTTGGCGCCGATTTCCACTCGGTCGGCGATCTCCACGCTGCCGATTTGTGGAAACTTCTCGTACGCTCCGCCGGTTAATATGAAGCCGAAGCCATCGGCCCCGATGACGCACCCGGAGTGGAGCACCACTTGGTTGCCGATGGTGACTCCGCGATACAGGCTCACGCGCGCGTGCAGCAGGCAGTCCTCGCCGATGCGGACTTCGGCGCCGATCACCGTCCCGGCGTGGACCTGGGTGCGCGCGCCGATGCGGACGTCCGCGCCGATCGTCACCAGCGGCCCGATGTGGGCGCTTTCGGCGATCACGGCACTGGGGTCGATCACGGCCGTGGGATGAATGCCGGCGGGCGGATCGACGCGCGGGTGCAGCTTGGCGATGGCGCGGGCGATGGCTGCGCGCGGGTCGGGCACGCGAATTAAGGTTTGGCCCCCGGGCGCAGGGAAGTCGAGGGGGACCAGCAAGCATCCGGCGCGGGAGTCTCCGGCCAGTTTGGCGCCACGTCCGCGAGTCACGAAGGAGAGATCCTCGGGGCCGGCTTCGTCGAGCGGAGCGACTCCGCGCAGCTCGCGTTCCCCGTCGCCTTCAAACGGCGCGCCGAGCCAGGCCGCCAGTTCTCTTACTCGCACATCCGCCCCGGGGCAAGATTCTCAATGGCCTTCATTCTCGCCGATCCTTAGCCAACAATGAAAACAGGAATGCCTGGGCAGCGGGTTCGTTCCTGATTGCCTCCCAGCTTTTGAACGCAGCGGAGACAGCCTCGACTTGATTGAGAGCGTCGGTCCGAGACCATTCCTTCGAGGTCTCGTAATCGGCGTCGTTTCGCTGTTCATAGGCCTCCGCGAAAGTCTCGGCGATTACGCCCAACTGGTTGGAGATCGCGAGCTCCGGGCTTGGTGGCGGTCTCTTCTTAAAGATCTTGTTGAGGTCCGAAACTCTCTTATCGCAGACCCTCTTCATTTTTCCGTGCTCAAACAATCGCCCGAGGGCTGCTCGCGTCTCCGGGCGACTCCAGTTCAACGTGGTTTCGGTGACCAGAAGATGAAAGAGGGCGTAGTAGGCAGTTGAAACGGCGCGGCGTAGGCTGGCCCTCGTGCGTTTCATGATCGAGGTTGGCGAGATGGTTTGCTAGCTCAAGCAATTCGTGCGGAAGGGACATCCATCACGCCCAAGCTTCTTCCTTCATAACAGCCTGTTCGGACTGGCTGCGGTAGTTGAAGTAGGGCAGGACGCCCCACTGCTCCAAGGGCTCTACCTGCCAAACGATGGCGTCGCGGATTTGTTTGGTCACATTCAAAAGCTGCTCGCGTTTGCTGGCGGCATCCGATAGCAGGACTCTGAAGAAAACGGCGGGCTCGCCAGTCCAATCGTTTCCCAAGGAATGACGGATGTAGACAACGTTGGGATGAAGCTGGCGCTCCACCTCGGCAATGGCCGCGGCGAATTCATCTGGCTGGGCAAACGCCTTGGGAATGATCACTCCTACATTATCTCGCGCATTGACGATGGTGGTCAAAAACAGCGTTCACCGGGGCTGCGGAGTATCCCTGCGGAGTGTCAGGGGAGGCCCCGGTGAAACGTTGTCTACTGGTCGGAGGACTAGATGTCCGATTTTGCTTATCTAGTGCGCCCTCCGGTCATAAATTCTCATCCCAACCGCGATTCTCGTCGGCGTAGCTTCACAGTCGGGCTTTGGATGGCCGCTCCGGCCACACCGCGGAAAGCACAAGGCCTACGGCGATCCCCAAGGAAACCTCGAAGAACCGGTGAACCGCGATGAGCCACCCGCTGGCCGCTCGCGTCACGAGCATTACAATCGCCAGGGTGATGCTCGCGTAGCGGTAAGCACTTCTCTCAACGCGCAAAACCGCGCAAAGGACTCCCAGCAAGAAAACGGCGATGGCAAAAACCCAGATATTGCCGGGAAAGTAGGTCGCAGTCGCTGCCCCAACCGCAGCTCCGATCGCCGTGCCTGCGAAACGTTGCACGGATACCGCCAGAGCGGCGCCGAGCGTCGATTGCATGACAATCAGCGTCGAGACCAGAGCCCAATACGCTTCCGGCAAGTGAAACAGCCGGGCGACCAGGTAGGATGCCAGCGACGCCGTCGCGGTTCGAGCCGCGTTCAACAGAGTTGAGGGGTTCTCACTGGTGACAAGGAACTTGTGGATCTGCCCTATCTTCATCTGAGCTACCGTCCTTTGCTGCCTTCGGGGCTTGTTTTCCAGCCGGGCACTCAGTATAAGATGGTACCCGCACCATGTGGACACAAAACTATACTCCTCTCAACGGGAGCCTGGCTCTATCCGCGCTGGCAGCCGCTTTACCGCTGCTCGTGATTCTTCTGATGCTGGGGCTGTGGCGCAAACCTTCCTGGATGGCCGGACTCAGCGGTTGCGCGGCGGCCTTCGTGGTGGCCCTGTTGGTCTACCAGATGCCGGCCGGCCTCGCGGTCAGCTCCGCGCTGCTGGGTGTCGCCAATGGCATCCTGCCTATCGGCTGGATCGTTTTTTCCGCTCTGATTCTGTATCGCCTCACGCTCGAAACCGGAAAGTTCGAGATCATCAAGGACTCGGTGGCGCACGTCACCGCCGACCAGCGTCTGCAAGCTCTGCTGGTGGCCTTCGCGTTCGGCGCTTTGATCGAGGGTGCGGCGGGCTTCGGAACGCCCGTGGCCGTGGCCGCGGGAATGCTCGCCGGTCTGGGCTTTTCGCCCTTCTACGCCGCCGGGATTTGCTTGGTCGCCAACACGTCGCCGGTGGCGTTCGGCTCCATCGGCGCTCCGCTCATCATGCTGGCGACCGTCACGGGAATTCCGATCAATGACCTCTCCGCCGACGTCGGCCGTCTCTGCGCACCGTTGTCCTTGTTCATTCCCGCCTACCTGGTTCTGTTGATGGGAGGAATGAAAGCCCTGCGCGCGGTGGCGCCAGCCGCCGCTGTGTGCGGCATCGCGTTCGCCGGCACACAATTCTTATCCTCGAATTTCATCAGCCCTTATTTGACCGACATCCTGGCCTCGCTTTTGGCGCTGCTGGCGCTGGTCCTGCTGCTGCGCTTCTGGCACCCCGCCGATGCGCCTCGCGAGGAACGCCACCTTCCGCACAGCATGCGCGAACTCATTTCCGCCTGGAGCCCCTATTTGCTGCTGGTGATGTTCGTTCTGATCTGGGGCCCGGACGCCGTCAAAGCGGTCTTGAACCGCGCCGCCACATGGATTATTCCCTGGCCGGGACTGCACAACCTGGTGCAGCGCGTCCCGCCGGTGGTGGCCCAGCCCGGGCCTTACGGCGCTACCTTCACACTCAATCTGCTGAGCGCCTCCGGAACCTCGTGCCTGTTTGCAGTGTTTGCCGCTGCCGCGTTTTTGCGCGTCTCGCCCAGCAACCTGGGCAAGTACACCTGGATGACCGCCAAACAGCTCGCGCTACCCATGGTGACCATCTCCAGCGTGCTGGGTCTGGCCTTCCTGATGAACTACTCCGGCGCCACTGCGACTCTCGGCCTGGTCGCCGCCGGCACGGGCAAGGCGTTCCCGTTTGTCGGAACCTTCATGGGATGGCTGGGAGTGGTCCTCACTGGAAGCGACACCTCGGCCAACGCCCTCTTCGGGAGCCTGCAGGAAATCACCGCCAACAGCCTGGGTCTGAAGCCCACTCTGATGGCGGCGGCCAACTCTAGCGGAGGCGTCCTCGGCAAGATGATCAGCCTGCAGAATATCGCCGTAGCCGCGGCCGCCACGGGCATGGCCGTCAGCGAGGAGAGCAAGCTGTTCCGCTTCACGCTCAAGCACAGCCTGTTTCTCTGCGCAGTGATGGGGCTGCTGGTGTTGTTCTATACCTACGTGATGCCCAGTTGGGCCATCTAAAACCGTTATGTCGCCACGCACATCGTTTCTAAGCAGGTTGATTGGGCTCTACTCCATTGGGGTGTCGTTATCCATGCTCACGCACAAGCAGGCCATGATCGACATGGTGACTGCGCTCCTTCACAACCCTCCGGTGCTGTACCTGGCCGGTGTGATCGCGCTGAGCGTCGGGCTGGCGATGGTTCTCGGACACAATGTCTGGTCGGGCGGCGCGTTGCCGGTCGCCGTCACGCTCATCGGGTGGGGGTCGCTGATCAAAGGCCTGCTGTTGTTGTTCCTATCGCCGGAGGGGGCTTCTGGGTTCTTTCTCGAACAGCTTCACTACGGACCGTACTTTTATCTCTATGGCACCGGGTTACTTCTTCTCGGCGTCTACCTGACCTATGCGGGGAGCCGGTCGACCGCGCGCTAAGCGACTTGGCGGGAGACACTCTACTGGGCGTCCGGGCCGCCTCGGTGTGAGATCATAAGCCAAAGCCATGAACCCCGGAACCAGGCTGGGACCCTACGAGATCCAAGAGCGGCTTGGCGCGGGTGGCATGGGCGTGGTCTACAAAGCCCGCGACACTCGCCTGGATCGATTCGTCGCGCTGAAAGTCCTTCTTCCTGATAAGGTTGGCGATCCGGAACGCAAGCGAAGGTTTATCCAAGAAGCCAAGTCGGCCTCGGCCTTGAACCATCCCAATATCGTCGTGATTTACGACATTGGCAACGATGCCGGCGTGGACTACATGGCGATGGAACTGGTCCCCGGCAAGCCGCTCGACCAGTTGATTCCGCGAAACGGCATGAGGATCAACGATCTGCTGCGCTCGGCCACCCAGGTCGCCGACGCCCTGGCGAAGGCGCACGCGGCCCAAATCGTGCATCGCGATCTGAAGCCCGCGAACGTGATGGTGACCCCGGACGGCCTGGTCAAGGTGCTGGACTTCGGCCTGGCGAAACTGATCCAACCGGAGCAACGGCAAGGCGATGAAACCGCCACCGCCCAAACGGCAACAATGGGGGCGCACACCGAAGACGGCACGGTGCTCGGGACCACGGCGTATATGTCGCCGGAGCAAGCCGAAGCCCGACCCATTGATGGGCGTTCCGATGTCTTTAGTTTTGGCGCGATGCTGTACGAGATGGCCACCGGACAACGGGCCTTCAGCCGCGAGACGCGTTTGTCCACGCTGGCGGCGATTCTGCGCGAGGAGCCCACGTCGGCCGCCCAGATCCGCACCGATCTGCCGCGCGACTTGGCCCGCGTGATCGCCCGCTGCTTGCGCAAGGACCCCGCGCGGCGCTATCAGAATGCCGCGGACTTGAAACTGGAGTTGGAAGAACTGCGTGAAGAGTCGGATTCCGGAAAGTTGACGGCCACTGCGCCGGCTGGGAAGCCGGTTACCACCAGGCGCGAGTGGATCGGCGCGGGGCTGACAGGGTTGCTGGTGGTGATTGTCGCCGGCTTGTATTTCTGGGGACGCTCCCAGGACTCGCCGAAGACCGAAGCCGCACTCAAGCCCGTGCCGCTCACCAGCTACACAGGCGTCCAGCGGCTAGCCAGTTTTTCGCCGGATGGGAACCAGGTGGCCTTCTCCTGGAACGGAGAAACCCACGACAACTACGACATCTATGTGAAGCTGGTGGGCCAAGGCGCTCCCCTTCGTCTCACCACCGATCCCGCGCATGACGATAGTCCGCGCTGGTCTCCGGATGGCCGGAACATCGCGTTCCTGCGCTTTTCGCAGGACACCAGCGCCGCCGTCTTCCTGGTACCGCCGCTCGGCGGGCCGGAACGAAAAGTCGCCCAACTGTATTTTCACGATCCCCGCGGACCCTTAACCAATCAGTTGAGCTGGTCTCCCGACAGCAAGTTTCTGATCGTGTCCGCGGCCGCCACTCCGGATGGGTTCGATCGGTTGGTGGCGATTTCCCTGGAGAGCGGGGCGATTCGCCCGCTGACCAATCCGCCGCCCCACACCGATGACGTCGAACCGGCTCTTTCTCCCGATGGCCGCTCCCTGGCGTTTGCCCGCGTCAGCGGCCTGAACATCTCCCAATTGCTGATTATGCCGGTGTCGGAGACGCTCGAACCGCGTAGCGAGCCGCGAATCTTGCCGCTGACGGAAGCAGCTCCGTCCGAGCCCGCATGGACCGCCGACGGCCGCGACCTTCTGTTTACTACTGGCTCCAGCAGTGCGAATGTCACGCTCTCGCGGGTTCCCGCATCCGGGTCCGGAAAGTCTTCGCCGCTGCCCTTTTCCGGAACCGGAGCCATGGGTCCATCCATCGCGCCGCAGGGCCACCGGCTCGCCTATACCCACGTTTTCCAGGACACCAACGTATGGCGTGTGTCTCTGACGGCAGCGGCGGCGACGTCGAAGGCTCCTCCGGAAAGGCTGATCGCTTCCCCGTTCCGGGAAGTGTTCCCGCAGTATTCTCCCGACGGCCAGCGCATCGCGTTTCATTCCGATCGCGACGGCACCGTCCAGATCTGGACCTGCCACGCCGATGGCTTGCGGTGCGTGCAACTCACCAACATGACTGGCCTGACCCAGGGCACACCGCACTGGTCGCCGGACGGGCAACGGATTTCCTTCGACTCCAACACCGGCGGCCGTTGGGAAATTTACACCGTTGCCGCCGACGGAGGCCCGCCTCGCGCCGTCACCAACGATCCGTCCACCAACATCATCTCCAGTTGGTCGCACGACGGGCGCTGGATCTATTTCTCGTCTAACCGGAGCGGCCGGTTCGAGGTCTGGAAGGCCCCTTCGCAAGGCGGCGCGGCCGTGCAGGTGACTCGAAACGTAGGTCAGGCGACGATGGAATCTCCCGACGGCAAGGATCTGTACTTCACCAAGAACGACGGCGTCGATGGTGTCTGGAAAATGCCGGTGGACGGCGGCCCCGAATTGCAGGTGCTGAAACAGCCCATTCACCGCTACAACTTTGCAGTCACCGAACTGGGCCTGTACTTCACGCGGGAGCGCGGTTCCGATGGGTCGTCAGAGGTCCAGTATTTGAACTTCTCCACCGGCGCGATCAGCGACATTGCCAAGATCGAGGGCACCGTCGATTTGGGACTGGCCGTCTCTCCCGATCGCAAGTCGCTGGTGTTCGCCCAGGCCGATTACCGCGGGAGCAACCTGATGCTGGTGGACGGATTCCGGTAGCCCCGGGCGTCAGGCCGGGGATCCCCGCCCTGACGGGCGGGGCTATTTCACCACGGCTTGTGTGTAGGCGCCGGTTCGCCAGTTCGGGACGCAAAAACCGATCGCATTCGTCTTTGCGGGGTGCTGGTTCGTCATAATGAAGAATGCCGCCCACATTGAGCCCCACGCCACACACGTCCGTTGCCGAAAGCCGCGCCGCTCGGGAGATCCGGGAGGTTTTTCAATCCGGCCGCCCGATCACTTACATCCGGTCGTCGGAAGAGCAGCGGGCGCGGCTTCTGCTGGAGGAAGTCGCGCGGGGGCTGCTACCGTCGGGGCCGATTCCAGTTTGGACTTGGAGCGTAACGGAAGGGATGCGCCTGGGAGGCCGGCCCGTGGAGGCCGCGACCGATACGCCGCGCGGCGCGCTGGACTTCGTCACCGCGCACCCGGGCGCTGGTATTTTCCATCTCAAGGATTTTCACGAGCCGCTGCGCGATTCTTCGGAGATCCGGCGGCGGCTGCGGGACGTTTACGAAAGCTGCCTGGATCAGAATAAGTTCGTCGTCATCACTTCGCCGGTGCGGTTCATTCCGGAGGAGATCGAGCGCAGCATGATTTTTCTGGAGCTGCGGCCTCCCGACGTGGTCGAGCTGGCGGAGTTCCTGCGCGGCGAGTTGCAGGCGCGGGAGGAGGGCACGGTCGATGTCAGCGAGACCACGCTCGAACAAACCGCACGCACGCTGCTGGGATTGACGCTGGATGAAGCGCGCTATGCGTTGCGGCGCGGCCTGGCGGAGGATCTGAGCCTGGGGCCCGCTTCGATGCGCGCGATGCTCGAAGAAAAGCGGCTGCTGGTGAACCGCGGCGGAGTGATCGAATACATTTCCGAGCCGCGCGACCTGGGCGAGGTCGGCGGCCTGGAAATCCTGAAAAAATGGCTGCTGGAGCGGCGGAAGCTGTTTCAGATGCGCGACACCCTGAGCAGTGAGATCGTGCCCAAGGGCGTGCTGTTCATGGGCATTCCGGGCTGCGGCAAAAGCCTGTGCGTGAAGGCCATCGCCTCGGCGTTCGAGCTGCCGCTGTATCGCGTAGACATGATCGAGATGTTCTCCGGCCGCCACGGCAAGCCCGAAGGCGCGTTCGTCGCGGCGTGCAAGATGATGGAGGACATGGCGCCGGCGGTGCTGTGGTTCGACGAAATCGAGATGGCCATCACCTCCACCGAGACGAGCGGCGAGCAGGGACGCATCTTCGCGTTCTTCCTAACTTGGATGCAGGAGAAGACGCGCGGGCTGTTTGTCGCCGCTACCGCGAACCGGATTGACCTGTTACCGGCTGAAATGATCCGCAAAGGGCGCTTTGACGAAGTGTTCTTCGTGGACTTGCCGCTGGAACACGAGCAGATCGAGATCTTCAAGATCCACCTGAGTCGCCGCGGGATCGACCCGGCAGCGTTCAACCTGCCACAGTTGGTTTCGTTCACCAGCGGATGGACGGGCGCCGAGATCGAGCAGTGCGTGATCTCGGCGATCACCCGGTCGCGGCTGGAGGAACGGGAGCTGACCGAGCACGATTTGATCAGCAACGCGGTCAAGAGCGTGCCGCTTTCGCGCACCATGAAGGAGCAGATCAGCCACATCCGCGGCTGGGCGTTCGAGCGGGCGATGCGGGCGTCGTTGAATCCGGTGGGGCGGTAGTTGGGGCGCGGATCGGCTCGCTTGGGTTCGTTTTGTAGTTGGGTTGACTTGATTTGGGATCAATCACTTAAGTCAGGAATTGCGGGGTATTTGGGGCTTTGCCCGCCCGATGAGCACGTGGCTATGGACATGATGTGGGCCACAAATGTGGTTGATGGGTAAAATTCGCCTGATGTTCGCCCGGCGAGTCCGCTGGAAACCGAGTTTGATCGCCGCCCGGCGGAATTCATCCGCGCGGGCGCTAGGCATGAACGATTTCGGTGGTGTCGAGCGGCATCGGCGTTCCGCTCTCACGGTGCTCGGCTTTGATCATGCGGAACACCTCGGCCAATTCCGCGAGCGCTTGTTCTGCGGTTGGCATCAAAGCATGACACCCGGCAAGCGAGGGAATTTCGGCGACCCAACCATCGGGCTGGTTGCGGTAGAGCACGACCTTGTAATCCTCGAAGCTCATGGTCTCAGTCTACAGCTCGGGGCGTCTGAACAAAGCCTCGATATTCCGGTTGGCGCGCAATACGCGAAGGATCAGGACGTCTTCGTCCTGGATTCGGTAGAGGATCACGTACTCTCCTACTGGGAAGCTTCGCAGGGAGGGCCGCAGATCCTCGTCGCGGGAGCGTCCCAGGTTAGGATGGCTGGCAGGATGAAGCGGGCGGCGATGGAATCGACGAGGCGGTCGCCGACTTCCATACTCCCGCTATTGTTGGCAATGTAGTACCAAATGTCGTCGAGGTCGGAATCGGCTTGCGGTGTGCGGAGGTGTCCCATCAGCGGGACTGGGTCTGTTCGATGGCAAGCCGGGCGCGTCCGCGCTGCTTCACGCTTTCGGCAAGCTCGCGCATCGCCTCCTGGCTGATGGTGCGGCCTTCGCCGCGAGCGAGCGACGCTTCCGCCTCATCGACGGCGGCGAGGATTTCGGCGCGCGTGCGCTCACGTTCCTCCCACAGGGAGAGTGCCTCCTTCACCGCGTCCTCCTCGCGCCGCAGGCGTCCGCTCTCAATTGCCTGGCGGACAAATGCTGCCTGGTCGGGCGTGAGTTGGACTTCCACGCCTTTAGGGCTTGTCAGGAAATAAGTAGAACAAGTTAAAGCGATTTTGTTTTATACTCGTGGATAGTGAATCACGAGGACGTTCGGTTACGATTTCGTTTTTTGTCGGCCTTCTTGGACGAGCGGATGCGGCGACTGGTGGCGGCTGCGGAGAGTGCGGCTATTGGATACGGAGGCGTTTCAGTGGTTGCGCGGGCGACAGGCGTGTCGCGTAGGGCGATCACCGAAGGAATGAGGGAACTGAGTCAGCCGAAAGTGTCGCGTGAGGCTGTGCCCCCGCAGTTCCGGGTTCGGCGGAAAGGTGCGGGTCGAAAGAGAGCTGTCGACAAGGATCCCGGCCTCCGCGAGGACTTGGACCGACTCGTGGGATCCCGCAACGCGAGGAGATCCGGAATCGCCCCTTCGCTGGACCTGCACGAGCGTACGGGTTTTGGCGGAGGAACTCCAGCGCGAGGGTCATGCTGTCAGTTATCAAACCGTGGCGCACTGCTTCACGAGATGGATTACAGTTTGCAGGCCAACCAGAAGAAGTTGGGCTCTGCGCGAGAATTCGTGGAAGCGGGCATTTCACGCTGCTTTGGTGAGGGTCACAAATTCTGTCTTGGTTACCGCCATCCGTTGAGCCTTCCACAGCAGATATTGCAGGTTCTTGTAGCCGCGGCCGCGCCGGAGAAGGCTTTTGATGTTTCCATTCACCGCTTCTACTACACCCATCGGCACTTTGGTGCGGCAGTAATTCAGGATGCCCTCCAGGTGATCCAGCAACATCTGAGCCAGCTTCTCAAACGGCTTCAACCGCTGCCAACGTAACTGATCCATCCAGCTTTGTAGATAACGCAGCATCGCGCCTTCGTAGTGATAGGTCCAAAGCCGGTCCAAGCTTTCCTTCAGCAGATACGCTTTCATGACCCGCCGGTTGAGCGCAAACAGGTGATTCAACTGCCGCTTCTGGCCGGTATCGAGGTTCACCCATCGGCTCAGCAGCAGCCAGCGCTGGCCCTTGACCACGCCTGGCATGCGTCCGCCCTTACGGAAAAACTCCGCCCGCCGCACTTCATCCACAGCGGCGTTGGCGTGCTGCACGATGTGAAACTTGTCATAGATGATCCGGCAGCGCGGCGCCCATTGCTCGATGCTGCGCCGGCACGGCTCCCACATATCCACGCAGGCCGCCTCAATCCCGCGCCGCTGCCGGGCACTCAGTTCTCTCTCCAAGAATCCGTCCAGGCTCTCTTTCTTTCGTTCCTACCCGAACCACAAAGGCTCCCCGGTCTCCAGGTTGCACACCACACTTAGGAACTTCTGCTTCTTGCCCAGATAGATTTCATCCACCCCCATCTGGCGCAAGGCGAGCTTCCGCCGCGACGCATTCCACCGCTCCAGGTATCTCCCATCGATCGCCCGCACCGTGCTGGCAGCCAGCCCGAACTGGCGCGCCACCTGCCGGGCCGAAGCCATCTCACACGCCAGCCCCACGGCATCTTCAAACCTCTTAGAAAATGGGGCTTTGCCCGGCAACAGCGGCACCTTTTCGCGCTTGACGCCGCAGTCCGGGCACTTCACTCGATACACTTCAACGAACACCGTAGCTATAAATCCGCTCCAGGGAAGATCCCGGACAGCCCGCTCGTTAGTGTCATAAATCTCCCGGAACTTGCGGCCGCAACCAGAGCACTCGATTTTCCGGTTCCCCCGCTTACGCCGGATCCACAGCTTCAGGTCGTTTCCTCAATCTCGTGTTGATAGACCCGATATCCGGGCCAGTCTAGAATCCTGGTGAACTCGTTATCCGCCGGCAACCTGCGAGTTTAGCCGAAATCAGCACTTCCAGCCGGTCCCACAGATTCCTGCGCAGAGCCGGTTATAGGGTCTTGATTTAGGGTCGGGGCCGCGCATTTTCTTCTAAACCCCGGCGGACCGTCAAACGTCCTACAATTAGGGCTGGAGGCGGCCTCTATGAAGCTCGGCGTCATGAAGGCGATGGGCGTGGCGGTGGTATTGGCGGGCTCGGCGCTGATGGCGCAGCGCGGAGGCTCCCCACAAACGGGCGGCGGCGGATTTGGCCGCATGATCAATCCCGGCGGAGCTCCGGCGCCGGGTGGCGTCGGATTCGGCCGGTTGATCTATCCCGGCACGGGTGGTCCGTTGGTGGCGAGGGGGTCTCGATCCGGGGGAACAGGCTACATTGCGCCGCCAGGGATAGCGCATCCCTACAGTCACGGTGGAGCGGTTATCGTGCCCTACCCGGTGTTCTACGGCGGCGGTTACTACGGCTACGATGCGCCGCCCGCGCCCTACGCCGGCGGGTATTACACCGATCCGTCCGGACAGCGGCAGGACGCCCCGGCGGTGATCCTCAATCAGAACTTCGTCCCGGATACGGCGAATCCGTCGTTCCAGGATTATTCGAACGTTCAGCTTCCGCCGCCGACCCTGCGGCGTTACGACAATACATCGCAGCCCTATCAAGACCCCGCGGTCCAAGCTGGCCCGTCGGCGGCCCCGAACGATCAGCCGTCGGTGTACCTGATCGCGCTTAAGGATCACACCATCTACGCGGCCATCGGTTATTGGACCGAGGACAAAACGCTGCACTACATCACGCCGGAAAACGTCCACAACCGGGTGACGCTGGACCAGGTGGATCGCGCGTTTACCAAGCAGCTCAACGACGAGCGCCACGTCGACTTTCGTCTGCCGGAGTAATACAATAGCCCGGATGGGCCCGCTCAACGACGCAAAGCTGGTCGCGTTTCTCGCGACCTCTGACGCGGCGCTTGCCATCACCTTTTATCGCGACGTGCTGGGATTGCGTTTATTGGAGGATTCTCCCTTCGCGCTGGTGTTCGACGCTAACGGCGTGATGATCCGCGTGCAGAAGGTTAAGGAGGCTGTCGTGCCTCCGTACACTGCGCTGGGCTGGGAAGTCGAGGACATCGCCGGGACGGTGAACCGGCTGCGGGGCGCGGGAGTGACTTGCGAGCGCTTCCCGGGGATGTCTCAAGACGAGTTGGGGATCTGGCAATCACCCAGCGGCGCTCGGGTGGCTTGGTTCAAGGACCCGGAGGGGCTTATTTTGTCGGTGACCGAGTTTTGATTCGGGCTCTGACTCAGGAGGATGAGCATGACGCCTTCAACGTACCGGCGGCAGCCGCCGCCCTTTGTGGTTCGATGTCTGCTGGGCGTCTTTGTGGATGGGGTCATGAACCCCTGGGGTTGGACCTTCGAGAAGCTGGGGCGAGCCGACCGTATGTTCAAATCTTTCCGCGAGCGGCAGCTGCGCCGCTTGGAGAAGGAGAATCCGTTCCAAAACTATACCCCCGGCGGGCAGGACGTGTTCGTCGCGACCTTCGCCAAGAGCGGCACGAACTGGCTGATGCAGATCGTCACGCAACTGGCCTGGCACGGGAAGGCCGAGTTCGAGCACATCCATTATCTGGTCCCCTGGCCGGATACGAAGGCGATGGGGCCGATGAAGGGATTTGCCGTTCCTATCGAGGACGACTCGGGCTGGAAGGCGTCTCCGGAACGCAAGCGGGCCGTCAAAACGCACTTGGATTGGGAGTTCATTCCGTACTCAGAGCAGGCTCGCTACATTGCGGTCATATCGCGATCCCAAGGACGTCTTTGTTTCCGGCTACCATTTTTTCAAGGAAAGCCTGATGGGCCGGGGGCTCTCCACCGAGACGTGGATCAAGCTCTTTCAATCGAAGCACTTTCCCATCGGAGGATCGTGGGCTGTGAACGCGGCCGGCTATTGGGCCCAGCGGCATCGTCCCAACGTGCTTGTGCTGTCCTTCAAAACCATGAAGCGGGATCTCGAAGGAACCGTGCGCAAGGTGGCGGAGTTTCTGGACATTCATCTCACTGAGGAAGAGACGGGCGAAGTTTGCGCGAAGTCGTCCTTCGCTTATATGAAACGCTTCGAAGAGAAGTTCGAAATGTGGGACTTGATTCCCTGGCGCAAGCACTCGGCGATGATCCGGAAGGGCGCGCAGGGGGGCGCGTCGGAAGTGCTCAGCATCCCGCAGCAGCGCGATATGGATGCTTACTTCATGGCCGAGCTGAAGCGGCTTGGATCGGACTTGCCGTACGAGGAGTTCGCCGATGTCACGCCGGGAGCGGAAACGCGGGAAGGCGCGGCTGTGGGCCGGGGTTAAAGCGGGCCTTTTGGCCTTTGCGACTTAGCGTCTTGGCGAGAGAAGAATTTATGTCTCTCGCCAAGACGCTAAGTCGCAAAGAGCTGGCATCCATCCCCGATGATCCTGGCCCTCATAAACCTGGCGAGACTATTGGGTCGCTGCTAGGCCGGCTTGAAGCTTTTCCCAATCGGCGGCTTCTCCGAACTTGAACCCGGCGAGCGATGGATCAATGTTGCGGAGCAGGCCGGTCAAGACCGCGCCTGGGCCTACTTCGATGAACCTGGTGACTCCGGCGTCGGCTAGCGCTCGAATGGTTTCGTGCCAGCGGACTGGGTTGGGGATCTGTTGGAACAAGCCTTCGCGCGCTTCCGCGCCGGTGCGGACTTCCCGGGCTTGCCAGTTGTTGATCAAGGGGACGGCGAGGTCGCGGAATACGGTCGCATCGAGATCCGGACGCAGGCGGTCTTGCGCGGGCTGCATCAAAGGACAATGGAAGGGCGCGCTCACGGGCAGCATGATGGCGCGCTTGGCGCCCGCGGCCTTGGCCAGTTCGGCGGTGCGCGCGACGGCCGCGGCGTTTCCGGCGATCACTACTTGCTCGGGAGAGTTCAGGTTCGCCGCGGTTACCACTTCGCCTTGCGCGGCTTCGGCCAGGATCGCGTCGAGCTGGCCTTCGGGCAGTCGCAGTAGCGCCGCCATCGCGCCGACTCCGGCGGGCACGGCTTCCTGCATGTACTGGCCGCGTTTTCGGACCAAGCGCAGTGCGTCGCTGAAATCTAGCGAACCGGCCGCGACCAGCGCTGAGTACTCGCCCAGGCTGTGGCCCGCTACGTAATCGGGATGAATGCCCTGCCCCGCCAGCACCGCGCAGGCGGCCGTCGACATCGCTAGCAGCGCGGGTTGTGTGTTCTCGGTTAGCTTGAGCTCGTCCTCGGGGCCCTCGAAGCACAGCTTCGATAGGGGGAAGCCCAGCGCTGCGTCGGCGGTTTCGAACACGCTCGCGGCTTGGGGATACGCTTCGGCCAGGGACTTGCCCATTCCAGCGAACTGGGAGCCTTGGCCTGGAAACAAGAATGCGGTTTTGGACATGAAGTCGATTGGTTCCGTTGTGGGGCAGGATGGAATCCTGCGCGCCGGTTGGTAACCGGCGCTCTACAGTACTGCGCTGCGCCAGGGAAGGCGGGTTATCAACCCGCCGCAGGTTGCCAACCTGCCCCACTTGCTGCAATACAGCTTGGGAACTGAGCTGCCTGCGGCTATTGGCCGATACTCAAAAACACGTTCTGCGGGCTCTGGGCCGCTCCGCCTACGCTCAACTGGACGGGTTGATCGCCCAGGGTGGTGCTCAGCGGAATGGTGATCCGCACTTGGTACAACCCCGGTCCTACTAATCCTGCAAAGAGGGGAACCAAGGTCTGCCCACCCAACGTCACGGTGACACTCGAATTCAGCGGGAAAGCGCCGGTGAAGGCGGTGCCGGTCGGGAACTGCGATGCTGGTCCCAGCCCCAATCCGTACAGATCGATGGTTTCTCCGGCCCTCGGCGCATGTTGCACGCTCGGGTCGGCCGAAAAGTTGCCCACGATCTGGCCCGTTACGGGATCGACCGCGGTCACGTAATACTTCGGGGGCGAAATGCCGGGCGCGGCTCGGGCGTAGATGGCGGGTAAGAACGTATTGCTAGTGATCGAGTAGCCGCTGCTGAGGCTGCCGTTGTTGTTCACCACCATCTGGACGGGACCGAGGCGCACCGCGGACGGCACCAAAACATTGATCTGCGTTGGGCTGACGGAAGAAGGTACGGCTGGCTGCCCGTCGATGGTCACGGATACTCCGGCCAGCGAAGTCAGCAACGGCTGGCCCGCGGCAGGCGACCAGGTCTGCGTCGTATTCGCCAGGTTGTTGCCATAGATGGAGACCCATGCTCCGGGAGCCAGACCGGCCGAACCAGTCCACGGCTCGGCGATGCCGCCCTGGAGGATGGACGGTCCCGGCGGCCCGGCGGCGGCCTCAGTGATCGTGAACGACTGCCCCGCGATCGTAATCGCGCCACTTCGCGCCGCGCCGGTGTTTGCGTCCACCGTGTAGGGGACCGCGCCACTTCCTACGCCGGACAATCCGGTGGAACCGATGTGAATCCAGGTGGCCGTGGTAGTGGCACTCCACGCGCACCCTTGCAGGGCGGTAACGGTAATCGAACCAGTACCGCCCGAGCCGTTAAACGAGTTGGTGTTCCCGCTCAGAGTATACGTGCAAGTGTTGGGCGCATTAATGGTGAAGGGCACCTCCAGGATCAGTGTGTTATTCAGGTACAATTGCACTTTCCAGTTGCCACCCATGTTCGCCGGGGGCGCCCCAAAAATCTTTAGCCCGGATGCGTCACTGTCGCACTCTATGAAGAACCCCCCGCTCCCGATGGGAATGGGATAGATGGCGCCCGCCGCAGCGTACAGCGAGCCATCGGGAGCGTAGTACCTCGAGGTCAATTGATCGCCTGTGTTCAGGCCTTGCATGACGAAGTAGAGGTAGGCTTCTGGGTCGGACGGTTGGAAAACCGTCGAGACCGGCGGAACGTTCGGTGCGCCTCCGCTGGTGGTGCAAAAAGATCCCTGCGCCCCCGAGACTTTACTGATGGAAAATTCATAGATGATTCCGGACGGTCCCAGTAACGCATTTTGGGTGACCGTGACCACTTGCCCAGCGACCAACAGAGAACCGACCCGCGAAGTTTGGACGGAGTTCTGGTCGGCCGTGAACGAAACCGGGCCAGGGCCGACGCCCTGTGATCCGCTGGTAATGTGAAGCCAAGACGTGGGAGTGGTTGCCCCCCAGGAGCAACCATTTTGCGTGCTTACGTTGAACTGGTACGGCACGGACGTCTGAGCGGTGTATTGCGCTTCCGCTGCAATCACCTGATAGCCGGAACTGTCTACTACTTTGTAGGTACACTGTCCGAACGCCACGGTTCCGAAAGCAATCGTAACCGCCGCGATGTAAAAAGACACACGACTCATGAATGCTCCGCCCCCCTTCGAAGGCTCGGATGTTGGAACACATCCCGCCGGAGCTTTAGTTTACAGCATTCTGAGCTAAAAAGTGGTGCTGGAGGGCATAGGGCACCACGGTGCCGGCAGCGCATGGCGCTGCCCCACTGGGCTAGCGCTGAAGGCTCAGGAACACGTTTTGTGCGCTCTCGACACCTCCGCCCGGGTCGAGGAGGATGGGCTGGTCGCCTGGCGCTAACGTGGCTGGGATGATGATTCGCATCTGGTACAGGCCTGGGGCTACTAGCGCGGCGAAGCTCGGAGCGACGGAGGCTCCGCCCAGCACGACGTTCACGGTCGCTGTCAGCGGGAAGGCGCCGGTGAAGTCGGCGTCGGTCGGAAACTGCGTGGCTGGACCTAGTCCCAGCGCGTATAGATCGATGATGTCCCCGGCGCGGGGCGCCCTGGTTACTCGGGGGTCGGCGGAGGGATTGCCCACCAACTCGTTGGTCAAGGGGTCGACCGCCGTAACGTAATAGCGCGGAGGCGATGTGCCGGGGGCCGCGTTGCTGTAAATCGCCGGCAGAAACGCCGTGCTCTGGATCGCGTAGGGCGGGCCGGTGACACTGTTGTTGGCGACTACGATTTGCACTTGACCTACGTGTATTCCGGACGGTACCAGCACGTTGACCAGCGTCGGACTCACATAGGAGGGCGCGGCTGCTATGCCATCTACCGTCACGCTCACTCCTGCTAGCGTTGTCGCCAGCGTCTGGCCCGGCGTGGGCGACCAGGTCTGGGTTGCATTGGCCAGATTCGATCCGTAGATCGAGACCCACGCGCCCGGAGCAATGCCCTTGGTGTAGGTCCAGGGGTCGGCGACACCGCCCGGCGTAATGACAGGCCCTATGGGTAGGCCCGATACCTGGCTCACGGTGAAGGCTTGTCCTGCGATCACGATGGTCGCGGTTCGGGTGTCCACCGAGCTTACGTCCACGGAGTAGCCGACCGAGCCGCTGCCGATTCCCGACGCTCCGGAGGTGATGTGTACCCAGGTCGCGCCCGGCGATGCCGAGGCCGTCCACGGGCAGCCCGGGTCGGCGGTTACGGCTACGGTTGCACTTCCGCCCGTGGCGGGGAAACTGGCTGCGGTCGAGCCGATGGCGTAGGTGCAATTGGAGCCGGCCAACATCGTAAAGGACGTGGTGATGACCAGCACTCCGTTCACCTGGACTTTGACCGTCCAGAGGCCGGTCTTGTTGGCGGCGGGCGTTCCGCGGATCATGATCCCGGGGTCCTCCCAGCAGCCGAAGGGAACCAGCGGAGGCGCTGTCACGGTGCCGCCCGCGCCGGCGTACAGCGTCCCGTCGGGGGCGAAATACTGGTCGGAAATCACATCTCCGCCGCGCACTTGCGTCACCGCGACGTACAGATAGGCAGCGGCGTCTGTCGGAGCATAGGAGGTCGTCGCAACCGAGGCGTCGTTGCACGAACTGATCGAGTTCGGGAAAGGGATGCGAGTCATCCAGATTGGCCCCAGCTGGGCCGGCGGTCCGCCCGTCGCAACCTGTGTGATCGCGACCGGCTGGCCGGCCACGTTCAGAAATGCCGTTCGCGAATCACCGGGATTGGCGCCCACGGTGAATATGGTGGTACCCGGTCCTGCTCCGGAGGACCCCGCCGTGATGGTGATCCAGAGCACATTACTGACGGCGGTCCAGGCGCAACTGTTGGTGGTGGTCACGGTGATCGAATTTCCGGCGCCACCGGCCGGCGGCACTGATAACGACGTGTAGCTCAAGCCGTAGGAGCAGTTGCTGGTGCCGGTAATCGTGAAGTTGGCGGTAATCACCCAGACGGAATTCACGAACACCTTGACGGTCCAAAGGCCCGGCAGATTCGCGGGCGGCGCTCCGACGATCTTCATGCCTTGATCTTCGACGCACACGGATTGAGCTTCGGCGGGCACGGTGTAGGAACTGCCCGCGTTGGTGTATTGCGTGCCGTCCGGAGCGAAGTATTGGCTGGAGATCACATCGCCTTGGGCGACTTGAGTCACGTCTACAAACACATAGGCTGCGGCGTCGGTCGGCAAAAATGTGGTGACGACGCTCGGCGCGGGATTACACGGAGCTGTGCTGACTGTCTTGACCGTGCTCGGCACCTGGGCGTTCGACATCCAGATCTCCTGGACCTGAGCCACCGGGCCCAGAACAGCCACTTCGGTGATGGTCAACGTCTGTCCCTGGACGGTCAGGTGGCCAACTCGCGAAGTGGTGGCGATGTTGGCGGCGACGGCAAAGGTGATGGTGCCGAGTCCGGTGCCGCTTTGACCTGCGACCAGAGTGAGCCAAGGTACGTCGACCGATGCCGACCAGCCGCACGCCATGCCAGTCGTCAAATCGACGGAGCGGGTGCCCCCGGGCGAGGGTACCGACAGCGACGTGTAGCCGAGGCTATAGGTGCAGGTGGGTGCGTTGGGCCTTTCGTCCGGCCGCTTCTGGGCGAACAGCGCGCTTCCGAAACAGAACGCCACGGCGGCAGTCAGAATCCATTTCCGGGAGGCCCGTGATCTCTCCATGCCACCTATGATGCTAACAACCGGGCTCGCATTACAAATTACCGGCGGTTTTCCGTCACCTTTCAGTCCCCTTTCGGTTCGGGGCGATACACTGAAAACATCATGTTCAGCCCTTGGGAGGCGGTGCGGGATCATATGCGTCAGCAGCGCACGCGCATTACCCGCGCGGGGCTGGCCTACACGGCCGCGATGCTGGCGGTGGCTACCGGCGCATTCTCCTCGGCGAACAACCTGCTGTTCCTGATTCTGGCCGCGATGTTCTCCACGTTCCTGATCTCGGGGTTCATCAGCAAACTGGGTTTGGCGGGGCTGGAGATCGATGTCGTGCTCCCCGCGCATTTGTCGGCTCGGCGCAAGATCCGGGCCAGCTTGCGGGTTCGCAACGTGAAGCGCTGGATTCCTTCCTTCAGTATTCATGTCGCCGGCGTGCCCGGTACCGGCTTCGAAGGCGCTTTGTATTTCCCCGCCATCGCCGGACGCGCGGTGCTCGAAGAACCCGTGGACTTCCGTTTTCCCCACCGCGGCGCGTACCGCGAACGCAGCTTCCAGTTCTCGACGCGGTTTCCGTTCGGGTTCGCGGAGCGGCGGGAGATGGTTACGGCGCGGCACCAGATCGTGGTGTATCCGTGTCTCGACCCGCAACCGGGTTTCGAAGAACTGCTGATTGCGCTGAGCGGGGAAATGGACGCCATGCAGCGCGGACAAACCGGGGATTTCTACCGTATCCGGCGCTACGAGGCGCTGGAGAGCGCTCGCCATGTGGATTGGAAGGCCACGGCGCACACCGGCGAACTGCAGGTGCGCGAGTTCGCCCGGGAACAGGACCGACGGGTCCTGATTTATCTGGATCTGGACGTGCCCGACGGCGGCGCGGCGTGGTTTGAAGCCGCGGTCGAGTGCGCGGCGTTTTTGGCTTTTCGGCTGGCGGAACGGGGCGCGCGGGTGGAGTTCGAGACCCAGGAGTTCGCGGTGACCGTGCCCGAGACCGGAGACATCTATACTATCCTTAAATACCTTGCGTTGGTGTCTCCAGGTAGGGGGAGGGCGGTGGTCCGTGAAGATACAACCAGCTTTCAGATTGTTCTCAGCGCTCGGCCTGACGGGTTGGTTTCGCTCGGATTGGAATCGAGGGACGGAGTACGGTTTCTGGGGCCTGATGCGTTTACCGGTGGGGCGGGGGTTCAGGCTGCGGAGCCGATTTCCAGCGGGGCTAGTAAGTATGACAGCAAGGCGGAGGGCCGGGCAGAAGGCCGGCTGCGGGCAGAATTGCCCGCCCCACGTTCGGACTAGCGTCGCTGCCTGGCTGCTGCTGATGCTGGTCGGCAGTAGCGCATTGGTTGCGCAGACTGGGTCCTCCATTTCCGGAAGAGTAATCGACGCTACGGGCGCTACGATTTCCGGCGCCGCGGTCTCGATCAAGAGCGTCGAGACCGGCGCGTCGCGCGACACTTCGACCGGAGAGGACGGCGGCTATATCGTTGTTGCGTTGCCCGTCGGCCAGTACGAAGTGCACGTCCAAAAACTTGGCTTTAAAGCGGCCGTCCGCACGGGTATCAATCTGGCCGTGGGTCAGCAGGCTGTGGTCAACGTTCCGATGGACGTGGGCGAGGTCGCGGAGTCGGTGACGACTTCCGACGAAGCGCCCATGGTGAATACCACGACCGACCCGGTATCCGGTCTGGTCGGCGAGCGGCAAGTCAAAGAGTTGCCGCTGAACGGCCGCAGCTTCGACAACCTGATTACGCTGAATCCGGGCGCCATTAATTATGGGCTCAAGAGCAACAACACCAGCACCAGCAACGGCAACACATTTTCCGTGTCGGGGCGGCGGCCGCTGGACAATCTGACTTTGCTGAACGGAATTGAATACACGGGATCGAGCCAGCTCGCGGTCACACCGGGCGGCGTCAGCGGAGAGTTGCTGGGCATCGACGCCGTGCGCGAGTTTAATGTGCTCACCGACACCTATTCCGCGGAATATGGAAAACGCGGAGGCGCGCAGGTCATCGTGGTGACGCAATCGGGTACCAACGTTCTGCACGGGTCCCTGTTCGAATTTTTGCGCAACAGCGCACTTGACGCTCGTAACTTTTTCGATCAGAACTCGGTGCCGCCTTTCCGGCGCAATCAGTTCGGAGGCGCGCTGGGAGCTCCACTTAAGAAAGACAAGCTGTTTGTGTTCGGTAACTACGAAGGATTCCGGCAGAGTTTGGCGCTGAGCAACGTCACGGTGGTACCCGACGCGCAAGCGCGCACGGGCTCGCTGCCGAACGCTACCACCGGCGTCTACGCTCCGGTCACCGGTCTCAATCGGAACATGTTGCAGTACATGTCCTTCTGGCCGCAGGCGAATGGCCCGGAGCTGTTGTCCAACGGCGTCGCGAGCGGCATCGCGCTGTCTTACAACAATCCGTTGAACAGCATTCACGAAAATTTCGGCACGCTGCGGTCGGACTACAATCTTGGCAGTCGCGACACGCTTTCGGGCGCTTACACCATCGACGATGGGAATAGCGTGATCCCGCAAGCCGATCCTTTATTCGGCGCGCTGCTCACGCTGCGCAGCCAGGTGGCTAGCTTGCAGGAAACCCACATCATTTCACCGCGGATTCTGAACAGTTTCACCGCAGGGTTCTCCCGCGCGGCATGGAGCTACGATCCGGTTCCGCTCGCGTCTATTCAACCCGGTCTTTCGTTTGTGCAGGGCGCCGGTCCGGGAGGGATTGTCGTCGGAGGCGGCGTGACCACTACGGCCAATGGCACCATCACTTCGGCCGGTCCGAATAACGCCTCCAACGTTTGGAATCGGCGGAATCTGTTCACCTTCGCCGACAGCGTGCGCTTCAACAGTGGCCGGCATCAACTGAGTTTCGGAATCTGGTTCCAGCGCGTGCAAGACAACGAGGACACCGCGTCGCGCCAATTGGGGCAAGCCAGTTTCGCCAGCTTGACTACGTTTTTGCAAGGGACTGTAACGACGTTTCAGGTGGTTCCGAGCTCGGCCGAGCTGGGTTTTCGAAGTTTGTTCGGCGCGTGGTATGTGCAGGACGCCATCAAGTTGCGCTCGAATCTTACACTGCAGGTCGGTGTGCGCCAGGAATTCACCACCGGTTGGAACGAGGTTGACGGCCGGGGGTCCAATTTCATCCCGGATGGGCAGGGCGCGATTTTGACTGCTCCGCGCGTGGGCAATTCGGTCTTCACCCAGAACAACGCCACGCATTTGTTCAGTCCGCGGGTGGGGCTGGCGTGGGACCCGTTCGGCAACGGCAAGACCGCGGTACGCGCGGGGTTTGGAACCTATTACACGCTGATCGACGCGCTCAGCTTTCTGCTGAATTCGCTGCCGCCTTACAATACTTCGATTTCCTGTCCGGGGGCGCTGTTTTCGATTATCCCGATCGTCCGCGGCGCGGCCACGCCTTCCAATTGCTCCGTCGCGCCCCAAGGCGTTCAGCCGGACGCGAAGACGCCAGCGGTGGAAGAGTGGAATTTCTCGGTGGAGCGACAACTGGACGCGAACACTTCGCTGCGCGTTGAGTATGTGGGATCGCACGGATACCACGGCATGCTGAGCATCGATCCTAACGACATTCCAGCGCAGATTTGTTCCAGCGCTGGTGGCTGCACCGCCGGGGGTACCGCGACGGCGGCGGCCAGCCAGAGCCACGTGGCGCAGGGAGCGCAGTACATTCCGCTGTCCTTGCGTCCGAATCCGGCGCTGGGCGCGGGGTTCTTCTGGTACACGGAAGGCAACACCAGCTACCAGGCGCTGCAAGTGGACGCCACGCGTCGGCTGACGCATGGCTTTCAAATGCGCGCCAACTTCACCTGGTCGAAGAACCTGGACATGAATTCGGGGCTGACCGGCGCGCAGTCGAGCAATCAGGCGCAGATGATTCTGGATCGCAACGATCTGCCGCGCGACTGGGGTCAATCGGCGCTGAACGTGAAATATCAATCCAGTATTTCGGCTCGGTATGAACTTCCGTTCGGCCAGGGCAAGAGATGGTTGAACCAGGGCGGCGTGGCGAACAAGGTGATCGGCGGGTGGCAATTGAACGAGATTGCTACGCTGTTGAGCGGATTCCCGTTCACGCCGCAGGATGGATCGAACCGCAGCGGCGATGGCGACACTCGCAATCCCGACCGGCCTAACTTGAATCCGGCGTTTTCGGGGCCGGTGGTTACTGGGAATCCGAATCAGTGGTTTAATCCGAATGCGTTTGTGCTGAATCCGTTCGGTACTTATGGCAACTTGGGGCGCGCGGTTTATAGTGGGCCGGGGTTGGCGGATTTGGACTTGTCGGTGATGAAGAATACTTCGATTTCCGAGCGGGTCAACTTACAATTTCGGGCGGAAATGTTCAATCTGTTGAATCACCCTAATTTTGGAACGCCGAATGCGATTGTGTTCTCGGGTGCCACGTTTAGCTCGTCGGCGGGGTTGATTACAAGTACGGCTACGACCTCGCGGCAGATACAGTTTGGGTTGAAGTTGATGTTTTAACGCGTTGTCCCCGCCCTGACGGGCGGGGCTATGGCGCTACAGAGGCTTGCTTGTTCGTTCCGTACACGCGGCGGTACACGTCGGCGTTGCGCATCACTATTTGAATATAGTTGCGCGTTTCGGAGAACGGGACGGCTTCGACGAACTCGGCCGGTTCGCGGAATTCGCCCCAGGTTAGCCAGGCTCGCGCGCGCGTCAAGCCCGCATTGTAGGCTGCTAGCGCGGCCTCGGTGTGGCCGTTCACCTGGCCGGTTAGCGTCTTCAAGTAGAACGTCCCTATTTGTAGATTCACCGCCGGCTGAAATAATCGGGCTGTGGTGTAGGTCGGGATGCTCAGCCTCCGGCTCAGTTCGCGGCCGGTCGAGGGCAGGATTTGCGTCAGTCCGCGCGCGTTCGACGGCGACACGGCTTTGACATCGAACTCTGACTCCTGGCGGATCAAGCCGGCGATCAGGAACGGGTCCACTTGATTGTCGCGGGCGAAGCGTTCCAGATCCTGGCGATACGGCAGCGGGAAGGCCAGGCGCCAGAAATCCTGCGGGGCAGACTCCAGAGGAAAAAACAGATAGCCGCTGGCGTAGCGTTTGATGTAGCGCAGACCCAGGTCGGGCTTGGCGCTGGAGTTCAACCGCGCCAACTCCATGGCCATGACATGGGGCTGATCTTCGGCTTGCGCGGCGAAACGCAATTCGCCTTGGGCCCAATCGTCGAGGCCGATCGAAGCCAGCAGGCGAGCCCGTTCGATACGCGCCGCGGCCGCAAGGTTGGGGGTAAAGTTCAGCGTCCGTGCGCGCTCCGGGAACGCGATGGTTTTGAGATAGTCGCGGACCACGGGTGGCACGGCATTGCCGGATCCAGCGGCCGGCCCCGATGCGGTCTGCGCCAGGCGCTCTCGCGCCAGCACGGCGTAATACTGATTGGGATACTGGCGGGCGACTTCGTCGAAATACGCGCGCGCCGCGGCCAGGTCGGCCGCAGCTTCCGCGCTCCGTCCTAGAAAATAGAGCGCGGCCGAAGCGTTCTCCGACGCCGGAAACAAGCGCAGATGGGCGCGCAGCAAATCCGAGGCATCGCCACGCCGCCGCAGATAGTGGGCGAAGGCGACCTTCCAATGGCACGTGGCCGCTCGCGGGTCCGCGGGGAAGGACTCATAGCAGGCGCGATACAGCGGCTCATAGGCGTCCACTTGATTTTGCAGCAGGTAGTGGTTGCCCGCGGCAAACAGGGCCTCCAAACGCCACTTCGAATTGGGATACAGTTGTCCCAGGCGATCCAGCCACTCGGCGGCCTTCTCCTGATTGTTCAGACGTTGCGCGCAGGCCATCAGGTAGTAGAGCCGCTCGGCTGCGGCTTGGGCCGAGTCGATCTCCAGCGATTCCAAATAGCGCTGCGCCGCGACGGTCTGGTTGGCGTTGTAGTCGGCTGCGCCAATGCGCACGCGGGCCAGATCGCGATCGGCCCCGGCGAGTTGCGGAACCAGGTCCACCAGTTCCTTGCGGCCCCGGGCGTTCTGCCCCGCTTCGATTAGCTTTAGCGCCCGGCCTAGCATCGAGCCCGCGAGCGGAGGCGGATAATCCGCGCCCAGGGCTGCGTGCAAATGAACGATCTCTTCGGCGGCCTGCGCCGCTTCTGTGGAAAGCGGGAAGCCGTACAGAACCCGCTGATCGTAGATCGCGGCGGACACCTGGTCCCCGGTGGCCTCGAAAGCCGCAGCTACGCTCAAATCACCCTGCGGCTGGGGCAGCATGGCGTAATTGGTGCGCAGCAAATTCAGTGCGGCCTCGGCGGCCTCGGTCTTAGCACCGGGGGCCTTGTCATCGGCCTGAAGATCGGATTTCGCCGCCAGTAAGACCGCGCGTCCGGCTAGCGGCGACGCCGGAGTATGCTTCCACACCGGCTCCAGCGTCTGGGGAACGCGCGCGAACTCTTTGGCATCGAACTGGGCCGATGCCAGGAACCATTCGGCATAATCCGCCAGTTGCGGGAGACGCTTGGCGAGCGGACCGAGCGCGCCGATCGCGGCGGGGTAGTGCTTGGCTTCGTAGGCTTCGACTCCGGCCTTCAGGTCCGCCAGGGGATCTGGGGCGGCCGACGCCCAAACGCAGCACAGCGCGAGCGCCGCCGCTGCGAGCGCGTGGTTAAGCGCCGCTGACTTAAACCAGCGGACCCGGATACTGTGGACCCAGCAGTTTCGCATCGTTGTTCGCCAGAGCCCGCACGATCTCCTGATGTAGATAATCGGGCACTCCGTTCGCCGCTGTTAGACCAGGCGTCAGAAATTGTTCCGTATACGCCGCGCGGGCCGCGTCCAGCACCGGCCGGAGCGCGCCGTAGAGATCGGCGGAACTGCGGCCCGCCTGAACTTGCGCGGCCTGATACAGCTGGATCTCGGCCACTCGCACGGTTGCAAAACGCCGGGCTCGCACGTGGCTCTCCGGAGTGGTCTCCGTCTGTTCCGTTAGCAATTCCAACAATCCGGCTACTCCGCGTGCGAGGACACCCGCCGCATTTTGCACTTCCGCGCGCCATTGGGCGTTGCCCCGTACTAGCGTGGCGCGCAACCGGCCGAGTGCGCGCTCCATCTGGTCCAGCAATTCGCCCGTGCGATCCAAGTACGATTCTATTACCCAGGGACACGGGGAACAAGGCGTGGGAACAACCGAAGATGCAGGACATGAAAGTGTGGAGGGAGACAAGCTGCTCCTTCACAGTCGCGGCTCGTGCCCTAAAATAGGTGTATGGCATCATCTTACCCGCCAGAGCGGTTCCTCTTCAGCCCCGGCCCGACCCAGGTCGAGCCGCGTGTTTACCAGGCCATGACACGGCCGATGGTCGGCTATCTGGACCCGTATCTGTTTCAAGTTTTTGAAGAAGTCAGCCGCGGTTTGCGCGTGGTTTTTGGCACCACAAACCAGTTCACTCTCGCGGTTTCCGGTACCGGCAGCGCCGGCATGGAAGCGGCCATCTCGAATTTTTGCGATCCCGGCGCGAAGCTGGCCGTGTTCGTCGCCGGTTTCTTCGGCGAGCGGATTTGCGAAATGGGCCGCCGCCACGGCGCGCAGGTGGTCCGGCTGGACAAGCCCTGGGGCGAAGTCTTTTCCGAAGACGAAGCCCGCGCGTTTCTGGAGCGCGAGCGCCCCGCGGTGGTGGCCTTCGTGCACGCGGAAACTTCGGCCGGGACGTTGCAGCCGCCGCGCGCCATCACTCGCCCGGCCCGCGAAATCGGCGCGATCACCATCGGCGATTGCGTGACTTCGCTGGGTACGATTCCCATCAATGTCGACGACAACGACATCGATGTGGCCTTCAGTTGCTCGCAGAAAGGCCTGAGCTGCCCGCCGGGACTCTCCCCGTTCACGGTGTCGCCGCGCGGCGTGGAGTGGCTGAAGGCGCGCAAGATCGACAACCCGGTTTGGTATCTGGATTTGAAGCGGCTGATGGAGTACTTCCTGGTTTCGCGCCGCTACCATCACACCGCTCCGGTGTCGATGTTTTATGCGGTACAAGAAGGACTGGCGGCGATTCTGGACGAAGGCGTCGAGCAGCGGTTCGCCCGGCATCTGGCCGCGCACCACTCGTTTGTACGGCGCATCGAGGCCTTGGGCCTCCAGATGCACGTGGCGCCGGGGCATCGGCTGACCACGCTCAACACCGTGCGCGTTCCGGAAGGGCTCGACGATGCGAAGACCCGCCAGCGCCTGCTGGACGAATACAGCATCGATATCGCGCGGGGCCTGGGTCCGCTGGCCGGAAAGGTTTTCCGCATCGGGGTGATGGGACCGCTCGCCACCGAGGACCATCTGGATCGCTTTTTCGACGCCTTCGCGGCGTGCCTGGCAGCCGTACCGGCGGCCACGATGTAAAAGGACGAGAAGGAAACCAATTTTGCGCGCGAGCGCCGGCGCGCACTGCTATGCTGTGAGTAGCCACGGGCGATCCGCGGCCAACCGAAAGGAGTGACTGGACATGGAGGACGATAACAAGTTGTCATATTTTTTCCTGGGATTGGGCCTGGGTGTAGCAGCGGGTGTGCTGTTCGCCCCTAAATCCGGCTCCGAAACCCGGGAGTTTTTGCTCAGCCGGGCGAACGACGGCGCCGACTACGTGAAGCGCCGGAGCCTGGATCTGAAGGACACCGCCACCGAAACGGTGGAGCGCGGCAAGCAGCACATCCAGCGCCACAAGGACAATCTGGCCGCGGCCGTGGAAGCCGGACGGAGCGCGTATCGGGAAGCCGCGCAGGGCGGCGAAGCGGACTGATCCATTTGCCGTTTTAGGAAGGGGCTGTTCTGACAGGCTGCGACTGACGACAGAATCGGGGGCGTGCACCTCGCGGGGCGGGCCGAGGCGAGACCTATGGACGAACATCTGCTGCTGGTGATAATGGCGGTCTTTGTGGGCGTGGCGACAGTAGCATTGGTCATCCAGGCTTGCATGCTGTTTGGCATCTACAAGGCGTCGCGCGCCATGCAGCAGAACACCCAACGTCTGACGCCGAAAGTGGAGGCGCTGATGGAATCCTCGCGCACCGCCATTGACGACAGCCGGATCCAGATCATCGCAGTCACCACCCGTGCCAACGACATTCTGGATTCGGCCCGCAAGCAAATGGCGCGGGTCGATGAGTTGCTGAGCGACGCGGCATCCCGGAGCCGGCGCCAGATGGATCACGCCGAACTGATTCTGGACGACGCCCTGGACCGTGCCGAGAAGACGATCGCCACGGTGCACGGCGGGGTGATGAAACCCATCCGCGAAATCAACGCGGTCGCCGCGGGGTTGCGGGCCGCGCTCCACTTCCTGATGCGGGGCGGCCGTCCGAATCCGGATGAGGTAACCGTCGACGAAGAGATGTTCATCTGATGCGTTCCGAGACGTGAAGCGGGGTGCAGCATTGTGACTCGACTGGGCACGGCGCGACTTTGCTGGGGCTTGGGGCGCTGGGGTTCTAGCCGCTGGGGCTTTGGCCGCTGGGTCTGCTTATCGCTCCTTGCAGCGCTGGCCGCACTGGCCCAAGATCGTGGCGGGGCGCTGACCCGTTCGATCCACGACGCCGGACTTGATCCTACGGAGTGCTACCGGGTTCGCGATCTATCGATTGTACGCGAAGATCTCAAGCTTTACTTCACGGACGGCTACCTGATCTTCGGCAAACCGGTCGCCGGTCAGCGCCTGAGCGCCGTCTTCAGCGGCGACGTCGAGGGCGGCGACGGCGAAGTGCTGCTGCTGCCCCCCAATCCGGCGGAGCGGCGATCCCTGGCCAGATTCACGCAATCCCCCAATCTCGACGAACACTTTCGCGCGGCGCTGCTGATTTTCAGCGATGAGACAGCCACGGAGTTGCTCGACCAGATTCGCGGCGAAGGCCGGGGGCGCAAGGCCAGCGAGATGGGGCCGGTGCTGGCCGAACAGTGGTTGCCCACGGCGGCCAACATGGCGGAGAGTTTCGCGCCGCGCCTGGTCCAGGATCTCTTGTCTCCCGCCGGCCGCGGCGGCCGTTTTCTGTTCGCCGCCATCGCCGGCAAGCGGCTAGGCAGTTTCGATCTGGTTTACGATCCGCGCGCGCCGGACCAAATTTTCGCCGCCCAAATGACGGAACACGGCGGACGATTCGCGTACGACATTTGGACCAGCTTTTCCGGGCGCGCAGTTCGCAGCGGTCGCGCGGAGCGTCCGAAAGCGGAGTTTTCTCCCAACCGCTACGAGATCGACGCTGCGCTCGATCAGGACCTGCGCTTGAAGGCCAAGGTGCGCGTTTCGGTCACTGTTGGGGCGGCCCCGCAGCGCGTCTTCGGCTTCGCCGTGTCCCGCGCCATCCGCATCACCTCGGGGAACATCGACGGCGCCCCTATGGAGTTGCTGGCGCAGCCGCCCGACCCGCGCACCCCGCCGCGCGCCGACGAAAACGCCATATTCCTGGCCATCGCTCCGCAAGCGATCGCCGCGGGAAGCACGCATGAATTGGAGTTTGAAGAAGAAGGCACGGTGATCACCAGCCCGGGCAACGGGGTCTATTTCGTGGGCGCCCGCGCCAACTGGTATCCGCGCGCCGGTGATACTTACGCGGTCTACGACCTCACCTTCCGTTATCCCAAGCGCCTGACCCTGGCCGCTACCGGCGAACAGGTGGAGGATCGCATGGACGGCGACTGGCGCATTACACGCCGGCGCACCCCGGTCGGCGTCCGGGTGGTGGGATTCAATCTGGGCGACTACGAACGGGTGGTCTCGGAAACCGACGGCGTCAGCATCGAAGTGTACGCCAACCGGCGCCTGGAGCCGGCCTTGACGGCGCGCTCTCAGGACCTTATCATCCCTCCGGTGCCTCGCGGCCGGGGCGCGCGGTCGGCCACCACCATACCCAACCAGTCCTCGACGCCCGACCCGCTGGCGCGCCTGCACGCGGTAGCAGCGGACGTCACGGCTTCCTACCAATACTTCACGGGATTGTTCGGGCCTTCGCCGCTCAAGCACCTAACCGTATCGCCCATCCCGGGCGCGTTCGGCCAGGGGTTCCCGGGCCTGCTGTATTTATCCACGGCTGCATTTCTCGATCCCACCGAGCGCCCCGTCGAACTCCGCGGCGCCTCACAGCAGGTGTTTTTCTCCGATCTGATGGAAGCGCATGAAGTGGCGCACCAGTGGTGGGGCAACGTGGTTACGAATGCCGGCTACCAGGACGAATGGCTGATGGAAGCGCTGGCGAACTATTCGTCGCTGCTGTGGCTCGAAAAGAAGAAAGGGACCCGGGCCATGGAGGCGTCACTCGAGGGCTATCGTGACGACCTGACCCGCGTCGGGGTCAGCGGAACGCCCGTCGAATCGGCCGGTCCGATCACGTGGGGATTCCGCCTGGAATCGGCGCGAGAGTTGGATGCCTGGCGCGCGATCACCTACGAAAAAGGAGCCTGGATCTTCCACATGCTGCGCCGGCGATTGGGCGACGAACGTTTTTTCAAGATGCTGGCTGAACTGCGCCGCCGCTTCGACGGCACGCCGATTTCCACAGTGGCGTTTCAAACCCTGGTCCAGGAGTTCCGGCCGCCACGCGTGTCCGAATCATCCATCGATTCCTTCTTCGACACGTGGATCTATTCGACGGGCATTCCCGCGCTCAGCGTACACACGTCCATGAAGGGCGCTGCGCCTGCGATCCGGCTGACGGGAACGGTGGAGCAGAGCGGTGTGGATGACGATTTTTCGGTGGAAGTACCGGTCGAGATTCAATACGCCAAAGGCCCGCCTGAAACGGTGTGGGTGGAAACTTCCAAGGAGCCCGCGGAGTTCTCGGCGACGCTGAAGCAAGCTCCGGTGCGGATTTCGATTCCCGCTGGCACGGGCGTGCTTGCGGTGAAGAAGTAAACGCTGCCGGCGCCAAACCATGTGCTATATTTTCGATGAAGGACGATCTCCACGGCTAGGGTGTATACAATGAGCGACAAACAGCACGCCGTGGAACTGCTGGAACGCCTGGCCCCCGGCCAACTCGCCGCTGTGGTTCATCTGCTCGAGACCATGGTTTCTGCCGAGGAAGACGGCGACACTCTCAGCCCCGCCGAAGCGAAAGCCATCGCCGAGTCCGATGAATGGCTCAAGCACAACCAGCCGATCCCACACGAGGCGGTTCTCGCGGAGTTCGGCCTAACCATGGATGATTGGGAGAAGATGACCCGCGAGCCCTAATCCCGAATGGGCAAACGCATCGTCTGGACCGAACAGGCCAAGGCCGACATCCGCGGCATTACTGTTTATGGAATGTCACCATGCAACCCACCCCTTACACTGGCGTGGCGATGCCCCGAGTCTCCCGGTTGAAGCCGGCCCCGATCCGTAAAGGCGAGGAAACCCATGGCCAGCGCCTGGCCCGGCTCAGGAAAGAACGTGGATTTACCCAGAAGGAACTGGCTGAGAAGACGGGCCTGATTCAGGCCCTGATTTCCGACTACGAGCGCGACAAGCTGCGGCTCAACGCCGAGATGATTCTGCGCTTCACCGCGGCCCTGGAGGTGAGCACCGACGAGCTGCTCCAGCCCGGCGGCCCCAAGCCCGCCCGCAAGCCCAGCCGCAGGGTTTTACGGAGACTCGAACTGATTGAGGCTCTACCGCCCACCCAGCAGACCGCGCTGCTGAGAACCATCGGCGCTGTCCTGATGGGCGCCGCCGTCAGGTCCGCTCGAAGGAACGCTAGCGGCTAGAGGGCGGGCAAGTTCAAGGTGCGCGGCGAAAGGCCGATTTTTGGCGGAGCACACTATCGCCATACAGGTCATAACGGATGACGGTTATAGAACTTTTTCTTGAGAAGCGATCCTAATGCTTCTACCGTGGCGAACAGAACGGGCAGATAGTAGACGGCACCGAATATTGCGATCGGAAGACGCACCAAGAACACAGGTATTCCCGCACGGGCGAGTGCCCTGGCCACAGGCATGTCGTTAAGTGTGAGGACAAAGAGCACAGCCACCAGAAGGAGCGGACCAATGTTGCGCCTAAGTACCGCTTTATCGATTCTCAGAAATATTTCTGCGCTGCGGGCGCGCGGGTCCGAAGGTGACGAATGGCGATTCATTTGCACTCTGGTGGGATGGTGTTACCCAGGCTATCGGCAGCTGAGACGCAGCCGACTGTCTGTGGAAAACCAAAATTCAAGACGGATTGCCAACTCGGCGAGGTCCACGAGTTGTACAGTCGGTTGACCGTCTCCCCTGCTGTCGTGGTGAACACTGAACCGAGAATATCTACGCGAAAAGCCCTGGCCCTCTGTGCTGCAAGATTCTGCGATTTGAGTCCTTGCTGCAGGTGCCGCCTCGCGGCAATCCAGTTCTTCTCGATGGCGGCAGGAATAAACCTATCAGCAATTTTCGTACCGGCGAATCCAAGGGCGAAGTCAAGCGCGGCGGCCGTCCCGCCGCTGTCTTGGTTAACACCGAGGAAATTACCAATTGCATCGGTAGCCCTCCCTCCGATCACATTTGCCAGCGCGTTTATGACCGCCCCATCGCCCGATTCAAGCGCTATAGCTCCGGCTAATTCCAAGCCTCCGACACCGCCCGACACACTCCCTGCGACCGCTCCGCCGATGGATGCAGCCTCGACCTGCCGCCAGTCGACCTTCCCCGTGAATAGATACTGGGTCAAGGCGGACGCGCCAGCCGCAGCCCCGGCTCCGATCACGGCGCCCTTGGCTACCTGCCCCAACACTGCTACTACAGGGCTCTCACCGTTCGGATCGATGTACTTGAGTGGATTATTGTTCGCGTACGTATATCGGTTCCACGTCTGTGGATCAGTCGTGAAAGCTGTCGCCATAGTGGCGTCGGGCGAGGTGAACCTGCCCTGCGCCGAGGAATCATACCGAGCGCCGAAGTAATCCAGCCCCGTTTCGGCATCGCGTTCTTTGGCGGTAAACAAGCCCGGAAGCGTGTCATACCCGTAAGTGGCCGTCGTAACCAAGGATTGGCTCGCCGTGCATAATCTCACGGGTTCCCTGGCTTCCGCGCCTTCTCCCCGGGGAGCGGCTGAACGTCGGGCAGGCGCTTGCTCACTTCAATTGTCAGCGGGCTCAGGAATCTGACTTCATCTTCCTCGACGCCCTTAGCCGGAAGGAGGCGAAAGATGAAGGTGATTACCTGTTTTCTTCCAGCCGCGCCAGTCTCGAATATCCATTTCTTGGCTGCGTCTTGTGACTTCTGCCTGAGCAGGGGGTGCCCCTGAACTTGCAGCAATCGCACCGCGCCTGTTGGCTCGACTTGGATCTCAATAGTCACTTGGCCGGAGACGCCAGCACCGATCGCGACCCCAGAGTATTCAGGTGCCACCATAACGCGTGGCACCGTTTCCTGTCCGAAAAGGGTCAAGGACCCAAGGAGCCCGACAATCATGAACCATAGGCGCGTCATTTGTTAGGCATACTCGGGAAGAGGCGCTGCTGCATGTCCGAGCCCTTGTATGGCGGCTTAGATAGTTGTCTATTGATGTCTATTTCTGGGATACCGACCGAACGAAGGAATACGTTTTCGGTTCCATATGCGTTCCGCTCGGCTTGCTCCCGAGTAATGTTGAGGCCCGAATTCCAAGTCTGTCGGTACTCTGGGATTCCTGGGTTCCTCGGATCGTTCCCAGGTAATACCTCGTACTTAAGCGAGCCAACAAAATCAGCTCGATCAGCGGTGTGAACACCTTCGTGAATGAAAACGCTTTGAAGATCAGTTCCAGTCAGTCCTGCCTGGATCCTCACTTGTGTCGCGGGTGTAAAAGTGGTGCCATCGAACCTAAACCCTCCGGTACCCTCTTGCGCTCCGACGTCACCTTTAACATCCCTATTCTTCGGATCAACCACTTTTGTGATTGATAAGTTCACTGCGTTGTCCTCACCGCCGTTTCCATACGCTCCCGCAGCTCTTCGTATCGAATCGGTCTTGGACTTAAGAGCCGATTGACGGGCGCTTTCAAATGCAGCCAACTGCGCTTCGCAGTTCTTCACGTCGCTCGTGCATGACCCAATATACTGGCCCGTCGGATCAACAAACCGCAGTGGATTGTTTCGAACGTAGCTGTAGAGATTCCAGCTGCGAGGGTCTTCAACATGTTGGTCCAAAAACGGTCGGTCCGGACTTGTGAATCGTCCTTGAGTAATACCGAGCTCCAAAGAAATCGGGGCCAGTCTCAGCATCCCGTTCTTTGGCGGTGACTCGGCTCTCAGCCTGCACTTTACGGCAGCCGGAACTCGACGCGCCGATCGCGATTGATCTGCGCGCTAAACCCTCGATCGACGGTGTTAAGCGGCGCTCTATGCTCTTCGTGCTCCCGATCCACCCAGTGAATCTGATCGCCCTGGATGTCATAGGACACCGCCGCGCGAATGGTGTGATCGGTGAACGCGATCAGGTAAAAGTCCGCCGGGCGGTAAAACGACCCGTTGGTTGCGGATGACGTCTGAGGAATGGTCTGCTGGATCACGACGGGCGGCTGCTGCGGAGCAGGCTGCGAATACGTCGCTGGACCGTAATCGTAGGGAGCGCTGTAGTAGGGATCGGAATAGCCGTATCCGGAATCGTAGTAGGGATACCCATAACCGTAGCCGTAGGGATAACCGTACCCGTATCCGTAATACGGATAACCGAAGCCCAGATACAGCCCGCCGCCGTAGAAGCCGCGATATCCGTAACCATAGCGGCCGTATCCATACCCACCGTATCCGTAGCGGCCAACGCCATAACCCCGGCCACCGTAGTAGCCGCCGCCAACGCGCGCGCCGCCGTAGCTTCCGCCCACTCGCCCGGCAGCGAAACCACCGCCCAGCCGGGCGCCGCCTGAGCTAAAGCCGCCGCCACCACCGCCGCGGAATCCGCCGCCTCCGCCGCCGCCCCTAAATCCGCCGCCGCCTCCGCCCCCGTGCCCACCGCCGCCCCGCTGGGCGAAGGTGAGCGCCGGGAGTAATGTAACGATGAAAAGAACGCGCAGGAGTTTCATACCACTCCCTCCTGCTTTAACTGTCTCACGCAGTGGTATCCGCCGCAAGTGGCATGCCTTCGTCGGCCGAAGGTCCGTAGAGCGCCGGAACGGGGATCCCGTTCAGCCGGAAGTACACACCCAACTGCGCCCGATGATGAATGATGTGGTTCATCACCATCACGCGGATCACGGCCACGCGCGGCATGGACATCATGGTTTTCCCATGCGCCTTCAACTTCCATTCCGTCAGCATCTGCGGATCGCTGGCCTTCGACAAAGCCGCCCGCGCTTCCTTTACGTTCTTATCGAACTCCGCCAGCAACTGAGCCCGGCTGGTGGTCACCATCGGCTTGTAGCTGCCCTTGCCATCCGGATCGAAATCGAATTCTTCCGACGAAAGGGTCATGCTTCCCCAGCCGACCATCTCCGCGATGTGCCCGGACAGCCGCCCCAGCTTCATCGACTTGGGGTCCGGCGCCCAATCCAGCTTGTCCTCCGGCACGCGTTCCAGCGCCTTGCGGGTATTCGCCATTTCGTTGTCGAATTCACCCAACATGTTCTGCGCAATTCCCATTGTGTACTGCCTCCTCCCGCTCATTGTACCCGAGCACGCTAAACTATAAATGACAACCGTGGAACAAATCGGGCGCTACCAGATTCTGGGTGAGCTCGGACGGGGTGCCATGGGCCTGGTGTACAAGGCCCAGGACCCAGCCATCGGGCGTACGATTGCCATCAAGAGCATTCGCCTGCTGGACCTCACCAGCGACGCCGAACGCGAACGCCTCCGCGAACGCCTGGTCCGCGAAGCCCAATCGGCGGGCGTGCTCTCCCACCCCGGCATCGTCACCATTTACGACATCGCCGAGGAAAACGGGACGGCGTACATCTTCATGGAGTTCGTGCCCGGGCAGCCGCTCGAAAAGATGTTGCTGGCCGCGCAGCCGCCGGATGGCGAAACGATGCTCAGCATCTTCCGCCAGACCGCCGCCGCGCTGGACTACGCCCACCGCAAAGGCATCGTCCACCGCGATATCAAGCCCGCCAACATCATGATCCACGAAGACGGGTCGGCCAAGATCACCGACTTCGGCGTAGCCAAGATCATGTCCCAGCAGATGACCCAGGCGGGCACCATGATGGGCACTCCCAGCTACATGTCGCCGGAGCAGGTGCAGGGCGTCTCGGTCGATGGCCGCGCGGATCAGTTCGCGCTGGCCGTGATCGCCTATGAAGTCCTGACGGGCGAAAAACCCTTCGTGGCGGATTATCTGCCCACGCTGCTGTATAAGATCGTGCGCGAGGACCCGCTACCGGTATCGCTCCTGAACAATACGCTCGGGCCCGCCGTCGAAGCTGTATTCCGCCGGGCGCTGTCGAAACTTCCTGAAGACCGGTACGACACATGCGCCGAGTTCATCGCCGCACTTTCGGCGGCCTGTAACGCTTCCCTGGGCTGGGTCCCGTTGCCCCGCGGAGCCAGCCACGAACTGCCCACCGTCGGATCGGGGGACCGTGGCGGCGGGTCCACGATGCGTCCCGCGCCAAGATTCAACGCAGCCACGGAAACGGTGGCGGACCAGCCCATGCTCATCGCCGCGAGCACTCCGCCGCCGCTGCCCGCTGCGATTCCCCCGCCGGTTCTGCCGGCGTTCGCCGCGCCGCCGGAGCCAACCATTCAGCCTCCTCCCTTCAACCCTCCGGCGCCGTTGGAACTACATCCCGCGTTGGAATCGTACGCGCCCCGGTGGGAGGCGCCGCCGCCGCTCGAAACTCCAAGCTTGGAACCGCCCAACATGGAGCAATTGATGCCGCGTGTAGCGCCCATGGCGGTGGAACGGCGGCTGGCGACGGACCCTCTGGCGAGCGAAGGCGCGTCCAGCAAGGCGCTCCGCAACGTGATTCTGGCGGCCGCAGCCGTGGCCCTGGTATCGGTCGGCGTGTTCCTCGCGGTGCAGCGCTATAACGCCGCACCGGAAGTCGGCCAGACGCAGCCTCCGCCAGTGGTTAATCCCAGTCAGCCGATCATTCCGCCGCCTCCGCCCGTAACGACGCCGCCCGCGGCAACCGATCCTGCGGCCGCCAATCCTTCTTCGGCCAATCCCGCTTCGTCCACTCCTTCTGCGGCCACTCCGACGACGACCGCCACATCGCCGCCGCCCGCCACAGAACCGGAATCCGCACCGGAAGCTCCAAAAGCCCCACCCGCCGTGAAGACCACGCCCCAGCGGCGCGCGGCCTCGGAAGCCAGCAGCTTTCAGCTCACGACTTCGCCGTCCGGCGCCGTCGCAGTGTTCGACGCCGATCCCGGAACGCAATGCATCACGCCGTGCAAGATGACCTTGCCCGCCGGACGCCACACCATTGCGCTCCACCACACCGGATATCGCGACGCCCAACGTATCGTCGAAACTCCCCGCGACCCCGGCCTCATCGTCGACCTCGTCGCGATGTCGGGTACGCTCAGCTTATCTTCCAATCCGCCCGGCCTCACCGTAGCCATCGACGGCCGGGAACAAACCCGCAAAACGCCGCTCAGCATCACCGTGCCGGTGGGCCGCCACCGCGTCGACTTCCTCAAGGGCGGCGAGCGGCAGACCGTCACCGTGGACATTCAGGATGGCGAAATCAGCACCAAGTCGATCGATTGGTCGCAATAACCGGTCTCGTCACATTGACTCCCAGCACGCGCCAGCCTACAATTTGAAACACCTGCGAACGGAGATTTAGGAATGGAATCCGCACTCTTCACTAAGCCGGAAGTCTCAGCGAAGCGCGAAGAATATTACCAGCGCTTGCACAGCAAAGGCGCCGTTCCGCTGTGGGATGTTTTGGCCGATCTGATCCCGCACACGCCCCGTCCCTCCGCCGTCCCGGCCCTGTGGCGCTACGACGAAATGCGGCCATTGCTGCTCGAAGCCGGGGGCGTCATCACGGCCGACGAAGCCGAGCGCCGCGTGCTGGCGCTCGAAAACCCCGGGCTGCCCGGTTCGTGCCTGATCACCCGCAGCCTCTACGCCGGATTGCAACTGATCATGCCCCACGAAATCGCGCCCACGCACCGGCATACCATGTCGGCGCTGCGCTTCGTGCTGGAGGGCACGGGCGCCTACACGGCTGTCGACGGCGAGCGCACGATCATGCATCCGGGCGATTTCATTCTCACGCCATCCTGGACCTATCACGATCACGGCGCCATGGATGAACCAGTGGTTTGGCTGGACGGGCTGGACATCGGCCTGGTGAACTTATTCGACTCAAGTTTCGCCGAGCCCTACCCGGCCACCTCCGATGGCACGCGCCTCCAACCCGTATCGCGCCCCGCCGGCGACGCCCCGGTGCGATACGGCCACAATCTGATGCCCGTCGATTACACGCCCCGGCATCCGGCCTCGCCGGTGTTCAATTATCCGTACTCGCGCGGCCGCGAAGTGTTGGAGCAGCTTTATCGCAACGGTCCTCTCGATCCCAAGCACGGCATCAAGATGCAATACGTGAACCCGGCTACGGGCGGCTATCCCATGCCGACCATCGCCGCGTTTCTGCAACTGCTGCCCGCGGGATTCGATGGCGCGCCCTACCGCGCCACCGATGCCACGGTGTTCTGCGCGATGGAGGGCCACGGGACCACGCTCGCCGGAACAGAGACACTAACCTGGGGCCCCCGCGACGTGTTCACCGTGCCTTCGTGGGTGCCAGTCTCGCACCGCGCGTCTTCGGAAGCCGTGCTGTTCAGCTACTCCGACCGCGCGGCGCAAAAGGCGTTGGGCGTCTGGCGCGAGGACAGCGCGCTATAGCTATCAATCCTATGCTCAGCATGAATCCTCAAACCGTGGGCATCATTTTAGGAACGATTTTGGTCGTCCTCTTCGCTAACAAGCTTGGCCCGGCCATTCGGGACATGTTTCGCGGAGGACCCCGGCCGCCGTCTCATCCCCTGCCTGCTGACGATTCCATAATTCTGAACCGCCGTCGCGAGCGGACCTCAGCGGACGCATAGCCGCGCGCCGCGGTGGATTAGGCGACGCGGCTGGGATAAAATCCACGCATGCCCCCATCCAGGCTGGCCCTACTCGTCGCCGCCGCACTAACCATCATCCGACCGCTGTCTCCACAATCCTCGCCGCAGGTCGAATGGCCGTACTACGGCGGCGATCCCGGTAACACCAAGTACTCGCTGCTGACCGACATCAATCCTGCTAACCTCCCGCGGCTCGCCATCGCGTGGCAGTGGAAGCATTGGGAGACTCCGCTCCCGGAATACGGAAGTTCGCCCCGGCTTTTTCGAGAGCACGCCGCTGATGATGGATGGCGTGCTGTATGTGACCACGCCCTACAACAGCATCGCGGCCATCGACGCCGAGACCGGAAAGGAGCTGTGGCGCTTCGACGGCGAGGGCTACAAGCTGGGGCAAGTGTTATCCGCCAGCGGCTTCAAGCTGCGCGGGACCGCCTTCTGGCGCGATGGCGGAAAGCTGCGCCTCTTACTCAATAGCCGCCATCGCCTGTTCGAGCTGGATGCGCAAACCGGCAAACCCGTGCCTACATTTGGCGACAATGGAGCTGCCTCGCTCACCGCCGGCCTGCCACGGATCTCCGATATCAAGCACGCCACGCAGAGTTCGCCGCCGGTGATTTACAAGGATCTGGTGATCGTCGGCAGCCAGATCCCCGACCGCGTCCAACTCCCCGATCCCATGGGCTACGTGCAGGCCTTCAACGCCCGCACCGGCAAGCGCGCCTGGACGTTCTCCATCATTCCGCAGTCGGCGAAAGATCCCGGTGCCGATAGCTGGGAGAACGGATCGTGGCGCAACAGCGGGCATGCCAACGTGTGGGCGCCGATGGCGCTCGACGAGGCCCGCGGTCTACTCTACCTGCCCACGTCCACGCCCAGCAGCGATTACTACGGCGGCCAACGCCCTGGCGCGAACCTGTTCGCCGAGTCGCTCGTGTGCCTCGAAGCAGCCACCGGCAAGATGAAATGGTATTTTCAGACCGTGCACCACGGCCTGTGGGATTACGATAACCCCGCGCCGCCGAACCTGGTCACCATCAACGTCGACGGCCGCCGCATCGACGCGGTCGCGCAGGTCACCAAGCAAGGCTTCACCTACGTCTTCGACCGCGTCACCGGAAAGCCCGTCTGGCCCATCGTCGAGCGGCCGGTCACCACCACAAGCGACGTGCCCGGCGAAAAACCGTACGCCACGCAACCGATCCCCACCAAGCCGCCCGCGTTCGTCGATCAAGGTGTGTCGCTCGACGATGCCAATAACCTGACGCCCGAAATCCGCGCGATGGCGCAGGAGCAAATGCGCAAGTTCCGCGCGGGGCCGCTGTTCACGCCGCCCTCGCTCGAAGGAACCCTGCAGCGCCCCTCGCAAGGCGGCGGAGCCAGTTGGGGCGGGGCTGCTTTTGATCCCAACACCGGCTATCTGTTCGTGCGCGCAGCCAACGCCTTCGGCTTAAACCGCCTCGCGAAGAACGACGGCTCCGACCCGCTGGTGGCCGTCGATTACTCGAACGTCTTCGTCCACGGCAGTGAAACGGTAAACCTGCCGGGAGGCTTGCCGCTCAATTCCCCGCCCTGGGCGGTGCTCACGGCCATCGATTTGAACAAGGGCGAACTCGCTTGGAAAGTGCCGCTAGGCGAAGGCAGTTCGGCGATCCGCAATCATCCGCTGCTCAAAGGCGTCGTTCTCCCCGACCGTTTAGGCTCGCCCAACAGCCGCGGAGGCGCGATGGTGACGAAGAGTGGCCTGGTCTTCATCGGCGGTGGCGACGGCTATCTGTACGCCTTCGACACCCGGACCGGCAAAGAACTATGGCGCGGAAAAGTTCCCTCCGATAATGCCGCAGTTCCCCTGACGTACCGCACGCGCTCGGGCCGCCAGTTCGTGGCCGTGGCCACCGGCACCGGCGCCAACAATGCCCTGGTGGCCTTTGCGCTTCCGGCGGCACCCTGACCCCGATGATCCGCCGCCGCTTTCTCCTGGCACTCGGATCGTGCGTCCCCGCACTCGCCGAACGAACTCTGGGCGCTCGATGGCGCGAGATCGCCCGCACTACCGACGGCACGGTGGGCGCGGCCGCGCTGCATCTAGGCTCGGGCAAACTCGTCAGCATGAATGGCGACCAACCGTTCCCGCTGGCGAGCGTTTGCAAATTGCCGATCGCCATGCACCTGCTGGCGCTGGGCGACGAAGGAAAGCTGGCGCTCGATCGGGAGATTGAAGTGCTGCCGCGGGACGTCTGGGCAGGCGTCAGCGACATCGAGAAGCGTTGGCCCGCCCAACGCCGCTTCCCACTCAGCGAATTGGTCGAACTGATGGTCGCCCGCAGCGACAATACCGCCGAAGAAACCCTGTTCCGCATCGGTGGCGAAGGTTCCGCGATGGCGGCAAGATTCCGTCAGTGGAAAATCGACGGCGTCCACGTCGACCGCAGCGAGCGGCAATGCGATTTAGACCGCAATGGGGTCGTACAGCAACCGCCGCCCGATCAGTGGACCGACGCGTCGCTCCGGGCGCTCATCGACAAGATCTCTCCGGAGGCTCGCCACGCGGCTATGCTGCGGTATCTGAGCGACCCGCGCGACACCGGCACTCCCAACGGTACGGTGCAGTTGCTCGCACGAGCCTTTCATGGCGAAGTGCTCTCCCCAGCGTCCACGGCCCGCTTGATCGCGGTGCTGAAAGCGACCACCACGTTCCCTGGGCGCCTCAAAGGACTGTTGCCGCCCGGAACCGTGGTCGCGCACAAGACCGGCTCCACCGGCACTGTGAAGGGATTGACCGCGGCCACCAACGATAGCGGCGTGATCTTCCTGCCCGGCGGAGGGCAACTGGCGGTGTCGGTATACGTCAAAGCCAGCACGCGAAACGACGCCGCGCGAGACCGCGTCATCGCCCAAATCGCGAAAGCGGCGTTCGACTCTTTGGCCGATTAAATGTATACTGTCACAGACAGGGAACTATTATGCGCCTCCGAGTTGCCCACCTATTCGTCGCGGCGTTGGTGTTGGTTTCCATGCCAGCCGGCGCGCACCACTCCTTCGTCATGTTCGACACCACCAAGCAGGTGACGCTCACGGGCTCGGTCAGTTCGTTCGAGTGGACCAATCCTCATACCTACATTGAAATTGACGTCCCGGAGGAAGCCGGCAACGTCAAGCACTGGAGCATCGAACTAGGCAGCCCCAGCATCCTGCGCAACAGCGGATGGAAGCACGATACTCTAAAGCCCGGCGATAAAGTCACGTTGATCATCAACCCCCTCAAAAACGGCAACCCGGGAGGCTTTTTGACCTACGCGAACTTGCCGGACGGCCGCAAGCTCGGCAATGGCCCTGGGCGGGAGCCCAAGTAGCTGGGACTATGAAAGCGTGGAGTGCGGTCGTGTTCGGGCTCTCGATTGCCGCATTGGTCCGCGCGCAATCGCCTGGCCCCGGAACGCAATCCGCGCCGGATCTGGCGGGCGTTTGGAGCCCCTCCCGGCTCCGCGGGGCCGGAGCTCCGCCGCCGCCCACACAGCTCCTTTTGAAGCCCGGATATAAAGAGCGCTACGAAGCGCGCCGCGCTCAGGAACGCGAAGCCAACGCGCGCGGCGAGCAACTGGCGGCCACCACTTCTCTCTGCGAGCCCTACGGCATGCCGGGCATGATGCAGGTCGCGACCTACCCCATGGAAGTCATCCAGACTCCCCGGCAGGTGACCATCATTACCGAAGCGTTCAGCGAAGTGCGCCGCATTTATCTAGGAAAGGCGCAGCTCGCGCCCGAAGACGTGGACCCGGGTTATTATGGACGCTCCGCCGGACACTGGGAAGGCGACACGCTGATCGTCGACACCATCGGCATCAAGGAAACCGTTCGCGGCTATCAGGGCATGCCGCACAGCGCAAAGATGCGCGTCTCCGAGCGCATCCGCCGGACGGGTCCCCAGGCTTTGCAGGACCAGATCACCATCGACGATCCGGTGGTGCTGGAGAAGCCCGTCGTTTACACACTGGCCTACAAATTGACGCCCAATTACGAGATGGTTGAATTCGTATGCGACAATAATCGCGAATATATCGATGAAAAAGGCGTGGTTCGACTGAAGCTTCGCGACAAATAACAGAGGTACAGCATGAAGAAAAAAATGTGTCTGACGGCGGTTCTGGCAGCGATGGTAAGCGTGAGAGCTCAATCTCCCGCACCCTTGAACGAGCAAGGCATTCCCATGGGAGCACTGGCGCCCGCTAGCATCGCGAAGTCTCGTCCGGCCCCTCCGTTCGACCTCACCGGAACCTGGCTTCACTCCGGCGGACGGGACAATCCGTGGCAGTTCAGCCCGCCGCCCGGCTCCAAGCTCCTGCCGAAGGCCCAGGCCGAGTTCGACGCGTACCGCAAGGCCCAGGCCGAGGGGAAGTCGTACAAGGACGACATCGGCCACTGTTGGCCGGCGGGGCTGCCCATCATCATGACCCGCGTGTGGCCCATCGCCGTGATCCAGAAGCCGACTTCGATTTACATGATCAGCGGTTTTATGAACAGCGTGCGCATCATCTATATGGATGGGCGGAAGCACACCGACCCGGACGTGGTCATTTCCAGCTTCAACGGCGAGTCCATCGGGCACTGGGAAAAAGACACGCTGGTGGTCGACACCACCGGCTTCGTGAACGAGCATCACTGGATCGACAACGGGGTTCCCGCCAGCGACGCGCTGCACGTAATCGAGCGGATGCGGTTGCTGGACAAAGGCGCCACGCTCGAGATTCAGTACGCCATGACCGACCCCAAGAGCTGGGAAGGCGAGTGGAAGTGGACCAAGCGCTGGAAGCGCGTGGACGATCAGGAGATCACGGAAGCGGAGTGTCTGCCGGACCTGAATTCACACCTGCTGAGCACCAACTCAGACCGGGACAGCCGCTAGGAGCCGAAACTCATGAAGAATTTCTACCTCACAATCGTATGCGCGCTGAGCCTGTGGATGGCCGTTCCCGCGGCTGCGCACCATTCCATGGCGGGCTTCGATCGCAAGAACGCGGTCACGCTCGAAGGGACCGTGAAGGAGTTTAGCTGGCAAAACCCGCACTGCTACATCGAGCTCGATGTGCCCGGCAAGGACGGTAAGACGGTCACCTGGAACGTCGAGATGACCGCGCCGGGCTATCTGGCTCGCGCCGGCTGGAAGAAGAACGCGATGAAGCCCGGCGACAAGGTGAGCGTGGTCGCCAACCCGCTTCTCACCGGCGAACCCGGCGCGTTGTTCGTCTCGGTAACACTGCCGGACGGTCAGACGCTAACCCAGCGCGGCGCGCAAGCGCCGGACGCGAAGTCGAAGTAGCATCGGCCGCCGGGCGCAGAGCGGGTCCAAGTCCCGTTACGCTTGACGGAATACCAGGAACGTCATATCCTGGATCTTGATCCGATCATTTCGAAGCCACGACACCGAGGCTCTTTTCGAAGATCGGGCCGTGCCCAGGTTCCAGGCCATCGAGCGCGCGGCGCGGCGCAGGTTGCTCTACCTGCACGCCGCCAAAACACTGGAGGAGCTTCGCGTTCCGCCGGGCAACCGTCTGGAAGCGCTCAAACGCGATCGAGCCGGACAATACAGCATTCGCATAAACGATCAATGGAGAATCTGCTTCGTCTGGCGAGATGGCGAGGCGCACAACGTTGAGATAGTGGACTACCACTGAGGAACTATGGCCAAAAGAATGAAACTGCTCGACCCAATTCACCCCGGCGAAATTCTGATGGAGGAGTTTATGAAACCGCTCGGCATCAGTATCAATCGTCTTTCCCGGGATTTGCATGTTCCGCCCAACCGGATCCACGGTATCGTTCACGGGACGCGCGCAGTTACCGCGGACACCGCCCTGCGCCTGGGAACCTACTTCGGCGTGTCGCCGGAAATCTGGCTGAACCTTCAATCGGAGTATGATCTGCGCCAGGTCCGCAGGGCGGCCGGCGAGGAGATTGCCAGGACAGTTCGAAAGCGCGAAGCGGCCTGAATTCAGGCGAGCTGCCGCAGCACGTATGGGAGAATCCCGCCGTTGCGGTAGTATTCGGCTTCCACTGGAGTGTCGATCCGCGCCAACGCTTCGAAGCTCCGGCTCGATCCGCTGGAGGTGACCGTCACCTTCACGCGCGACTTGCCGCAGGAGTCCACCGCCGCCGGAACGCCCTCGATCGAAAACTGCTCGAATCCGGTGAGTCCGAGAGTCTCGCGATTCTGGCCTTCCAGAAATTGCAGCGGGAGCACGCCCATGCCCACCAGGTTCGAGCGATGGATGCGCTCGTAGCTCTCCGCGATTACTGCGCGCACGCCGAGCAGCAGGGTGCCCTTCGCCGCCCAATCGCGGGAGGAGCCGGTGCCGTACTCTTTTCCGGCGATGACGAACAGCGGGGTGCCTTCTTTCTGGTAGCGCACCGATGCGTCGTAGATGGTGGTTTGCTCGCCCGATGGGACGTGTTTGGTCCAGCCGCCTTCGGTGCCCGGAGACATCAAATTGCGCAGACGGATATTGGCGAACGTGCCGCGCACCATCACCTCGTGGTTGCCCCGGCGCGCGCCGTAGGAATTGAAATCGGCGGGCTTCACGCCCAGCGACATCAGGTACTGTGCCGCGGGACTGTCTTTGGCGATGTTACCCGCGGGCGAGATGTGATCGGTGGTCACCGAATCGCCCAGCACGGCCAGCACGGACAGACCCTTCAGATCCTTCACGAAGGTCTTGGGATCGGCCATGTTGTCGAAATACGGAGCGCGCTTGATGTAGGTGGATTTGTCGTCCCAGGCGTACTGGTCGCCCTGGGGGATTTTGATAGCGTTCCACTGGGCGTCGCCGGCGAAGACCTCACCGTACTGCTTGGCGAACATTTCGCGGCGCACGGATTTCTTCACGGCGGCCTGAATTTCGGCGTCGGAGGGCCAGATGTCGCGTAGGAACACGTCCTTGCCGGACTGATCTTGGCCGAGGGCTTCGGTGGCCAGATCCATATCCACGCGGCCGGCGAGCGCGTACGCTACGACCAATGGTGGTGACGCCAGATAGTTCGCGCGCACCAGCGGATTCACGCGGCCTTCGAAATTGCGGTTGCCGGAAAGCACCGCGGCGACCGTCAGCTTTTCCTTGGTGACCGCCGCGGCTACTGGCTCGGGAAGTGGTCCGCTGTTGCCGATACAGGTGGTGCAGCCGTAGCCTACCAGGTGGAATTTCAACTCCTCCAGATACGGCATCAGGCCCGCGTCGGCAAGATAATCTATCACGACTTTCGATCCGGGCGCAAGGCTGGTCTTCACCCACGGCTTGGATTTGAGGCCGCGCTCGACGGCCTTCTTCGCCACCAAGCCCGCGGCGACCAGCACCGATGGGTTCGAGGTGTTCGTGCAACTGGTGATGGCGGCAATCACCACGCTGCCGTCGTGAATCGTGCCGTTGCTCTCGACCTGCGCGGTCTTGGGCGGCGCGACCAACGAGTCCAGGAAGTTCTTCTTAACATCGGGAAGATCGATGCGGTCTTGTGGACGTTTAGGCCCGGCTAGCGATGGAACCACTGTGGAGAGGTCCAAGGACAACGTGTCCGAGTACTCCGGCTCCGGCGCGCCATCGACGCGGAACAGGCCCTGCTCCCGCGCGTAGGCTTCCACCAATTCGATTTGCTCGGCCGGACGGTTGGTCAGGCGCAGATAGTCGAGCGAGGCGTCATCGATCGGGAATACGCCGATGGTGGCGCCGTACTCGGGGGCCATATTGGCGATGGTGGCGCGATCGGCCACGCTCATCGAACCAAGTCCGTCGCCATAAAACTCGACAAACTTTCCGACCACGCCCTTCTTGCGCAGCATCTGCGTAACGGTGAGGACCAGATCGGTCGCGGTCGCGCCTTCGCGAAGCTTGCCGATGAGCTTGAAACCAACTACGGCCGGCAGCAGCATGCTAGCGGGCTGGCCCAGCATACACGCCTCGGCTTCAATTCCGCCCACGCCCCATCCGACCACGCCCAGGCCGTTGATCATCGTCGTGTGCGAATCGGTGCCCACCACCGTGTCCGGGTAGGCGTTCCCGTCCTTGTTGAAGACCAGGGGCGCCAGGTATTCGAGATTCACCTGATGCACGATGCCGGTATCGGGCGGCACGGCGCGGAAATCCTGAAACGCCGACTGGCCCCAGCGCAGAAACGCGTAGCGCTCCTGGTTGCGCGAGTACTCGATCAGCGCGTTGGCCGCGAATGCGCCCTTGGTACCGAACTCATCCACTTGCACGGAGTGATCGATCACCAGGTCGACCGGGATCAGCGGGTTGGCCTTCTTGGGATCGGAACCCATCTTGGCCAGCGCGTCCCGCATCGCGGCGAGATCCACCACGCAAGGGACGCCGGTGAAATCCTGCAACAACACACGCGCCGGGCGAAAGTTGATCTCCTGCGCGGGACCTTTGGTGTCCCATTTGGCTACGTACTCGATGTCCGAGCGCTTGACGGTCAGGCCGTCCTCATGGCGCAGCAAGTTCTCGAGCAGAATCTTGATCGAGTACGGAATGCGGGACAGCTTGGCGACGCCGGCTTTTTCGAGCGCGGAGAGGCGGAAGATCTTGTAAGTGCGGGAGCCCACGCGAAGCTCGCCCGCGGCGCCGAAGGAGTTCTGAGTTGTCATGGGGTGCTTCCATTTTATCAGTCCCAGCGGCGCGCTCCATGGATGATCGAAAGGATTTCGAGGGAACCCGATTTCACGCGGTAGGACCCGACGAACGGTGAGAACACCAGTTCGCGGGTTCTCCCTAGCCGGCCCACTCGTCCCATCAGAGGGTTCTGCAAAAGGGCGTCGATCCCCTTGAGAATCGCATCCACCGTGCGGCCCGCAGCCTCCGGGCTGTCGCGGGCGATGTACTCATGAACCTGTTCCAAATCCAGCGCCGCGGTGGGAGTCCATCGCAGGTTCATTTAGACCATTTTCTGAGTATTTATAGACCATAGCCGCAGTGGCGAAAATGGGCTGTTGCGTGTTCTGAATTCACCGCAGTAAGGGCCGCGGCCACGGCATGCTCCAGCAATTCCAGTTGGCGGATCTTCCAAGCTCGCAA